>NZ_JARNTV010000099.1 GCF_029433115.1 Sphingomonas sp. AOB5 | reverse complement strand
CGCCCGGCCGCCACCGGCCGCTTGCGCAGCCCGATCGCGTTGGGATCGGTCCGCCACAGCTCGAGGAACAGCCCCGAATTGGACGCCGCTCCCTGCGGATTATGGCAATGCGCGCAGTTGATCTCGAGATAGGCTCGCGCGCGCGCATCGATCGGCGCCCTGGGGTCGTTCCAGCGCGCCACCCGCGGCGCATCCTTGGGCGCCCGGTCGAGCAGCCCGCCGGCCACCAGCCGCTGCAACTGCCCGTCATGGTTCAGGTAGCGCGCCTTGGGCCCTATCGGCGTGATCGCGCCCGACAGCGCATGGCAATCCTTGCACTGGTTCTGGTTCGGCACCGCATAGCTGATCTCGCGCTTCTGCCCCGAAGGATCGGTGAAGCTGACCGGCATCCGCGTGCCCGCCCGCTTCAGATCGGCGTCGCTGCCATCACTATTCCACACATAGGGAATCGCCACCCATCCGCTCGCCCGGCGCAACAGCAGTCGCGTCTCCAGGGGCTTGAACACCCCATCATGCCGATAGCCGAAGGTCTTGATCAGCGCCGACCCGACCGGAAAGTCGAACGCGGCCTGCGCGTCATATTTCGCGGTCGCCCCGGCGGGGACATAGATGAACCGCTGCTTCTCGGCATAGTCGGAGAACAGGGCCGTCTCGAGGTCGTAGCCGATCACCCGAGCCACAGGTGTCCGAGCCTTCAGGTCGCTGAAAAAGCCATAGTCGGACAGTTTCGCCGAATAGCCGTTCCCGGTGATCGCCGCATCGTTCACCCCGCCGGGCCTGCCCAGCGTCACCACGCCGAGCAGCAGCAACGCCGCCGCCAGCAGCTTCATTTGGCGGCCGCCTCCATCGCCGCGGGCAACACCACCGGCGCGCGCTGCGGCACGTCCGGCCCGTTCAGCGTGGCGAGGCCCGGCTTGGCATGTTCAGGCCCCTGTCCCAGCGCCAGCCCCATGCCCAGCACCGGCACGCCGTCATCGACGCGCAGCCCCAGATCGCTGCCGGTCCCGTCCCACATGATCGGCGGAATGCTCCCGCCGAACGCCGCAGTCAGCTGGTCCCCGCCCGGCAGTTCGGGCTTGAACCCCGCCTTGCCGTGGCGATTGCCCGAAACGATGATCTGGCGCGGATAGGGATCGTAGTTCGTGTCGGTAAAGGCCACGCGGTACGAGATCACCATCACATTGCTGGTCGCGTTGCCCGACAGATCATTGTCGAACACCCAGACATGATCATTGGCCATGATCAGCACGCCGGTGCCGGTCCGCACCGTCGCCACGATATTGCCCGGCGGCGCGAAGTTCGGCGTGTCGTTGTCGATCACCTTGTTCTTGTAGACGCGCACATCGCCGCCATTGCCCTTGGGCAGGCTCGGCAGGTCGAACACCAGGATGCCGCCGGTATTGTGGGTGGCGAGATTGCCATAGACATCGGCATTGCGGCTGTTCTCGATCTCGATCCCCGCCACATTGTGGCTCACGGTCGAGTTGCGAACGATGATCGTGTCCGACTGGCCGACATAGATGCCCGCGTCCGAAGCACCCTTCACCGTCACACCATCGACCAGGATATTGCTGCTCTCGACCGGATAGACGCCATACGCGCCGTTCGTCGCCTTGGGACCGCCGGTCCATTCGACGCGGATATCCTTGTAGACGATCCGGTCCGCGCCCTTCGACTTGATCCCGTCGCCGCGCGTGTCCTCCACCGCAAAGCCGCGTAGCACCACATCGTCGGACGTGACCAACAGGCCCTCGCCGGCGCCCAGCTGTCCCTTGAAGCTCAGCACCGTCTTGTCGGTCCCGGCACCGATCACACTCACCCGGTCGACGTCGAGGCTAAGGCCATCGGTCAGCTCGAACCGGCCCGCGCCGATCCGCACCACATCGCCCGGCTCGGCTTCGATCAGCGCCGCCTGCAACCGCTCCTGCGCATTGGGACCGGCCTCCACCACGATATCGCGCGCGGCGGCAGGCGCCGCCAGACTTGGGGCAATCAGCGTCACGGCAGCGATCGCGGCGGCAAGTCGAAGCATCACTCTCTCCCGGCTTTTTCGGGCAGCTTAACCGAGCCGGAGCGAATTAACACCCTTGTCAGCTACTCCCGCTCATCCCCCGGCTCGGCATCCTCGGCCAGCGCCAGTTCCTTGGGCTTGCGCTTCTCGAACACCGCCGCCAGCCGCTTCTCTTCCGCGGCGCTCAGCGCCTTCGATGCGGCCGGGAACATCTCTTCCTCTTCCTCGTCGATATGATGTTCGTAGCGGTGGCGCATTTCCTTGAACTTCTTCTCCCACGCCTCACCGCCGAATTTCAGGTCGAGCAGCTCGCCGAAATAATCGTCGATCTCCTTGTGCTCCGACACCGAATGCCGCGCCTCGTCGCGCAGGTCCGGATCGGCGAGCATCGTCGCATAGAGCGACTCCTCCTCGGCAGCGGCATGCGCGGTGACTTCGACCCGCAGCGCCTCGAACAACGCCTCGCGATCCTCGGTCCGCTTGTCGGCAAGTTTCTTCAGCATTTCGCGATGGCGCTCATGATCGGCCATCAGGTCCCGGAAGATGCGTGCATCGGCCATGGAAATTCTCCTCGTTTCCCTTCCGAACCGGCGAAACGAGGCAAGGTTGCCGATGCGAACGACTCTCAGCCGCTGTTCTGGCGGAGGCTCTGTTCGATCACCCCGACGATCTCGGCGACGGAAATCGTGAACACGCCGCCATTGGCCTTGCGCCAGTCGGCGATTCCGGGGGCCGCATCGGGGAAGTCCGGCGTCAGCGGCGAAAGCCGTGTCACGCTGGCATCGAGCGTCTGCTTCGAGACCGGCAGATGCCCGATCTCCTGCAACACGCCGCCGCCGGCCTCGATCTTCAGCCCGGTCACGCTGATATGATAGATGGTCCCGCCCACTGGATCGGTTTCGATCGCCTGGATCTTGAGCAGCGACCCCGCGTCGCGCGGCAGGTTGCGATATTCCCATATCTGCCCGACGGCATAGCGGTCCTCCACCGGGGCGATGACGGGCTGGGACATGCCCAGCAGGGCGAGCAGGGTCAGCAACAGCTTCATGGGGTCAGGCTATCGACGCGCGCCACCGCAGTCGATAGTCACGCAGCCCATGGGGTGGGACCGCCAGATCAAACGCCTGATGCTCGCGCTGGCGCTCACCTGTGCGCTGGGCTGGCTGTTCAAGTCGCATTGCGCGCCGGGCGGCTGGACCGGCTCGGAACAGTACAGCACCGGCTGCTACAGCGACGCGGTGCCCTTCTGGGACGGGCGCGGCGTGGCGGGCGGCGAAGTCCCCTATTTCCAGGCCCGGCTCGAATATCCGGTGCTCACCGGCGCGCTGATCTGGGCCGAGGGCGGCGTGACGCGGCTGTTATTCGGCGCATCGGCCAATGCGATGCATTTCCTCTTTATCGTGACGCTGGTGAACGCGCTGCTCGCCGGGCTCGTCCTGTGGCTGCTGCGCCGCGCGGGGATGGACGATCGCCGCCTCTGGGCATGGGCTCTGGCGCCGCCTTTGGTCCTTTATGTCGGGCATAACTGGGACATGCTGGCGATCGCCTTTGCGGTGGCTGCGATGCTGCTGGCCCGCGAGAGCCGTACCGTGGCGGCAGCCGCCACCGCCGGTCTCGGCCTCGCCGCCAAGCTCTATCCGGTGCTGATGCTGCCGCTGCTGGGCCTTGGAGCCCTGTTCGGATCGGACGATCCCTGGCTGAAGCGGCTCCGTCTCGCGACCCTGCTGTCGCTCGCCGCCATCGCCGCATGGGCCGCCGCGAACCTGCCGGTCGCCGCATTCGCCTTCACCAACTGGAGCGAATTCTACACATTCTCCAGCGAACGCAGCGGCACCGCGGCATCCTTCTGGGAGATTATGGGGGTTCAGGGCTGGTGGGTCACCAGCACGCCGGATCGCAACCTCTATGCCGCGCTGGCCTTCCTCGCCGGCGCCGCCGCGATCATCGGCTTGGGCTGGCACCAGCACCGCGCGCGGCTGTGGATCCTGTTCACGCCGCTGCTCGCCTGGTTCATGCTGACCAACAAGGTCTATTCGCCCCAGTTCGACCTGTGGCTCTATCCGATGCTGCTGATGACCGCCCCGCGGCTACGCCCGGTCGCGCTGTTCGTCGCGGCGGGGACCGCAGCCTATTTCGCCGAATTCTGGTGGTTTGCCTCGACCGACGGGGCCTGGCCTTATGCCATCACGCCGATCCACATCGCCATCGCCGCCGCGATCCGCGCAGGCGCGATGCTATGGCTGATCGCCGATGCAGTCCGGCTGGCGCCACCCGAATGGATCGGTCGCCAGTCCCAGCCTTAAGGCAAGGGCAGGTTCTCGGCCTCTTCCTTGCGCTTGCGGGTCTCGGCCCGCGCGGCATTGGCATCCTTGACGAAGCATCCCGTCGCGCCGTTCGCGCCCACTGCCGAGCAGCTGTTGGTGCCGGTGCCGCCCACGGTCAGCGCGTCCTGCTGGCGCACCGCCCAGCTCTCGGTCGCCTGCGGGCGGACATCGGCCTCGCGGATTTCCTTGGGAATGCGGAAGCGCTCGGATTCGTCGAGCCGCTGGCACACCACGATCTCGTCGCCATTCTCGTTGGTCGGGCACTTGTCGTTGCCATAGATCAGCAGCACGCCGGTGCGCTGCTGGGCAAAGGCAGGCGCGGCCCAGAGAAGCGGCGTCGCGACCAGCGCGCCCATCACGATCTTCTTAAGCATCGAATCGCCTCCTGTTACACGGCCGACCTTAGCGGCCCTTATCTGAACGCAGACCGACAGCTATCCGTTTCATATCCGTTTCGACAGCGCAATCGCCGCCCGGCACCCGGCCCGGATCAACCCGGACATCAGCGGATAGGCCGGGGCCTGTTCCGCGCCCGCCGCGATCGCCGTGTCGAGATGCTCCAGCTCCTCGGCACGAAACTCCTCGACGGCGTCGCTCAACTCGGGATCGCTGTCGCCCAGCTCTTCCAGCTGCTGCCGGTAATGCCGGTCGATCTCGGTCTCCACCGCAGCAGTGCATGCCATCGCCGCTTCCGGGCCGATCGCGGCCGTCACCGCGCCAAGGGCAAAACCCGCGACGTTCCAGATCGGTTGCAGCGCGGTCGGGCGTACGCCGCGCCGCGCCGCCATCGCGTCGAAAAAGGCGCGGTGCCGTTCTTCCTGCGCCGCCATGCCCGCAATCGATCGCGCGGCCGGCGAGCGGTCACCCATGATCGCCAGCTGCCCGGCATAGATGCGTGTCGCGCCATATTCGCCGGCCTGATCCACCCGGATCATCGTGCCCGTCGCCTCGCGGCGGTCTCCCGGCTTCCAGCCCATCAGCGCGCCCGGCGCAGCGCCAGCACGAACACGGCCACGGCACCTGCCAGCGAGATGATCGCGTTGAACCCGGCCAGCGAGATGCCGAACAGGCTCCATTGCGGCGCGTCGCAGCGCACCAGCGGCGCCTTGCGGATCGCGTCGAGCAGATCGGCGCCGCTCATCCCGGCTCCGGCGCGCGCGGTGCAGGGCGTGATGCCCTGCCACCAGTGATATTCGACCCCGGCATGGAACACGCCGATCGCGCCGCTCACCGCGACCAGCAGGCCCGCGAGCAGCACCAGTGCCAGCTGCGCCGGCCGCTGCTTCACGAAGAAGGCGGCTGCCGCTACCGGAATCGCCGCATAATGCGGCCAGCGCTGCCAGTGGCACATCTCGCAAGGATACAGGCCGCCGATATATTGTGAGCCCAGCGCGCCGGCCATCAGGCCCAGCGGCACGAGCAGCGCGATCCAGCGCGCGGTCGTCAGTCCGTCCTGGCGCATCGGATTACTTCTTCGCTGCCACGCCGGTGGCCGGGCGTCCGCCGGTCCGCACGATCGTCTGGATCGCATAATGGAGCTGGAAGTCCTCGATGCCCTTCTTCTTCAGCTCGTCGGCCGACATCGAGAAGCGGGGATCGTCCTTGCCGCTATCGTCTTCCAGCACCGAATCGTCGACATTGGCGGTGTTCACCAGATGGCGGCGCAGATCGGCTTCGCGCAGCACCGGCCGGGTCTTGTAGTCGGGATCGGAGATCTGCGGGACGGGCAGGTCGGGCTTGATCCCGCCTTCCTGCACCGAATGGCCCGATGGCGTGTAATAGCGCGCCGTGGTCAGGCGCAGCGCCGAGCGCGGACCCATCTGCAGGATCGACTGGACCGAACCCTTGCCGAAGCTGCGCTCGCCCATGATCACCGCGCGGTGATGGTCCTGCAGCGCGCCGGCGACGATCTCCGACGCCGAAGCGGTCCCTGAATCGACCAGCACGATGATCGGCAGGCCCTTGGCCATGTCGCCCGGCACCATCGATTCGGCGTAATAACGCTCGATATCGGTCTTTTCGCGGCCACGCTGCGAAACGATCTCGCCATGATCGAGGAACACGTCGGACACGCCGATCGCTTCGCTCAGCAGGCCGCCGCCGTTCGAGCGCAGATCGATCACATAGCCCAGCGGCTTCTTGCCCAGCTGCTTCTCGATCGCGACGATCGCGGCGCGCGTATCAGCGGTGGTGGTCGCGGTGAAGGTGTTGATGTTGATATAGCCGACGCCGTTGCGGACTTCCCACTTCACCGGCTTCTGGATGATGGTCTCGCGGGTCAGCTCGAACGTCATCGGCTTGTCCGCGCCGGGACGGAAGATGGTCAGCGTGATCTTGGTGCCCGGCTTGCCGCGCATCTGCTCGATCGCTTCGTCCAGGCTGCCGCCGACGATATATTTGCCGTCGAGATGGGTGATGAAATCGCCCGACTTGATCCCGGCCTTGGCGGCGGGCGTATCCTCGGTCGGCGCGACGACCTTCACCGCGCCGTCCTGCATCGTCACGACCAGGCCCAGGCCGCCATAATTGCCGTCGGTCTGGATCTTCAGATTGTCGAAATCGAGCCCGTCGGCGAACGAGCTGTGCGGATCGAGCGCCGAGAGCATGCCCTGGATCGCGCCGTTCACGAGCGTCTTGTCGTCGACCTTCTCGACATATTCGCTCTTCACCCGGTTGAAGACTTCCATGAAGACTTCGAGCTCGCGGTAGCTGCTGGTGTCGACATTGGCCATCGCGCTGCTGGCGATGGGCACGATGGCAAGCGCGCCAACCGCGGCGGTAACCTGGAGAAGCGAACGGATCATACGGCGACTTTCGGTGAGAAACGCTAACAGTGTCTTAGTGGGATATAGTGGCATTTGAGCGGCACGGCAAAGGCAGGAAAGTCCCGTTTTGCGCCGGCAGGTTCGGCCCCGCGATCAATCCAGCAACCGGCTCAAATCCATCGGCTGGCCCCGGCGGCGAAGCTCTACCGTCAGCCGCGGCGAATCCGCCCCCACCCGGCCCAGTGCCGCGCCCTGCGGCACGGTATCGCCCCGCCGCACGCCGACCTGCGCCATGCCGGTGATCAGCGAGGTCCAGCCATTGCCATGGTCGATGATGACGATCCCGCCATAATCGCGGAACGCAGAGGCATAGAGGATCTTGCCGCCGGCGGGGGCCATCGCCTCGCTGTTCGGCGCGGGCGCCAGCGTCAGGCCGCGCGCCCGCACGCCGGTGGGCGAGAGTTCGCCGAAGCCGACCACGATCTGCCCGGCGATCGGCAGCTTGTATGCCGCAGCCTGAGCGCGCTTGGCCGGCGGCGCG
>NZ_JARNTV010000098.1 GCF_029433115.1 Sphingomonas sp. AOB5 | reverse complement strand
CCACCCGGCCACCCATAGAATACACTGTCGTTGGGTGGCCGGGTGGGGGAGCGGGCCGGTGCCGCCAGAACTCAGTGCAACTTAACCCGCCTTCACGCTCGACCAGGCGCCGGCAATTTCCTCGAGGCTGTTGGCCGCGTCGCGGAACGGGGCGGGGTCGAAGCCGATGCTGGCCTGAACCACCTGTGCCCGCAGCCCGTGATAAAAGGTCGCGAGCGTCCTCGACACATCGCCGCCCTTCTCGAAATCGAGGCCGGCTTCGAGCGCGAACAGCACTGCGGTGGCGCGCGACACGCGCTCGCTCTTGATCGACGGGCGGCGATTTTCCGCTGCCCATGCCGCCGAACGCAGCGCGGCAATGCCTTCCTCATAGAGCAGCCCGACCAGCGCATGCGGATCGTTCGTGCTCGTCCGCCCGGCAAGATCGACCTGGCGATAAACCGAAGCGGGATTTCCGGCGAGGGCGGTGGCGTAGCGCATGATCAGCTGTCGCTGTTCCAGGCCTTGACCTGATTCTCGATGAAGGTCTGGGTCGATTTGTAGGCGGCCACCGCCGAATCCATGCTGGCGAACTGGCGCGTCATCCGCGTGCGCAGCACCTCGGCGGCTTCGGTCGCCTTGGTCTGCTGTTCGGTGATCGCGGTCTTGGCCTTGGTGTAGCGGCTCTCGCTGGCGCCCAGGCCATAGATGGTGCTCGATGCCGAGACGGCGATGCTGCTGAGCTGGGCGGAAAGGCCCGCACCCATTTTGAACATCGCCTCGATGCTGTCCGGATAAGAGAGCATCGCGTTGGTCAGGCGGCCGGTGTTGAGCGTCAGCGTGCCATCGCGATTGGTCGAAACGCCGATTTCCGACAGCGACTTGGGGCTGCCCGCAACGCCGCCCGAAACCAGCGTGCGCGTGCTGAGATCGGCGAGCGAGCGCAGCATCGCCTTGGCCGCCGAATCCTGACGCAGCGGCCCGGTGATCGGATCGGTCGCGGTCTTCAGCTGGGCATAGAGTTCGTTATAGGTATCGACGACGTCGCCCACAGCGGTCTGGAGCGCCGCGGTGGGCGCTTCGTTGCCGATGTTGATCTTGGTGCCGACCGACGCCGCGACCAGATCGAGGCGGATGCCGGGGATGATGTCGGGGATCGAATTGACCGCACGGCGAACCGGCACGCCATCGATCGCGACGATCGAATCCTGCGCAGCCGAACCGATGGTGGTGCCGGTTGCGCCGACGCCGACTGCAAGCGCCGACAGGCCTTCCTGACCCGGCGTTTCGGCAGCGGTGAGGGTGAAGCCCTGGCTGGCGCCGGTCGCGCTCTTGAGCACGAGGCGGCTGCCGGTCGAATCGGTCAGGATCGAGGCAGTGACGCCGGCCTTCTTCGCGTTGATCGCATCGGCCACGCCCTGCAGGCTGGAATTGCTCGAATCGATGGTGATGTTGACCGGCGTGCCGGGACCCGCGGCGAACGCGGTCATCTCGCCATCGACGACACTGGTCTGGCCGAAGGTGAGGGTGAGGGTGCCTTGGCCGATCGCCGCGCTCTTGTCCGCCACCGTGGCGGTGTTGGCGACCTGGCCCGACGCGAGCTGGCGCACCTCGACCTGCGCCGAAAGGCCCGCGGCCGAAGCACCGCTGAGCACCGAGACCTTGAGCAGCGAGGTGTTCGAGCTGGTCGGCTGGGTCGAGACCGAGCCGCCGCGGATCAGCGACTTCAGCGCCGTATCGAAGCTGTTGATCGCGCTCTTCAGGCTGGAAGCAGCGGAAATCTGCGCGGTCAGCGTGTCGCTCTTGGCGGTCAGCTGCGCGGCCTTGGTCGCGGTCTGCGCTTCGACGAGCGAGGTGACCAGCGCCGAGATGTCGATCCCGGAACCCGATCCCAGCGTCTTGGTGATGGATTCGATGGCCATGATTTCCTCTTGCTCCAAAGAACGGCGGAAACGCCGCGATCTTTAGGCTTTTGCCCCCTGTTTCTGACCGTTTTCGTCGAACATCGCGGTGGGCGGCACGATGACCGGCGGCTGTGCCGAGCCCGCGCGCTGATTGACCCCGAACACGAAGGCGAGAACCACCGCGATCGCCTGATACAGATCGTCGCGGACCTCCTGCCCTTCGCGGCTGGTGTAGTAGACGGCGCGGGCGAGCTGCGGATATTCGAGGATCGGCACTTCGAACTCACCGGCGAGTTCGCGGATGGCAAGCGCGGTCTGGCCGCGGCCCTTGGCGACCACCACCGGCACCTGATCCTTGCCCGACGTGTAACGCAGCGCGACCGAGAAATGGGTCGGGTTGGTGAGCACGACATGGGCCTCGCCCATCGCCTTGCGGAAGCCGCCCTTGACGATCTCGCGCTGGCGCTGGCGCTGATGCGCCTTGGCCTCGGGCGAGCCTTCGCTTTCCTTGTGCTCGTCCTTGATCTCCTGCTTGCTCATCTTGAGCTGTTGCAGGTGGCGGATGATCTGGATCGGCACGTCGATGCCGGCGATCAGCACCAGTCCGCCGGCCATCACGAACAGCAGGTTGACGAACTGGCCCCCCATGATGCCGACCGCGGCTTCGATGTTCGAGGTGACGAGACCCATCGACGGCCGCGCCAGCGAATCGAGCAGCCACCAGCCGATCCCGCCGAGCAGCACCACCTTGAGCAGCGACTTGCCCAGCTCGATCCAGCCGGTCGGCCCGAAGATGCGCTTCAGGCCCGAAACCGGGTTCACGCGGCTGTATTTGGGCTGGAACAGCTTGTTGTTCCATCCGAACGAGCCGAGGCCCGCCTGGCTGAGCACCGCGGCGAGGAACGACATGCCGAACAGCACCAGCATCGACGGGGCGAGCTTCCAGCCGGCCTCCATCAGCGGGCGCCACGGCTCGAAATGTTCGACATCGCGATGATCGAACGAGAAGCTGGCGGCCATCACGCCCTTGCACGCGGCCATCAGCGAGGGTCCCATGAACGCGATCCAGCCGCAACCGGCCAGGATGACGATTGCCGACGCGAAGTCGCGCGACTTGATTAATTGCCCGTCCTCAACCGCTTTTTGTTTGCGCTTGGGTGTTGGGGCTTCTGTCTTTTCGCCTGCCTCCTCAGCCATCAGCCGAACACCAGCTTCGGCATGGCCTCAAGGCCTTCGCGGATGATGACGAGCATGTAATCGCCCATCGCGGGGAGGGCGAGCAGGATGGCGACGACGCCGACCGCAAGCGATGCGGGCAGGCCGACGGCGAACAGGTTCAGCGCAGGCGCGGCGCGGCTGAGCATGCCGACGATCATGTTGAGGCATAGCAGCAGGAAGCCGACCGGCAGCGCCAGCAACAGGCCGGCGAGAAAGGCATAGCCGCCGAACATCGCGATGCCGAGCAGCTTGTCCGCCGCGAGCCATTGGCCGGGCGGCATCGCCTCATAGCTCTTCACCAGCAGATCGACGAGCACGAGATGCCCGTCGACCGCGAGGAACAGCAGGACCAGCAGCATCGAGAGGAACTGACCGATCGCCGGGCTGGGCGCGCCGCTATTGGGATCGATCGCGTTGGCGAAGCCGAGACCCATCGACATGCCGATCACTTCGCTGGCGACCAGCGGCGCGGCAAAGGCGATCTGGAGGACAAAGCCGATGGCGAGGCCGATCAGCGCTTCGGACGCGACCGCGACGAAGGTCATCAGCGAGAAGACCTGCTCGGGCGGGGTGATGTCAGTGACGTTGACCACCAGCACGCCGATCGCGCCGGTCAGCGCGATGCGCGCGGGCAGCGGGATCTGCACCGAGCTGAACACCGGCGCCGCAATGAACGCCGCCCCGATCCGCACCATCGCGAACAGGAGCGCCCAGAGCTGCGGCTCGATCGAGAGGCCGAAGCCCATCATCGCGTTTCTACTTCACCAGATCCGGGATGCGTTCGAAGATGCTCGTCGTGAAATCGCCGAGCAGGCCCAGGATCATGCCGCCGAAGATGGCGAGGCTCAGCCCCACCACGATCAGCTTCGGCACGAAGGTGAGCGTCTGTTCCTGGATCGAGGTCGCGGCCTGCACCATGCCCAGAATCAGACCCGAAAGCAGCGCGGGGATCAGGATCGGCGCCGAAGCCAGCGCCAGCACCCACACCGCTTCGCGGGCGATCGTCATGAAATAATCGGTGTCCATGGGATCCTCAGGATGCGAAGCTGGAAGCGAGTGAGCCCATCGTCAGCGCCCATCCGTCGACCAGGACGAACAGGAGCAGCTTGAAGGGCAGCGAGATGATCGTCGGCGACATCATCATCATGCCGAGCGACATGAGGACGGTGGCCACGACGAGATCGATGACGAGAAACGGCAGGAAGATCAGGAAGCCGATCTGGAATGCGGTCTTCAGCTCGCTGGTGACGAAGGCCGGCAGCAGCACCGAATAGGGCACGTCCGAAGGCGAGGCATAGGGACCGCTCTTGGCCAGATCCGCGAACATCTTCACGTCCTTCTGGCGGGTCTGCTTGATCATGAAGCTGTGCAGCGACAGGCCGGCACCCTCGATCATCTTCGACGCGGTGATCTTGCCCTCGGCATAGGGCTGGATCGCGGTCGTGTTCATCTGGGTGATGGTCGGCGCCATGATGAAGAAGGTCAGGAACATCGACAGGCCGATCAGCACCTGGTTCGGCGGGGTCTGCTGAAGCCCCAGCGCCTGACGCAGGATCGCCAGCACGATGATGATCCGGGTGAAGCTGGTCATCATCAGCAGGATGCCCGGCAGCACCGTGAGCAGGCCCATGATGATGAGGACCTGCAGCGACAGCGACAGCGGCGCATCGCCACCGCCAAGGTCGCCCAGCGCACGATCGACCGCATCGCCGACGCCGGGCGTCGCCGCCGGAGCAGGTGCCGGCAACGGCGCACCCTGCGCAAAGGCGGGGATCGCGAACAGCAGGGTGAAGCAAAGGATACCGAGCAGGATTGCGGCACGCAGCGTCAGCATGCGGCCACGTTCGGTCGGGACGAGGACGCGCATCTCTAGAGTTCCGCCTTGTCCACCAGAGTGACGCCGGTGCGGCTGACCGAGACCAGCAGCTTCTTGCCCTCGAACTCGACCACCGCGAGGCGGAGCCCCGGCGAGAGCATCATGGTTTCCTTGACCTGGACCATGCGCGTGCCCTGATTCTTGGGCAGCCGCGCCTCGAGCTTGCGCCAGGCGTACAGGCAGCCGATCAGCAGGCCGCAAACCAGCGGCAGCAGGATGACCAGCTTCAGGATGTAGGACCACATCATGTTACTTGGCGGCCCGCTTTTCCGGCGAGACCAGCTCGGTCATGCGCACGCCGAACTTGTCGCCCACGGTGACGACTTCGCCGCGGCCGATCAGCGTGCCGTTGACGAATACGTCGAGCAGCTCATTGGCTTCGCGATCCAGCTCGATCACGCTCGATTCGCCGAGCGCGAGCAGTTCGCGCAGTGTCAGCTGGGTCGAACCGATCTCGACGGTCAGCTTGACATCGACGCCCTGCAGCAAATGGAAATTGGTTCCAATCGCGGCATCGATCGGGAATCCCCCGGTCATGTCGTTCATTTGAAGTCCTCTGCGTTGATCGGTTCGAATGAGGTGAGACGGACCGCGGCGCGGCCGTTGGCGGTGCCCACAAGGCCGGTGCCGAGGCGGCGCGAGGCCACCATCACCGGAACTTCGGGAGCGAGATCGATGGCGATGATGTCGCCGGCCTTGAGCTCCATCAGGCGCTGGAGCGGGATCATCGGTTCGGCCAGGACCGATCGGACCGGCAGCTTCACGCCCATCACCGCGCGGGTGAGGCCGGAGCGCCATTCGGGTTCGATCTCGAGCGGCTTGCCATGGACCTTGGCGGTCAGCGATTCGGTGTGCGGCTTGAGCGCCGCGACCGGATAGAGAAGGTCGATAAAGACCGGCTTGCGATCGCCATCGGCCACGCCGAAGCGCGTCACGACCACCGGATCGTCACCGGCAATGTCGGCGGCCACCGCGATGCTGAGCGGGGTCACCGGACGGAAGGAAATGCGCGCGAGCGGCTCCCAGGCCGAATCGAGCGGGGCTACGAGCTGCTGCGCGACCCGCGCCATCAGGGTCTCGGCGGCGGGCGTGAATTCGGTGGGCATCGGATGCGGGGCATCGCCGTCGCCGCCGAAGAAACAGTCGAGCAGTTCGAGGACGAACTTGCCGTCCATCACCAGCTGGGCATTGCCCTTGGAGCTGCCCATGGCGAAGCCGTGCCATGCGGAGAGATCGGTGCCGCGCTCGGTCTTGTAGTCGGCATAGCGCTGCACGACGAGCGGTTCGGCCCAGGCGCGCAGATCGCGGCGCATCAGCCCTTCGAACACAGATTTGAGGGACTTGGAGAGACGCGCCGACAGATGCTGCATCGTCACCAGATCCCCGAAGGGATTCAGGTTCGACGCCCCCAGCGCCGGCGCGTGCTCCGCACCGGCCCGGGGCCGTTCGCGCCGATCGGGCGCTGCAGTTTCTGAAAGGGCGTTAACCATGCCCGTTCACTGAACAATGAAATTGGTAAAGTAGACGTTACTAACGCCGCCGAATCCTTCTTTTTGTTTAAGAACGGCGTTGATCGCATCGACCAGGCGCTTCTGGATCCGGGTCTTGCCCTCGGCGGTGAAGACGTCTTCCTCGCTGGTCTGGCCCAGCGCCATCAGCACCGCGGAACGGATCGCGATCTCATGGGTCTTGATGCCCTCGATCACCGTATCGTCGTAGGGAGTCGAGATGGCGATGCCGACCTGCATGAAATGGACGCTGTCCATCAGGTTCGACGTGAACTCCTTCTCGAACTGATAGTAGTTCGAGGCGTATTTGTCGCCGCCTTCGCCCTTGGGCGGGGCCATGCCGCCGCCGCTCTCGCTCGAGCTTTCCTCGCCATGGCCACCTTCGCTGCCCTTGGAGCCGGCGCGCTTCTCGTCGGCCTTGTCGACCAGCTTGGGGCCGCTGGCCTCTTCGCCATGCGGCGCAGCGCTCAGCATGCCCGAGGAGTAGGCGTAATAGCCGCCGCCACCGCCGGCAGCGAGCAGCAGGGGCAGACCCACGAACAGGATCAGCTTGCCCTTGCCCTTCTTCTTGGGCGGCTGCGGAACGACGTCGTCACTCATTGGTCAGTCTCCGTTCGATTTCAGGCGACGCGCCGGTTGGCGTCGGTGTCGGTTGCAGTGTCGGCGGCAGGCGCCGTGCGGTTGTGAAGCGGGGTGGCGGGAGCCTGTTGCTCCTGCCGCTGGTGACCCTGACCGGCGGTGCCCCCGCCAACCCCAGTGTCCACCGAAGTCTGGCCGAGCCGCAGACCGCGGGCTTCGGCAAGTTCCATCAGGCGCGGCTGCGCCTCGTTCAGCAGCTGGCGCGCTGCCGCGGTTTCAGCGACGATCCGGACATGCACCCGGTCGCCTTCCTGGCGAATCGACACGTCGACGGTGCCGAGCGCGTCCGGAGATAGCCGGATGGTGGTTTCGCGCGAGTTCGGAGTTTCGCGTAGCGCCGAGACGGTCTCGATCATCTCCGCCATCCATTGTTGGCGGCTGGTGTCGATCACGGGCTGCTGTGCGGCGGCGACTGCCTGCACGATGTTGGGGCGGGGCGCATCGGTGTGCAGTGCCTGCGCCATGGCCGACAGCGCGATGTCGCGCGGGGCCTGGCGGCGGGTGCCGGGTGCTTCGATCTCGGCAAAGAGCTGTTGGGCAAGCGCGGGCTGGGCGGTCTCGACGCGCTCGAGCGCAGCGGCAAGCGGGGCCTGCACGCGCG
>NZ_JARNTV010000097.1 GCF_029433115.1 Sphingomonas sp. AOB5 | reverse complement strand
CCGGCAGCGGCGCATAGCCGCGCAGTGCTTCGCCAAGCCGGTCGGCCAGCGCCAGCCCTGCCTCCGGCCCGAACGCCATGCTGTGTGCGATGGCCCGGTTCAGTTCGACTACCGGCGAGGGCATCGTCTCGCGCAACCGGTCGTACAGCCCGGCGATCCGTACCCAGTCGGTATCCTCGGCCCGTCGCGCCCGCGCATGACAGGCCGCCAGCGCCGCCTGCAGCACATAGGGTCCACTACCGCCCAGCGCCTCGGCACGCGCCAGCGCGGCAAGGCCGCGGCGGATCGAAAGCTGGTCCCATCGCCCGCGATTCTGCTCGGTCAGCGGCACGAACGATCCGTCCGCCGCGGTGCGCGCCGCGAAGCGCGATGCCTGGATCTCCATCAGCGCGAGCAACCCGAACACTTCGGGATCGTCCGGCGCAAGTCCCGCCAGGATCCGCCCCAGCCTTTGTGCCTCGGCACACAGGCCCGGGCGGATCAGGTCATCGCCCGCGGTCGCGGCATAGCCTTCGTTGAAGATGAGGTAGATCACCCCCAGCACCGATGCGAGCCGCGCCTCGCGCTCCGCACCGCGCGGCACTTCGAACGCGAGACCCGCATTGCCGATGGTCTTCTTGGCGCGGACGATACGCTGGGCGATCGTCGCTTCGCTGGAGAGGAACGCGCGGGCAATCTCTTCGGTGGTCAGCCCGCCGATCAGCCGCAGCGTCAGCGCCGCGCGCGCCTCGGCGGAGAGCAAAGGGTGGCAGGCGGTGAAGATCAGCCCAAGCAGTTCGTCGCCGATATCGTCGTCCATCGCCGCTTCCAGCGCCTCGACGCTGCTGTCGCGCTCGTCCAGGTCGCGCCCGATCTCGGCATGTTTGCGCGTGCGCATCCGGTCATGACGAAATCCGTCGATCGCGCGCCTCTTGGCCGCGGCCATCAGCCAGGCGCCGGGCTTGTCCGGCACGCCGCGTCCGGGCCATTCGGCCAGCGCGATCACCAGCGCTTCCTGCGCCAGCTCCTCGGCCAGCCCGACATCGCGCACCATCCGCGCCAGCCCGGCGATCAGCCGGGGCTGTTCGATGCGGAACACCGCTTCGATCGCGCGATGGGTTTCGGTCGCCGCCATGCCCCCGTTGTGGCCATCGCCATTCACCCGGGCAAGCGGCGACCGAAAGGCTTATCCTTCCAGCTTCGCCCGCAGCGCCGCTTCCTTCTCGCGCAGCTCCGGCGTCGCGGCGTCGCCGAAATCCTCGATCTCATAGAGCGGGCGGATTTCGATATCGCTCGGCCCCATCATCGGATTGGGGCAGCGCTTCACCCACTCGACCGCCTCATCCATGTCGCGGACCTGCCACAACCAGTATCCGGCAACGAGTTCGCGCGCTTCCGCGAACGGCCCGTCGATCACGGTGCGGTTCGGCCCGTCGAACGCGACGCGCTTGCCCTTGGACGAAGGCTGGAGCCCGTCGCCCGCCAGCAGAATGCCGGCATTGGCCAGGTCCTCGTTGAACTTGTGCATCGCCTCGAACATCGGCGTCATGTCCTCGGCAGGCGGCAGGCCGGTTTCGCTGTCCTCGGTCGCCTTCACGAACACCATCACACGCATCGTCATTCTCCTCTGATCTTCGAAAGGCCGAAACGCCTTCCCGATCTCACGACGAACGAGCTTCCGCGGAATCGACACGCCCGCCAAATATTTTTCGCGCATCCGTGCCGAAACCCGGCCCGGCACCCTTCCGGGAAATACTTAGGACCTTCACGTAACGACAAGCGGCGGGGATTGCGGCAAATTCCGCCCCGGAAATGCTGATGACGACCGACTCTCCCGCCGCGCGCCAACGCATCCTGCTCGTCGAGGACGACGATGGGGTACGCCGTTCGACGCATCTGATGCTGCAGGCGCAGGGATTCGAGGTCCGTTCGTTCGCCAGCGCGGCCGCGCTCACCGCCGATCCGGCCATCGGCGAAGCGGCATGGCTGGTGGCCGATTACCGGCTGAGCGACAGCAACGGGCTGGAGGTGCTGGGGGCACTTCGCGCCTCGGGGTGGCAGGGCCGCGCGTTGCTGTTCACCGCCTTCTCGTCGGCCACGCTGCGCGATGCAGCGGAGGCTGCCGGGTTCGAGGCGGTTCTGGAAAAGCCGGTGCGGCCGCTCGAGCTGTCCGCCGCACTGGGCTGTCTAACGGGGGAAGGGACTCGCTGACCGGGGGGCTGGCGAGGGAATAGCGGCGGCCGGTCTTGTCTCCCGGCCGCCGCTACCCTTTATGTTATTGGTCTTTGTATTGGCGGGGATTGCACCACTGCGACCGCGACCACATCTGTGGCGCAGCCGTGGTCCTCGCGGCGTTCTCGACGTCGCGGAGCCTCCCCATGCGCTACAATACGCTCGGCCGCACCGGCCTTCTCGTTTCCGAACTCTGCCTCGGCACCATGACCTTCGGCGGCAGCGACGGCACCATGTGGGGCCATATCGGGCAGCTGCCGCAGGCCGAGGCCAATGCGCTGGTCAAGGCGTCGATCGATGCCGGCATCAACTTCATCGACACCGCCAACGTCTATTCCGAAGGCCGCTCGGAACTCATCCTCGGCCAGTCGCTCAAGTCGCTCGGCATTCCCCGCAACGAGGTGGTGATCGCCACCAAGGCGCTGGGCCGCATCCACCCCGGACCCAATGGCGCGGGCGCGTCGCGCGGCCATCTGCTCGCACAGGTCGAGGAGAGCCTGAAGCGGCTCCAGACCGATCATATCGATCTCTACCAGATCCATGGCTGGGACGCCGCGACGCCGATGGAGGAAACGCTCCACGCGCTCGACATCCTCGTCCGTCAGGGCAAAATCCGCTATGTCGGCCTCTCCAACTGGGCCGCGTGGCAGGTCGCCAAGGCGCAGGGCATCGCCGAGCGAAAGGGCTATTCGCCGATCGCTTCGCTGCAGAGCTACTACACCATCGCCGGTCGCGACCTGGAACGCGACGTGATCCCGATGCTCAAGTCCGAAGGCGTCGGACTGATGGTGTGGAGCCCGCTCGCGGGCGGCTTCCTGTCGGGCAAGTTCACCCGCGAAGGCGATGGCGAGGGCCGCCGCGCGGCGTTCGATTTCCCGCCGGTCAACAAGGACCGAGCCTATGACATCATCGACGTGCTGCGCGAGCAGGCAGCCGAGAAGGGCGCCTCGGTCGCCCAGCTCGCGCTCGCCTGGCTGCTCCACCAGCCTGCGGTGTCCAGCGTGATCATCGGCGCCAAGCGCCCCGATCAGCTCGCCGACAATCTCAAATCGGTCGATGTGAGCTTCACTGCCGAGGAACTCGCCCGGCTCGACGCCGCCAGCAAGCTGCCGCCCGAATATCCCGGCTGGATGATCGAGCGCCAGTCCGGCTATCGCGGCGGCCCCAGCCCGCGGCGCTGACCGCCCTTGCCCTGCCCCGGCGCGGCGTTATCCTGCCGCTCCGGGGGTCGGGGCATGTTGAGATTTCTGATTGCGATGCTGGCGCTGTTCGGCGCGGCCGGGCAGGCGCGCGCCGAGTGGCACCGCGTCGAGACGCCCGATTTCGTCCTTCAGGCGGAAATGCCCGAACCCAAGCTGCGCAGCCTCGCCGCGGAACTGGTGGCGTTCGATCGCGCACTTCGTCTCGTCACCGGGGTCACGGCACCGGTGGGAACGCAGCGGACCCGCATCCTGATCGGCGCGGATGTTCCATCCGTCATCGCAGCAACCAGGATCGAGGACTTCGATGGCAGCACGAGGCTGATCTCTCGGCTGTTCGACGTGATCCTGCTGGCGCGCTCCTATCCGGGGCTGGAACAGCCCTATGACCTGCGCAGCCTGTTGTTCCACCAATATGCGCATGCATTCATGCGCCGCCATCAATCCTATAATCAGCCCTTCTGGTTCATCGAGGGCTTTGCCAGCTATTTCCAGACCGCCCAGATCCTGCCCGACGGGATCGTCCGGCTGGGAGCGCGCCCCGCGGAGTTCGCCGATGCCGACATGGCCGCGACGCCGTTCGCCGAGCTGATGGCCTATCAGCCCGACCAGCAGGCTGACGATATCCCCGCGGGCCTCGACACCGGTGGCTGGCTGCTGACCCACCATTACTACGCCAAGGGCAAGCGCAGCGAGGAGATCGGGCGCTATATCCAGAGCGTGCGGGCCGGCCAGGCGGTCCCGCCGGTCAAGCAATTCTTCCAGGGCGGGTCCACCGGGCTGGATGCGGACATGGCGGCCTATCAGGCCGCGCCGCTGGCCACGCGCGACGTGACGATCGCCGCGGTCGATCCCGCCTCGCTGACGGTACGCCCGTCGCGTCCCGGCGAGGTGCTGCTGATCGAACTGCAATTCGCCCAGCTCGCGCTGCAGCAGGAAAACGGAGCGCTGGAAACCCAACCGGACGAGACACGAAGCAAGGCGATCACCGAACGGCTCGATGCACTGTTCGAAAGAGGTTTGGCCGGAGCTTCGACCCATCCCCAAGACACCGAGCTCGGCTATTATGTCGCGCGCTTCGCCTTGATGGCGCACAAGAGCAAGGAAGCCGATACGCTGGTGGACCGCCTGCTCCTGGCCGATCCCGACAATCCGGACTTTCTGGCGCTGAAGGGCGATATCCTGACCTATATCGCGCGCAACGAACAACCGCAGCGCTTCATGCCGCTGATCACCCGCAGCAGGACGCTGATCCGGCGCGCTCAGGCGATCGATCCCGGCAATCGACTCGCTGCGGCGGCGATGTATCGCAATATCTCTGCAGACCAGGGCGGCACGCCTGCTGCGCAACAGCTTCTGGCACGTGCAATCGCGCTCGATCCGACGAATTTCGACCTGCTGATCAGCGGTGTGGAACGCAGGATCAACAGCAACAACATGCGCGGCGCCATCGCGCTACTGCGGCCCCTGGCCAACGATCCGCACGACAATATCCTCCGCCGTGTCGCGCGGGCGATGATCCTCGATTTACGAAGCCGCCGCTTCCGATAGCGTCGCCCGGTCCACCCGCGCCGCAAAGCAGCCCCGCCGCGCATTGTGGACGTGGAGATAGGCCACCGCCGGATCGGCGAAGAAGCGATCGATCAGTCGCGCCAGTTCGACGCCCTCGATCACATCGGCATCGGTCATCATGTGCCGCCCGTCGAACGCCCGCACCGACAACAGGCGAGTCGCCAGCTGTTCGGGCACTTCGTCGGCGAACTCGGCTGTCGCCTCGGCACCTTCGCGCACGAAGATCGCATGGCGCGAGCGGTAGGGCGTCTCCTCCGGCAGATGCTCGTAATTGAGCAGCAACAGGCTCTCGCCCGCCTCGGCATCCTCCAGCGTCACCCGGCACGGATAGCCGGGCTTCGACGCGGCGTTCACCCGCACCACGCCATGCGCCGCGAGCGCGTCGTCGCTCAGGCCGAACAGATGCGCGAACCGTTCCTGCGGCAGGCCGGTGATGCGCCAGCTCATTCGCCTGCCCCTTCGCGCTTGAGCAGCACTCGCTTGCGATCCGGGCCATAGGCATAGCCGCCGACACCGCCGTCGGTCCGCGTGACGCGATGGCAGGGGATCAACACCGCGACATGGTTGCTGCCGCACGCGGTGCCGACCGCGCGAACCGCCTTCGGATTGCCCGCCGCGGCGGCAAGCTGGGCATAGCTGCGCGTCTCACCCTGGGGGATCGCGCGGAGGGCCTCCCACACGGCCTCCTGAAACGCGGTGCCCTGCACGTCGATCGGCAGGTCGAGATCGCGACCCGGGGTCTCAACTTCGCTCACCACCCGCGCGGCCAATGCCGCCAGCGCCGCGCCGCCCTGCACGATCTCCGCCGCCGGAAAGCGCCGGGCCAGCGCGAACTGATCCTCGTCGAACGCCACGCGGCACAGTCCCTTGTCGGTCGCCGCGATCAGCAGCGGGCCAAGGCTGGTCTCGGCCAGGGTCCAGCGGATCGTCACCCCTGCCCCGCCGCGCTTCCACGCGCTCGGGGTCATGCCCAGCCGTGCATTGGCGGTCTCGTAGAAACGGCTCGGCGCGGAGTAGCCGGCTTCGTAGATCGCCTCGGTCACGCTTTCGTCGCGACCCAGCGCCTCGGCCGCCCGCCGCGCCTTCAGCCCGCGGGCATAGGCCGCCGGGGTCACGCCGGTCGCGCGCTTGAACAGCCGGTGGAAATGATGCGGCGCATAGCCGACCTCCAGCGCCAGCGCTTCGAGATCGATCCCTTCCTCCGCCGCTTCGATCAGCGCGACGGCCCTGGCCACCGCCACCCGATCGCGGCCCACTTCGTCGGGCTTGCAGCGCATGCAGGCGCGGAACCCCGCCGCCCGCGCCGCTTCGGCATTGGGATAGAAAGCAACATTCTCGCGCTTCGGCCGCCGCGCGGGGCAGCTCGGCTTGCAATAAATGCCGGTGGTCAACACCGCGCCGATCACCCGCCCGTCAAAGGCCCGGTCGCGCGCTTCGAACGCCGCCCAGGCGGCATCGTCGGAAAGAGACTGCTGGTTGCTCATGGCACCGATATAGGCCCCGGCCTGCCGTCCCACATCCCGCGCTTTGCGTTCAAACCGAGCGCTGGAAACATAGCTGATAGCCGTCGGGATCGCGCAACCATATCTGCCGCATCCCATAGGGTGCATCCTTCGGTGGCGACACTTCCAGCCCGCGCGCACGCAGCGCCGCGTGGATCGCATCCACATCGTCGCAGCCGAAATACAGGCCAGTGTCCTGATGCGCCGCCTGCCGTGCCGCATCGCGCACCGGCGGCCGCTCGTTCGCGTCATAGGCGGTGTTGAGCATCAGTTCGGCCGGCCCCAGCCGCAACCGGCACCAGTGGAAATAGCGGCCCTCGGCCGCTTCGATCTCGGGCGAGGCGGCAACCACCTCGAACCCCAGCCCCTCGCAATAGAAGCGCACCGATGCGGTCATGTCGAAGACCTGGATCAGCGGACACATCCCGGTCACCTGCAACGCCATCGCCGCTTCTCCTCTTGCCGCAGCATCGCGCGGCACAGGAGAAGCGGCAAGCGGACTCAGGCTCGATCCGCCGCAAACCGGCCGGACCAGAGGTACAGGCCGGCCAGCGCGATCCAGGCGGCATGGGCACCATAGACCAGGATCGCTCCGCTAAGGTTCATCGACAACAGGCCCGACCAGAGGAACACCAACGGCACCACTGCGCCAAGGATGCCAAGCGTCGCCAGCCCGCGCGCCGCCCAGCCCGGATACCGGCAGATCTCGATCGACCACAGCAGGAACGCCGCGCCGCTCGCAGCGACACCCAGTTGCGCCAGCGCCTGATTGGCTTCCCAGGCAAACAGTCGCAGCTCGCGATTGGTGATCCCGTGCTCGTACAGGCCGGTCATCACAAAGCCATTGATCGTGCCCGCGCCGATCCCCCCGAACGCGCCGATCGCGTAGGCAACCAGCCCCGCCAGCGCCAGCGGACGATCCAGCCCGATCCCCCGCGCCAGATGCACGAAGCCGAACAGGGTCGCGCCGATCAGCGCGATCAGCGCACCGTGCACGAAACGCCCCAGCGCAACCGCATGGGAGCTCGACGGGTGGTGCCCCATCATCACCACGATCCCCAGCGCCGCCAGCACCAGCACACCGCCCGCTATCCTGTCCCCGTTCATCTCTTCCCTCCCGATTGTGCGTGAAGGCCGGGTGGTTGTACGCTGTGCCCCGACAGCGAAAGCACGATTCCGCGTTGCCGGACTCGGGCCGCGGAAAGTCCGGAGAATGGGCATGGAAGACAGGCAGGACCGCCGCATCGCCCGCACCCGGGCCGCGCTGATCGGCGCGTTCAACCATCTCGTGCTGCACCGGCGACAGCGCCATATCCGCGTGGCGGACATCGTTGCCGAAGCGAAGGTCGGCCGCTCGACCTTCTACGATCATTATTCCAGCGCGGACGACATCATGTTCGAAGCGCTGCGCCGTCCGCTGGCCACACTGGCCGATGCCGCCGCCGGGAATGGCAATCTCTCAGCCACCACCGGCCTGCTCACCCATTTCTGGGAGAACCGCGCCCGCGCCCGCGAAACCGCGTTCGGCCAGCTTGGCGAGCGCATGACCCGGTTGCTCGCTTCGATGGTCGAGGAACGGCTGGAGGGACGCGATCTCGCGATTCCGCTCCGCCTCGCCGCGCTTCAGCTTGCCGAAGCCGCGCTCGGGCCGATCCGCGGCTGGGTTCAGGCCGAGGCGCCCTGTTCGCCCGAAGCGCTCGCCGGCGCCATCGTCCGCGGCGGCGAGGCGAT
>NZ_JARNTV010000096.1 GCF_029433115.1 Sphingomonas sp. AOB5 | reverse complement strand
CCCGGCCTCCCATCCAGCATATTCTGTGGGAGGCCGGGTGGGGGAGCGGGCCGGTGCCGCTTCAGCGCAGCTGAAACCGACTCTAAACCTTTGGCAGCGGGCACAGGCCCAGCCATTCGAGGGTAGCATTGGCGGCGGCACCGTCGCCGCCGATCGCTGCGTCGATCCTCGCGCTGACGGTCGCCTGTTCGGAGGCCAGGTTACGATCCGGGATGTTCTTCTGCTTGAGCAGGGCGAGCCACCCGTTCGCCGTCTGCTGTGCAGCCGGCAGCTTCACCGCGGCGGGCAGCGGCTTCAGATCGACCGCCGGAATCCGTTTCGCCTTCAGCGCCTTGGCCCAGTTCGTCCAGTAAGCCGCGCAGGTGGTATATTCGCCGGTGGTCTGCGGCGAGGTGCCCGAATTCTTCCCGGCGTCATAAGCCTTGGCAGCTGCCACCCAATCGGTGCCGGATTGCTGGGCCGCAACCGGCAGGGCCAGTAGGAGTGCGGCGGGAAGGATCAGGGCGGCAGGCTTCATGTCTTTGTCTCCGTTCGGTTGCCCGCATGACTAGACGTCGGAATCGCGGCCGAAATCCTCCGAATGGTGGAAGTGCGACTCTCAGATCATCCGGTTCAGCCGGGCAAAGCCCAGCGTGTCGAACATCTCGAGCACGCTGACCGCCTTGCCGTCGCGGAAGCGCCAGACATCGACCTTGACCGTGCTGGTCTCCTTGCCCGTCGCGCGCTCGCGCCAGCTGCAGCGGCCGATCCACACCACCGTGTCACCGCCATCGACGATCTCGTCGGTCGGATAATCGATCATGTCGAGATTGAGCGGCAGCGACTCCAGATAGTCGCGGGCGAACTCCTTGCCGGTCCGCGCCTTGGCCAGCGGGTGATCCTCGTGCGGCGACAACGCGCTGGAGCAGACGATATCGTCCGCCATCAGATCCAGGAACAGGTCCGCGCTCGCCCCCTTGCTCTCCGCCCAGCGCGCATAGGCGTGGCGGATTCGTTCGGCGGGGGTTTGCGTGCCGGGCATCGCGCCGTCAGCTATGGGGTGGGCCTTTTTCCAGCTCGTCGACCATTCGCCGCCGCATCTCGGTCTGCTGGCGGCGGCCATAATGGTTGGCCGGAACCGAATAGAGCGCGCGCAGGAACGCCAGATCCCATGGCGTCAGCGTGATCGGAATCTCGCTGTCCATCGTCGAATCGAGGATGTTGAGGATGGTCGGTGCGGTCGATCGGCGCAGCCGGGCCGGATCGGCGCCGGTATAGGCGCGCATCGCGGCATAATCGCCGACCTGGGTGGTGGTCAGCCCCTCCAGCGAATCGCGCTGGATCACCACGACGCTGGCGAGGAACACCGGGCGGACCGGCGAACTGAGGCGCGACGGCGTCGTCGTCGAGCTGAGGACGAAGAAATTATCGTCCGGGCTGTAGCTGATCGGCTGGCCCTCGCGATCGACATAGCCGCCCAGATGCCAGGCGGTGGCCGGGCCATCCTGGCGCGGGATCTTCACCACCTTGTTGGTCGGCAGGCGGAAGAAGGTGGGATAGGCCCGCTTCATCGCGCTGATCATCTCTTCCTTGTCGGGCGCGATGACCACCAGCGCGTTCGGCTTGCAGCCCGGTTCGGCCAGCGGCACGTTCGCTGCCTCGGCCACGCGGCGCATCCGTTCGGTGACGGCGGCATTGTGCCGCTCGCTCAGCCCGACCACGGCGGGGCACAGTTCGGTCCGGTCGAACCGGGCGAGCGGATCGACGCCGGCGACGACGGTCAGCTCCTGCACGAAATCGGCGGCCTGCTTGGCGCGGGTCGGCTGGTTGCGGCCGCCCTCGACGATGATCTCGTCATCGGATGCCGGCGGCACGCGGTTCTGCGCCGCGGCGGGCAGGGCGATCAGCAGCGGGGCGGCGAGCAGGGCGGAGGTGAGCAGCGAACGGCGCATCGACATATACTCCCGTCATTCGTTGTGCGTGCGTAACACGAGATTGCGGCGTGCGTCACGCTGCGGTGCAGGGTCAGCGTGTGTCCGGCGCCTTCTGGATATCCTCCGCCATCCGGTCGCCGATGCCGCTGCGCTGGGTCCGGCCGCGCAGATTGGGCGGCGCGGTGTAGAGCGCGCGCAGGAAGCTCAGGTCCCATTGCGTCACGCTGCCCGCGGTCACGCTGCCCATCGGCGCATCGATCACGGTGAGGATCGTCGGCGCGGCGGTGCGGGCAATGCGGGCGGGATCGGCGGCGGTGAGCGCGCGCATCGTGGCATAATCGGCGACCTGGTTGACGGTCAGCCCCTCCAGCGAATCGCTGTCGATCACCACGATCGACATCAGATAGACCGGCCGCACCATCGCCTGATTGCCCGAGGGCATGTCGGCGGATTCGAGGATATATTGCCCGGTCTCGTCATCGATCTCGAGCCGCCGGCCGTCGCGATCGACCTTGGCGGTGACGTGCCACGCGATCACCGGGCCGCGTTGCCGGGCGAGGCGGATCGGCTGTCCGTTGGGCTGTTCGAACAGGCGCGGATAGGTTTTGCGCATCACCTCGATCGTCGCCCTTGGATCGGGCGCGAACAGGATCAGCGCGGTCGCCTGGCAATCCTCGGCCGCCAGCTTGATCCCGGCGCCGGCCGCGACGCGGCGCATCCGCGCGGTGACCAGCCGGTCGAAATCAGGGGTCAGCCCGAAGGCGCGGGGGCACAGATCGCTCTCGAACCGCGCGACCGGATCGGCGCCGAGCATGCCGGTCATCCCCGCGACATAGTCGCGCACCTGCCGCTTGTCGGTCTCGCGGCCGGTGACGACGATCTCGTCGGGATCGGCGGGAGGCCGGACCTGCGCGGCGGCGGGGAGGGCAAGGAGAAAGGCGGCAACTGCGAGACAGATACGCATGGGTGAGTTCCCGACCGGTGATGTAGCAATGTAAAACAGGTGGGCACGGCGGACAAGCATCGGCATGCCGCGGTTCAGGTGATCAGCCGCCAGCGGCCATGGAGCCGATGCTCGGTCTTCCCCACCACGCTTTCGACCAGCAATATCTCGTCCACTATCCAGCCGATCACGGGCATCTTCTGCGCGTTCAGCCGGTCGCCATGATAGTTGATCGTGACATGCGGCTCGGGCGTGGTGCCGAGCATCATCGGTGCTTTGTGGGTGAGCAGATGCCGGACGAGCGCAGCCTGGAACGCGCGGGCCTCTGCCAGCGGCGCGCGGGTACGCAGGGTGACGGCCTTGCGGTTCTCGATCCGGTCGAATTCGAGCGGGAAGGCGGGGGCCTGCAGCGTGTCGAGCGCGGCGATCACTTGCCCGAGCCATTGGGGCTGGGCGTAATGAAGATCGAACAGCGAGGCGAGGGTGACGTGGAGCAGCTCCGGCCCGCGCCCGGAATCGTTGCGGGGCAACGCGACGATCTGCGCCTGCACCTCGGGCGGCGGCTTTGCCATCACATAGAGCGGATTGCGGGCGCGCATCTCAGCCTTTCTAGCAGAGCGATCGGCGGAACTTCACACTGATCCGCCCTTCCGGCGGCGGGGCCGGGGACGCTTGCTGCTCACCGGATCGAGATAATAGCATGCCCCCGGAATTCACGCCGGAAGCCGCCTCCCGGCCGCGGCCGGGAGGCAGTCGCCAAATCCGTGACAATCGATCCTGGCTGGCAATCCTAGCGGGCCGCCACGATCGCGATGTCGAGGATATCCGCGGCCCGGTCGGTGGAGACGATGATGAGTTCTCCCAGCGAGTTGTCCGCAACCGTGATGGGGGTCAGCGTGCCGTTGCCGTTACCCACGATATAGGCCTTGGCACCGTCGGGCGTGAAGGCGATCCAGTGCGGCTGGGTCCCCGCGACAACATTGATTGCCGGGCCGGCAGTGGCGGGCTTGGTGGTGAGGTCCAAACGAACCACTGCATCGATAGCGTTGTTCTTAACATCGGTCCCCGCGACCGCGATGTACGCCAGCTTGCCGTCGGGGCTGATCTCGATCTGGATCGGCTGTCCGGTCAAGTCGATTGCGGTCCCGGCGGTGTTCGTGGCGACATCGATCGGCGTCACGCTGCGGCTGCCCTTGTTGGCGACATAGGCCGTGGCGCCGTCCCTGGTGATGGCAACCCAGTTCGGATTGTTCCCGACCGTGATCGACGGCAGGGCCGTTCCCGACGCGCCATGTTCGGTCACCTGAATCGGCGTCACGGTGCTGCCGGCCGCGCTGTCCGTTCCCCAGTCCGCGACGTAGCATGTCTTGCCATCGGGCGTGAAAGCGACCGTGTTGGCGCCCGAACCGGGAACCGAAATCGTAGCGCCCACGACGCCGTCGGCCAGGTTCACCGTCGTGACCGTACCGCCCCCGTAATTCGCGACCCAGGCCCATTTTTCCTTGGTGTGGGGCACGAATTCGATGTCGACCGGCTCAGCGCCGACGGTGACCGACCATTCGACCTTGCCCGAAGCCAGGTCGATCTTGGAGACCGTGCCATCCGAAGCATTCGAGAACTCGTTGCTGACATAGGCGGTTTTGCCATCCGAGGTGACGATGATGCAGTTAGTCCCCGATCCTTCGCCCATCGGGAAAGGCGCCAGCACCTTGCCCGTCGCGAGGTCGACCGGAATGACCGATCCGACGCCGGGCGAAGCACCATTGTCTTGCGCGTTCGTCACATAAGCCAAAAGACTGGCGGATTTCGTCATTGCAGCAGCTTTCATGAAATGGGTTGATGGAAATCCGTTGAAACCCAAATTAGCCTATAAGACAAAGCCTTGTCGCGCTCTTGATATCGAGATTTCCGGCTATGCGGCTTCTAACGGAGAACAAGAACTGGCATCAACGCAGCGAAGTGCGCCCAAGCATAGTGGACAGACTAGGAAAGTAATATGACACTGTAAACCAGCGCCTTATCTCTCGTACAAAAAAAGGCGGCGCAAGATAATCTTGCACCGCCCTCTTTATTGGCATCGTGGCAATCATTCCCGCGTGAGCGCTGACGCTTCCTGCGGTTGACAATAGACTGTTGCAACCACCCTCAGTCGTGCTCGCGACCGCCGGCGCCCATGTACAGCTCGCTGCCGGTTTCCTTGAACACCTTGCTCATCTCTTCCATCCCCTTGAGCGCCGCGGCCTTGCTCGCCGCCGCGGTCTCCGCGCCAGACGGGCCGGTCGCGAGGAAACCCTCGACGCCCTGATTCTGCTTCGTCGCAAACTCGCGCACCTCTGCGGTGATCTTCATCGAGCAGAATTTGGGGCCGCACATCGAGCAGAAATGGGCGGTCTTGGCGCCTTCCGCGGGTAGCGTCTGGTCGTGATATTGTTCGGCCGTGTCGGGATCGAGCGACAGGTTGAACTGGTCGCGCCAGCGGAACTCGAAGCGGGCGCGGCTGAGCGCATCGTCACGGACCTTGGCGGCGGGGTGCCCCTTGGCCAGGTCGGCGGCGTGGGCGGCCAGCTTGTAGGTGACGACGCCGACCTTCACATCGTCGCGGTCGGGCAGGCCCAGATGCTCCTTGGGCGTGACGTAACAGAGCATCGCGGTGCCGTACCAGCCGATCATCGCGGCGCCGATGCCGCTGGTGATATGGTCGTAGCCCGGCGCGATGTCGGTGGTCAGCGGCCCGAGCGTGTAGAAGGGCGCTTCGCCGCACACCTCGAGCTGCTTGTCCATATTCTCCTTGATCTTGTGCATCGGCACATGGCCGGGGCCTTCGATCATAACCTGCACGTCCTGCGCCCAGGCGCGGTGGGTGAGTTCGCCAAGGGTGTAGAGCTCGCTGAACTGGGCCTCGTCGTTTGCGTCGGCGATCGATCCGGGGCGCAGGCCGTCGCCGAGCGAATAGGCGATGTCGTACGCCTTCATGATCTCGGTGATCTCGTCGAACTTCTCGTAGAGGAAGCTCTCGCGATGGTGCGCCAGGCACCATTTCGCCATGATCGAACCGCCGCGCGAGACGATGCCGGTGACGCGCTTCGCGGTCATCGGGATATAGGGCAGGCGGACGCCGGCATGGATGGTGAAATAGTCGACGCCCTGCTCGGCCTGTTCGATCAGCGTGTCGCGGAAGATCTCCCAGCTGAGGTCCTCGGCGACGCCGCCGACCTTTTCCAGCGCCTGATAGATCGGCACGGTGCCGATCGGGACGGGCGAGTTGCGCAGGATCCATTCGCGCGTGTCGTGGATGTTGCGCCCGGTCGAGAGGTCCATGACCGTGTCCGCGCCCCAGCGAATCGACCAGACCATCTTGTCGACTTCGGACGCGACATTCGATGCGACGGCGGAATTGCCGATATTGGCGTTGATCTTGACCAGGAAGTTGCGGCCGATCGCCATCGGCTCGGATTCGGGGTGGTTGATGTTGTTGGGGATGATCGCGCGGCCGCGGGCAATCTCTTCGCGGACGAATTCGGGCGTGACGTAGTCGGGGATCGCGGCGCCGAAGCTCTCGCCGTCGCGGACATATTCGGAAAGGCGGGCGCGGCCGAGATTCTCGCGCTCGGCGACATATTCCATCTCGGGCGTGATGATGCCGCGGCGGGCATAGTGCATCTGGCTGACGTTCGCGCCGGGCTTTGCGCGCAGCACCTTCTTGCGGACGTTCGGGAAGGGCTGGACGCCGCCGCTGCGATCCGGGCCGAGCTGGCCGTTATCCTCAGGGCGGACTTCGCGCTGGGCGACTTCCTCGACATCGCCGCGGTTTCGGATCCAGTCGCGGCGCAGTTCGGGCAGGCCTGCCATGATGTCGATGCGCGCGTTGGGGTCGGTGTAGGGGCCGGAGGTGTCGTAGACGCGGACCGGGGGCTCGCCCGAACTGGGCTCGAGATGGATTTCGCGCATGGCGACGCCGAGCGGGCCGACATGGATCTTCTTCGATCCGCGGATCGGGCCGGTGGTGACCTTGAGTTCGGTCTGTGCAGGGATGTCGGCCATGTGTCTTCTCCAATCATCGGGGAGAAAACGGACCTCGGGTGAAGCCTCGCCCACTCCCTACGCCGGTGTCAGCCGGATCAGGTTCAGCGGGTCTTGGCATCAGCCAACTCTCAACCGCTTGCGCGCGGTCCCCCGGGGATGGCCCTTGTTAGACGCTACTGCGCGGCGGGGGAAGTGTTAGTCGAACACCCGAGCCAGTTCGGCTTCGTCGCGGCTGTCGGGATAGAGATAGGTGTTCGCGACGCGCTTCGAACGCAGGAGATAGGCGGTCCAGATCGTGCCATAGGCGATCGGGCGGATCAGGCTGGGCGCCATCGCCGCGAACAGTGTCTGGACCGAGATGCCGCCCAGGATCGCGATGGCCAAGGGCGCGACCAGCACGTTGATCAGGCATTGCAGCCAGAGGCCCGCAATGCCCATCCGCACCGTCCGCCAGTTGCGCACCAGCAGGAAGCGTCCGACGACGAACCAGCTGATCAATATGCTGGTGCCGGACAGGACCAGCGCGGCGATGCGGACCGAGGGCCAGCGCGTGCCATAGGCGCGGGCGATATCCGGATTGGTCAGCTGGACGACGGTGTTGAGGATTTCCAGCGCCGGGCCGAACAGGCCGAGGGTGACGAGGAAGAAGGCAAGCCAGCCGCCGACGCCGCGCGGCCCATCGGTGTACGACATTTACCGATTCCCTCCCGGGCCAAGCCTAGCAAGGCGCGGCACGAAAGGAAGCCGTAACGTCAGAAGGCGTAGGCCAGGCCGAGCATGCCGGTCCACTGGTCGCGCGATCCGGCGATGCTGGTGACCGGGCTGTCGCCGAAATCGTTGAGCATCCGGCGATAGGAACCCGCGGCCATCAGCGAGAGGCCGCCGGTCAGGTCGCCGGTCAGCGAATGGAGGGCGAAGGCGCTCAGCGTCCAGTCCTTCCAGCCCTTTTTCGCGCGATAGGCGGGCAGGCCGCTGGCGATGCTGTCGGCCGGGGTGATGGTGAAATAGGCGTCGGCAAAGCCCTGGCCCTCATAATTGGCCTGGAGGTTCAGGCCGACATAGGCCTTGGTGCTGAGCGGGGTGCTGTAATCGATCGCCGGGGTGATCGACTGGCTGCTGTGCACGCCGTTGACGTCATAGGTATAGGCGACGCTGACGCTGAGCTTGTCGTAATCGCTGGTGATCACGCCCTGCTTGCCGATGCCGGCAAAGCCGCCGACCTCGATCGCGAAATTGCGCGTGGGCAGGCGGCGGACCTGCGGATCGGTGACGGTGCTGCGATATTTGCGGTTGAAGTTGACGCTGACGATCGGGCCGAGCTGAACGTCCCAGCCGGGGCCGCCCCTTGTGGGGATGATGTCGGCATAGAAGCGATTGCCGCGCAGCGCGAAGTTGATGCCCGAAACGCGGCCCTGGATTCCGGGCACGACGGTGAGCACCAGATCGTCCGACCCGTCATAGCTGGGGGTAAAGCCGGCCGCGGCGCCGATGCGCAGCGAATCCCCGTCCAGCTTGGCCGGATCGATCAGCGGCGCGGGTGCGGGTGCCGCGCCGTCATCCTGCGCAAAGGCAGGCGTGGCGAGCAGCAGCGGGAACAGGAACGCGGCGCGATACGACACTGGCGGGCCTCCGGCTTGATGTTGCACATGCGAAACGCACTTCAGGTCTATTGGCTCCCGAAGCGATTACAACAGGTGTTTGCGCCGGCAATGCGGCGGCACCGGCCCGCTCCCCCACCCGGCCACCCAACGGAAGGTTATTCTATGGGTGGCCGGGTGGGGGAGCGGGCCGGTGCCG
>NZ_JARNTV010000095.1 GCF_029433115.1 Sphingomonas sp. AOB5 | reverse complement strand
TGGGCGAGGACGGCGCCGCGCGCGACGACCGGCTGGCGGCGGCGATGGATGGCTTTGCGGGTGTGACGCTCGATCCCGAGGCAGAGGCGGCGATCGAAGCGGCGATCGCTGCCTGTCCGAGCGGCGGGCACTGGCCGATGCCGCGCTGGATATGGGCGGCGAGGCGGCGGCCGATGTGCTGGAGGCGGATCCGGGCGAGAGCTATGTGCCGCTGCCGCATAACGGCGATCCCTATCGTGGCGAACTGCTGCCCGTGATGGAGATCGAAGAAGAGGAAGTGTGAGCCGCCGGGACTTGTTGTTGACACCGGTGTCCAATAGGCTGGGCTCAAACCATGGGAGAGATGGGATGCGGCTGGGCTTGATGATCGCGGCGGGGATGATGCTGGCGTTTCCCGCGCTCGCGCAGACCGCGCCTTCGGGCGTCGGTGAGCGGCCGCCGGTTACGCCGATCAAGGCTTCCAAGGTCATATTGGTGGGGGATTCGACCACGCAGACGCTGAGCGGGTGGGGTGGGAGCTTTTGCGCGAAGCATGTCACTTCGTTCCTCCACTGCGTGAACATGGCGCGGGGCGGGCGGTCGACCTACAGCTATCGCGCCGAGGGGTCGTGGGATCTGGCGCTGTCCGAGATGAAGGCGCCGGGGTTCGAGACGGTGTGGGTGCTGATCCAGTTCGGGCATAACGACCAGCCGGGGAAGCCGGGGCGGTCGACCGATCTGGCAAGCGAGTTTCCCGAGAATCTGCGGCTTTATGTGCGCGAGGCGCGGGCGGCGGGGGCGGTTCCGGTGCTGCTGACGCCGCTGACCCGGCGGCAGTTCGTGGGCGGCAGGCTGGAGAATGATCTGGAGCCATGGTCGGCGGCGATCCGCGCGGTGGCGAAGGAGATGGACGTGCCGCTGATCGACCTGAACGCGAAGAGCGTGGCGGCGGTGCAGGCGATGGGGCCGTCGCTGGCCAATCGCTTCGCGCAGATGCCGCCTTCGCGCGAAGTGGCCGCGGCGGCGCTGACCGGGACGACCATCGCTTCCTCGACCGGCGTTGCACCCGTAGCGGCGCCGGCGGCTCAGGCCAATGCCGCGGTCGAGCCGCTGGGCGATCCCAAGCTGGCGTTCGACTATACCCATCTGGGGGCCGAGGGCGCCGACTTCTTCTCGGCGATGGTGACTGCCGAACTGGCGGTGCAGGTGCCGAAGATGCGGCGGATGCTGGTGCAATAGCCCTCCCCTACGCCATACCCCACGAATGTGGGGATGGTGGGCGCAGCCGTGGTCGGCACATTGGCCGGATGGAGATCGGCGAGCGGAACTTCCTGTGGAACGTGGCGATCGGCCACCTCAATAATGGCGATGCGGCCCTGAACGAGGGGCGGATCAACGATGCGTGGACCGAATATGAGCGGGCGGAGGCCCTGATCCAGCGCGTGCGCGAGACCTGGGCCGGGGACCGGGAGATGTTGCGCGATCTCACTTTGGCCTGGGAACGGCTGGGCGATGTGGCGCGGGCGCAGGGCGATATCGATATGGCGTTCGCGCGCTATGACGCGTGCCTCGACGTACGGCGGCAACTGGCTGCGAGTAGCGAAATGCTGGCGCAACGCGATTTGTGCATCGCGTACACGAAGCTGGCCTGGGCGTTGGACGCCAAGGGCGACTGGGCCGGCTCTCGTGACACGCTGGACGCGGCGCGGCAGGCGATCCTGCCCTTTGCGATGGAATATCCCGACGATCTTGCGCGCGTGGAACGCTTCCTGACGCGGATGGAAGCTTTTCTGGCGGAGCGCGGAGGCTAGGCGCCCATTTCCAGCAGGACGGTCCATTCCTCGGCGCGGACGGGGGTGACCGAGAGGCGCGACTGGCGGAGCATCTCGAGCGCCTTGAGGCGGGGCTCTTCCTTGATGTCGGCGAGCGGGACCGGCTTGGCGAGTTTGCGGACGGGCTTCACCGCGACGCTGGCCCATTTGCCGTCGTCGCCATCGGGCTGCCAGGCGCGGGTGATCTCCATGATCCCGACCGCGGCCTTTTCGGTGTTGGAGTGATAGAACAGGGCCTGATCGCCCGGCTGCATATCCTTCAGGAAGTTGCGCGCGGTATAGTTGCGCACGCCGTTCCACTCGGTCGCGCTGTCGCGGATCAGGTCGTCCCAGCTATAGGCATCGGGTTCGGAGCGGAGCAGCCAGTAGTTCATGCGCACCCGGTTAGCCGCCTAAACCCCGGCTGAACACCCGATTCCGAACCAGTTCAGGCCTCACGCGTTATCCCTTCACACCTCAGCGCCACAAACCCCGCCGACGGGATGGCGGGCATCGCTCCGGATGAGCGCGGCGCCAGTATGAGTGAGGAGGAATGTCATGTTGAACTTCGCCACCAAGGCGGCGCTGGGCGCCGTCCTCGGCGCGACGGCGCTGACTGCCGCCGCTGCCCCTGCCGATGCGCAGCGTTACCGCCATTATCGCGATCGCGACCGTTCGGGCGACGTGATCGTCGCGGGTATCGTCGGCATGGCGATCGGTGCTTCGATCTCGCAGGATCGCCGCTACGATTACGACCGCCGCTATTATCGCCAGCGCGGCTATTATCCGCGCGATGGATACTGGTATCGCGACAATTACCGCCGCTATCGTGGGTACGACCATTGCACCGTGCGCCGCGTGTGGGATCCCTATGAGGGCCGCCACGTCCGCGTGCGTTACTGCCGCTAAACGGCTTTCGGGGCGCGGGTCCGATGGGATCCGCGCCCTCATATCATCGTATGGCTCGCCAGATGTTGCGCTGCTGATATGAATGCAGGCGTGGCACAGACAGAATCGAACGGGCAGCGGCCCGACCCCAGCGATCCCTATCAGCGCATGGCGCAGACCTTTCCGGTGCTGGCGCCGGAGATGCTGACGCGCGTGATCGCGTTCGGACATGCGGAATCGCTGCCCGATGGCGCCATGCTGTTCGAGCGGGGCGAGCGCAGTGTGGACTTCTTCCTATGCCTCGAAGGCGGGATCGAAGTGCTGGAAAGCGACGACGAAGGCGCGCGCCATGTCGTCCACACCCACACGCCCGGCCAGTTCACCGGCGAGCTGGACCTGTTCAACGACCGCAAGATCCTGGTCACCGGTCGCGCCAAGCCGGGCAGCCGCGTGCTGCGCGTCAAGCGGCGCGATTTCCAGCGGCTGATCGCGGCCGAGCCGGATATCGGCGAGATCATCATGCGCGCCTTCATCCTGCGCCGCGTCGGACTGATGCTGCACGAGCAGGGCGGGGTGACGCTGATCGGGCCGGGCCATTCGGCCAATACGGTGCGGATCGAAACCTTCCTGACGCGCAACGGATACCCGCATCGCAGGATCGATACCGAAACAGATGTCGATGCAGGCGGCTTCCTCGAATGTTTCGAGCTGACCGCGGAAGACCTGCCAGTTGTGGTGTGCGAGCGGCATGCGCTGCGCAATCCGGGCAATGCCGCGCTGGCCGATGCTCTGGGGCTGACGGTGGCGATCGATCCCGATCATGTGCACGATCTGGTAGTGGTCGGCGCCGGACCGGCCGGACTGGCGGCGGCGGTCTATGCCGCGTCCGAGGGACTGGATACCGCGGTGATCGAGGGCATCGCACCGGGCGGTCAGGCCGGGACCAGCTCGAAGATCGAGAATTATCTCGGCTTCCCCACCGGCATTTCCGGGCAGGCGCTTGCCGGGCGGGCGCAGGTGCAGGCGCAGAAATTCGGGGCGAAGCTGCTGGTGGCGCGCGGTGCGACCGGCATCGACTGCAGCGACGTGCCGTTCGTGGTGATGCTGGAGGATGCGAAGTCGGTGAAGGCGCGCGCGGTGGTGGTCGCGACCGGCGCGCGATACCGCAAGCTCGATCTGCCGCGTTACTGCGAGCTGGAAGGCAGCGGCATCTATTACGCTGCGACGGCGATGGAAGCCGGGCTGTGCGCGGACACCGAAGTGGTGGTGATCGGCGGCGGCAATTCGGCGGGGCAGGCGGCGGTGTTCCTCGCGCGCACGGTGAAGCATGTGCACATATTGGTGCGCGGGCCGGGGCTGGTGGAGACCATGTCCAGCTATCTGATCGACCGGATCGAAGCTTCGGACCGGATCACGTTGCATCCCTATTGCCAGGTCACGGCCCTTGAGGGCGAGCGGCACCTGAAGGCGGTGAGCTGGACCGAAAAGGATGGCGCGGAGCATCGCCTGGAAGTCGGCGGGCTGTTCGTGATGATCGGGGCGGCGCCCAATACCAAATGGCTCGACGGGTGCGTCGATCTGGACACGCAAGGCTTCGTGCTGACCGGCGAGGGCGTGTCGCCCTTCTGCTCGTCCAAGCCGGGCATCTTCGCGGTAGGCGATGTGCGTTCGGGATCGGTCAAGCGCGTGGCATCGGGCGTGGGCGAGGGATCGGTGGTGGTCTCTGCGATCCACAAATATCTGGAAGGGCTTCGAGTCTGATCCACTTGCGTGGATACGGCACCGCCCTCCGCAGCCTTTCCAACGATGCTTCGCATCGCCGGAACCTTGGGCTGCTCCGCCCGCTCCCCCACCCGGCCACCCATAGAATACACTGTCGTTGGGTGGCCGGGTGGGGGAGCGGGCCGGTGCCGCCTCAGCATCGCTGAAAACGACTCTAATCTACGGGACTTGCCCGCGTACGGCGAATTGCGGCAAAGGGCGCGGATGAGCGATACCCCTCCCGACCGCCTCTCGGTCAATCCGAAGAGCCCGCATTTCGACGAAGCCACGCTGATGCGCGGCATCGGCATCCGCTTCAAGGGCGTGCAGCGCCGCGACGTGGAGGAATATTCAATCAGCGAAGGCTGGATCAAGGTCCAGATCGGCAAGAAGATGGACCGCAAGGGCAATCCGCTGACGATCACGCTGAAGGGGCCGGTCGAGGCCTGGTTCGAAGCGCCGGCGCCGGGCGAGGGCGAGACGGAAGCGGCTGAAGGCGCGAAGCCCGAGGGCGAGTGATTTCTGCTCGCCGTCACCCCGGCCGAAGTGCCGGGGCGACGGTGTGCTTCGTCAAGCAAGCGGCAGATAGAGCTCGGTCACCGCTTCATGCTCCGGCACGTCGGGGAAGAACGACACCCGGCGGCAATAGAAGGGGAAGTCGCGCGGTTCCTCGCCGCTGGCGGGCAGCCATTCGCGGTAGAGCCAGTCGGCTGCCGGTCCCAGATCGTCGCTCGATCCGGTGATAGTCAGGCGCGCGGCACGGCCCGCGGGAATTTCTCCGGGGACAACACCATCATCGTTGGGCGCGACCGGGCGATCGGTGGCGGCGCACAGATCGAGGCGATAGTCCTCGGGCGCTGTCGTGGCCGGGTCGGAATGGAAGATGTTGTAGGTTGCGCTGACTTTCGGCGTCAGGCCGGTCGCGCGGCGCCAGGCGATGAAGCGCTGGATCGTGTCGCCGATCCGAGCAGGATCGCCGCGATGGGTCAGGACCGCGACGGAAGCGGCGTCGGTCGTGACGATCTCGACCTGATCGGGGGTGGGAGTAGTCATCTGGAAGCTCCTTGGGTTGGCAAGCGGCCCGCAGGCCTGGAGCCACGATTCCCACGCCGGAAGCTTGCGGAACTCGCCCGGCGCCTGACCGAACATGGTGCGGAAGGCGCGGGTGAAGCTTTCGGGCGCTTCATAACCGGTATCGAGCGCGATCTCGGTCACCGGCGTTTCGCGATAGGCCAGCCGGTATGCGGCGCGTTTCATGCGCAGCAGCTGGACATATCGCGAAACGCCGATGCCCAAGAGCGCGCTGAACTGGCGATGGAAATGATGCTTCGAAAAGGCCGCGACACCGGCCAGCGTCTCGAGGTCGAGCGTATCGTCGAGATGCCGATCGATATGGTCGAGCACCCGGAGCATCCGGGCGTGATAGGCGGTGATCGCGTCGGTCATTCGTGCATCCTGTCGTGGCGGATGCCGGGGTAGCGGGCAAGCGGAGGGGGCGCCTGACAGGGATTGCTGAGTTCTGAAATCCTCCCCCCGCCAGGGGGAGGTGTCAGCCATAGGCTGACGGAGGGGGAGGTAAGCGACCAACTATCTTCAGTGATTCCTCCCCCTCCGTCGCGCTTTGCGCGCCACCTCCCCCTGGCGGGGGAGGATTCAAGGCTAAGGCGAGTCCGAACGTTGGCGTGCGATATCGACGATTTGGCGAGCTACGCCCTCGACATTGCCAAGCACGTCTTTTGCCGAATATCGTAGCACCTTCACGCCATGGCCAGCCAACCAGTTATCCCGGGAGATATCGCGAGCCGGCCGGTCGCCGCGTTCATGCGCTTCGCCGTCCACCTCGATGGCGAGACGCGCAGGCGCGCAATAGAAATCCAGCACGTAGCGCCCCGCCGCATGTTGCCTGCGAAAGCGCAGGCCAGTCTTGTTCTTCCTGAGCGCGAGCCACAGGCCGATTTCGGGTGGGGTCATTACCTTGCGCAGGCGCTTGGCGTTGCCGCGGCTTGGTTGCGATCCATCGAGGCGCATTGCTTACCTCCCCCTCCGTCAGGCTTCGCCTGCCACCTCCCCCTGGCGGGGGAGGATTGTGTCACCCACTAAACGCCGCCCTAGCCGCATCCTCGAACGCTTTCAGCGCGGCCATGTGAGGGAACGGCCCGTGGCTGATCCGTGCCGCACCGGCCGACGCCACCGACTTTGCGTCGGGGCAGCCAGGGTAGGCCATGAAGTTTACCGGCAGGGGCACCGCCTTGCAGATCCTTTCCAGCAGGCGGAGATCGGCGATGCCGGGGACGAAGAATCCGCTGGCGCCGGCTTCGGCATAGGCGAGGCCGCGGGCGATGGCGGCCTCGGCCAGGGCTTCGTCATGTTCGGGCGGCTTGGCGATGAGGAAATAATCGGTGCGGGCGTTGATGAAGAAATTGGGGCCCACCTCCCAGCGGATCGCGGCGATCCGCGCGGCCTGATCCTTCGTGTCGTGCATCGTCTTCGGGCTGGCGATCACCTGATCCTCGAAATTGCAGCCGATGGCGCCCGTGGCGGCGAGCTTTGCAGCATTGGCCGCGGCGGCATAGGGATCGGGCGAATAGCCGCCCTCGAAATCGATCGAGACGGGCAGCGACGTCGCCTTCACCACGCGCGCGGCATTGGCCAGCGCCAGATCGAGCGGGAGCGCTTCGGCGTCGCTATAGCCGTGCGCGGTGGCGACCGAGGCGCTGCCGGTGGCGATGGCGCTGGCGCCGGCCTTCTCCGCGACCGTGGCGCTGCCGGCGTCCCACACGTTGAACAGGATCAGCGGATCGCCCGGCACATGCAATGCAGCGAAGCGTTCGAACTTGGTCGTCATGCTATCCTCCCGCCGGTTCCGGCTGGAGGTTTGTTGCCAATTTGTTCCAGTTTGGTCAAGGGCTGGACGCACGCACGGACCGGCCGGCGTGCGTCCGGAAGCGGACCTAGCGGAAGTTGACGCAGACCTGATCGCGGACTTCGATCATCACCTTGGAAATCTTCTGCGCGACCTTGTGGGCGCCGGGGCCTTCGGGGACTTCGGTCGACTTGCCGATCTGCTTCGACACGCTCGCAAGATCGTTGCAGATCTGCTTCGAGCGGCGATTATTGCCCGAGCCATGATAGGCTGCCTGGGTGACGGTGCAGACCTGAATCAGTGCGCGCGCCCAGCCGGGGAACTGGAAGCCCTGGCCGATCACCACACCGGTCACGCCCTTGCACGCGCTGTCGAGCCGGGCGCTGTCACCCTCGGCGATGGCGGTGAAGATGCGTTCGGCGCGGGCGGTCCAGTTGGCCCAGCCTTCGGCCTTGTCCTTGGCGGCGGCGATGCCGGGGAGGACGAGTGCGGCGGCCAGGCCGGCGGCGATGAGGCAGTTACGGATACGCATGGTCTTGTTCCTTCAAAGTAACCGGATTGGGTTCAACACATTCCTTCGCGCAGCCCGCGCATCGCGCCGGTAAGGCGTACCGCGAGCGGATAGGCGCGAGGTTCGGCCGCGACCGGCCTGGCCTTGCCCAGTTCGGACTCGGCGTTGCGCACGCGATTGCAGAAGGCGCGGCTGCGGCCCTGGGCCAGGCCGGTCTTCAGCGCATCGCAGACATAGATCAGGCCGGTCGCCCATTGGGGGAGGTATTTGCCGCCCACTTCGCGATGGATGTTGCGGCAATAGAGGTCGACCTGGCTCTTCTCGCCGCTCTCGATCGCCTTGAGCAGGGTGCCGGCGCGATAGACCCAGTCGTTCCACGCCTGATCGCTGGCTTCCTGCGCGGCGGCGGGGGTGGCGAGGATCAGCAGCGATGCGGCGAGCGCGCGATGGAACGGGGTCTTCATTTGCAGGCCATGTCGCGGACGTGGAGGAGGAGCGCGGACAGGCGGCGTGCGCGATTGTCGGCTTCGGGCGCCTCGGGGACTTCGCGGGCGCGGGCCAGTTGCTTTGCCGCGGCCTTGAGATCGCGGCAGACGATGCGGACGCGGCGCAGGCTGTCGACGGGTTCGAACACGTTGCGTGCTGCGGCGCAGGCGGTGCGCAGGCCCTGTGCCCAGACGGGGAACTGGAAGCCCGATTTGTTCAGCACGTCGCGGACGCCCGAGCATTGGACGTCGAGCATGTTGAGATTGGCGTTGTCGATCGCATCGATCACGCGATCGGCGCGATATTCCCACATCTGCCAGCCGCCGCCGCTTTGCGGCGCGGGCGCGGCGGCGCCGAGCAGCAGCACCGGGATGGCGAGTATCGCGATACGCATCGAAACCCCCGTTTCAATCACTTCGGGGGGTTGATGACAGAAAGCCGCGGCGGCCTGCACCCCCGGTTGGGGTAATCAGGCCGCCGCGGCTTTAGTTTTCGGATTTAGTTGGATTCAGCTGCGCGGAATTGCGGCGGTTCCAGCCCGCTCCCCCACCCGGCCTCCCACAGAATATGCTGGATGGGAGGCCGGGTGGGGGAGCGGGC
>NZ_JARNTV010000094.1 GCF_029433115.1 Sphingomonas sp. AOB5 | reverse complement strand
CCGCCGCGCACCGCCGCCAGCGCCCGCGACGCTTCCCGCGCGCGCAGCCCGCGGTCCAGCGCCAGTTCCTCGCGATTGATCAGCAACAGCACGAGACCCGCCGCGATGGCGACGAACATCAGCACGTTGACCAGGATCATCCCGGTTTCGCCCTGATCCGGCGCGCGCCTCACTGCCCGTCCCCGCGCGTCGGCAGGACGACCACGCGGCGAAGACTACCCGCCGCCCCGCCGGCCTTTGGCGCAACCACCTGCATCTCGACCTCGATCGCCTGCGGCCAGCGATTGGCTTCCTCCTCGCTGCGCGGCCACGCATCGATCCAGCCATTGTCGTAGAAGCGCCAGCGCACCGCCGCGACGCCCGGCAGCAATTGCTGCTGCGCGCGTCCGACGCCGCGGATCAGCGTGTCGCCCGTCAGCGCATATTGCACCTCCGCAGCGCGACCACCGGTGCCCGGTGCGGTGCGGCTGAACTTGATGTTCGGTCCGCCCCCGCTCACCTGCCCGACCGAGATCTGGTCGAGGTCGCTGGTGATGACGAACATCGCGCGCTGGAATTCGGCCAGCCGGTCGAGCCGCGCCTCGGTGCGCCCCTGCACGTTGAGCACGCCCTGCACCAGCGCCAGCCCCGCCGTCGCGATCAGCGCGAACAGGCCCAGCGAGATCATCAGTTCGATCAGCGTGAAGCCCTGCTCGGCGTTCTTTGCCGGCTCCGCCGGGGTTCGGCACCAGCCCGCTCCCCCACCCGGCCTCCCATCCAGCATATTCTGTGGGAGGCCGGGTGGGGGAGCGGGCTGGTGCCGTCTTCCCACCAAAGCCGGCTTCATGCGCCGCTACTCATCGCTACCGGCTCGTAACCCTCCGGCCGCGCGACCAGGATCGCGAAATCTCGCGCCACGCTGCCATCGGTGCGGAAGCGGACCGGGCCGGTGACGCATTTGAAGCCCTGTGCGCTGAGCAGCCCCGCCGGGCTGAGCGTGCCCGAATTGCGGAGCGAATTGGCGATGCCCGCCGCATCATAGGCCAGCGCCGCGATCGCCCCCGGATCGCCGCCCACGCGCGCGGAAAACTCGCTGGCAAAGGTGCCGAACGCTGCCGGATCGGGGCTCGCGATCCACGCCCCTTCCAGCGCGGCAAGCGAAGCCGGGCGATGATCGAGCGCCTGTACCGTGCCGAGCAGCTGCACGCCGGTTTCCTTCAGCGCGCGCGCGGCGGCCAGTACCTTGTCACCGCTTCCGGGCAACAGCACTGCGTCGGGAACCTCGCCCGGATCATGCATGGTCGAGCCGGGAAGCACCTCGATCGATCGCACGGTGATTCCCAGTTCGCCTTCCATCCGGCTCGCGGCCAGCACCGACGCCGAGGACCAAGGGCTGTGATCGTCGATCACCACCACGCTCTTCACGCCGCGGGTGCGGGCATAGCGCAGGATCGCGCTGGTCACCTGCGCCGCGGTGATCCCGAAGATATAGGTGCCGGGCTGTTTCAGCACCGAATCGTTGCTGAAGCAGATCACCGGCACGCGGCCCGCCACGGTGGAGGCCACCGCCGGCACTTCCTCGGCCAGCAACGGCCCCAGGATCATCGCCGGCCCCTTCTTCAGCGCAGCGGTCGCCGCCGCAGCCGCGCCGTTCGCGGTGCCCAGCGTATCATAGGTCTGAACGAAGCTGCTGTTTTCCGCGAGCAACGCCGCCGAGCGCATGCTAAGGCCCAGCCGCGCTCGCGGTCCCGTGAGCGGCACCAGCAGCGCGACCGGGCGTTTGTCCTTCTTCGCGGTCTGCGCCAAGGCGAACGAAGGAATAACGACCGATGCCGCTGACGCGACCAGACCGGATTGTGCGAGCTTCAGCAGGTCTCGACGGTTCAGATCTCGGTGGGGCACTGGAAATCACTCCGGATGCGCGTAACGACGCCCGGCGGCGTCTTATCCGGTTCGCCGCGCTGGGCATAGCGGCTTATGCCGTGGCGATGGTCGCGACGATCCCGGCCAGCGCGGTGCTGAAGAACCGGCCATGGCGCGCGGGCATTTCGGGCACGATCTGGAATGGCGAAGTCGGCATCACCGGCGGCGGCGTGGCCGAATGGCGCTGGGCGCCGCTGCGTTCGCTGACGGGTCTTGGCTATGCCGCCGACTGGAAGCTGCGCGGGCCGGATACCGAGCTTGGCGGGCGGGCCATCGCTGGCTTCAGCAGCGTGGTGCTCGACAAGGTCAGCGGATCGGTCGATGTCGGCCTGCTCTCGGTGCTGCGCCCCAACCTGCCCTTCACCTGCGCGATGACCGCGCAGGTCGAGATGGACCGGGTGGAAATGGGTGGATCGGGCCAGATGATGCAGGGCCGCGTGCTGAGCGATCCCGGCAGCTGCGGCATGCGCGGCCTGCCCGCGCGCGCCAACATGCCCTCTTTGCTGTTCACCGCCGAGAAGGTCGGCAGCATCACCCGCATCCGCCTTGCCCCCGCTACCCAGCGGATGAAGACGCTGATCAGCGGCACGCTGAGCGAAGGCGGTCAGGTCGAGCTGACCATGACGCCCGACGGCGCGCAGCTGCTGCCCTTCCTGCCGATCCCGCCCAACCAGCCGTTCCGGACGACGATGTAAGGGCTCAGACCCCGACCAGATTGTTGAGGTTGATGATCGGCAGCAGGATCGACAGCACCATCATCAGGATCAGCCCGCCCATCACCAGCAGCACCAGCGGCTCGACGAGCGCGACTAGCGCGGTAACCAGCGCGTCGAGTTCGCGCTCCAGCTCGTTCGATGCGCGGCCCAATGCTGGCGCCAGCTTGCCCGAACTCTCGCCCGCTGCGACGATGGCGATAAGCATCGTCGGGAACACGCCCGCCTCCTGCATCGCCACGCGCAGGCTCACGCCCTCACGCACGCGCTGCGCCACGCCCAGCGCGCGATCCCGCACCCAATGGTTCGGGGTCACTGCGGCGGCGGCATGGATCGCCTCGACCAGCGGCACCGCGCTGCCGACAAGCGTCGCAAGGCTTCCGGCGAAGCGCGCTGCGTTCAACTGACGGCTGAAGCGGCGGATCGGGCGACGTTCGGTGAACGCCTTGTGCATCCGCAGCTTGTTGGCGGGCACCCGCCGCCAGCGCTCGAAGATCAACAGCGCCACCGCGATGCCCAGCAGCAGGTACAGCCCGTAGTTCTGGAGGAACGCGCTCACCGCGATCAGCGCGCGGGTGAGGAACGGCAGGTCGGCCCCGCGCGAGACGAACACCTTCACGATATCCGGAACGACATAGATCATCAGCAGCACGATCATGCCGAACGACACGAGCGCCAGCAGTGCCGGATAGAGCAGCGCCAGTTGCAGCTTCTGCCCGTTCGCCTGCCGGTTCTCGACGAACTCGGCGAGGTGGCTCAGTACGTCGGGCAGCTTGCCCGAGCTTTCGCCCGCCGCGACCGAGGCGCGGTAGAATTCGGGAAAGGCCTGCGGATGCTGGCCCAGCGCGGTCGCAAAGCTGCGCCCGTCGAGGATCGCGCCGCGCACGTCGAGCAGCAGCGAACTGACCGCCGCCTGTTCGGATTGCGCCGCGACCAGCCGCAGCGACTCTTCGATCGAGATGTCGGAGCCGACCAGTGTCGAGATCTGGCGTGTGATCGTGGCGAGCTGGCGCGGGCTGATCCCCTTGCCGAAGCTGGGCAGCTTGATCGATCCGAACGAACGTCCGCCTTCGCGCGCGGCCTCGACCGACAGCGGCAACAGACCCTGATCGCGCAGCATCGCGCGCGCGGCGACCGGCGACGAAGCCTCGAGGATACCTTTCTTCGCGGCGCCGGACTTGTCGGCTGCGCGGTAGGAGAATGCGGGCATCAGGCCTCGTCCCGCACCACGCGGGCGACTTCTTCCACCGTGGTCACGCCGGCCTTCACCTTGGCGACACCATCGTCGAGCAGGCTGGGATTATCCTTGCGCGCCAGCTTTTCCAGATCGGCTTCGGAGGCGCCGTCATGGATCAGCTTCTGGAAGGCATCGTCCACAGCGACGACTTCGTACAGGCCCGCACGGCCGCGATAGCCTTCCTGATGGCAATCCTCGCATCCCACTGCGCGCCACAATTTCTTGCCCGGCTTGATCGCCCCGCCCAGCAACAGCGAATCCGCTTCGGTCGCTTCGTCCTGACGGCGGCACGAGGGGCACAGCTTCCGCACCAGCCGCTGCGCCGCGAGGCCGACCACCATCGGCGCGAGCAGGTAACGCTCGACACCCATGTCGATCAGGCGCGTCACCGATCCGACCGCGCTGTTGGTATGCAGGGTCGACAGCACGAAATGGCCAGTCATCGCCGATCGCACCGCGACTTCGGCGGTTTCCTGATCGCGGATTTCGCCGACCATGATCACGTCCGGATCCTGGCGCAGGATCGCGCGCAGCCCGCGGGCGAAGCTCATATCGGTGCGCGCATTGACCTGGGTCTGGGCAATGCCGGGCAGCTCATATTCGATGGGATCTTCCACCGTCATGATGTTGCGCTTGCGATCGTTCAGCCGGTGGAGCGCCGCGTAAAGCGTGGTCGTCTTGCCCGAACCGGTCGGCCCGGTGACCAGCACCATGCCGTGCGGCCGCTCAAGCAGGCGCGAGAAGACCGTGCGGTCGCGCTCGCTCATGCCCAGCACTTCCATGTCGAGGCGCATCGAACCCTTTTCGAGCAGACGCATCACCACCCGCTCGCCATGCTGGGTCGGGATGGTCGAGACGCGCGCGTCCACGTCATGCCCGCCGATGCGCAGCGTCACGCGGCCGTCCTGCGGGATGCGCTTCTCGGCGATATCGAGCTTCGCCATCACCTTGATGCGGCTGACCAGCAGCGGCGCCAGCGCGCGCGGCGGCTCGAGCATGTCGCGCAGCACGCCATCGACGCGGAAGCGCACCACGAGGCGCTTCTCCTGCGTCTCGACATGCACGTCCGACGCGCCTTCCTTCACCGCTTCGAGCAGCAGCGCGTTGATCAGGCGGATGACCGGGCTGTCGTCGCGATTGTCGAGCAGATCGTCGACCGCGGCCGCATCGTTGGCCAGCGCGGCCAGATCCATGTCGCCCATGTCCAGCTCGGCCGCGGCGCCTGCGCTGCCGCTATAGGCAGCGCTGATCGCGGCATCGAACTCGCCATCGGTGGCAGCGACGAACAATGCATCGGGTGCGACCCGCCGCACTTCGAGCATCGCGTCCAGACCCACGCCGGGCCGGTAGACGCAGACGTTGCGTCCATTCTCCTGCCGCAGCAGCACGCCGTTGCGGCGCGCATAGCTGTAGGGCAGCGCCAGCGGCGCGCCTTCGGTGAGGATCAGCGTCTCGCTCATCGCGCAAAATCCACGGTAGCGCTGACCCGCCCCGCGGTGGGCAACCGCTTCATCGTCACACGCCGCACCTTCAACCGGCTGGTCGCGCCCAGATCGGCGATCCACGACATCACCGCATCATAGGGCGCATCGGCCACGGTCGCGCGGAGCCCCTCGGGCACGGTCGCAACCGTCACCGGCACGCTGAACTGCGCGGCGGAGGATTGCAGCACCACTTCGGGCGTGCCGCTGCGCGGCTGCGGACGGGCGCCCTGCGGCTGGAGACCGCCCGCGGCGCGGATGCGCGCGTTCAGCGTCTCATAGGTGCGGATATCGGCATAGGACTTGGCCCGCGCATTCTGGATCGGCATCAGCACGCCATAGAGCAGCACCACCGCGCCGATCAGCGTGCCCATCGCGGCGAGCAGGATGCGCTCGCGCGGGCTGCGGCCGCTCCACCACGCGTCGAACCGGGCGATAAGGGCGTCGAGGCCCGAGCGCTGGATGATGCGGACGATCATGCGGCACCTGCCGTAATACGGATCGCGCCGTCAGGCGATTCCGTGACCGTCGCCTTGATGCGTGCATTCTTCAATGCATCGCGAATCCGCGCGGACAGGCCGGGCTGGCCATCAAGGTCCATCGTCAGCGTCTCCGCCTGGAATTCGAGGCTCCGCGCATTGATCGCCCCCAGCGGCGCCAGCGCAGCCGAAATGCGGCCGACCAGCGGGATGAAGGTCTGCGGCACGCCGCCCCCTCCCCCGCCGCTGGGCAGCAAAGCCGCGACGCTGGTGGCGAGATCGCCCTGAAGTGCGGTGCCCGGCGCGGTCTGCTGGATCAGCGCGCGGGTGTCCGCCTCGCGCCGGTTCGCGATGATCCGCAGCGCAATGGTATCCGCAAACAGGATCGCGATATGCGCCGCAACGCCAATCCCGACGATCCACCCAAGACGGCGCCACGTGTTCGAAATCACCGCACGCCGGGCATAGGCTCCCTGCCGCAGATCGACCGCGGGATTTCGCACGCGCTCCGCCAGCGGCTGGGAATCGATCTGGACCCCGGCGACCGGCACATCGGCCGGGCTATGCTGGTTCCAGGCCATGACCGGCGGCTGCCCCGCTGCCTGCCAGGCGGTCGCGAACATCGCCTCGTCGAACGCGAAGCCGCCCTCGGCCGAACGCACCAGCACGCGGCCGCGCCGCGAATCGACCATCCACGCGCCTTCCAGCTCGGCCACGGGCAAGGTCAGCGCATCGGGCACCATCGCCGCATGGCTCAGGCCAACCGCTTCGGCACCGGCGATCCAGCGGATCATCGTCTCGTGCCGCACCACCGCGACCAGATAGCGCTTCGGCGAAATCTCCGCGCCAAGCGCCAGATGCACCGAATCGACCGGCTCGGCGATTCGGTCCTCGATGGCGAAGGGCAGTGCCTCCAGCCGCTTCGCGCGGCTCGACAGCGGCAGGTCGACCGCCAGCAGCAGCACCTGCTCGGTGGGGACCAGCAAGGTTGCGGGTCCCTCCGGCTCGTTTATGATCGCCCCGCTGGCGGCAAGCGTCCATACGCCCCCGGCACGCGGTTCCGAGCCTGGCTCGACTGTAACATTGCTTTCATGGACAGAACGCATGGGACTGCGATGCGCATAGATTTACGACAGTTCAAGGACAGCGTGACATCACGCGCCAATATCCGCAAGCGGGTGAAGCATTCCGAAGCGGGTCTGACCCTGATCGAAATGCTGATCGTGCTGGCGATCATCAGCATCGTGGCCGGCCTGTTGGTGGTGAATCTGATGGGCCGTCCGGACGAGGCACGCGTCACCACGGCAAAGACCGACATCAAGACCCTGTCCGGCGCGCTGGCGATGTATCGCCTCGACAATGGCGATTATCCGACCACCGATCAGGGCATCAAGGCGCTGGCGGTGCAGCCGAATCCGGCCCCGCCCGCATGGCGCGCCTATGTTCAGGAAGTGCCCAAGGATCCCTGGGGCCGTGACTGGGTCTATGCCAATGACGGCGGGGTCTTCACGATCACGTCGCTCGGCAAGGACGGCAAGCCCGGCGGCGAAGGCGTGGACGCCGATATCAGCGGCAAGGGCCAGTAACAGGCGTGCCGGGGGGCCGCTCCACCAGAACGGCCCGTGAGACGGGCTTCACGCTCGTCGAGATGCTGATCGTGCTCGCGATCATCGCGGTGGCGGCGGGCACGGTGGCGATCGGCGTCGGCGGCGCCACTCGCGCACCCACGGTCGAGGCCGAGGCGCGCAGGCTGGCGACCCGGCTTCAGGCCGCGTCCGACGATGCGATGCTCGGCGACCGGATGGTCGCACTGACCATCGCGCCGGACGGCTATGGCTTCGCCACCATCGGCGACAACGGCCAGATGCAGGCCCGCACCGACAAGGCGCTGGGCTTCCACCAGCTTCCCGCCGGTATGGTGATGACGCTCAGCGCCAAGCCCCCGGTGGTGCTGGGTGCGGACGGCGCGGGCGAACCGATGACCGCCACGGTCGAAAGCGGGCGGCAGCGCTGGATCGTGCTGTACGACGGCATGACTGTCAGCGTGCGCAAGGCGGCGGAAAAGCCGTGAGCGATCTTTTGCGCCAATCCTCACCCCTTCCCCTTCCCCAGCGAAGGCTGGTGCCCAGTTGCGGGACCGAAGTGGCGAATCCTGCGTTCCACCACATCGAACATGGCAACTGGGCCCCAGCCTTCGCTGGGGAAGGGATTGAAAGTTCCAGAGGCGGCACTGCCAACGACTCCGGCTTCTCGCTGATCGAGGCGCTGGTCGCGCTCGCGGTGCTGGCGATCGCGTCGGTCGGACTGATGCGCGCGGTCGAATCTCATATCGATTCGACCCGGGGGTTGGAACGCCGCGCGACCGCGATGTGGATTGCCGAGAACCGTCTCGCGGAACTCGAATTCCGTGCCGAGATCAGCGAATCCCAGCCGGTCGAGATGCTCGGCCAGCAATGGCGCGTCGCGGTCACCCGCACCCGCACCGACGACGCCGAAATCAACAAGGTCCGGATCCAGGTCTTTCAGGGCAACGACAAGGCGGCACTTGCAACGCTCGACGGGTTCGTGGACGGGAGGCGAGGATGATCACCCTGCCCAGCCTCTCACCGCGCCAGACGCGCACCGCACTCGATCTGCTGACCGGCGCGGTGGTGATCTCGGTCGCCTTCGCGATGGCCGGGTTGACCTGGCGGCTTGCCGGCCATGCCGGAACCGGCGCGATCATGGCGCCTTCGGGCAAGACCGCGCCGGGCGCCGCACCCGATATCGCGCCCGTCCTCGCGCTCGCGCCATTCGGCAAGGCTGCGATCAGCGACGCGACCCAGCCGACCACGCTGGCGCTGGTGCTGCAGGGCGGCATCGCTTCGGACCAGCCGAGCGTCGCCGCCGCCTTCATCTCGGTCAACAATGAGCCCGCAGCGCCCTTCCAGATCGGCGATACGGTGGCGGGCGCGAAGATCGAGGGCATTTTGCGCGATCGCGTGATCCTCTCCAATGGCGGGCGCACCGAATATCTCGGTTTCCCGGTGCCGGTTCCCGAAGGCGCACCCGCAGGTGCGGCAGGCCCCGGCGCGCCGACGTCCCCGACGACCGCACCGCCGCCGCCGCCCACCAATCGCCCGGCGAATATGCTCGACGGCCCGC
>NZ_JARNTV010000093.1 GCF_029433115.1 Sphingomonas sp. AOB5 | reverse complement strand
GCGCCGCGATCCTCGACCCCGGGCCGCGCCGGAATCGTCAGTTCGTCGCGGCGCCGGTCGTCGGGCGCAGGCGGCGGCGCATTGCCGGGATTGGTGTCGACCGAAGTCTGCACGTCGCTGCCGCTGATGATGCCGTCGATCACGTCGCCAAGGTCCGGCGAATCGTCTTCGGTCACATTGTCGATCAGGGGCGGCGGCGCCGCCACGGCCGGGATATCGAGTGCGTCGATCATGAAGGTGCGCCACACCCGCGCCGGCATGCCCCCGCCCGACAGGCCGGGGATTGCCGAATTGTCGTCGTTTCCGACCCATACGCCGACCACCAGATCGCCGGCATAGCCGACGAACAGCGCATCCTGCCCGTTCTGCGTCGTCCCGGTCTTGCCGAAGGTCGGAATCGACAGGTTCGCGCTGCGTCCGGTGCCGCCGTTCACCACGCCCGATAACATGCTGCGCATATCCGCCAGCGTGCGGTCGGGATAGCCGGTCGGCCCGCCCAGCTGCCGCGACAGCCAGTCCTGATCTTCGCCATTCTCGGCCAGCCCGCGCGGCCGTACCGGATAGCTGCCCTCGGCGATCGAGGCATAGGCTGCGGTCAGCTCGAGCAGCGAGACGGTGGAGGTGCCCAGCGCTATCGAGGCTTCGTTGCCGATCGGCGTGGAAATGCCCAGATTGCGCGCTTCGCGGATCACCTTGGCGATCCCGACTTCCTGCGCCAGCCGCACCGCGGCGACATTGCTAGACCTGGCAAAGGCCTGGCGCAGCGTGATCCGCCCCGAATAGCGCCCGCCGCTATTCTCGGGCGACCAGTCGCCGATCGTCAGCGGCGTATCGTCCACCATCGAATCCGGCGTCATCCCGTCGCGCAGCGCGGCGAGATAGACGAACAGCTTGAAGGTCGATCCTGGCTGGCGCCGCGCCATCGTCGCGCGGTTGAACGGGCTGGCGGCATAGCTGTTGCCGCCCACCATCGCGACCACGCGCCCGTCGGGTCGCATCGCCACCAGCGCGATCTGCGTCTCGCGCAGCCCGGCGCTGCGCACCGCGCGCTCGGCGGCGCGCTGCATGCCCGAATCCAGCGTGGTGCGCACGCGCTGCTCGGTTGCGATCTCGCCCGCGCGGTCGCGTGCCTGGGGCAGCACCCAGTCGGCGAAATAGCCGCCGCTTGGCAGCTGCTTGACCTTGTCGACCTTGAGCACTGCGGGCCGCACATCGGATGCCTCACCCTTGGTCAGGAAGCCGGCATCGACCATCGCCGCGATCACCAGCTTCTGCCGGTCGCGCGCGCCCTTCAGATTGCCGGTCGGCGCGAGCCGCGACGGCGCCTGCACGAGTCCGGCGAGCATCGTCGCCTGGCTGATCGTCAGATCCTCGACATCGACGCTGAAATAGTGCCGCGCCGCGGCGCGCAGCCCGTACACATTGTCGCCGAAATACACGTACGACAGATATCGCGACATGATCTCGTTCTTGGTCAGCCACGCCTCGAGCCAGAACGAGATCAGCACTTCCTGAAACTTGCGCGCCGCGGTGCGGTTCGAGTTGAGGAAGGCGTTCTTGGCCAGCTGCTGTGTGATCGTGCTGCCGCCCTGCGATCCGCCGTCATTGCTGATATTGTGGATGAAGGCGCGCATGATCCCGCGCGGATCGACGCCCCAATGGCTTTCGAAGCGCCGGTCCTCGATCGCCATGAACGCTTCGCGGACATGATCGGGCAGTTGCGCCGCGTCGACCGGCTTTTCGATGATCGCGCCGCGCCGGGCGATCTCCTTGCCGTCGGAATCGAGCAGGGTGATCGAGGGCGGCGCAGGCGGCTGGAGCGACTTGGACAAGGGCGCAGTGAACGCCAGCCACGCCACTGCCAGGATGAACAGGATGATGAACGCGCCCAGCCCGCGCATCGACCAGCGCCACCAGTTGAACCGGCGGCGCACCACCGGCAGGTTGGTGGTATAGCCGCCCGCCGGCACCATTGCGCCGAAATCGATCGGCGGCGGGGGAGGGGGTGGTGGCGGAGGTGCGGTCCGGACTGTCTTCGCAGCCTTCGCCTCGGGCGGCGGCATGCCCCCGGTCAGCTCCAGCGGCTCGGGCGGCTCGAACCAGTTCTGGACTGCCGCGATCGCCTTTTTCGCCTTCTCGCTCGCGGCCTCGGCCGCTGCCTTGGGCGAAGGCCGTTTCGGCTTGTCCTCGACAGCCGGAAACACCGCCTTCGTGACGGCAGGCTTTACCGGTGCCGGGGCAGGCCGCGCGCGCGCCGGTTCCTGCGGGGCCGCGGGCCGCCGCAGGGGAAAGCGCTGCTCGAAACTGTCGTCGTCCTTCGCCATCGGCCCCTAGCTTGCCGTCAGGTTGCGGCAGAAACTAGCCCAACCCGTGTATTATATCAATAATACAGCACATTCTACCGCACCGGCACGAACGAAAGGTCGTGGAAATCGTAGCTGAAGTCGGCCAGCGGCGAGAGTGCCTTCATCGTCACGCCGGTCACCGCGCCGTCCTTCACCACGAAGGTGACCACCGCATCCTCGCCTGCTTCCTGCGCGAAGCGGGTGCGGAACGCGTCCGGCCCCCAGGGTTCGAGCACGCTCTTGAACACGGGAGTCGGGGTGAAGTCGATCGAGAGCTTGCCGCCCTTCTCGGTCACTACGATGTCGCCATACCAGGCATCGCGATAGCGGCCGGTATAGGATTTGAGCGGCAGGCTCGGCGCGCCCGGCGGCGCCTTGTCGATCCCGCCCGAGACCTGCGCCAGCGCATCTTCCTGGCCCTTCTTGGTCCGCGCGACATAGCTGCCGACCCAGTCGAACGCAGGCGCGCCAAGCAGCGCATCGAGCAACGCGTTGCGGATGCCGCCCGACACGCCGTCCTCGGTATTGCTGAACACCGCCACGCCGATGCCCTTGGACGGGATCATCGCGGTCTGCGTCACCTGACCCGAAAGCCCGCCCGAATGCGACACCATCCGCCGGCTGCGATAATCCTGCACGAACCAGCCCAGCGCATAGGTGCCCAGCACCGAACGCACCGGATTGGCGTCGGTCGGCCCGTCGCTCGATCCGACGATCACCTGCGGCGTCCACATCTCCTTCGCCTGTGCCGGACTCCACAGCGCCTTGCCGTCGGGCAGCTTGCCCTGCGCCAGCTGCACCTGCAGCCATTTGGCGATGTCGGTCACGCTGGCATTGATTCCGCCCGCGGCGTCGATCATCGGGCTTTCGTCGGCCTTGATTACTTTCATCGGCCCGATCCCGCGCACCGGCGGCCCCAGCCGGGCATGGCGGCCCACCACATTGTCGGTCTTCAGGTCGCCGCGCGTGGTCACCGCATCACTCATCCCCAGCGGGGCCAGCAGGCGCGATCCGATAAACGCGTTCCAGCTCTGGCCCGACACCCGCTCGATCAGCAGCCCGGCGACCAGATAGAGGATATTGTCATAGTCATAGCCCGCCCGGAAGCCGCGCGCGGGCTTCAGATGCGGCAGCGCCTTCAGCACATCCGCCGCGACATGAGTGGATTCGGGGAAATACATCAGGTCGCCAGCACCCAGCGGCAGCCCGGAACGATGCACCAGCAGGTCGCGCACGGTCATCATCGCGGTGACCGCGGGATCGTGCATCCTGAACTCGGGGATATGCTTCACGACCGGGTCTTCCCAGCCGATCTTGCCTTCCTCGACCAGCAGCGCGAGCGCGGCGGCGGTGAAGCTCTTCGAATTGGAAGCGATGCCGAAACAGGTGTGGGTGTCCACCGGCGCGGCCTTGCCCATGGTCCGCACGCCATAGCCCTTCAGGAACGGCTCGGCGCCGGCCCGCACGATCGCCACGCCGATGCCGGGCGTCTCGAACGCCGCCATGAACGGCTTCACGATGGCGTCGATACCCGCTTCGTCCAGATCGGCAGCCGCGGCCCATGCCCAGGACGGGATCGTCAGCGCCGCGCCGCTGCCCAGCCCAAGCGCAATCGCCCGCCGCCGATCGATCTGAAACCCGCTCATCCCATGCTCCCGATTGTTGCGGGCGAGCTTAGCCTCACTGCGCGCCGGAGGCACAACCGATTTCTCCGCGCCGGAAACTAAGCCTCCAGCTCGACGTCCCAATAGAGCCAGTCGTGCCAGGTTTCGTGCAGATGGTTGGGCGGAAAGCGCCGACCATGTTCCTGAAGCTGCCAGCTGGTCGGGCGGATCGGCTGGATATGCAGCGGCATCGCGGCCTGTTTCGGGGTGCGTCCGCCCTTGCGGAGATTGCACGGCGCACAGGCAGTCGCGACATTTTCCCAGGTGGTGCGCCCGCCCTGCGCGCGGGGAACGACATGATCGAAGGTCAGGTCGCGAGGGGATCCGCAATATTGGCAGACGAACTTGTCGCGAAGGAAGAGATTGAACCGGGTGAAAGCGGGGAAGTTGGAAGGTTTCACATATTGTTTGAGCGCGATGACCGAAGGGATCTTCAGCCTCGCGCTGGGACTTCGGATTTCGCGCTCGTAATGCGAAACAATGTCCACCCGATCGAGGAACACGGCCTTGATCGCTGTCTGCCAGGGCCACACGCTCAGCGGATAATAGGAAAGCGGCGTATAATCGGCATTCAGGACGAGCGCGGGACAACTGTCCGGATGACGGATCAGATCGGGATGATACATGCGTGCGCCATGCCCCCTGTTGCTACGCCCGATCCAGTCGCCCGGAACCGTGACATGGGTATGACAGCATATGCCGCGACTCGTGGTCAAGGGCCGGTTTGATGGTTATCCACAGCCGATTCGCGCCCAGCCCCACCGGGCGACTCCATATGGGCCACGCATGGTCCGCGATCCTCGCCCATGACTTCGCCCGCGATGCCGGGGGCAGCTTCACGCTGCGGATCGAGGATATCGACGGCACCCGCTCGCGCCCCGAACATGTCGCCGCGATTTTGGCGGACCTCGAATGGCTCGGGCTGAGATGGGACGGGGAGGTGACGTTCCAGTCGCAACGCCTGCCGCGCTACGAAACAGCCCTCGATCGCCTGCGGGAGATGGGCCTGCTCTACCCCTGCTTCTGCACCCGAGCCGATATCGCCGCCAGCCTCACCGCTCCCCACGGCCCCGAGGGCGCGATCTATCCGGGAACGTGCCGCGGACTGGAATTGCCCGACCTGAGCAAGCCGCATTGTTGGCGGCTGGATATGGAAAGAGCGCTCGCAATTCTCCCTCTCCCATCGGGAGAGGGAAGGGGCCCGCCGCGAAACGGTGGGAAGGGTGAGGGTGACCAGCCGACCGCTCACCCTCACCCTTCCGCGCCTCCGGCGCTCCCTCCCTCTCCCGATGGGAGAGGGAATTTGATCTGGCACGACCATGGCGTCCCGATCCCCGCCGATCCCCTGATCCACGGCGACGTCGTCCTCGCCCGCAAGGACGCGCCTGCCAGCTACCATCTCGCCGTCACCATCGACGACGCCGCGCAGGGCATCACCCATGTCATCCGCGGCAAGGATCTGTTCGCCGCCACCCATGTCCACCGGCTGCTCCAGGCGCTGCTCGATCTGCCTACCCCCGAATATCGCCACCACGACCTGCTGACCGGCGCCGATGGCCAGCGGCTCGCCAAGCGCCACGGCGCGCCGACCCTCGAAGCGATGCGGTTCGCCGGGGTCGACGGACGCGCGCTGGCGGACCAGCTTCGCCGCGGCCAGCTTCCGGTTGGAATCGTTCCGGCAAAGGACTAGATGCAACCCATGCTGCTGTTTCTATCGATCCTGCTCGTCGCGGCCGTGCTCGCCGTCCTGTTCGTGCTCATCAAGGGGCTGGTGAACATGGCCGGCACCACCACCGCCGATCTGGAAGGCGAAGGCCCCAGCCAGCGCGCGCTCAAGTCGCAGCAGCTGATGCGTCAGCGCATCCTGCTTCAGGGCGGCGCGATCGCGATCATCGCGCTCATCCTCGTGATGCTGTCCGCCGGGCGCTAAAGCGCCGATGGTCAAGCTCAACAAGATCTACACCCGCACCGGCGACGACGGCACGACGGGCCTTGTCGACGGGTCGCGCCTGCCCAAATCCGATCCGCGCATGGCCGCGATCGGTGATGTCGACGAGGTGAACTCCGCGCTCGGCGTCGCGCGCACCCATTTCCCCGATTCCGAGAGTTTCGACGGCATGCTCGCGCGGATCCAGAACGATTTGTTCGATTTGGGCGCCGATCTGGCGACGCCGCTGGATGGCGATCAGACCTATGCGCTGCGCGTCACCATGGCCCAGTCCGAATGGCTCGAGCATTCGATCGACCGGATGAATTCGGCGCTCGATCCGCTGCGCAGCTTCGTGCTGCCCGCGGGCGAACCGGGCGCGGCGGCGCTCCACATGGCCCGCTCGATCGCGCGCCGGGCCGAGCGTTCGGCGGTCCTTGCCGGTCAGAGTGTCGACATCCGGCCCGAAGTACTGATCTATTTGAATAGATTGTCGGATTTCCTGTTCGTCGCCGCGCGCGCGGTGAACCAAAGCGGGGCTGGCGACGTTCTGTGGGTTCCGGGAGCTTCGCGGGCAGGCTGATCTCCTTGAAACGTTCCGGTTGCGTGCCGATCTGTTGACCGATCGCCGGTTGACTTTGCCGGCCGCGTTCTGGAAAAGGAGAACAGAATGCGAACAAATCTTGCCCCGGCCGATTCTTCGCTTGCTGCCCGGTTTCAGCAGGTCCGGACGCTCAGCACCGATCTGGTCGCGCCGCTTTCCGATGCCGATGCCACGATCCAGTCGATGGACGATGCGTCCCCGGCCAAATGGCATCTGGCGCACATCACCTGGTTCTTCGAAACCTTCGTGCTGCGTGACCATGTGCTGGGCCATGCGCTCCACGACGAACGCTACCCCTTCCTGTTCAACAGCTATTACGAGGCCGAGGGACAGCGCCATGCCCGGCCCCGCCGCGGCATGCTGTCGCGCCCGTCGCTCGACGAGATCCTCGCCTATCGCGCCGCAGTCGATGCCGCGATGATCGCCGCGATCCCGTCGCTTCCTCCGCAAGCGCTCGCGCTGGTCGAACTCGGCCTCAATCACGAAGAACAGCATCAGGAATTGCTGCTCACCGATATCCTCCACCATTTCTCGGTGAACCCGCTCGAACCCGCTTTGTGGGCTCCCGCGCCAAAGGTGCCGGTGGCGATGCCGGGCGAGATCGTCTGGATCGAGGGCGCGGCGGGGATCGCGGTCATCGGTCACGATGATAGGCAATCTTCGCCACGTTTCGCGTTCGATTGCGAAGGTCCGCGGCACGAGGTGCTGCTCCACCCGCACGCCATTGCTGATCGCACCGTGACCAATGGCGAATGGGCCGCGTTCATTGCCGATGGCGGCTATCGCAATCCGGCCCTATGGCTCTCCGACGGCTGGGGCTGGGTACAGGCCGAGGGGATCGAGGCCCCGCTATACTGGCGGCAGGAACGCGGGGCATGGACCCGTTTCGGGCTGGATGGCCGCCGCCCGGTCGATCCCGCGGCACCGGTGACGCATGTCAGCTTCTTCGAGGCCGATGCCTATGCCAGCTGGGCCGGCGCGCGCCTGCCGACCGAATTCGAATGGGAAGCCGCCGCTGCCGCGCACGATCCCGATGGCGGCAATCAGCTCGATGCGGCCGGCGCGACCGAACCGCGGCCCTCGTCCGGCGGTCCGGCATTCTTCGGCGACGTCTGGGAATGGACCGGCAGCGCCTATCGCCCCTATCCCGGCTTCCGCGCGGCCGAAGGCGCGGTCGGCGAATATAACGGCAAGTTCATGAGCGGGCAGTTCGTCCTGCGCGGCGGCAGCTGCGCCACCCCGCGCGGCCATGCCCGGGCGAGCTACCGCAACTTCTTCTACCCCCATCAGCGCTGGCAGTTCACCGGCGTGCGTCTGGCAAGGGACGTCTGAGATGCTGAAGCAGGAAATCGAAGACGGCCAAGCGTCGCTCGCGGACCCCAATTTCCGCGCCGATGTGCTGACCGGTCTCGCCGCCACGCCGCGCGCCATCCCCGCGCGCTGGTTCTACGACCGGCGCGGTTCGGAACTGTTCGAGGCGATCACCGACCTCCCCGAATATTATCCCACCCGCACCGAGACTGCGCTGCTTGAGCGCATCGGCCCCGAACTCGGCGCGCTGGCCGCAAGCAACGCGGCGGTGGTCGAATTCGGCTCCGGCTCCTCGGCCAAGACGCCGCTGCTGCTGCGCGCGATCGATCCCGCCGCCTATGTGCCGATCGACATTTCCGGCGATTTCCTGCGCCATTCCGCCCGCGAATTGTCCCAGGCCTTTCCGGGACTCCCGGTCCTGCCGGTCGAAGCGGATTTCCTCCGCCCGGTGCCGCTGCCGCCCCAGGTCGAGAACCTGCCCAAGCTCGGCTTCTTCCCCGGATCGACCATCGGCAACATGAATGCGTGGCACGCTGTCGATCTGCTGCGGGCGATGCGCGAATGGCTGGGTGATGGCGCGCGGCTGCTGATCGGGATGGACCGGGTCAAGTCGCCCGACGTGCTGATCCCCGCCTATGACGATGCGCAGGGCGTGACCGCCGAATTCAACCTGAACCTGCTCGAACGGATCAATCGCGAGCTGGACGGCACCATTCCGCTCGACGCCTTCCGTCACCGTGCGATCTGGAATGCGGGCGCGGCACGGATCGAGATGCATCTGGAGGCGATCCGCGACATCGACTTCACCGTGGAAGGGCGGCCCTTCGCGATGCAGGCGGGCGAGACGATCCACACCGAGAACAGCCACAAATACGGCCCCAACGGCGCGCGTCAGCTGCTGCGCGCAGGCGGCTGGACCCCGATCGAGGAATGGACCGATCCGCAGGACTGGTTCGCGCTGATTCTGTGCGAAGCCCAGCCGATCCGCCGGGCGCCTTAGCTGTCGGCGGCACCGGCCCGCTTCCCCACCCGGCCTCCCATTCAGCATATTCTGTGGGAGGCCGGGTGGGGGAGCGGGCCGGTGCCGCAACCGGTTCAGCTTAGCTGAACCGCACAAAGAATCTCTATTTCCACACCGGATTGGCGCGGTAGCTGGTCAGCCACAGCCCGCCGCGCCAGCACGCGCCCAGTTCGTTGGTCAGCGTCATGCGGAAGCGTTCGCCGTCCCAAACCCAGATCTGCGACGTGCCGCAATCGCCGGCATTGTTCTTCACGCTGCTCACCAGCTCGCCATTGCTCCAGGCATGGTTGGTGATCGCCACCACCGGCGCCGCGTCCTGACCGCCCGGCGTCCGGTCGAACCGCGCCGGGGTCGTCTTGCCGCCGCGCACGGTGAAGGCGAGAAACTGCGAATTGGTCGGCCCCGCGAGGCAGGGGATCATCGCCAGCACGGTCCGCGTATCGAGCCGGTGATAGGCGGGCTTCAGCTCGCCCGGGCGGCATCCGCTCGCATCGGACAGGCGGCGCAGTTCGGCGGCATCGAGCGGGCGCGCGGTC
>NZ_JARNTV010000092.1 GCF_029433115.1 Sphingomonas sp. AOB5 | reverse complement strand
GCCGCCCAGCCCGCCGCCGACAGCGGCGAGCGCCGCGGCCGCGCCTATGTCCGCTTCACCGTGGCCGACCGGGTCGGCGTGCTCGCCGAGATCGCCGCGGCAATGCGCGACGCCGGCGTCTCGATCGAAAGCCTGATGCAGCGCGGCGCCAATCCCGACGGCAGCGTTCTCGTCGCGATCGTCACCCATGAGGGTCCGGAACGCTCGGTCGCCCATGCGCTGGAAAAGCTCCGCGGCTCGTCCAGCCTGGTCGGCGAGCCGATGTGGATGCATATTCTGGGCTAAGCGTCCGACATTCAAGTCCTCCCCCGGAGGGGGAGGTGGCAGGCGCAGCCTGACGGAGGGGTATTATCCGCGAGCGATATCGCTTGTGGAGAATACCCTCCACCGCTTCGCGGTCCCCCTCCCCCTCCGGGGGAGGATCAACGCCGCATGTCGAAGCGCCCTGCTGCACCCGCTTGAAATGTAGGATTTCCGCTGCTGCACTCAGCGCGCCGGGTACCGCCCAGCCGCTCTTTGACATGTCGCAGCATCGGCAAATATTTCTCCGGAAGGGTAAATTCCAACCGCGAAACTCCAGAGCCACCGGTTCGCCATGCCAGTGTGACTCTTGTGACTCTTCTCCGATTCTTCTTACCCTTTCAGGGTAAGACATGATTGGAATCAGCTTCTCAGATCAGGGCGCCAGTTCGCGCCGCACATAATGGATGCCATCGGCACCCACCGAAACCGACACGCCGACCATGCTGCCGCACTGGGCGATGATCGCACCCTGCCCGCAGGGCAGGCGCCCGCGCTCCTCGAGCAGTTCGGCGGTCTGCATCGGCACCGAGTTTCGCGGATTGGCGGAAAGCACGAAGGGAACGCGGTAATTGTCCGCCTCGCGTCGCGCGCAGACGACGATCTCGTCGCTGTCGGCATCGGTGCGGCAGGGCCGGTCGGCACGCGTCATCTCGCGCGCCTTGGCGACCGCGGCCGCCAGATCGGCATCCTGAGCGGCAAGCAGCATCATCGACATCAGCAGCACGGGCCTTGGCCTCCTTCCGCCCCCGGAACGATGCCTTGTGCCCGCCGCTTATGGCGAAATTTGGGAAGCTCAGTCGCTCGTGCGGATCAGCGTGGCGCCATTGCTCGGGCACACCGGCGCGCCGGTGGTGCCGCACGCCATGCCCTGGCTGCGCGCGACTTCGCGGCCCTTGGCATCGGGGATGATCGTGGTCGAACCGGTCAGGCGATAGCGCTGGTTCGGGTCCTGGCTGCACGGTGTGGCGACGCCGCAGGCGGGAGTGAGCCGCACCACGCGGACCGGCGCACGCTTGCGGCTGGTCTTGCGCTTGGTCGAAACCGGACGCGCGCGCTGGAGCTCGGGGGGCATCGCCATTACGGGCGAAGCGATGCTCAGGGCGAGCGTCAGAAACAACATGGCCGGTCCTCCATCGGTCAATCCCGCATTTTCGCCCAACGCGCATGCACGGCGATGGTTGCCGATGGCGCCCGCCTCCCCTATCGCCGCCTCAAACTTGAGGGGTGACCGAATCCATGACGACCGCCAGCAAGCATCTCGACCGCGTTCTCGTCCTCGAAATGGTGCGCGTCACCGAAGCGGCGGCCATCGCCGCCTCCACCCTCACCGGACGCGGCGACGAGAAGGCGGCGGACCATGCCGCGGTCGAGGCGATGCGCGAGGCGCTGAACAACCTCTACATGGACGGCACCGTGGTGATCGGCGAGGGCGAACGCGACGAAGCCCCGATGCTCTTCATCGGCGAGAAGGTCGGCTCGGCCATCGGCAAGGGCCCGCGCATCGACATCGCGCTCGATCCGCTGGAAGGCACCACCATCTGCGCCAAGGCCGGCCCGAACGCGCTGGCCGTCCTCGCGGTCGCCGAGGAAGGCGGTCTGCTGAACGCGCCCGACGTCTATATGGACAAGATCGCGGTCGGCCCTGGCTATCCCGACAATGTCATCGATCTCGCCAAGTCGCCGACCGAGAACGTCAAGGCGATCGCCGCCGCCAAGGGCGTCGAGCCGCACGAGATCATCGCCTGCGTGCTCGACCGCCCGCGCCACGAAGCGCTGATCGCCGAACTGCGCAGCATCGGCTGCGGCGTGATGCTGATCGGCGATGGCGACGTGGCCGGCGTGATCGCCACCACCGATCCCTCCACCACCATCGACGTCTATATGGGTTCGGGCGGCGCGCCGGAGGGTGTGCTGGCCTGTGCCGCGCTGCGCTGCGTCGGCGGCCAGTTCAAGGGCCGACTGATCTTCCGCAACGACGACGAACGCGCCCGCGCCCGGAAGTGGGGCATCGAGGATCTCGACAAGATCTACGACCTGACCGAACTGGCCAAGGGCGACTGCATCTTCGCCGCGACCGGCGTCACCGACGGCTCGCTGCTCGAAGGCGTGAAGCGGCTGGGCGGCAAGATGACCACCGAAAGCGTGGTGATGCGCGCCAGCTCGGGCACCGTCCGCTGGGTGAAGGGCGAGCACCGGACCGGGTGATGGCAGAGGCGCTGCTGATCGCAGCGGCACTTTATCTCGCCTGGTCGGTGCTGCGCGCGCGTGGCTGGAAAGCACGGATCGCAGCATTACTCGAACGCCATCCGGCGGCGCACGTCTATCGTGGATGGGCGGCAGGGCTGTGGATCGCGTTGGGATTCCCCGCGCTGATCGGCATGGCGCTCCTGGGGCGAGATCCGTTCGCGATGCCCTTCGAGTTCTGGATCGACTGGCTCCCGGATTTTGTCTTTCCCGTCGAACTTTTCGCGGGCGGGATGCTGGGTGCGACCCTCCTCAATCTCGCGATCGCCTTGCGCCGGCGACACCGCGGCAGCGCGCCGGCACGCGTTCTGGATTTCCCCCTCCCCAAGCCGATGCGCATGCGCGAAACGCCGTGGCCGGCCCTGCTCTCCCTAAGTGCTGGCATTTCGGAGGAACTATACTTCCGGCAGTTCTTGCCGCTGTTGATCGTGATGGTGTTCGACAGCTTGCCGCTGGCCGTATTGTTGAGCGCCGCGGCGTTTTCGATAAGCCATCCGGACAATCCGCCTCGGGTGCAGCTCGCCTATGTCGTGGCAGGTCTGTTCTTTTCGGTGCTGTACCTCGGAAGCGGGTCGCTCTGGCTGGCGATCCTGTTCCACGCGATCATCGACCTGAACCGGCTGGTGATCGATCCCATCGCCTTCTGGCCGCGCCGCACCACCTGACCTTGTCCTGAGCCGCGCAGCCCCTTACGCCCTCACGATCGAATTGATGGAGGTAGGGATGCGTCGTCTGTTGGTTTCCGTGGCGCTTGCAGCGCTCGCCATCCCGCTCGGCAGCACCTCCGCTCCGGCCCGCACCCCAGCCTCCACCCAGGCCGAAGCGCCCTTCACCTTCGAGGAGGTGATGATCCCGATGCGCGACGGGACCAAGCTGCAGACGGTGATCCTGCGGCCCCGCGGCGCAACGGGGAAGCTTCCGATCCTGCTCCAGCGCACCCCCTATGGCGTTCCCGGCGGTGCGCCGGGCGGCATTCCGGCATCGTGGAAGTATCTCGCCGCCGACGGCTATATCTTCGTGTTCCAGAACATGCGCGGCCAGTTCAAGTCGGAGGGCGACTTCGCCATGTCGATGGCCCTGAACCCGAAGAACTCGAAAGCCGCGGACGAGGCCACCGATGGCTGGGACACGGTCGACTGGCTGGTCAAGCATGTCGAGGGCAACAACGGCAAGGTCGGCATGTGGGGCGTTTCCTACCCCGGCTATGCCGCCGCGGTGGCGCTGGCCAAGCCGCACCCGGCGCTGAAGGCAGTCAGCCCGCAGGCCGCATGGAACGACTGGTGGATGAACGACGATCTCCACCGCTATGGCGCCGCGCGCCTGTCCTACCTCACCGATTGGCTGTTCAGCCTGCAGAACAACGATCAGGGCAACGACTTCCCCTATGACGGGAGCGATCCGGTCGACACGTACGACTGGTTCCTCAAGCTCGGCCCGGTCGAGAATCTCGACAAGCTCTATTTCAAGGGATCGGTGCCGCAGCTGACGGCGATGATCGAGCATCCCGATTATGACGAGTTCTGGAAGAAGCAGCGCTGGACCCAGCATCTGGGCGTCACCACCGTGCCGACGCTGCATGTCGCGGGCTTCTGGGATCAGGAAGATCCGCTCGGCACCTGGAGCATCTACGAGAAGATGGAGGAGAAGGACCCCAAAGGCCTGAACGTCATCGTCGCGGGTCCATGGGCGCACGGCACCTGGCACACCACCGGCGACAAGGTCGGCTATGTCCCGATCGGCAAGGATGCCGGCACCGAGTTCATGCGCGACATCGAAGCGCCCTTCTTCGCCCATTGGCTGCACGGCAAGGGCGAGAAGCCCGCGTTCGAGGCGCGGATGCTGCAGAGCGGATCGTGGGAGTGGAAGACCTACGCCAAATGGCCCGCCCCGGGCGCCACCGCGACCAGCCTGTATCTCCACGCCAATGGCAGCCTGTCGTTCGACGCGCCGGCAGCGGGTGAGGCGTGCCGCGACTATGTCTCCGATCCCGCCAACCCGGTGCCGTTCCGCGAACGGCCGATCAGCCGCACCTATCCCTCGCAGGAATGGCGCTGGTGGGAAGCCGCCGACCAGCGCTTCGTCGATCACCGCCCCGATGTGCTCAGCTATGTCAGCGCGCCGCTGGAGGCCGACCTGACCGTGACCGGCGCGCTCAGCGCCACGCTGATGGCCTCGACCTCGGGCACCGACAGCGACTTCGTGGTGAAGCTGATCGACGTGCTGCCTGACGATTTCGCGCGTCCGCCCGGCGGGGCGATCGGCGAATATCCCAAGACGCTGAACGGCTATCAATGGCCGATCGCGATGGAAGCCCGCCGCGGCCGCTATCTCAAGAGCTATGAGAAGCCCGAGCCGCTGGTGCCCGATCAGGTGGTCGCATGGAACGTGCCGCTGCGCGACCATGACCATGTGTTCAAGAAGGGCCACCGCATCATGGTGCAGGTCCAGTCGAGCTGGTTCCCGATGCTCGACCGCAACCCGCAGAAGTTCGTGCCCAACATCTACAAGGCGAAGCCCGAGGATTTCGTGAAGGCGACCCAGCGGGTGTGCAGCGGGTCGCGGGTGACGTTGCCGGTCATCAGGTAAATCCTCCCCCCGACGGGGGAGGATTTGAGAGGCTAGTTCTTCAGCCGGTATCCGGTCCGGAAGATCAGCGCGATCACGCCCATGCACAGCACCAGGAAGCCTGCGGTGAAGCCCAGGCTCCACGCGATGCTGACATCGCCCGCGCCGAAGAAACTCCAGCGGAACCCGCTGACCAGATAGACGACAGGATTGAACAGGCTGATCGTCCGCCATGGCTGGGGCAGCATGTCGATCGAGTAGAAGGCGCCGCCCAGGAAGGTCAGCGGGGTGATCAGCAGCGCGGGGACGAAGTTGAGCTGTTCGAACCCCTTGGCCCACACGCCGATGATGAAGCCCAGCATCGAGAAGGTGATCGAGGTGAGCAGCAGGAAGGCGATCATCGCCAGCGGATGATCGATCCGCAGGTCGACGAAGAAGGACGAGGTGATCAGGATGATCAGCCCGATCACCACCGATTTGGTCGCCGCCGCGCCGACATAGCCGACCACCAGCTCCACCGCCGAGATCGGCGCGGAGAGCAGTTCGAACACCGTCCCGGTGAATTTCGGGAAGTAGATGCCGATCGATCCGTTCGAGATGCTCTGGGTGAGCAGGGTCAGCATGATCAGCCCGGGCACCAGGAAGGCGCCGTAGTTCACGTCGCCGATATTCTGGATGCGGCTGCCGATCGCGCCACCGAACACGATGAAATAGAGCGAGGTGGTGATCACCGGCGTCGCGATGCTCTGCCACAAAGTGCGCAGCGTGCGCGCCATTTCGAAGCGGTAGATCGCCAGGATCCCGCGCCAGTTCACGCCGGTCATGCCGCCACTCCCTTATGCTCGACCAGATCGACGAAGATGTCCTCGAGGCTCGATTTGGACGTGTCGAGATCCTTGAAGCCGATGCCCAGGTCCGCAAGCTTGCGCAGCAGCGAGGGGATGCCGGTGCGCTCGGCCTGCGCGTCGAACACGTAGCGCAGACGCCGTCCTTCGTCCTCCAGCGTCAGGTGCCACTCGTCCAGATCGTGAGGAACATCGCCCAGAGGATCGTTCAGCGTAACGACCATCTCGCGCTTGCCGAGCTTCTTCATCAGCTCGGCCTTTTCCTCGACCAGCAGCAACTGGCCCTTGTTGATCACGCCCACCCGGTCGGCCATTTCCTCGGCCTCCTCGATATAATGGGTGGTCAGGATGATCGTGACGCCCTGTTCGCGCAGCTTGCCGATCAGCTTCCACATGTCGCGGCGCAGCGACACGTCTACGCCCGCGGTGGGTTCGTCGAGGAACAGGATATCCGGCTCGTGCGACAGCGCTTTGGCGATCAGCACGCGGCGCTTCATCCCGCCGGACAGCTCCATGATCTTGCTGTCCTTCTTGTCCCACAGCGACAGATCGCGCAGCACCTGTTCCAGATGTGCGGGGTTCGGCGCCTTGCCGAACAGGCCGCGGCTGAAGCGGACCGTGGACCAGACCGTCTCGAACATGTCGACCGAGAGCTCCTGCGGCACCAGCCCGATCTTGCTGCGCGCCTCGCGCGGGCTGCGGATCGCGTCGTGCCCGTCGACCAGGATCGTGCCGGTGCTGGGCGTGACGATGCCGCAGATGATGCTGATCAGCGTGGTCTTGCCCGCGCCATTGGGCCCCAGCAGCGCGAAGATCTCGCCGCGGTTGATGCTCAGATCGACATGATCGAGCGCCTTGTGCCCCGAAGCATAGGTCTTCGAGACCTGGGTGACGGATAATATGGATTGCATGAAGCCCCCGCTGGCCGGAACGGACGCGTTACCTAGGGTCGCGGGGGCAGCCGGACAAGGCCGGTAACAAAAATTAACTCCGCGCGCGGGCTTTCTTCACCGCTTCGGCCAGCACCGAATATTCGACATAACCGGGGATCACCTTGTCGCCGATCACCCAGACCGGCGTGCCCTGCCCGCCAACGCTCTGGGCAAGGCGGTGATTGGTCGCGATCTCGGTCTCGACCCGCGGCGTGCCGATGGTCTGCTTCGCCAGGTTCATATCCAGCCCGGCCTTGGCAGCAGCGGCATTGATGCTCGCTTCGCTGATCTGGCCACCGGCATAGAGCGCCTCGTGGAACGGCTTGAACTTGCCCTGCTCGCCCGCCGCCAGCGCCCAGCGCGCGGCCAGCACGCTGTTGTCGCCCAGCACCGGGAATTCGCGATAGACGATCCGCACCTTGGGATCGTTCTTCACCAGTTCGGCCAGCGCGGGCAGGCTCGCGCGGCAATAGCCGCAGGCGTAATCGAGGAACGCGACGACGGTCACATCGCCCTTGGGATTGCCCCATTCGGCACCCCGGTAGGGCGTTTCCATCGCCTTGCGATTGGGCGCGATCGCCTTGGCATATTCCTTCTCCTGAAGCTTCTCCATCGCTTCGGGCAGGATTTCGGGATGGGTGAGCAGATAGTTGCGGACCACCTCCTCCATCTTCGCGGTATCGCCTTCGCCACCCGCCAGCCGCTGACCGCCGGCGAACAGCGCAGCACCGAGCAATGCCGAGAGGACGAACGCCCCGGCCAGCAGCCAGGGATTGCGGGACAGTTTGTCGATCATTGTGCGGTGACGTTCATCCGGTTGCGGCGGCCGTTGCGCTGCATCTCTTCGACGGCGGTCTGGGAGACCATCATGATATCCTGCGCGCGGATCCAGTCGGGCGATCCGGGCGGCAGCCCGCCCATCGCCCGGCGCGCGCTCATCAGCGCGACACCCGGATCGCCCGTCAGATTGGCGCGCTCGGCGGTGGCCAGCGCCACGCGCGGCTCGTCGCCCTTGCGCTCATAGACCATGCCGAGCTGATGCCAGGCATAGGGGTTCTCGCGATCCCGCGCGACCGCCTGACGCAACACGCGCTCGGCTTCGGCAAGGTTCGCCGGATCCTCGGTCGCGAGCAGCGCATGGCCGAAGGTCGATGCGATCAGCGGCTGGAAATTGGTGCTCTCGGTCGCCTTGCGCAGCGGCACCAGCGCGCCGCGCGGATCGCCGCTCTCCAGCATGATCTGGCCTTCGAGCTCGAGGAAATAGGGATCGTTGGGCTGGGTCGCGACCAGCGCCTCGGTCTCGGCGCGCGCCTGATCGGGGAAGCCCTTGCGGTGATAGGCATAGGCGCGGGCATAATGCGCGTAGATCGACTGGTCGCTCGGCGGATAGAGCTTCAGCGTCTGTTCCGGCTCGTTGACATAGCCGCGCAGTTTGGCCTGCACACGCTTGAACCGGGTTTCCAGCTCGGGCGGGGTCTGCGCATTCCACGAAGGCTGTTTCTGCAGATCCTCGGTCAGCGTGGCGATACGCTCGCCGGACATCGGATGGGTCTGGCCGAACGGATCGAGTTCGGGATTGCTGCTGTAGAAGCCATAGCTGAACTGCAGGTTCTGCAGGCGCTTGAAGAATTCCAGCATGCCGCGGCCGCTGATGCCCGCGACGTTGAGGAAGCGGACGCCGGCGGCGTCGGCCGAGCTTTCCTGGCTGCGCGAATAGGCGAGATACTTGCCGATGGCGGCGCGCTGGCCGGCCATCATGATCGCCATGCCCGCGTCGGGGGCGCCAGCTGCCGCAGCGGCCAGGCCCAGCGCGAGACTGAGCAGCGAAACGCTGCCATAGCCGCCGTCGCGCTGGAACACCGCGTGACCGCCGACGATATGGCCGAGCTCGTGGGCGATGACGCCCTGGACTTCGTTGAGATTGCCCGCCTTGTCGATCAGGCCGGTGTGCAGATAGACGACCTGTCCGCCCGCGACGAACGCGTTGATCGACGGATCCTGGATCAGCACGATCCGCACATTGTTGGGCGAAAGCCCGGCCGCGCTGATCAGTCCGCGCGAGGCCTCGTTGAGCAGGTTTTCGGTTTCCGCATCGCGCAGCATGACCTGCGCCATGGCCGGGCCCGCCGAAAAGACGGCAATGCACAGAAAGGCGAGCAATAGTGCAAGACGCTTCATGCCCGCCATCATCGTCCCAAAATCCCCTGCCCGCAATGTCGGGACTGCCGGTGCGCTTTCAAGTGTGCGGGATGAACGCCGGGTGACTGGCGGCTCCCCGGCATGGTGCCCGGGAGCCGCCGATCACATCAGGCCCCGAAGGTGCGCTGCCACCAGCCGCGGCGCGGACCTTCTTCCGAACCTTCGCCTTCGGTCACGGTCTCGCCTTCGGCCGCGACTTCAGCCTCGACCGATTCGGCTGCCGGCTCGGCGGGAGCCGCCACGACCTTCTTGCGGCTGCGCGGCTTCTTGACCGGCGCTTCCTCGGTCACCGGCTCGGGCGCCGCTTCGACGACCGGTTCGGCTGCGACTTCGACCTCAGCAGGCGCCGCCTTCTTGCGGCTGCGCGGCTTCTTCGGCGCGGGGGCTTCCGGCTCGGGAGCAGCCTCGACCGGCGCCTCGACGGCTTCGGGTTCCGGCGCGGCTTCGGCCACGACCTTCTTGCGGCTGCGCGAACGCTTGGGCTTCGGCGCCTCGGCTTCCGGCTCGACAGGCGCTTCGGCTTCGACCGTCACGGCTTCCTCGACGGCCTCCGCTTCGGTCTCGCCCTCGGCAGCGGCATCGCCACCGCTCTGGCCGCCACGACGGCCACCACGACGACCGCGACGGCGGCGTTTGCGGCCCTCGCCGTCAGTCTCGCCTTCACGCGGCGCGCTG
>NZ_JARNTV010000091.1 GCF_029433115.1 Sphingomonas sp. AOB5 | reverse complement strand
CGGCGGCGGGCGCCGGAGCGGCCTTTGCCTTGGCGGGCGCCGGCTCCATCTGGGTCGGGTCCATCGCCGCGGTGAGCGCGTCGGTATCCTTGGGCGGCCAGTTGGGCTGCGCCCAGCTCGGGCCGGTCGAGGCGCCTTCCAGCCCCTCGAACCAGTCGCGCCAGCCGGCCTCGACCGCGGCCGGATCGGCCTTGAACTTCTTGTACAGCGTCTCGACAAAGCCGGGGCTCACGCCGCCGGCAATTTCGTCGAAGTCCAGGCCTTCATAGCCCATGGTCATATCCACCCAGTGTTAGCGCTCACACCCCACCGGATATGGGGTGCCGCGCTTTTGAATTCAGCCCTTCAGGACCTCGACCAGCGTCGAACCCAGCTCCGAGGGGCTGGCCGCGACGCGGATGCCGGCGGCTTCCATCGCCGCGATCTTGTCCTCGGCGCCGCCCTGGCCGCCCGAGACGATCGCGCCGGCATGGCCCATGCGGCGGCCCGGAGGCGCGGTGCGGCCCGCGATGAAGCCGGCCATCGGCTTCTTGCGGCCCTTCTTCGCCTCGTCGATCAGGAACTGTGCGGCTTCCTCTTCGGCCGAGCCACCAATTTCACCGATCATGATGATCGATTTCGTGGCTTCGTCGGCCAGGAACAGCTCGAGCACGTCGATGAAGTTGGTGCCGTTGACCGGATCGCCGCCAATGCCGACCGCGGTGGTCTGGCCCAGGCCTGCGTTCGTGGTCTGGAACACCGCCTCATAGGTGAGCGTGCCCGAACGCGACACGACGCCGACCGAACCCTTGGAGAAGATGCTGCCGGGCATGATGCCGATCTTGCACTCGCCGGGGGTCAGCACGCCGGGGCAGTTCGGGCCGATCAGGCGCGACTTCGAACCCGAAAGGGCGCGCTTCACCTTGACCATGTCGAGCACCGGGATGCCTTCGGTAATGGTGACGATCAGCGGAACCTCGGCGTCGATGGCTTCCAGGATCGAATCCGCCGCGAAGGGGGGCGGAACATAGATCACGCTGGCGCTCGCGCCGGTCTTGCTGACCGCTTCGGCGACGGTGTCGAACACCGGCAGGCCGATATGCTCGGTACCGCCCTTGCCCGGGGTGACGCCGCCGACCATCTGCGTCCCGTACGCCAGCGCCTGCTGGGTGTGGAAGGTGCCGGTCTCGCCGGTCATCCCCTGGGTGATGACCTTGGTGTTCTTGTCGATCAGAATGCTCATGCGGAAACCCCAGCAAGAAATGAAGAGACGAGGAATAGGACGTCCGCCGGATCGGCGGCGCGGCGGGAAGGATATGCGGTCATCAGAAGCCCCCGATTGCTTCGGCGACGAGCACGCGGCCTTGAAGGCCGGTGTTGCCGATGTCGGGGTGCCCCGCGGGAATATAGCTGGCCTCGATCGAGACGCCGTCGCGCCAGCCGGGTTCCCAGCTCTGGCGGATCATGCCGTCCTGCTCGCCCTCGCCGGTCGGCCCCTTGCCGAGCCATTCGACGAGCGCGCCGGGCGCGAAGGGCATGGTGGCGGTGAAATCATAGGCGCGGCAGCCATTGCCCCAGAAGCCGGACTTGTCCTCGAAGCGCGAGAGAACCAGCCACACGGTCGTGCCTTCGAACGTCTTGCGATAGGTGCCGCCGCTGATCTTGCCGCTGTCGCCGATCGCTTCGCGGCCGAGCTTGAGCAGATTGGCGATGCGCGGTTCGGCATCCTCGGGCGCGGCTTCCCAGCCGGCCTTGGCCGTGTCGGCGCGGGCCGTTTCGAAATCGTCGATATTCTGGCAGGCCGCCTTGAACGAATCGAGCAACGGCGCCTCGGGCGCGGCGCTGGAGGTCAGCAACAGGGCGGCTGCCAGAATCACTGCCCGGCCTCCTCGCGTCGTCGCGACCGGCGCACCAGAAACAGCGTGCCGCCGAATACGGCGGTGGCGAGCCAGATCCAGGGGAGGGTTACGAACATCATCAGATCGAGGCCGTAATAGCCGGTGCCGTGCGCATCGTTGCTGCCCAGACCGATCATCAGCAGGACGACCGGCACCATCGCGGCGACGACAAGCGACAGCCAGGCAAGGCCGCCGCGCCGGTACCAGGCGAGAATATGCGCACCGGCGACCGCCACGACATAGGCAAGCGTGCCCAATGCGAGGAGGTCGCCGAGCGCCATTTGCTTACGCCAGGCTCTCGTCGATGCCCTTGCAGGCGACCAGCAGTTCCTTGACCGCGTCGACCGACACGGTGAGGTTGGCCTTGGCTTCGTCCGACAGCTTGATCTCGACGATCTTCTCGACGCCGCCCGCACCGATCACCACCGGCACGCCGACATAGAGATCGTCGATGCCATACTGGCCGGTCAGGTGCGCCGCGGCCGGAAGGACGCGCTTCTGGTCGTAGAGATAGGCTTCGGCCATCGCGATGCCGCTGGTCGCGGGCGCATAATAAGCCGAGCCGGTCTTGAGCAGCGCGACGATCTCGCCGCCGCCCGAACGGGTGCGCTGAACGATCGCGTCGATGCGCTCCTTGGTCGAGAAGCCCATTTCGATCAGGTCGGGAACCGGGATGCCCGAGACGGTCGAATATTCGATGACCGGGACCATCGTGTCGCCATGGCCGCCGAGAACGAACGAGGTCACGTCCTTCACCGAGACGTTGAACTCGTCGGCGAGGAAGTGGCTGAAGCGCGCCGAGTCGAGCACGCCGGCCATGCCGACGACCTTCTGGTGCGGGAGCCCGGAGAATTCGCGCAGCGCCCAGACCATCGCGTCGAGCGGGTTGGTGATGCAGATCACGAACGCGTCGGGCGCATTGGCGGCGATGCCTTCGCCGACGGCCTTCATGACCTTCAGGTTGATGCCCAGCAGATCGTCGCGGCTCATGCCCGGCTTGCGAGCGACACCGGCGGTGACGATGATCACATCGGCGCCCGCGATATCGGCATAGTCGTTGGTGCCGGTGATCTTGGCGTCGAAGCCCTCGACCGGGCCGCACTGCGACAGATCGAGCGCCTTGCCCTGCGGCACGCCCTCGACCACGTCGAACAGCACGATGTCGCCGAGACCCTTGAGGGCGGCGAGGTGTGCGAGCGTGCCACCGATGTTGCCAGCGCCGATAAGGGCAATCTTCTTGCGGGCCATGAGAACTCCTTGGGTCTGTATTGGGCGCAACTGTGGCGCGAAACCGCGGAAAAACGAGCGTCGCTTAGGCGCATACGCGCGATGCCGCAACCCAAAGGAGATGCAGATAGGTGATTATCTTTGCGACTAATTCGCAAGTGCAATAGTGTGGCTGGCTGCCATGAGTTTTGGTGATTGCCGCGGCGTCGGCCAGCCGCTTTCGCGGGCGGCCCGACGCCCGGTGCGGGTTCAGCCTTGGCCTGACAGGTCCTGATAGAACATCAGCGCATTGCCATCGGGATCGTAGAAGGTGAGCAGCTTCACCATCTCCGGGATCTCCATGATCTCGCCGTCCTGGCGCACGCCCGCGGCGTCGAGCGCGGCCTTGGCGGCTTCGATATCCTGCACCCCGAAAGTGAGCGTCGCGCCGCCCGCGCCGCCGACGCTCTCGTTCTGCGAGAGGCCGACATTGACCCGGTCGACGCCGGTGGTGAGTTCGGCCCAGGCGATATCGTCGCGGCGATAGAGCAGGGTCATGCCCAGCACTTCGCTGTACCAGGGGATCGCCGCGTCGAGGCTGGAGACGCCGATCGCGCAGGTGAGGCCGCCATCATAGGCGATGCCCGCGCCGTTCGGCTGCGAGCGTGCATCCATGTCCAGCGATTGCGTGGTTGTCATCTGTCACTCCCGACTCTATGGTTCCATTTGTATAGTCGATATCAATTTGGTTCGGATGTCAACGACGCTCGACGATGCCTCGCTTCGGACGCTGACCGCCAATCGCTGGGCGATGCCGGTGATGGCGTTGCTGAGCCGCGAGCGGGGATCGCGCTTCGCGGTGATCGCGGCGCGCTTCGGCCTGTCGAGCCACAGCCTGACTCGGGCGCTCCAGCATCTGCGCGATGCCGGCTGGGTGGTGCCCAATCCCGGCCATGGCCACCCGCTGCGGCCCGAATATGTGCTGACGCCAGCGGGACTCGAGGTCGGTGGGGCATGCGAGCGGATCATGGCATCGCGCGAGAAGCTGGGGCTGGAAGCGGCGGACGTGCCGCGCTGGGGGCTGCCGGTGGTGGCGGGGCTGGGGCCGGACTGGACCCGGTTCGGTATGCTCCAGTCGCGGCTGGCGCCGGTGACGCCCCGCGCGCTGTCGCTGACCTTGCAGACGATGATCGGGCAGGATCTGGTGAAGCGGCGGCTGGAGGACCAGTTCCCGCCGCTACCGCTCTATGGGCTGACCGGGCGGGGGCAGGACCTGGCGGGGGCGATGGCGGGGTGAGCCTCAGCGCTCGCCATGGCCTTCGGCGAGATATTCGTCGGAACGCATTTCCATCAACCGGCTGATCGTGCGGTCGAACTCGAACCGGCCATCGCCTTCCTCATAGAGGTGCTCGGGTTCGGCGTCCGCAGCGGCGAGCAGCTTGACCTTATGCTCGTACAGCGCGTCGATCAGCGTCACGAAGCGCGCCGCTTCGTTGCGGTTCTCCGCGCCCAGCCGGGGAATGCCGACGATCAGCACGGTGTGGAAGCGCCGGGCGATGGCGAGATAATCGGCCGCGCCGCGCGCCTCACCGCACAGCCGCTTGAACGAGAAGACCGCGACGCCCTTGAGGCATTTCGGCACATGCAGCTCGCGCCCGCCCTGTACTGGAATGTCGCAACCGGGGACGTGCTCGCGATCCTCGGGCGGATAATCGGTCAGGCGGAAGAAGGCGGACGACAGGGCCTTGGTCGCCTCGGGGCCGTTGGGGACATGCCAGGTGTCGACCTGCCCCAGCCGGTCGAGCCGGTAATCGACCGGTCCGTTCAGCGCCATCACGTCCATCTTCTCCTCGATCAGATGGATGAAGGGCAGGAACAGCTGGCGGTTGAGCCCGTCCTTGTAGAGATCGTTCGGCGCGCGGTTCGACGTGGCGACCATCGTCACGCCGTGGCGCATCATCTCGGTGAACAGGCGCGAGAGGATCATCGCGTCGGGCGGGTTGTTGACCACCATCTCGTCGAAGGCGAGCAGGCGGATATCCTCGACCATCGCCTCGGCCACCGCGACGACCGGGTCGGGTGTGTCCTTCTGCCGCTCGACATTCAGGCGCTGGTGCACCTCGAGCATGAATTCGTGGAAATGGACGCGGCGCTTGCGGCGGATCTCTAACTGCTCGAACAGCAGGTCCATCAGCATCGATTTGCCGCGGCCGACCCCGCCCCACAGGTAGACGCCACGCGGCGCTTCGGGCTGGCGGCCGAGCGCGCGCCACAGGATGCTGCCTTTCTTCGGGACCGCTTCGAGCTCGACGGCGAGCGCATCGAGCCGTGCTGCGGCGGCTTCCTGCTCGGCATCTTCGCGCAGCTCGCCCGCGGCGACCAGCGCCCGGTATCGTTCGAGGACGTGGCTCATTCGGGCGAAGCGGTGCGCGCGGCGAACTTGCGGATCGTGCCGGTGAAGCTGGCGACGGTCTCGCCCTGCTGGACGATCAGCCCGCGCAGGAAGAGCAGCCGGCCAGTCTCGCGCAGCAGCTCGACCCGGGCATCGAGTGCGACGTCGAGTGCGGCGGCGCCGACGAACTGGGCGGAGATATCGATGGTCACGGCGGGGCCGGCCAGTACGCCGAAGCTGCGCGCCGCGCCGAACAGCGCAACGTCGACAAAGCCGAGCAGCGCGCCGCCATGGACCTTGTCCAGCAGGTTCGAATGCTCATAGCGCGGCATCATCCGCACAATCGCGGCATCGCCGTCGAGCCGGGTCGAGACATGACCGAGGAAACTGTTGAAGCGCCCGGCCTCGCGCAGCTCCCAGCGCATCCAGCCGGGAGCATCCGGATCTTCGTAATAATGGAACGGATCGCTCATGCCGGGCAGTTCGCCTGCAGCCTGCCCGAGCGGAGCAATTCGCCATAATAATAGGCCAGCGGCGCGGCCGCGGCGGCATCGGCCTCGCTCAGGAAATGCCGCGCGGTGGCAAGCCAGCCGCCCGCGCAGGTCTCCATCGGCCGCTCGGTGCCGGTGCAGTCGATGAAGCTGGTGAAGCCCAGATGCCAGACGCGGAAATCGTCGCGGCTCATCACCGGGCCATGGCCGGGAACGAGCGTGGTGAAGGGCGTGCGTTCGATTTTGGCGAGTGCTTCTTCCCAGCCTTCGGGGCAGGCGGTGTCGAGGAAAGGCGCGGGCAGGGTGACCAGATCGCCCGCAAGCACGCGCTTCGCGCCGCTGTCATAGGCCCAGACATCGGCTGCGGTCACGGCATGCGGCGCGACGAAGAGAGTCAGCGGGTTCAGCGTGATCGAGCCGGTCAGCACGACATCGGGACGCAGTTCCGCGCCGCGCTCCACCGTGGCGATGTCGCCGCGAAGGTCCTCGTTCAGGCCGGGCGTAAGCATGCCGGTGGCCAGCGCCTTGCGGTTCGATGCCAGCCCGCGCGCAAGGAAGCCGGTCAGCGCCTTGTCGATCGCGCCGGTGCCATAGACCCGCACGCCCGGATAGGCGGCCTTGAGCGCGAGGTTGCCGCTGACATGATCGAGGTGCCAATGGCTGTTGACGATCGCGACGACCGGCTTGTCTCCGGCGGCGGCGATCACGCGATCGGCTTGGGCCTTGTGGCGGCCGGTGTCGAAGACGATCAGGCCGTCCGGGCCTTCGATCAGGATCGAATTGCCATCGGGCTGGCGGGCGGGTTCGAAGGTTCCCGCGATCAGGGCGGTGTGATCGTCGAGGCGCTGGGCGTCAGGTTCGGATGCAGTGGCGGGCGCGCCGAGCAGCAGCGCCGCGGCCAGTGCCAGACCCGAGCGCAGCATCAGATGGTGCGCTCGGCTTCCATGATCTTGATTTCGGCGATCGCCTTGGCGGGGTTCAGCCCCTTGGGGCAGACATTCGCGCAGTTCATGATCGTGTGACAGCGATACAGGCGGAACGGATCCTCCAGCGCATCAAGCCGCTCGCCGGTCATCTCGTCGCGGCTGTCGGCCAGCCAGCGATAGGCCTGGAGCAGGATCGCCGGGCCGAGGAACTTGTCGCTGTTCCACCAATAGCTGGGGCACGAAGTCGAGCAGCAGGCGCACAGGATGCACTCGTACAGGCCGTCGAGCTTTTCGCGATCCTTGGGGCTCTGGAGCCGTTCCTTGCCCGAAGGCGTGGTCGACACCGTTTGCAGCCACGGCTTGATCGAGCTGTACTGCGCGTAGAAGTGCGTGAAATCGGGGACGAGATCCTTGATCACGTCCATGTGCGGCAGCGGCGTGATGCGGATCTTGCCGTTCAGATCCTCGATCGCGGTGGTGCAGGCGAGGCCGTTGCGGCCAGCCATGTTCATCGAGCAGGACCCGCAAATGCCTTCGCGGCACGAGCGGCGGAAGGTCAGGGTCGGGTCGATCTCCGACTTGATCTTGATGAGCGCGTCGAGGACCATCGGGCCGCAATCGTCGAGATCGATCTCGAACGTGTCGTAGCGCGGATTCTCTTTGGTATCCGGGTCGTAGCGGTAGATTTCGAACTTCTTGATCCGGGTCGCGCCGGACGGGGCCGAATGGGTCTGTCCGTTCTTCTTGATCCGGCTGTTCTTCGGCAGGCGAAACTCGGCCATTCGCTATCTTCCCTCCGCGCGTCCCGATGCGCTGCGCGCGGGCTATGCCTTTCGCACTCGCAGCGCAACCCCGTTTTAGGTGCTTTCCGTCAGCGGGCCGGTGCCGGTTCAGCGAAGCTGAACTGTCCTAAACCACACAACCCGCACGCTGATTGTCCAGGATCGAGGCCAGCAGGCCGGGGAAGCGCGCTTCGAACGCTTCGCGGCGCAGGGTGCTGAGCATCTCGCGGCCCTCGGCGCGGGTCTCGACGATGCCCGCGCCGCGCAGCACCTTGAAGTGATTGGACAGCGTGCTCTTGGGGATCGACTGGAGCGGGCAGGTCGCGGTGCAGTTGAGCGTCTCGCCACCAGCGAGCTGCGCCACCATCGCCAGACGCACCGGATCGGCCAGCGCATGCAGCGCGGCGGCGAGGCTGACGTCCTTCAGATCGGGGTGCACGAAACTGGGCATGGGTCGAATATAGGAAAGCTTGTTCATTTTAATAGTTCGGGAATATTGAACTATCCGAACCGCTCCCCAGATCACGGCCTGTCCCGATAGGACCGGCATCTCGCCGGAAAGGGACGGGAGATTTGAGATGAAGAAGCTTGCAGGCAAGCGCGCCCTGGTCACCGGCGGATCGCGCGGCATCGGTTCGGCGATCGCGAAGCGGCTGGCCGCGGACGGCGCCGACGTCGTCATCACCTATGCCGGTAACGCCGAGGCTGCCGAAGCGACGGTGAAGGCGATCGAAGCCGAAGGCGTGAAGGGACTGGCCGTGCGGGCCGACGCTGCCGATGGCGATGCGGTGGCGGCTGCGGTCGAGAAGACGGCCGAGACCTTGGGCGGGATCGATATCCTGGTCCATAATGCCGGCGTCTTTGGCGGCACCACGGTCGATCAGGGCGGGTTCGAGGAATTCCGCCGGGTGTTCGCGGTCAATGTCGATGGCGTGGTCGCGGGGACCGTCGCTGCGGTGCCGCATCTCTCCGATGGCGGGCGCGTGGTGATCGTGGGCAGCGTGTCGGGCGACGTCTCGATGATCCCGGGCATGGCGAGCTATGGCGCCAGCAAGTCGGCCGTGCAGGGCCTGGCCCGCGGTTGGGCACGCGACCTCGCGCCGCGGGGCATTCTGGTCAATGTGATCCAGCCGGGTCCGATCGACACCGACATGAACCCGGCCGACGGCGACATGGCCAAGATCATGCTGCCGAGCATTCCGCTGGGCCGCTATGGCCGCGCCGAGGAAGTGGCGGCGCTGGCATCGTTCCTGGCGAGCGATGAGTCGTCGTTCATCACCGGTACGACGATCGATATCGATGGTGGCGCGACGGCGTAAGGCGGCCTGCGTAAATCCTCCCCCGGAGGGGGAGGTGGCAGCCGCAGGCTGACGGAGGGGGAGCGCCACAGGTGATATCGCTTGGGGCGTCCCCCTCCACCGCTTCGCGGTCCCCCTCCCCCTCCGGGGGAGGATTGCTTTCAGATCACATCCAGCACGAGGCCGAGGGAGCGTGCTTCCTCGGCTTCGATATACCAGTTCTCCGGCGCGCGGGCGCGGACGTCTTCGAACGGGATGCTGGTGCCCGCGACCAGATCGCGGAACCCTTCCTCCTCGATCCGCACCGATTCCTCGATCTCGTGCAGGCTGGCGCGCAGGCTTGCGGCGCAGGTCTTGAGCGGGCCGGACAGGTCGAGCGTGCGATTCAGGGTGCGCTCATGGATCATGATCCGCGTGCCCCGGGTCACGAAGCGCTTGTCGGCGGGGAAGGCGGCCATGAAGGTGGCGCCGGCCGAATAGACCGCGACCTTGCCCAGGAACAGGATGTCGCGATCGTTATATTCGCGCAGCAGCCGGATCTCGTCGGCCATCAGCCGCGCGATCTCGGGATCGCCGCCCAGCGTGGAGATCGACACGACCAGGGTGCCCTGACGCGGCGCGGCGGCGATCTGGTCGCGGAAGCTCTGGTACATCGCCTGATCGACATTGCCCGACAGCGCAACATGCGGCCGGCCGAGCAGCGGATAGCGGGTGGCGCTGGTGCCGTCGTCATGGACCACCACTTCGGGCGGCGGCGCGGGCGTTTCGGCGGACAGGAGCGGTGCGGCAGCCAGTGGCGCGGGT
>NZ_JARNTV010000090.1 GCF_029433115.1 Sphingomonas sp. AOB5 | reverse complement strand
AGGCGCTGGCGCTGGCGATGCAATGGGGTCTGGCGATCCGCCTGGGCCAGCGGCTGAGCGGCGGCGTGGCCGCACCGCTCAAGCGGTCGCGGCTCGCGCTGGCCACGAACGCGGTGTGGCTGGTGCTCGAACCGCGCGATGCGGCGCTTTATGGCGAAGCCGTGGAAAAGCGACACAAGGCGCTGGCGACCGCGATGGGGCGCAAGGCCGCGCTGGAGGCCTAGCCGCAGCGTATATCGTGGACCACCCCGTCGCGATCGACATGGATATTGAGCCGGCGCGCGCGATAATCCTCGGTCACGACCGTATCCGGTGCGATCCAGCGGACGCTTTCCGCCCCGGAAACCAGCGGGATGCGGCGTTCCAGGTCCGGCGTGCGCGCCATGCCCATCGCGATCCTCTTGGCTGCAACCACACCGCAGTGCTGCTGCGGAGGGGCCCCAGCGATGAGCTCCGGCGGCGGGGGGCGGTGGCAGGTCATCGCGCCGAGCAGCAGGGGGATCGGTAGCAGGATCATCACGCGGTTCATGGCAGCCCTCCCTCAGGAGCGCGCATCAGGCCTGCGGAATGGTGAACCTGTGCTGACCGGTCAGCTGCAATAGAAGCGGGTAATCACGCCCTTGTCGTCCAGCGCTACGTTCAGCCGGTCCTCGCGATAATCCATCGTCACCGCCATGCCGGGAGAGATCCAGCGGATGCTCTTCGCGCCCGAAAGCTTCGCGACTTCTGTCGAGATTGCATCGGTGCGCTTCTTGCCAACGAACTTACCGACCTTCTCGGCGCCGCATGCCGTGGGCGGCGCGGGGGTCGAGGCGGGGGGCGGAGGCGCACAACTCACCAGCGCGAATCCGATCAGCGGGATGGTCAGGCGAATCATTCGGGTTCCTCCGTCCGGGTCATCTTGAGCTTTCCGTTCTTGACGGTGAACCCAAGCTGACCCTCGACGAGGGCGAGCGCATCGCGGCCGAACTGTTCGTAGCGCCAGCCCTCGAGGATCGCGATGCCCTCGCGCTGGCCTGCCGCCAGCGACTCGAGATCGTCGCTGCGCGCCAGCAGCTTGGCGGCGACGTTGATTTCCTTGGCGCGAATCTTGAGCAGCAGCTTGAGCAGGTCCGCGACCAGCGCGCCGTCCTTGCCCAGCGCCGGCTTGCGATCGTCGCGCGGGGGCAGCTCGGCCGCGGTCATCGGCTGGGCGTCGGCGAGCGCTGCCATCAGGCGGCCGCCGATATCGTTGCCGCTCCACGCAGGCGAAAGGCCACGGACCCGGCCCAGATCGGCCTGCTTGCGCGGCGGATTGGCCGCCAGATCGGCCATGGTCTCGTCCTTGACGATACGGCCGCGCGGCAGATCCTTGCCCTGCGCCTCAAGCTCGCGCCAGCGGGCGAGGGCCTTCAGGCGGCCGAGAACCTCGGGCTTGCGGCTGGAAACACGGACGCGCTGCCATGCCTGATCGGGATCGTTGCGGTAATTCTCTGGGTCCGCGAGCCGTTCCATCTCCTGATCGAGCCAGGCGCCGCGGCCGGTCTTCTTCAGCTTGTCCAGCATGCGCGGGAAGATTTCGGAGAGATAGGTCACGTCGCAGATCGCGTAATCGATCTGGCGCTTGTCGAGCGGGCGGCGCGCCCAGTCGGTGAAGCGCGCACCCTTGTCGACCACGATGCCCAGATAGGTATCGACCAGATTCGAATAGCCGATCTGCTCGCCCTGGCCGAGCGCCATCGCCGCGACCTGCGTATCGAACAGCGGGTGCGGGGTCTTGCCGGTGAGGTTGTAGACGATCTCGATATCCTGCCCGCCGGCATGGAAGACCTTCAGCACATCCTCATTCTCGGTCAGCAGATCGAGCAGGGGGCCGAGATCGATGTTCGGTGCCAGCGGATCGATCGCCGCGGCTTCCTCGTCATCCGCGATCTGGATCAGGCAGAGTTCGGGCCAATAGGTATTCTCGCGCATGAACTCGGTGTCGACGACGACATAGGGCTTGGTGGCGAGGCGGGCGCACAGATTGGCGAGCGAGGCGCTGTCTTCGATCAGGTCGTGGATATGCATCATGGCCCCATAGACATGTTGTCCGCCTTGACAAAGGGGCGTGTGGCGGGGATTCGCGCGCGCTGATCTATTTTGTGCCGCCCAACGCGCCACAAACGACATCCATCTTGAAGAAACTCCCGGAATCCGGGGGATGAGGAACCGAATGCACGCCTATCGCACGCATAACTGCGCCGCACTTCGCGCCGAACATGTCGGCCAGGAAGTTCGCCTGTCGGGCTGGATCAACCGCACGCGCGAGCATGCGAACGTGCTCTTCGTCGACCTTCGCGACCATTATGGCGTCACCCAGGTGGTGATCGAGACCGACTCGGAGCTGTTCAAGCTGGTCGACGCGGTTGGCCCGGAATCGGTGATCACGGTGACCGGCAAGGTATCGGCGCGCTCGCCCGAGACGCTGAACCCCAAGCTGCCCACCGGCGAGATCGAAGTGTTCCCCAGCGCGGTGGTGATTCAGTCGGCCGCCGAGAAGCTGCCGCTGCCGGTGTTTGGCGATGCGGAATATCCGGAGGAAATCCGCCTCAAGAACCGCTTCCTCGACCTGCGCCGCGAGCGGCTGCACAAGAACATCATGCTGCGTTCGAACGTGATCTCGTCGCTGCGCCAGCGGATGATCGGGCAGGGCTTCACCGAGTTCCAGACGCCGATCCTGACCGCGAGCAGCCCCGAGGGCGCGCGCGACTATCTGGTTCCCAGCCGCGTGCATCCGGGCAAGTTCTACGCGCTTCCGCAGGCGCCGCAGATGTTCAAGCAGCTGCTGATGGTCGCCGGCTTCGACAAATATTTCCAGATCGCTCCCTGCTTCCGCGACGAGGACGCGCGCGCCGACCGTTCGCCGGGCGAGTTCTACCAGCTCGATTTCGAGATGAGCTATGTCACGCAGGACGATGTGTTCGCGGCGATCGAGCCGGTCCTGCACGGCGTGTTCGAGGAATTCGCGGACTGGGACGGCAAGGGCCGCACCGTTTCGCCGCTGCCGTTCAAGCGCATCCCGTACAAGGAATCGATGGCCAAATATGGCAACGACAAGCCGGACCTGCGCAACCCGCTGCTGATCAGCGACGTCTCGGAATTCTTCAAGGGATCGGGTTTCGGCCGCTTCGCGTCGATGGTCGAGGCGGGCGATGTGGTCCGCGCGGTCGCCGCGCCGAACACGCATGAGAAGTCGCGCAAGTTCTTCGACGAGATGAATTCCTGGGCGCAGAGCGAAGGCTTCCCGGGCCTCGGCTATGCCACGCAGAAGGACGGCGTATTCGGCGGCCCGATCGCCAACAATCACGGCCAGGATGGCATGAAGGCGATCGCCGACGCGATGGGTCTTGGCCCGAACGACGGCATCTTCTTCTCGGCGGGCAAGGAAGCGCAGGCGGCGAAGCTGGCGGGTCTGGCGCGTACGCGCGTCGCCGATCAGCTCGACCTGATCGACAAGAGCCGCTTCGAATTCTGCTGGATCGTCGATTTCCCGATGTTCGAATATGACGAGGACGCGAAGAAGGTCGACTTCAGCCACAACCCCTTCAGCATGCCGCAGGGCGAGCTGCAGGCGCTGGAGACGATGAACCCGCTCGATATTCTCGCCTATCAGTACGACATCGTCTGCAACGGCGTGGAACTGAGCTCGGGCGCGATCCGAAACCATCGCCCGGAGATCATGTACAAGGCGTTCGAGATCGCCGGTTACACCCAGGCGGACGTCGACACGAACTTTGCGGGCATGATCAACGCGTTCAAGTTCGGCGCGCCGCCGCATGGCGGTTCGGCACCGGGCGTGGACCGCATCGTGATGCTGCTGGCCGACGAGCCGAACATCCGCGAAGTGATTGTCTTCCCGATGACGCAGAAGGCCGAGGACCTGATGATGCAGGCCCCGGCGGAAGTGTCGCCGAAGCAGCTCAAGGAACTGCATATCCGCCTCGCGCCCGGCATCGACGGGCCGAAATGAGGTTGCGCGGCTGGGCCGCACCGGCGGCGTTCGCGCTGACGGTTCTGGCCCAGCCTGCCGCCGCGCAGGCATTCGACGCGCGCACCTATCTGGACGAAGCGATCGCGGTGGTGCGCGCCAAGGCGCTCTACGCCGACCGCGTCGACTGGGATCGTGTGTCGGCCGAGGTCCATGCCGAGGGCGATGGCGCGGCCGACGTGTTCGGCACCTATCCGGCGCTGGTGCGGCTGGTCCGCGCCCTGGGGGACCATCACAGCTTCCTCCAGCTTTCCGATGAGCGAGCCACCGCCTATCGCGCGGCCCGTGGTGGCGATTTCGCCTATCCTCCGGCACCGGGCGGATCGCGAACCGCGGATCGCAGCTATTATGGCCGCAACGATCCGCTGGCCTCGGATCGCGTCGTGCGGGGGCAGCGGATCCGCACGGTGATCGTGCCGCCCTTCATGGGGGATCGCGGCGCCACCGCGGCCTATGCCGGGGTGCTGCATCGCCAGCTTGCGGGCGGACCGCGGCCGTGCGGCTATATCGTCGACCTGCGCGGCAATAGCGGCGGGAACCAGTGGCCGATGCTGGCAGGTCTCTCGATGCTGCTCGGGGATGGCGTGCTGGGCGGCTATACCGGCCACGAGGGCGACGAGAACTGGTTCACCGATCAGGGCAAGGCGGGGATCGTCACCGCGGATGGCAAGCGGCATGTGCTGGTAGTGGTGGCCGGATGGGTCGCAACGCCCGGCGCGGCAAGCGCACCAGTGGCGCTGCTGATCGATGGCGGCACCGCGAGTTCGGGCGAGATCGTGGGCGTGGCATTCAGCGGGCGGGCGCAGACCCGGCGCTTCGGACGGGCGACATTCGGCGTCTCGACCGCGACGCAGGGGTACCGCTTGTCCGACGGTGCCAATCTGGTCCTCGTCACTGACGTGACCCGCGACCGGACGGGGAAGGTCTTTGCCGAAGGGCTCGACCCGGACGTGGCGGTGAAGGCCGGGCCGGGCGATCCGGATCGTGCTGCAGCCGAAGGCTGGGTCGCGGGGCAGTGCCGGTCGCGGTGAGCTGACGGGACCCTCTCCCCATTGGGCAGTGGAAGGGTTAGGCTGGCCGCATGACCATCGATCTTTCCGACTTCGAATCCGGCGACAAGTTCGACGGGAAATACAATCACGAACTCGCCAAGCTGCAGAAGCGGCTGAGCCATATCCAGACCGCGCATATCGTCCACAAGCGACGCGCCATCGTGCTGTTCGAGGGTTGGGATGCGGCAGGGAAGGGCGGGATCATCAAGCGGCTGACCGCCGAATGGGACCCGCGCTATTTCGAGGTCTGGCCGATCTCCGCGCCCAGTACCGAGGAACTGTCGCACCATTTCTTGTGGCGCTTCTGGCAGCGGCTGCCCGCGCAGCACAATATCGCGGTATTCGACCGCAGTTGGTATGGCAGGGTGCTGGTCGAGCGGGTCGAGGGCTATGCGTCCGAGACCGAATGGCGGCGCGGCTATGACGAGATCAACGCGTTCGAGAAGCAGCATGTCGAGACAGGCGCGACGTTGGTGAAGATCTTCGTCCATGTGACGCAGAAGGAGCAGGACAAACGACTGCGTGACCGGCTGGAGCATCCGTGGAAGCGCTGGAAGACGGGTCTCGACGACTATCGCAACCGCGCAAAGCGGCCCGAATATCTCGACGCGATGCACGAGATGTTCGAGCGGACCTCGACCAAGGCCGCGCCCTGGGTGGTGATCGACGGCAACGACAAGAAGGCCGGACGGATCGCCGCGCTGACCGCGATTGCCGACGCGCTGGAAGCCTGTGTGCCGATGGACCCGCCCAAGCTGGATCCCGAGGTAGAGAAGGTGGCGAGAAAGGCGCTGGGGAAGGGCTAGAGCAGCAACAGCATCGTCAGCGGCAGGATTGTGCCCGCCGCGAGCATGACGATCGATGCGTTGCGGGTCGCGCGGGTGTTCAGCGCGATCACCACGCCCGTCACCGCGGACAGGATCAGGCCGATCGCCATCAGCGTGACGAAAATCTTGAGCGGGAGCGTGTAGTGCTTTTTCGCGGGGGCTGGCGCTGGTGCGCTTGCCTTCGGTGCGGCGGGTGCAGCTTTCGGGGCGGGCTTCGGCTTGGGCGGGGCCTGATCCATGTGGAAGGCGGCGACCCAGCTGATCCAGGCGGGCGGCGTGCCGCCATAGCCCTTGGCTTCCTGCAAGCGGAACGTCTGCAGCGCGCCGCTCAGCGAGAACAGGATGATCGCAGGCGCGAAGAAGACGCCGAGATAATAGTGATAGCGCCGCGCGCTACGCATCGTCTGGGCCTTCATCGCATTCCCCCTTGTCCTAATGGGAGGGTTAGGGGCGTTTGCGTTGCGAGGCTATCCGTCAAATGGACGCGGGCCGGGCGGCCTCATAGGTCAGGCTGAACGCCGCACCCGCCATCGACGCGATCAGGCCGACCGCGAGCGAATCCAGCACCATGATCGGCCATAGCAGCACCGCAGGCTGGCCGACCGCGATCCAGTGGAAGCCGTAATGCAGCGCCATGCCGGGCGCATAGGCCGCGACCAGCAGAACGAGCAGGAGCGGGACCCAGCGCCATTCGCGCCAGTAGAAATTGCGCCAGTAATTCCCGAGCAGCCCGACCCGGCGGTCTCCGGCCAGCGCGGCGACGATGGGGACGATCAGCGGGAGCGTCACGAGGCTGAAGACGGTGTAGAGCGTGTAGTAGAGCCAGACAGGCACATAGGCGCGCAACAGATCGGGAATGCCGGGGACGAAGGCGAACAGCAGCGCGGCGACGATCAGCGGCACCCAGGCGATCTGGTCGAGCCGCCACCATTTGCCGCCATTGGCGCGGGCACCCCAGTATCGCGCGGTGGCCAGCATCGCGATCAGCAGTCCGGCGAGCTTGAAATAGCCGGCGGTCCAGCGCTGCGGATCGTTGGCGAGGGCATGACCGGCGGCGCGGCTGTCGAACATGCCGATCTTGATCTCGACGATGTGCTGGACGAATTCGGGGATCACCACGATCGCGACGATCACCGGCGCGATCAGGAACAATACGAAGCCGCGGCGATAGAGTTCGCGCAACTGCTGCCAGGTGAATTGGATCATCGCGAATACCCCCTGCGATGAAGCTGGGGAGCGGAGCCATCCGCGTCAATGCCCCGCAACGGGGTTCACGATCCTATGGTGATTTCAGCGGCCCTATTTCACCGGAGCGCTCGGCCCGAGACCGCCGCACTCCGGGAGCTATTGGAGCGCGGCGGCCCTTCCCGGCCCGCCTGGGCGGGGAAATCCTTTCAGGCCGATATAACGCAAGTGAAACCGGACGATGATTCAAGTGTTTAAGCCCCGGTCGCTTTCCTTGTCGGCATGTCGCTGAACGTCGGAACCGGCATTTCGTTTCGCTCAACAGAGGGGATTCGCATGAACCGCAAATATCTGATCGCCGCCGCCATCGTGGCCGCACTTCCGCTGGCCGCCTGTGGTCCGAAGACCCCGGCTGCCGAGAACGCACTCGCCAATGCCGAAGCCGTTGCCGACGATCTGGACAATACCGCTGCCGACATTCGGTCGGACGCCGACAACCGCGTTGACGCGATCGGAAGCGGTGCCGAGAACCGCGCGGATGCCGTCGAGGAAAAGGCCGATGCCGTGCGCGACGCCGGCGCGAACACCGCCGCGAAGATCGACGAGAAGGCGGGTCACTGATCCTTCACGCCGCTTCCCGCGGAGTCGTGCAAATGAAAAGGCCGGGGATCGCTCCCCGGCCTTTTCTGTTTCAACTCGAAGCGCTGGCTTACTGATCCAGGAACGAGCGCATCTTGCGGCTGCGGCTCGGGTGCTTGAGCTTGCGCAGCGCCTTCGCCTCGATCTGACGGATACGTTCGCGGGTAACGCTGAACTGCTGGCCGACTTCCTCGAGCGTGTGATCGGTGTTCATGCCGATGCCGAAGCGCATGCGCAGCACGCGTTCCTCGCGCGGGGTGAGGCTGGCAAGGACGCGGGTGACCGTTTCCTTCAGGTTCGCCTGGATCGCCGCGTCCACCGGGATGACGGCGTTCTTGTCCTCAATGAAGTCGCCCAGATGCGAATCCTCCTCGTCGCCGATCGGCGTTTCGAGGGAGATCGGCTCCTTGGCGATCTTCATCACCTTGCGGACCTTTTCGAGCGGCATCGACAGGCGCTCGGCCATTTCCTCCGGCGTGGGCTCGCGGCCCTGCTCGTGGAGGAACTGGCGGCTGGTCCGCACCAGCTTGTTGATCGTCTCGATCATGTGGACCGGGATGCGGATCGTGCGCGCCTGATCCGCGATCGAGCGCGTGATCGCCTGACGGATCCACCAGGTCGCGTAGGTCGAGAACTTGTAGCCGCGGCGATACTCGAACTTATCGACCGCCTTCATCAGGCCGATATTGCCTTCCTGGATAAGATCCAGGAACTGCAGGCCGCGATTGGTGTATTTCTTCGCGATCGAGATCACGAGGCGCAGGTTCGCCTCGACCATTTCCTTCTTGGCGATACGCGCTTCGCGCTCGCCCTTCTGGACCATGTTGACGATGCGGCGGAACTCGCCGAGCGCCATGCCGGTCGCCTGGCTGATCTCGCTGATCTCGATTCGGATACGATCTACCGCGCCAGCTTCGTTCGCGGCGAAGGCAGCCCATTTCTTGTCGATCTTCTCGACCGTGGCGATGAAGCTCTCGTCCAGCTCGTGATCGACATAGCGATCGAGGAAGTCCTTGCGGTTCACCTTGTGGCGTTCCGCGAGGCGCAGCATCTGGCCGCCCAGCGCGGTGAGGCGCCGGTTGAAGCTGTAGAGCTGATCGACGAGATATTCGATCTTGGCGTTGTGGAACTGGACCGACTCGACTTCGGCGGTCAGGTCCTCGCGCAGCTTCTGATACTTGCGCTCTTCCGCACCGGGCAGCTCGCCGCCGGCCGCCATCGAATCGAGGCGCTGCTGCTGGAGCTTGCTGAACTTCTTGTAGATCGCAGTGATGTTGGCGAACCGCTCCAGCGCCTGAGGCTTGAGCTGCTCTTCCATCTGGGCGAGGCTGAGGGTGTTATCTTCCTCTTCGTCGTCCGAAGGCCGCGGGGCGCGGCGCTCGGTCATCGAATCCTCGTCCTCCTCGTCGGCCGAAGCCTCCTCGGGCTCTTCCTCTTCCTTGAACGACGCGCCGGCGGTCTTCTCGCTGATTTCGCCGTTATCGTCTTCCTCGGCACCCTCGACCTGCTCCGCCGACGGACCCTTGGAGAGCATGGCGTCGAGATCGAGGATCTCGCGCAGCTGCATCGTGCCTTCGTTAAGGGCGTTCGACCAGGCGATGATCGCGTTGAAGGTGATGGGCGATTCGCACAGGCCCAGGATCATCGTGTCGCGACCGGCCTCGATCCGCTTGGCGATGGCGATTTCGCCTTCGCGCGAGAGCAACTCGACCGCGCCCATTTCGCGCAGATACATGCGCACAGGGTCGTCGGTACGATCGACGACTTCCTTCTTCTTGGTTTCGAGCGCAGGACCGCCATCGTCGTTGCCGCTATCGGCATCGACCTCGTCCGGGGTATCGTCTTCGGCTTCGCCGTCTTCGCCGGCTTCCTCATTCTCGACGACATTCACGCCCATGTCGTTCAGCGCCGACATGACGTCCTCGATCTGCTCCGAGGTCATCTGATCCTGCGGGAGCATCTCGTTGAGCTGGTCGACGGTGATGTAACCGCGCTTCTTGGCGCGGGCGACAAGCTTCTTGAGCGTGCCTTCGTTGAGGTCGATCAGCGGCGCGTCTCCGGTTTCGCCGGTATCCGCGTCCGCCATGGGTGCCTTCGCCATCAAATGCCCTCGAAAAACTGATGGCGGCTATTTTAATCGCCGCCTAATCGTCCAAATCTTCTTCATCCGCAAGTATCAGATTTGCAAGGCGTGCCTCCAGCTCCTGACGCTTCCGCGAAAGCGCGACCTGACGGGCGAACGCTTCCTCTGAACCATCCCTGCTGAGCGCAGCCGTTGCCTCGGCGAGCGCGGCGTCCACCGCCGGCTGCGCCACCATAACGGCGATCGCCTCATTCAGATCCTCACGCGCCCTCGCTTCGTCCACCGTCGTGCGGCGGGTGAAGGAGAAGGGAAGCGTGTCGGCTCTCAACAGATCGCTCGCCACCTGATCAAATCCGGATTTCGCCAATATGGTGAGGATGCGCGCGCTATCAAGCTGTTGGTCCTCCAGCGCGACATCGATCACCGCTTCGAACAGCTTGCCGAGCGCGCCGGAGGCGTTCCGCAGGCTGCCAAGCACCTCCATATGGCGCGCGATCTCTGCGGGATGGCGGATCAGTCCGGCGAGAACGGCGCGGGCGAGGATCGGATCGAGGCCGCTGGCCTGCACGCCCTTCACCTTGTCCGACGGCGGTGGTTCGGGCGGCTGCCATCCGCCGCGGCCGCGGACGTTGCGGCCGCGCTGCGGGGATGCCTGACCGCGGGGCTGGAAC
>NZ_JARNTV010000009.1 GCF_029433115.1 Sphingomonas sp. AOB5 | reverse complement strand
GGGACAGCCGGGCTGCGTGCCGCTGGTCGCATGGACGGTGCGGCGGCGGATGCCGGCGGTCGGCTCATACGCGTCGATATGCCGCGGCGACTGGCGCAGCGAGCTGCCCGCCCAGTCGGTGCGGAACGGCCCCGGCTCGACCAGCAGCACACGCAGCCCCAGCGGGACGAGTTCCTTGGCAAGCGATTCCGACAGGCCCTCGACCGCGAACTTGCTGGCAGCGTAATAGCCAGATCCGGGGAAGCCCGCGAAGCCGCCCGCTGACGAGATGTTGACGATCGTCCCCCTGCCCCGCGCGCGCTGACCCGGCAATACCGCGCGGATCAGCGCGGCGAGACCGAAGAAATTGGCGTCGAACAGCGCGCGGATCTCGTCATCTTCGCCCTCCTCGACCGCGGCGAGATAGCCGTAGCCGGCATTGTTCACGAGCACGTCCACCGCGCCGAAATGCGCCTCCGCCCGCGCGACCGTCTCGCCGATCTGCACGGCATCGGTCACATCGAGCGGCAACACCAGCAGCCGCTCATGCGCCAGATCGCCCAGCGCCGCGGTATCGCGCGCCGTTGCCACCACGCGATGGCCGCGCTCCAGCGCCTGCTCGACGATCTCGCGCCCGAAGCCGCGCGATGCGCCGGTGACGAACCAGACTTGTCCGCCCGCCATCACGATGTCGCCAGGAAAACGGGTTCGACATCCTCGAACGGATCGATATCGCGCCAGTCGGTATCCGCCGGGATCACCCGCGAATTGCCGCGGATGCCGGCATAGTCGAAGTCGCCTGCCGATTTCTGGCCCCAGATCTCGGTGCTGCCGTCGCGCAAGGCATAGGCAGCCTTGAGCAAGGTGCGGCGGGTCAGGTCGATGATCGTGTCGCTGCTGCCCAGATTGTCTTCGGTGCGATCTGTGATCGGCCCCATCGATTCCTGGATGATGAAATCCTCGTGGAAGCTGTGGCGGCCGATAAAGCCGGTCGCATGCCCGGCCTGCATCGCGTCGCGGTTCTGGCCCCAAAGGTTACGAACATCGCCCAGACCCGCGGCGAAATTGTCCGGATCGGGATCGGTATAGCGCCAGCGCTCCTTCGACGCCTGCTGATCGATCGGCTGCTTCGTGTTGTAGGTCATGAAATATTGCGCGGCCCATTCGTCGTCGAACGGTACCGAGATGCAGATGGTGCGGTCGTCGCTCTGGCGCGACGATCCGGGCAGGAAGGAATAATAGGGCGCGGCGAACATCCGCAGATTGCCCTGCCGACGCCCGTCGGAAAGGTCGCGGATCGCGGCTTCCTTGAACCCGAACGGCGTCACATCGAACTCGAACGACGGCGCCGGCGCTTCGATCAGCCGCTGCACCTGTGCCTCCCGCGCTTCCTTGCCGCCGGTGAAGAAGGTCTCCTTGAACGAACTGCGGTGCAGCTGGCCCAGATGCGCGCTGTCGAGCACGGCCTCCATTCCCTGCACCCAGTTGCAGTGGAACAGGCCGACGCGGATATCGACCTGATCGTCGGGCAGCGAATTGAACTCATAGTCGGGGAATTCGGGCGGCTCGATCCCTTCGCCGATGAACGCCCAGATCAGCCCGCCCGCCTCGCGCACCGGATAATGGCGGACCTTCACGCCCTCGGCGAACTTGGCGGCGCAAGCCGGCGGCTCGGTCGGCACCTGTTCCACCTTGCCGCCCACGCCGATCTTCCAGCCGTGGAACAGGCAACGCAGGCCCTCGCCCGAATTATGGGCGAGGGCCAGGCTCGCGCCGCGATGGGGGCATCGCTCGCGCAGGAAGCCGATCTTGTTGCTCTTGGTGCGATAGGTGACGAACAACTCGCCCAGCAGGCGGATGCGAACCGGCGCTCTGTTGGGCTCGAGCTTCGCCGCGCGCACCACCGGGTGCCAGAAGCGGCGGAGATATTCGCCCATCACCGTGCCCGGCCCCACGCGGGTGAGGTCCTCATTCTCCTGCCGGGTCAGCGGTTTCGGATATTCCGGTTCGATCGCCTGCTGGTACATCACGCCCCTCCGCTCAGGCCGCCAGCGCTTCGCGTGCCGCCACCGGGGCAACCCGATCGAGGAAGGCGAAACTGCGGTTGTGGGCACGCACCGCTTCGATGCCGTCGAATTCCGGGCGGCCCGGAATGGCGAAGCCATGGCCGATCTCGGGATAGAAATGGATCTCTGCGTCTTCGCGGTCCTTCAGCGCATTGACCGTCTTCGCGAACAGCCGCTCCTCGGCCACCGCGTCGTTCTCGGGGAAGTGGAAGATCCAGGGCTGGGACACGCCGTCCGCGCGGTCGAGCGCCAGCCGGGCGGGGAAATAGGCCACGCCGAAATCGGGATCGAGCGCGCCGCCGACCGTGCCGGCAAAACCGAGGATCGCGCCGAATCCGAAACCGAGAATACCGATCGGCCCCTCGACTTCCGGCAGATCCTTCAGCGCGCTCCAGGCCGAGGGAATGTCATCGGCCACCTGATCGCCGCCGCCGATATCGGCCAGCGCCTGCACTGCGATCGCGCGGTCGGCATAGGCGAACACCGTGTCGCTCGCCCGGCGCCAGAAGAACACGTCGGGTGCCAGCACGACATAGCCGCGCGAGGCATAGAGATCGGCCAGCCCCTTGATGTCGGCATTGGTGCCATAGACTTCCTGCAACAGCAGGAGGCCCGGGCCGCGGCCCGACGGGGGAAGCGAGAGATAGCCGGTGAGCGTCTTGTCGCCGTCGGTCTTGATGGTGAGGGTACGCGTGGTCATTGCCGGAAACTCCTGGCTGGGGGGATCAAAAAGCGTAGCGGGCGGAAACCGTGACGATGCGCGGCTGGCTGTAGCCGACGACATCGACGCCGATGGACGGGGTCAGGAAGTGCGGACCGACGATCTCGGTCTTGTCGAACAGGTTCCGGGCGAGCAGCTGGAAGGTCCAGTGCTTGTCTTCGGTGCGATAGCTCACCCCCAGATCGACATAGGCCTGGGGTTTCAGCTCCGTCGCCGCGGTATTCGCGGAGTCGAGAAAGTTGGCGCTCTTGTAATCGACATTCGCGGTCGCGGTGACTTCGCCTGGAATGCCGAGCGGCACGGTGACCTCGAGCCGCGACCCCAAAGTGAAGCGCGGCGCCAGCGGGAGCCGGTTGCCGGTAAAGTCCGAGGCCGCAGCGCCCGTGGGATTGGCGAAGGAGTCGAACCGGGTCTCGAGCCACGCCGCCGATACCGACCAGCGGATCGCATCGACCGGCGCAAAGGTCGCTTCCGCCTCGACGCCATAGGTGTGTGCGGCGCCGGCATTCACCACCACCTGACCGTTGATCAGCACGCCGCCGATGGTCGGATTGGTGATGCCCGCCTGATAATCCTTGAAGTCGTTGTAGAAGGCCGAGATGCTGCCCTGAAGCACCCGGTTCGGCGTGCGGCCCTTGAACCCGATCTCGTATGCGGTGACCGATTCCGGCGAGACCGCGATCGATGCGATCTGCGCGGTGCCGGCGGCGCGATTGAACCCGCCCGACTTCGATCCGCGGGTAAAGCTCGCATAGCCCATCAGATAGGGCGAGAAGGTGTAGTCGACCGCGATCTTGGGCGTGAACCCGTCCTGCGTGTCGGTCAGCCCGCTGACCGAATAGATCAGGCTGGTCCGCGCGCCGGTGACATTATTGCGGTACGACAGGTTGGTGAAGCTCTGCTTCTCCTTGCCGTAACGCAGGCCCGCGGTGACGCGCAGCGCATCGGTGATGTTGTAGTTGAGCTGGCCGTAAATGCCCCAGCTCTCGACCTTCAAATGGCTCTCGATCTCCGAATAAGTGGCCGAGCGCCAGGCGAAGCGATCAAAGTCGAACTTCTCGTTCTGGTAGATCGCGCCCAGCGTGTAGGTGAGCGGACCATGGTCGCCAAGCAGCTGGAATTCCTGGCTGAACTGGCGGCTCTCCAGCGTCTGCGACCAGCCGAACCGGTCCTCGGGCGTGCCGTCCCAGTCCCATGGCGAGGGATCGTCCTTCACCGTGCGATAGCCGGTGATCGACTTGACCGTGATCGCCGGGCTCAGCTCGCCGGTCAGGTGCAGCGTAAGGCCGCGCCCGTCGCGGTTCAGCCGCGTGTCGGTGTTCGCATAGGTGCGGCGCGGATCGGGCGTGCCGTAGTTGAGCGGGATGCCCAGCGCATTGTCCGAATCATCGAAGGTGGCGTCGGCCGAAAGCACCGCAGTGAAGCCCGCCGCCGGGGTCAGCTTCAGCTTGGCGCGAACCTGGTCGGTATTGAGCGAATCCACCCAGCGCCCGGTATTGGCGTTGAAGGTATAGCCGTCGCGCTGGCGATGGGTGACGGCGATGCTGCCCGCCAGCAGCCCCTCGACGATCGGCGCCGAGAGATAGGCCTGGGTGCGGAAGCTGTTGAAGCTGCCATATTCGGCGAACACAGAACCGGTGACCTGATCGCCCGGATCGCGCGACACGATCTTGATCGCGCCGCCGCTGGTGTTCTGGCCATAGAGCGTGCCCTGCGGCCCGCGCAGCACCTCGATCCGCTCGATATCCGGCAAGTCGAACAGCGCGTTGCCGAAGGTGCGCGGCACATAGACATCGTCGACATAGATGCCGACCGCGGCCGGCACGCCGGGATCGGTGGTGCCGATGCCGCGGATGAAGACCGACTGCATGTTCGCATAGGAATTGGGCAGGTTCAGCCCCGGCACATGGCCCGACAGATCCGCCAGCGTCTCGATCCGGTCGCTCTGCAGCGTGTCCGACGTAACGGCGGACACCGCCAGCGGCGTCTTCAGCAGGCTGGTCTCGCGCCGCTCGGCAGTGACGACGATCTCGACATTCTGGTCCTCGGGAACCGGATCATTGTCCGGCTCGCTCGCCAGCGCCGGTGCCGCCCAGGCCAGCAGCGCAGTTGCCAGCGGGGCAATCAGGAAAGCGTCGGAGAAGCGGCGGCGACCGGAACGGGTGTGACGTACTCGCAAGATATTTTCCTCGAAACCTCCCCCCATCGAGGAGTCTCGAGGATATTCCTATTGATTTGATGGGAATTCAACGGAGCGGGACTGAACCGTCGGTTTAGTATTTCTGGCGCCAATGCACCCAGCTCACTCCACGCGTTCGATCACCATCGCGATCCCCTGACCCCCACCGATACACATCGTGATCAGGGCATGGCGGCCGCCCGTCCGGGCCAGCTCGTACATCGCCTTCACGGTCAGGATCGCACCGGTCGCGCCGACGGGATGCCCCAGCGATATGCCCGATCCGTTGGGATTGACCCGTTCGGAATCGAAGCCAAGCACGGCCGCCACCGCACACGCCTGTGCCGCGAACGCCTCGTTCGATTCGATCACGTCGATCTGGTCGAGCGTCAGCCCTGCGCGGGTGAGCGCGATCGGAACCGCGTGGATCGGCCCCAGGCCCATCACGCGTGGCGCAACGCCGGCATGCCCCCAGCCGAGGATCCGTGCCATCGGCCGAAGCCCGTGTGCGGCAACCGCCTTGCCCGACGCCAGCACGACCGCGGCGGCGCCATCATTGATCCCACTCGCATTGCCGGCCGTGACGCTGCCGTCCTTGCGGAACGCCGGGCGCAACGCGGCAAGGCTTTCGACGGTGGTCTCGGCGCGGACATGCTCGTCGATCTGGAATGGACGCGTGCCCTTCCGATCGCGGACTTCGACGGGCAGGATCTGACGGTCGAACCGCCCCTCAGCCTGTGCCAGTGCCGCGCGGCGATGGCTTTCCGCCGCCGCGGCATCCTGCGCGGCGCGATCGACGCCATGTTCCTCGGCAACATTCTCCGCAGTGATTCCCATATGGAATCCCTCGAACGGATCGCTCAGCACCTCGATCATCGCATCGACCATCGCGATGCCGCCCATCTTCTGTCCGAAGCGCGCAGCCGAAACGTGATGTGGCGATCGGCTCATGACCTCCGCGCCGCCGGCCACCGCAACATCGCATTCACCCAGCGCCAGCATCTGCGCCGCCGAAACGATCGCCTGCACGCCCGATCCGCACAGCCGGTTGAGCGTCAGCGCCGGCGCCTCGACCGGAATGCCCGCATTGATCGCCGCAACACGCGCCAGATAGGCATCCTTGGGAACGGTCTGGATCACCTGTCCCATCACGACATGTTCGATAGCGGCGGGCGTCAGCCCGGCGCGGCCGATCGCTTCGGCGATGACGCTGGCACCCAGTTCCGCCGGGCTGTGATCCTTCAGGCTACCGCCGAACGCGCCGATCGCGGTTCGCACGCCGGAGACGATATAAACCGGTTCCATCACCATTCCCCTTACCGCGGCGCCATGCGCAGCGCGCCGTCGAGCCGCACCGTGGCGGCGTTCATGTATCCATTGCCCAGCAGGAACAGGACGGCGTCCGCATATTCCTCCGGCAACCCCAACCGCTTCGGAAAGGGCACGGTGGCCGCGAGCGAATCCTGCACATTCTGCGGCAGCCCGGCCAGCATCGGCGTGGCAAGGATGCCGGGCAGGATCGTGTTCACGCGAATGCCTTCGTTCATCAGGTCGCGCGCGATCGGCAGGGTCATGCCCTTCACCCCGGCCTTCGAGGCGGCATAGGCAGCCTGCCCGATCTGTCCGTCCTCGGCAGCGACCGACGCGGTGTTGACGATCGCGCCACGTTCGCCTCCGTCAAGCGGATCGAGCGTGAGCATGCCCGCCGCCGACTTCGCGATGCAGGCGAAGGTGCCGATCAGATTGACGTTCACCGTGCGCGCAAAGGCCGCGATATTGTGCGCAAGCGCCGCGCCGGTGGCCTTGTCGCGGCTGGCGGTCTTCTCGCCGGTCGCGATACCGGCGCAATTGACCAGAATACGCTCCTGACCATGCACCGCGCGCGCCTTGGCAAAACCGGCATCGAGCGAGGCTTCGTCGACGACATCGACCTGACAGAACACCCCACCGATCTCCGCTGCGACCATGGCGCCACGCACCGGATCGCGATCAAAGATCGCCACCTTCGCTCCCGCTGCAGCCAGCGCCCGCGCCGTGGCTTCACCCAGCCCGGACGCCCCGCCGGTCACGACCGCCGGAACAGTTTCATCGATCCCCATCCAGCATCTCCCATTGTCTATCCGTCACTATAGTCCGCCAGCCGCGCCGCAGTGCTTCGTCCAGGTCTTCCGGCGTGTCGATGTCGAGCATCAGGCCGGACCGGCTGACCAGCTGCGCAGGTGTCGCGCGGAGATGGAGCCGCAGACTGTCCGGCCCGAAGGCGAAGCGCCCCACCCAACAGGGTGATGCCGCAATCGAATTGGTACCTTGGCCATGCCGGTCCGGCGCGAGCGCGGCGCCTTGGCCTGCGGACCCGATCAAGGCCGCGACATCTGCGGGCGTAAGAAGCGGGAGATCGGCGTGCATGACGAGCAACGCCTCGCCCGCGAGATCCGCACGTGCGGCCTCCAATTCGACGTTCAGTCCACGCCCGCGATCCGGACGCCAGTCGCGCCCGCTAACGGGAATCGGCGAAAGGACGATCACCCTGCCGATCGCGGGAACGGAATCCAGAACCTGCAGGACATGTGCTGCCATCTGCTCGCTCAGCGCAATGCGCGCCGCCTGCGGTAGTCGCGCGGCCAGCCGCGACTTTCGCTCGGGCGCGGACTTGAGCGGCACGATTGCCGTCCACATCATGCGCCCGCTCCGATCGAACCCGCGAGTTCAAGCGCTGCGGCGGCGACACGGATGCGGTCTCCGGTTTCCGGCATCAGCGTGTCGGTGCGACCGATCGCCAGCCAGCCGGGGGCGGCATCGTCACCATGCACCAGCAAGCCATCGAGCATCGCGCCATAGTGTCGCGCAATCGCTTCGTTATCGATCGGCACGCCCAGTTCGCGCATCAGTTTCGCGGTCGGCCCCTTCACCGATGTGCCGCCGACGATGGGCGAAACGGCGACGACCGGCGCACGCGCGTCGCGCAGCGCCTTCGCGATACCCGGCACCGCGAGGATCGGATCGACGCTGAGATAGGGATTCGACGGCGCGATCAGGATCGCATCCGCAGCATCGATCGCCGCGATCACGCCCGGCGCAGGTATAGCCGCTTCGGCACCCTGAAACGAGATGCGCTCCGCTCGCGGCTCGCAGCGGAGCCGCACAAAATAGTCCTGAAAGGCGAGGTCACCGGCATCGGTGAACAGCCGCGTGGCGATGGTATCGTCGGTCATCGGAAGCACGGCGGGCTGCACGCCCCAGCGGGCCGCGACCTCCCGCATGATGGCGCTCAACGGCTCACCCTGCGACAGGCGCTGCGTACGCCAGACGTGCAGTGCCACATCGCCATCGCCGAGCGCAAACCAGTCCTCGCCGCCAAGTTCGCGCAGCGCCGCCATGAAGGCCCAGCTCTCGCCCGCACGGCCCCATCCCTGCTCGCGATTGGCCTTGCCTGACAAGGTGTAGAGCAATGTGTCGATATCGGGCGAGACATGCAGTCCGAGGTGCCGGAAATCGTCGCCCGTATTGACGATAGCAGTCAGCGCGCCGGAAGGGACGATGTGCATCAGCCCCTCGACCAGCTTGGCCCCGCCAACCCCGCCGGTCAGCACGACGACGCGCCCGGTCACCGGAACAGATCCTCTTCCAGCGGGCGAACCAACGCGCTCGCCGGGCAAGCTGCGGGCGTCCATCGATAGCCGCGGATCAGCACCGCCGGGATTCCTTCGGCGCCTTCGCCCGAGACCAGTGCGGCGGCGGTCGCGAGCATATCGGCCAGTGCGATCTGGGTGACTTCCAGCGTTCGGCCATCGCGGTCCTGGTCGCCGCGGCGGTCGATCAGCGCAGGTAGGCCCGCCACGCCGATCGCCACGCCCACCACGCCGTGCCGCCAAGGGCGCCCGAAGCTGTCGGAGATCACGACCGCGGGCCGGACTCCGGTCCTGTCATGCAGACCGTCCGCTATTCCAGCGGCCGAACAATCGGGATCGATCGGCAACAACAACACGCGCTCGGTGTTGCCCGGCCCGATATTCGACCGGTCGATCCCGGCATTGGCCATCACCAGCCCGAGCCTGTGCCGGGTGACGAGAACATTCGGCACGGCGCGAACGACTGCGCTCGATTCCCGCAGGACCAGCTCAACCAGCCGTGAGTCCTTGCGCGTCGTTTCGGCAAGCGCGATGGCCTCCGCACCGGGTTGGATCTCGTCCAGCGAAACGAAGCGGCCCTCGGCCTTCGACACGATCTTCTGCGTCACCACGACGATATCGCCGTCCGCCAGCGCGCGGCCACTCGTCGCAATCGCGGTAGCGAGCAGCGTGGGCAGATCGGCTCCCACCGGCACTTCGCCGATGCCGGTCAGGGGTATGATCTCGATCGCTAAGGGTTCAGGCATCCGGATCGGTCAGTTCGCCGGTGATGCGGATGCCGGCACCATCGACCTTGTAGGTCTTGTTGAGGAAGATCAGCACCGAGGTCATCGCTTCCGCCGCAGCCGAATTCTCCAGCGCGCCGCCATGCAGGCCGCGCAGACCCGCGGCTTCGGCGAGTCCGATCACGACAGCACGGTCTCCCTTGTCCGCGCCGAATACCAGCACGTCGCAACCGACATCCTCATCGCGCGCCAGCTTGTGCGCGGCGACGTTGTGGAACGCCGATACGACGCGGACGCCATCGCCCAGCAACGCCTGCGCGCGGACCGCTGCCGATCCTTCGGGAGGCAACTGGACACGCATCACCCTGGGCGGCACCAGCGGGACGGTTGTATCCACCACGATCTTGCCCGCGACATGCGGCGCGATTGCGCGAAGCGTCGCTTCTTGGGCAGCAAACGGCACCGTGACGATGATGATGTCACCAGCAGCCGCCGCTTCGGGATTGGCCATTCCCAGCATGTCGTGCCCGGCTTGCGCAGCCATGTCCGCCGCCGCTGCCGCATCGCGCGATCCGACGACCACCTTCACGCCGGCACGCGCCAGCCGCACGGCCAGCGCTGCGCCAAGCTGCCCCGTCCCGCCGATCACCGCCACCGTTCCGATGCTCATGCGAAGACCCTTTCTCTCTCGATGTGCGGCGCGACCGTGCCGTACAGCGTGGTGCGCTGGCGCAGTCGGCGACCGATGCCGGCGGCAAGTGCCTGCATATCGACCACGCCCAGACCCTGTCCGTTGACGCCGCCCGCGGCACGCGTGATCGATTCATCCATCAGCACACCGCCCAGATCGTTCGCCCCGGCGTTCAGCATCGCCGCAGCCCCGTCCCGGCCCATCTTGACCCATGAGACCTGAATGTTGGGGATCAGCGGATGCAGCGCGATTCGGGCAATGGCGTGCATCAGCATCGCCTCGGCATAGGTAGGCCCGGACCGCGCCTTGCCCTTGCGCCAGATCGGCGCCTCCATGTGCACGAAGGGCAGCGGCACGAACTCGGTGAAGCCGCCAGTCTCGGCTTGCAGGTCGCGGATACGGAGCAGATGGCGCGCCCAGTGCCGATAGCCGTCGACATGGCCGAACATGATCGTCGCGGTCGTCCGCAGCCCAACCCGGTGCGCAGTACGCGCAACGTCGAGCCATTCGTCCGTGGTGACCTTGTCGGGGCACAGGATCGCGCGCACTTCGTCGTCGAGTATCTCCGCGGCGGTGCCGGGCAGGCTCGACAGGCCGGCATCCTTCAGCCGCGCCAGATATTCGGCAAGCGGCAGACCCAGCGTCTGCGCGCCATGCGTCACTTCGAGCGGGGAGAAGGCGTGGATATGGATGTCCGGCGCCGCGGTGCGGACCGCCGCCAGCACCCCCAGATAGGTGTTGCCGTCATATTTCGGATGGATGCCGCCTTGCAGGCAGACTTCGGTCGCCCCGCGTGCCACAGCCTCCGCCGCGCGCCGTCCGATCTCGTCCCGGTCGAGCTGATAAGCGGGTCCGCGCAGATCGCGGGTGCCGCCCTTGGAGAAGGCGCAGAAGCCGCAGCGATACAGGCAGATATTGGTGTAGTTGATGTTGCGGTTGACGACATAGGTCACCGCATCCCCCACCGCGTCCCGCCGGAGCCGGTCGGCGAAATCGGCGATTTCCGCGATATCGTCGCCTTCGCTGCGAAACAGCGTGACCAGATCGTCCTCGTTCAGTCGCTCGCCCGCACCGGCCTTGGCCAGCAGCTCGCGCACCGCCTCACGCCCCGGTCCACCACCGATCGCGGGCACCGCATCGCCCCGGCCAGCGCACCAGTTGTCCGCACGTGCCAGCCCTTTGCTGTCGATCGCCCGCCGGATGCGCGGGGCAATCGCAGGATCGGCCCAGCGCTCGACGTCGAGCGCATGGTACGGCCCGATCGCCAGCCGCTGCCGCAAGGTCCGGCCCGCAGCGTGGGTCGCAGCTTCCAGCGCGGCGAGGTGCGGCCAGGGCGCTTCGGGGTTGACGTGATCCGGCGTGACCGGAGACACGCCACCCCAATCATTGACGCCTGCGCGCAGCAGCTTCGCAAGGTCGTCGGGCCGGTGCAAGTTGGGCGGTGCCTGGATCGTCATCTCTCCGCCCAGCACCAGCCGCGCGGCGGCAATCGTCCAGCAATGCTCGTCGATATCCGGTTCGGTCAGCCCGGCCATCTTCGTACCGGGCTTGGCCCGGAAATTCTGGATGATGACTTCCTGGATATGACCATAGGTGCGGTGCAGGTCGCGGATCGCAACCAGCGCCTCGATCCGCTCTGCCCGGGTCTCGCCGATGCCGATCAGCAGCCCGGTGGTGAACGGCACCTGTGCCGCGCCAGCCGCAGCGATGCTCGCGAGCCGTGCCGCGGGCGCCTTGTCGGGCGATCCGAAATGCGGGCCACCGGGCGCGCAGAGTCGCTCAGACGCGCTTTCCAGCATGATCCCCATCGATGCCGAAACCGGGCGCAGCGCGGCATAGTCCGCCGCCGCCATCAGCCCGGGATTGAGGTGCGGCAACAGGCCGGTCTCGTCGAGCACAGCGGCAGCCATGTCGCGCAGATAGGCGAGCGTGCTGGCATGGCCCGACCGCTCCAGTGCCGCGCGTGCCGCGGGATAGCGCGCCTCGGGCTGATCGCCGAGCGTGAACAAGGCTTCGCGGCACCCCGTAGCCACACCGGCCCGCGCGATCTCCAGCACCGCCTCGCGGTCGAGATAGGGGGCCGCCACTTGCGACGGCGTGGTCGCGAATGTGCAGTAATGGCAGACGTCCCGGCATAGCCGGGTCAGCGGGATGAACACCTTGCGCGAGTAAGTGACGACCGGCCCATATGTGGCCAGCGTCATCGCTTCTGCGCGGGCGAGCAGTTCGTCGAGCGGCAGTTGCTGCACCAGCTCCGGATCGCCGTCGCGCTTCACCATGGCTGGCCAATACTCCTTGCCCGACATGCATCGGCGCGTTCGCAACACCGGGCCGAACGGCCCTTGCCGCTGCCCTCTCCCGCAGTTCAGATGAGCCGATCCCGATCCTTAGTCAACATTAGTGTTGACGATTTTGAAAGGGCCGGGCAAATCGCCCGAAAGCGTATAGGAGAGCGGCATGTCGTCAGCGTCGGAAACGGACCTTCGGTCGAGCGACCTCACCGGCAAGGTGGCGCTGGTGACCGGCGGCGCGAGCGGCATCGGCGAAGCCACTGCGGAACGCTTCGCGGCGCTGGGTGCAACCGTCATCGTCGCCGACATCGCCGAGGCAGCCGGACAGCGGGTCGCCGAGCGGCTAGGGGCGCCGCATCGCTTTGTGCGGCTCGACGTATCCGATCCCGCTGCATGGAAAGCGCTGGCGGCAACGATCGACGCACTCGACATCCTGTTCCTCAATGCGGGCGTGATGGCACGGCCGGTCGGTGCGCCGATGTTCGACGATCCACTCGATTGGGTCGATCCGGCCAAGTTCCAGCGGCTGGTCGCCGTGAATATGGGCGGCGTGCTGTACGGCATTCATGCGTGCCGAGGCCTGCTGGAGCAGCGCGCCGACGCCACCATCCTGGTCACTTCGTCGGTTGCCGGGGTGCGCCCCTATCTGGCCGATCCGATCTATTCGATGACCAAGCATGGCCTGATCGGCCTTGTCGGATCGCTGGCACCCGCGCTCGATAAGCGCGGCGTCCGCATCGTGACGGTTTGCCCCAGCGGGATCGAGACCGGCATGGTGCCGCCGGACGTGCACCAGAAGCGCAGTTCCGACCGCAGCTTCGCGCCGCCATCGCACATGGCCGGATCGATTGTCGAAATCTATCAGCGCGCGCAGCCCGGCGAGACCTGGCTCGGCCGGTCGAACCTTGCGCCGCAGCTCTATGTGCCGACGCCGGTGACCGACACCGCGGGTCTCTGACTATTCGAAGAAGGTGTAGACCCGCGTCTCGACGCTGTTGCGTGGTGGCGCGTCGGTTTCGAAGGGATCGAGGATCGCGGTGTGCACCGGGCGCACGCTGCGATCGGTCAGGTCGATCCCCTTCCACACCAGCAGATCGTCCCTGCGCAGCCGCGGGAAATAATACCAGCGATGCGCGGGATTGGCGGTGCAGAGATAGAAGGTGTTGAAACCCGGCTTCGAATTTTCCTGGTAGCGATCCGAAATCGACTCGACCAGGTCCTGCTCCGCCACCGTACTGCCGTCAGCGAATGCCAGATTGGTATCCTGCCCCGGCCCCGAAAGTGCCCGCCAGGTCTGATAGATGCAGATGCGGCGATAGCGCTGGAATTCGGGCAGGGTCAGGTCGATCCCGCGCTCCGCCATGCGCTCACCCACCGTGTCATAGGTGAAGTCCATATGCGCGCTCAGGCCGGGCTGGATCGACCCCGCCTCGCCCGAGAAGCGGGTGAGCGGCTTTTCCACCACGATCGCCCTGTCGGCGCCGGTCAGCCCGATGATCAGCGCCTCGATCTCGCGCGCATAGGCACCGGTCAGTTGATCGGAATCGCGGAAATCGCCGACGCGTGTTTCATGCCGCACCACCACAAAGCCTTCGCGGTCGAGCGACAGCCCCGATGCGATCGGCCAGCCATTCTCGATCCGCACCGGCGTGGCATCGACCGTGAAATTGCGATTGCTCAGATCGGTCATCGCCGACCAGGGCCGCTCGGTCGTCGGGTGCAGATAGTTGATGGTGCCATCGATCGCCGGGCGCTCCCTGCGAAACGCGTCCTCGGCGGACAATTGCGGGCCCGGTTCGAGCAGGTGCGATTCCGGCATGACGAAATCCTCCGATGCGATGTGTCGGGTCAGTCGCGAAAGAAAGTGTAGACCCGCGTCTCGATACTGTCGCGCGGCGGTGCGTCCTGTTCGGTCGCGTCGATGAAGGCGGTGTGCATCGGCAGCATGGCGCGATCCGCCGGATCGAGTCCGGTCCAGACCAGCAGTTCGTCCTGCTCAAGCCGCGGGAAATAATACCAGCGGTGATCGGGGTTCGGATTGCACAGGAAGAACTGGTTGTAGCCCGGCTCGGAATCGAGGTGATAGCGGATGAAATCGGCTTCGATCGCGTCCTTCGCCGGCACCGAATGGCCATCGGCGAACGCCAGCGCCGATCCCTGCCCCGGCCCCGACAATGCACGCCACGTCTGGTAGACGCAGATGCGGTTGAAGTCGCGATATTCGGGCGAAGTCAGATCGATCCCGCGCTCGACCATGCGGTTGGCCAGGCCCTCATAGGTGAAATCCATATGGACGTTATAGGCGGGCTGAATCCGCGACCGGCCCGAGAAGCGCGTCACCGGCGTTTCGAGCACCACGGCCTTGTCGGCCCCGGTCAGTTCCTTGACCAGCGCCTCCATTTCGCGCGCATAGACCGACATCAGCGCGGCGTCGTCATGATAGTCGGTGATCGCCGACACATGCTTGCGCACGATGAAGCCCTGATCCTTCAGCGACAATCGCTCGACCATCGGCCACGCATTCTCGATTCTGACCATGGTCGGCTCGATCTCGTAATTACGCTTGGTCTGATCGACCACGTCCGACCAGGGCCGATCGGCCATCGGGCGGAGATAGTTGACGATGGCTTCGACCGATTTGGGGCCACGAAGCGCCGGTTCGGCGAGGCTCTGTTCCAGGGACATGACGGACATCTCTCCAACAGGCCACCGACTCCCCGCCGGCGGCAATAATTTTGTCAACTATAGTGTTGATTCGCGTCCAAATGCAACCGGAACGCTCACCCGAATGTACCCCGATAGGTATCGCGCAGCACGGTCTTCTGCACCTTGCCCATCGTGTTCTTGGGCAGCGCGTCGACGAACGCGATCCGGCGTGGCTGCTTGAAGCGCGCAAGGCTGTCCGCGAGTGCGGCGAGCAGTGCATCGGCGTCGGCAAAGCCCGGCGTGCGCGGCACAACGACCGCGACCACGCCTTCGCCCAGATCGGGATGCGGCACGCCGATCACCGCGGATTCATGAACCTGCGACAAGGCGTCGAGCGCCGATTCCACCTCGGCCGGATAGATATTGTAGCCGCCCGCGATAATCAGATCCTTGTCGCGCCCGACGATCGAAACATAGCCGCGCGGATCGACGAAACCGAGATCGCCGGAGATGAAATACCCGTTGCGGAATGCCTCCGCGGTCTTCTCCGGCATCCGCCAATAGCCGCCGAACACATTCGGCCCGGCAATCTCGATCACGCCGATCTCGCCCTGGGGCAAGACATCGCCAGACGCCGGATCGGCGATACGGATATCGACCCCCGGCAATGGCAGGCCGACCGTTCCGGCGATGCGATCCCCGTCATAGGGGTTCGATGTGTTCATATTGGTCTCGGTCATGCCGTATCGCTCGAGGATGGCATGGCCGGTCCGCTCCGAAAATTCGCGATGGATATCGGCGGAGAGCGGTGCTGATCCCGAAATGAACAGGCGCATATGCCGGGTCAGGTCGCGGTCGAACCCCGGCTCGCCGAGCAAGCGGATATAGAAGGTCGGCACGCCCATCATCGCGCTCGCGCCGGGCAGGGCCGCCATCACTTCGGCAGGATCGAATCCGTTGAGGAAGATCATCGATGCACCTGCCGCCAGCGTCACATTGGTGCCGACGAACAGGCCGTGCGTATGGAAGATCGGCAGCGCGTGCAGCAGCACATCGTCGGGGGTGAACCGCCAATGGTCGCGCAGCGTCAGTGCGTTCGACGCCAGATTGCCATGGCTGAGCATCGCACCCTTCGAGCGCCCGGTGGTTCCGGACGTGTAGAGGATCGCGGCAAGGTCGCCATCGTCGAGCGGTTCGGTATCGAACGAACCGGGATGGTCCGCGGCAATAACGCTCAGCGTACCCCCGCCTGCGCCATCGATGGTTTCCACCCGGACGCCCCCGACCTCGCGCGCCAGAGTCTCGGCGCGATCGCGGTGGGCGGGATCGCACACGAACAGCGCAGGCTCGGCATCGCGCAGGAAATAGTCGAGTTCGCCCGCGGTGTAGGCGGTATTGAGCGGCAGGAAGATGGCGCCCGCGCGAAGGCAGCCGAGATACAGCATCAGCATGTCGATGCTCTTGGGAAGTTGCACCGCGACACGATCGCCGACCTTCACGCCGGTCGTTCGCAGCGCATGGGCGTAACGCGCGGATTCCCGCTCGAGATCGGCATAGCGCATCGCGCCGCCATCGGCAAAGCGCGCGAAGATGCGCGATCGATCGGCGGGAAAATTCCCGCTCAGCGTGGTGAAGAGATTGGCCATGACGCTGTGACTTTCGACTTTCAGTTGGCGGGCAGGGAGAGCCCCACCTCGGATGCAGTCCGCCGGAACGGCGCGCCCGTCACCACCTTGTGCTGCTCCGCATAGAGTTCGTGGTTCTGCTCGATGCTCGGCAGGTCGTACAGATAATTGACCATCATCCCGGCGCTTTGCCGCATGCCCGATGGCGAGGCATCGGCCAGCCAGTGGATCGCCTCCAGCCTGGCACCATTACCGAGATGGAAGCGTGCTACGGGATCGAGCGGCCGCCCGCTGGCGTCACGAAGCTCGGCCAGATAGGCGGCGGCGCGATTGAGCAACCATGCGCGCGTCTGGCTCGCAACCGGCGCGAGATGCCAATCAGATGCCGCGATCAACTCCAGCCGATCGTCCCCGCTGCGATTCAGCCACGACATGAAGCCCGGGACCGGAGACAAGGTCACGAAGCGCTTGAGGCCCGGGAGCGCCCGCTTCAGATCCTCGGCCACCTGCTTGATCAGGAAATGGCCGAACGAGATGCCCTTCAACCCGGCCTGGCAGTTGCTGATCGAATAGAAGACGGCGGTATCCGCATCCTGAGCCGCCAGCATGGGGCGATCCGACGCCAGCACCTGCTGGATATTGCCGGGGATGCCGCAGGTGAGCGCCACCTCGACGAAGATCAGCGGCTCGTCCGGCATCACCGGATGGAAGAAGGCGAAGCAGCGGCGGTCCTCGGGGTCCAGCCGGTTGCGCAGGTCGCTCCAGTCGCGGATCAGATGCACCGCTTCATACTGGATCACCCGTTCCAGCAGCAACGCAGGCGAGCGCCAGTCGATCCGTTGCATCTGCAGGAAACCACGGTTGAACCAGGATTGCAGCAGATGCGCCAGATCGCTGTCGACGCCGTCCAGCGCGCCGTTCGCAGCCTTGAGATGGCGGATCAGGTCGGCCCGCATCCGCACCAGCGCCACGGTGCCGCCGGGCGGCAGGTTGAGCCGGCGGAACAGTTCCTGACGCGGAGATTCCACCGCGGCGGCCAGGGCCGGGAGCTTGGCCCGCCCTTCCTGATGATAGGCCTGCCATGCTTGCTCAAGCGCCGCCGGATCGGGATCGAACCGGTCGGCGAGCATATTGAAAAAGGCGAGGCGCTCGGCATCGTCACAGGCTTCATACAGCGCCAGCAATTCCCGTGCGATCGCGATCCCCGACGCCTCGCCGCGACGCGACAGCAAGGCGCTTGCCAGTGCTTCGAACGGCGGCTTCCGGGTCGGCGATTGCCGCAGGCCGATCAGCCGCAACAGGTCCGGCGAGCGACCGATCCAGCGCTGGCCCTGGCGGGACAGAAAGGACAGGACTTCGCTCATGCCGCCCTCCCCTATTGCGCCGGAACGTCGATCCCGAGCGAGCGATAGGTCGCGTCGGCAATGCGGCGCGAACGGATACCGGTCGAGATCGACCGATGCGGCTGGTTCATCGCATAGGAGATGGCGAGGCCATTGTCGGGATCGGCTACCGCCAGCGATCCGCCGAAACCGTGCGAGCCGAAGGTGTTCGGGTTCGGCCCGAAATAGGCCCAGGGCGGCGAGTTGATGATCGTGCCCATGCCCTGACGGATCGAGCGGTTGCCGACCGATTCGTGAAGGTTGTGCTGGATCGTCGTCATCCGCTTGCGACCCGCTTCGGAAAGTAGGGGATGATCGCCATAGCCCAGCACCGCGCTGAACATCCGCGCCATGCCGCGGGCATTGGCGTGCCCGCTCGAGCTCGGCACCTGCGACTGGCGCCAGGTGGCGCTGTTCGCCTGCGGCCCTGCCGGGAACTGCGCGCGCAGGCGGTCGGCATAGGGGCTGCGCGAGGTCTTGGGATCATAGACCGTGCCCTCGACGATATCGATGAAGTCGGCGCAGCGCGCTTCCTCGTCCGGTTTCAGCCCGATGAAGAAATCGGCTTCGAGCGGGCCGGAAACGAGTTCGCGGGCGACTTCGCCGATCATCTTGCCGGTGATACGGCGCACCACTTCGCCGACCAGAAAGCCCTGGGTGATGGTGTGGTACCCGGCCTGTTCGCCCGGCGTCCACAGCGGCGCCTGAGCCGCCAGCGCGGTGGTCATCGCTTCCCAGTCGAACACCGCACCCGGCCAGAGCTTCTCGGTCAGCACCGGCAAACCGGCGCGATGATCGAGCAGGAAGCGGACCGGCAGGTCCTGCTTCCCGTTGGCAGCGAACTCCGGCCAATAGGTCGCGACCGGCGCGTCCAGATCGAGCTGGCCGCGATCCGCCATGATGTTCGCGACGACACCGCACAGCCCCTTGCTGTTCGAACGTACCGCGACGATCGTGTCGGGCCGCCACGGATCGGTGCGATGCTCGTCGCGATAGCCACCCCAGATATCGACGACTGTCTTGCCATTCTCGATCACGCAGGCGCAGGCGCCGACTTCCGCAATCTCTTCGTCGATCTGGACGAAATTCTCGCGGAAAGCGTCGACGACCGGCGCGAAGCGCGGATCGCAATAGCCCTGGATCGGAAAGCTGAAGTCCACGCTATTCTCGTTGCGGATGGCGGGTTCGAATTGCTGGGTCGCATTGGACACGGGATATTCCTTGGAAGGCTGGCGGTGCGTCGGGTTAGCGGTCGAACTCGATATGGACCTCGCCCGGCCCCCAGCCGGCGCCCAGCGCGATATTCTCGATCGGCGCGACGATCCGCGGGTTCTTCATCCGCTCGATCATCACTTCAATCGCCACTTCCATGTCCTTGCGCGCCATGGTGTGGCCCAGGCATTTGTGCGCGCCATAGCCGAACGGGATGCGCTTCGACGTGTTGCGATGGATGTCGAACCGGTCGGGATCGTCGAAGCGGCGATCGTCGCGGCTGCCGCCATGGAAGTTGAAGCGGATGAAGGTGCCGGCCGGCATCGCCACGCCATCGATCTCGAAATCGGGCGTCGCGACCACGCGCGGCACGGCAAGCACGACCGGATAGTAGCGCATGCCCTCTTCAACCGCGGCCGGGATCAGCGACTTGTCAGCGACCAGTTCGGGCCAGGTATTGGTTTCGAGCAGCACGCGGACGATCGAGGCGAGCTGGGTACGCGTCGTATAGTGCGATGCCTGCAACAGCGTGATCAGGCTCCACACCACTTCGTCGCGGGTCATGATGCCTGCACGCAGATGGCCGACCATCTCGGCGATGAAGCCCTGATGCGTGCCGTCGGGCTGGTCGATCAGGCTGGAGGTGTAGTCGGACAGTACCTGCAGCGCATGCTCGATCTCTTCGACATGCGGGTGGAGCGGCACCACGTTGAGCAGCGGAAGCGCGCGCGTCACCGAATCGAAGATCGGGATATCCTCGGGCGGGATCGACAGTGCGCGGCACAGGATCTCGAACGGATAGGGATGCGAGAAATCGTCGATGAACTCGCAGCGGCCCTTGTCGATGAACTTGTCGACCAGCCGGTTGGCGACGTCGAAATACAGGCCGGTCTGTTCGCGCGTCGCCTGCGGAGTCAGCTGGGTGCTGAGCACGCGGCGATAGAGAAGGTGCCGCTCGCCCTGCTGCGCGGTGAGCTTGCCCTCTTCCATGAACTTGAGCAGCAGCGGACCCGCGCCGCGCTCCTTGTAGATATTGGCCTGCGGGGTCGAGAGGCCCTTGTTCATCAGCAGCTGGCGGCTGAGGTCGTAATCGATGATCTCGATGCCATAGGGCGTGCGGATGATGCGGCCCTTACGCGGATCGGATGCGCGCGCCTGCGCCATCACGGTGAACGGATCCCGGATATATTCGATGCTGTTCGTATCGACGAACGGCAGGGTGACCTGATCAAGCGGGATGACGTTTCCGTCCGACATGGACCTTCCTCTCATTGGTCGCCGGCACCCTGACGCGTGGACCGGCCTTACTGTGCATGCGACTGGTATGGCGCACCTGCAGCTCTGTCAACACATGTGTTGATCGACGCGATGCAGCGGCCTAGAATGAAGCCGACAAGAAGCAAGGAGAGGATCGGATATGAGCGGACAGGAAAGCGCAGCGCTGGCGCGGCTGGATGGCAGGGCAGTCGTGGTGCTGGGCGCGGGTGGCGGGGGCATCGGCAACGCGACCTGCCGTACGCTCGCCGCGGCTGGCGCGAAGCTGTTCTGCGTCGATCTCGATCCCGCACAGGCCGAGTCGTCGGCGGCCGAGTGCGGCGGCACCGCCCATGCGGCCGACGTCACCGACCGCGCGCAGATGGAGGCGCTGTTCGCCCGCGCGACCGAACTCTACGGGACGAGCCTGTACGGCATCGTCGATGTCGTCGGGCGCAGCCGCGTCGCGCCGCTGGCCGCGATGGACGACGACGCGCTGACCCAGCAATTCGATCTGGTGCTGCGCCACGCCCTGCTCGCGGTGCAGATCGGGGCGCCGCTGCTGGCGAAGAATGGCGGCGGATGCATGACGCTGATCGGATCGGCGGCCGGCTCTCGCGCGATCGAGAATATCTCCGCCTATGGCATCGCCAAATCGGCGGTGCATCATCTCGTCCGCTGCGCCGCGCTGGAATATGGCCCCGCCGGCGTACGGGTGAACGGGATCGCGCCGAGCTATGTCGCGACGCCGCGCGTCGCAGGCGCGTTGCCGCAGCAAGTGTGGGACGCCGTGACCGCAGCCAACCCGCTGCGCCGCATCGCCACGCCACAGGATGTCGCCAACGCCGTGCTGCTGCTCAGCTGCGATCTGGCCGCATACATCACCGGGAATATCGTAATGCTCGATGGTGGCGTGACCAATGTGGTGCCGGCGCCGGGTCTGGAGGCACTGCCGGTGCTGCGCAGCACCACGAACTGAGCCGGCCGGCCCGGGCCTGATCCACCCGGGCCATAGGGTCAGGCGCGCACCTTCTTCACCGAAATGCCCGCCGCTTCGCGATCCCATGCGTCGCCGACGCCCTGATCGCGTAACTTGTGCCGCTCGATCTCGTTCTTCACTGCCGATCGCGGCATGCCGTCCACCACCTCGATATAGCGCGGCACCTTGAAATAGGCGATGCGGTCGAGACAGAAGGCGATGATCTCCTCGGGCGCGAGCGTCTGGCCGTCCTCGAACTGGATGAGCACCTTCACATCCTCGTCACCGATCGGGCTGGGCACGCCGACCGCGGCACATTCCTTGATCGCCGGGTGCAGCAGGATGGTCTGCTCCAGCTCGAACACCGAGATGTTCTCGCCGCGATGCCGGATCAGATGGGCGAAACGGCCCTTCAGATGCAGGAAGCCATCCTCGTCGATCAGCCCGATATCGCCGGTGTGGAACCAGAAATTGCGGCAAGCGTCGGCGAACTTGTCCGGCTGGCCATGATAGCCGAGCAGGAAGGTGCCGGGGATGGTCGGGCGGATCAGGATCTCGCCCTGCACATTGGCCGGAACCAGTTGATCGTCGGGATCGCCGATCGCGACTTCGCACCAGCCATTGGTGCGGCCCTGCGAATAGCCGGGCTTGTCGCTGCGGCGCTGGCCGACTGCGCCCAGCGGGCCGCTCTCGGTCTGGCCATAGATTTCGAGCAGGGTGATGCCGAAGCGGCGCTCGAACTCCTGCACCGTCGCAATCGGAACCTGCGCCGTGCCCGAGCTGGAGACACGCAGCGTGTGATTGCGGTCGTCGTCGCTTTCCGGACGGCTGCAAAGCATCGCGATCAGCGGGCCGACCAGACAGCCGACGATGGTCGCCTTTTGCTCGCGTGCAGTTTCCCAGAAGCGCGATGCGCTGAACCAGCGCGGCACCGCGGTCTGGATGCCCCAATAGAGCGGCGCAAAGATATCGATGCTTGATCCGATCGCGTGGCACAGCTGGCCGACGCCCATGTGCGAATCATCCTCGCGCACGTCGAACATCTCGGCATAGCGCAGCGCCGCGACCACGAACCACAGGCTGGAGACGACCACGCCCTTGGGCATGCCGGTGCTGCCGCCGGTGTAGATGATCGCGGCGGGGGCGTAGGGCGAGACCTGTGCGTCGGGCTCGACGGAGCTGCCGGTCAGCAGCGATTCGAACGTCTCGCCGACGCCGGCGTCGCTGGGTCCGCGCACGATCTCGACCAGCCCCTCGATCCCGATCTGGTCTCGGATCTGGAGATAGTTGGGCAGCAGCTCGGCATCGATCACCACCGCCTTCGGTGCGGCGTTGCGGATGGTGTAGAGCAGATCGAGATTGACCAGAGCGATGTTCACCGGCGACCAGACCGCCCCGATCTTCGCGCTGCCGAACCAGGCGCAAACATGGTCGATGGAATTGTGCATATAGGTGATGACGACATCGCCCGCGACCACGCCCAGTTCGGCCATGCGGTTGCCGATGCGGTTGGCACGCTCATCCGCTTCGGCAAAGCTCAGCGAGACGCCGTCGACCACCGCATAGGTGCGGTCGCCCAGGCTGGCGCGGTGCCGCAATATGTCACGGATCGTGGCATGTTCGACCTGATGGCCGTTGAGAGTGAGCATGTCGGTTTCCATCAAGAGTTGCGAAAGTCAGGCGAGGCCCACGGCCGTGGCGACCGCAGCGAGATTGCCGAGCGCGGCATCGGCCTCGGAAGTGTCCACCAGAAACACCGCGCGATCGACGCCCATCGCTTCATAATCGTCGAGCCGCTTCGGATTGGCCGAGAAGATCGTCACAGAGACCGGCGAGCGTCCCATCTCCGCCGCGCGCCGGCGAAGTTCCTCGATGCGTTCGCCCAGCGCTGCCAGATCGCGCTGATGCCCCGGCATCCAGCCATCGCCGAACTGCAGCACGCGATCGAGCACGGTCGGCCCGCTGCCGCCGACCAGCACCGGCGGATGCGGCGTCTGGACCGGCTTGGGCCATGAGAAGATCGGATCGAAATTCACGTAATTGCCGTGATATTCGGCCTGCTCCTTCGTCCAGATTTCCTTCATCGCCTCGACCCGCTCACGCATCACTTCCATCCGGACGCGGGGATCGGTGCCATGGTTGCGCATCTCCTCCCGGTTCCATCCCGCGCCCACCCCGAACAGGAAGCGGCCGTTCAGGATATGGTCGAGCGTCGCGACTTCCTTGGCAAGGGTGATCGGATCACGCTCGACCACCAGGCAGATGCCGGTCCCGAGCTTCAGCCGCGTCGTGATCGCGCCCATCGCCGCGATGCTGACCAAGGGATCGCGCGTGCGGTAATAGCGGCGCGGCAGATCGCCGAAGGGCGGATGCGGATAGGGGGATTCGCGGCTGGCCGGCACATGGGTGTGGTCGGCCAGCATCAGGCATTCGAAGCCATAATCCTCGACCGTGCGCGCCAGCAGCGCGGGATCCACGCCATCGTCGGTCAGGACGGTTGCAACGCCATATTCCATAGTCACCTCTTGTGATCGCGGAGAGCCGGAGGGGTCATTGCCGCCCCCATGCGGACGGCACGGCCGATGCCGCACCCAGAAGATCGCGAAGCCGCACATGCAGCGGATGCTCGCTGGATGCGGTCTGCGCGTCGGCGAAGATATGGCGCGCCAGATGCCCCAGCGCGGCGGAGGCATCGCCTTCCGAACGCGCGACGCCGTCGCCCAGATCGCGGGCCAGCGCTTCGATCCCGGAAGCGATATCCGCATGATCCACACCGGCGTCTCGCGCCCGGCTGCGCAGGATCGCCGCGCTGGTGCGCACCACGTCGCGCGTCTCTCCGGACAGCACCTCGGACTCGATCCGGCGCAGCGCATCGGCGACGGCGTTGAGCGGCACGTCCTTGCGGTGAACGGCCCCGGCGGGAACCGGCAGCCCGAGCGCCCGCGCCAGCAGCGGCCGGGCCTCGCCCGCGCTGAAGCCGGCACGAAGCGCCACCAGATCGGACGCGTCGGCGGACCATGGCAGGCTGGCATTGACCCACAGACACACGATCTTGAACGTGCCGAGAATGCGGTAGAAGTTCAGCGCGTCGCGATCGACCGGCTGCCCGCTATGCGCTTCGTACCGTTCGACCAACGCCGCTTGCGTCGCCAGCCCTGCCGCGCGGCCATGAATCTCCAGCGCGGGCGAACAGAGTGTCCCCAGATCGTAGAGCGGGTCGCCGATCTCCGCGAGTTCCCAGTCAAGGATGCTGGTCAGCCGCCCCTGCGCATCGAACACCAGATTGCCGATGCGATAGTCGCCATGGACCAGCCCCTCACGCGTCCGCGCGGGGAGATGATAAGCGAGCCAGGCATCGGCATAGGCAAGGATCGGATCGGCCGAGAAGACCGGCGAGCGCGCGAGTACCCCGGACCAGCGCCGCCGCTCGCACTCCGCGAAACCGAGTGCCACCAGATCCGGATCGCGTGCGGATTGCGGCAGTGCCGCCAGCGGCACCGCATGGATCGCGGCCAGCCCTGCGATCATCGTGTCGAGGATCGCCGGCCCATTCCGCTCGATGAACGCGCGTCCGTCCGCGCGCCACGGATCGGGTGCCTCGCCCGGTGTAAAATCGGTGACGAACCCCTCGCGGCCCAGTGCTTCGACGGGCAGGAACCACATCGGCCGCGGCGTCGGCAGATCGAGCGTGGCGAGCGCCTGGAGAAGCTCGAACTGGCGGCGGGGATCGGCGATGCCGTGAAGCGGGCCATGCGGCGAAGCCAGATGGACGACGCAGGTCCGCGCCGCCTCGCCATCGGCCAGTTCGGCGCGGACCGATGTCGCCGAGCGACCGCCCGAAAGCGACCGCCACGAAGTCACGCGATCCCGCAGGCCGAGCGCATGCAGGTATCGTTCGAACCCGGCTGCCTCGCTCTCCGCCCTGCCTGTTTCCCCGTCAGCCATCGATCGTCGGACGGTATCGATAGCTCGCGCTACGCGTCACCGCCGTCTCGAAAATGCCATAGCCCTCGACGCCGCCGACCGTGCAGGTGCTTGGCTTGTTGACCAGCGACAGGGGCAGCGAGTTGGGCGAACGCGTGCCATCGTCGAGGTTCCAGCGCTCATGCTCCTGATGCGCCTCCCCGCGATCCTGGCCGTGCCAGCCGTCATAACCGGCAGCCGACATATACAGCCCGCGCCGCCCGCCCCGCCATTCGACCTCGAGCTGTTCTCCCGCCTCGGTCGTCAAATGGAGCAGGCCGTCGACGAACTCGCCGGTCTCGTCGAAATTGAGCTTGTGGCGCACATCGGTGATCGCGACCGGCGCACCGCCATCGAACGGCAGGATCGCCCCATGGACGTGCACCGGCTTGCCGTCGCGGCCTTCGTTGTAAAGTACGGCGACGCAGCGATCCTCGAGCTGTGCGCCGCCCCACAGATGCATGCCCAGCCGCTCGCGCGTACGCCGCACGCCCCACGACCGGTCGCGCAACCCGCGCCATCCGGCAACGTCGATCCGCTTGCCGTCGATCTCGATATAGCCGGTGTAACTGCCGGGCTGGAAGAAATGGGCGAAGTTGGTCGCACCACCCTCGTCATGTTCGACGGTGAGCGGATCGACGGCATAGGGTAGCGCCTTGGCGGTCCACACCAGATCGAAGCCGAAGCCCTCGACCTCGCTGGACAGTTGCAGCCGCCATGATTTCATCGGCTCGATAACCGTCCAGCTCAGCGGCCCGATCACCGTCGGCGCCTCGCCCACCACGATGCGCCGGGCGAAGCGGCGGTTGCGCTGCACTCCGCCGTCGAGCAGGCAGGCATAGCCGTCCATCACCCCGGCATTCGAGTAGCGGCCCGCACCGATCACCAGCATCGGCCCGCCATCGGGGCCGCTGATGTTGAAATAGAAACGGTCGAACCATTGGGGCGACGCATCGGCGACCACCCCGAATGGCTGCGGCAGTTGATGGATCAGCAGGTCGTCGGCCGCACCCAGAACTGGATGGGGTGCGGCGGGCGCGATCATATCACTCACAACTGGATCGCTCCCGGCCCTGCGGCCCGATTACCTTGCTGACGCATCCGCTTCTCACTCGCCGAAATTATAGGTGAGCTTCAGGCCGAAGGTGCGCGGTGCCCCGGGGATGCCGATCACCGTGCCGGCGTAGAGCGGCGGCGAGTTGTTCTGCTTGGCGACATAATAGAGTTCGTCGGTGATGTTGCGGACGAACAGCGTCGCGCTCCAGTTATGGTCGCTCTTGTAGGTCAGATAGGCATCGCCGGTCTGGAGCGGCGCCTGCGAGAAGTAGGAGGTTTCGAACGCGTCGAAATAGGTCCGCCCGACAAAATGGGCTTCGCCGCGCAGCGTCAGACTGCCCTTCGGCAGTTCCCAGCGATACTGCGCACGCAGATCGACCGTATAGGCCGGCGCCTGCGACAGCTGGTTGCCGGTCAGGTCCTGCGGCGTGGTGGTGAACAGCCCGGCGGTGATGTAGCCGATATAGCGGCTGTTCAGCAGGCCGAAGTTGAAGCCAAGCTCGAGATTGTCGACCGGCACCGCGGTGATTTCGCCCTCGACGCCATAGATTTCGGCGTTCGACGCATTCTCGATGAAGCTCGTCACACCGGCGACGCGGCGGATCTGCAGATTGGCATAGTCGTAATAGAAGGCCGACAGGTTCATGCGCAGGCGGCCGTCGAGCAACGTGGTCTTGATGCCGCCTTCATAGTCCTTGAGCGTTTCGGGCTTGAACCCCGGCTGCACGCCGCCAAGGTTGAAGCCGCCGCTGCGATAGCCTTCGGAATAGGTCAGGTAGATCAGCGTCCGCTCGCTGGGCTTCCAGTTCAGCGTGACCTTCGGGGTCAGCTTGCGCTCGCTGGATTTGACATAGGGGATCACGACCGAAGGAATGATCGCGATGCCCGGCGTCCAGGTGCGCGTCAGGTCGAACTGCGAATATTCGTTGAACTTTTCCTTCGTCTCGTAATTGTAGCGAAGGCCCGCATCGATCGAGAAAGTGTCGGAGAGATCGAAGGTGATCTGGCCGAAACCGGCCATCGCTTCGGTCTTGATCTGGCCGCCAACCGCATAGCCCGGCACCAGACGGCGCGGCAGGCCGACCGACGCCGCTTCGATCGGCGAGGTTTCGACCGCGCCCGAAATATCCTCGCGGAAATAGAAGCCGCCGATCACGAAATGACCGAAGCTGAAGTCCTGCGAGAGGCGCAGTTCCTGGCTGTACTGGCGCGACTGATCGTAGAAGCGCGAATCGCCCATCTGGACGCTCAGATAATCCTGGTCGCCGCGGGTTGTGATGCGCGCATAGCGATACGCCGAAATCGAGGTCAGCCGGGTCTTGTCGCCCATCTTCCAGTCGACCGTTGCCGAAGCGTCGTAGAGCTGACGCTCCAGGCTCGGGCTGATGTTGAAATTGTCGTCGCGCGGATTGGTCGCGAACGTACCGCCCAGCGCCAGACCCGGATGGACGCGGCCAAGCCGGTTCGCCTCGGGGTTGGTCGAGATGAAGTGGAAGGCACCCTGACCGTCGCGCTGCGACAGGAGCGAGGTCGAGAGGTTGATCGAAACCGCGCTGCTCGGCTCCAGCCGGATCTGCAGGCGCGCCGAATGGGTGTGCTGATCGTCGACTTCGGATCCGGTCGGGATGTTCTTTCCGTAGCCGTGGAACTGATCGATGCTCGATCCCGAAAGACGGAACGAGATGCCATCCGCGATCGGGCCGCCCACGGCACCCTCGAGGCCGAGATAGAGATAGCTGCCGAGTGTCACCTGGCCATAGCCGTTGAACGTCTCGCTCGGCTTGGCGGTGATGACGTTGATCGAACCCGCGGTCGCGTTGCGGCCGTACAGCGTACCCTGCGGACCGCGCAGCACTTCGACGCGATCGACGTCATACAGCGAGCCGAGCACGGCGCCCGGACGGCTGACATAGACGTTGTCCATATAATAGGCGACGCGCGCCTCCGCGCCGGGCAGGCCGTTGTCGAGACCGACGCCGCGAATGGCGAGGCGGGCATTGGTGTTGCCCTGGCCGAACTGCACGTTGGGAATGCTCGACTGGAGCGCGATCAGATCGGTGACGTTGCGGTCACGTAGCGAATCGCCGGTGACGGCGGTGATCGGGATCGGCGTATCCTGAATGCTCGCCTCGCGGCGTTCCGCGGTGACGACGATCTCGGTGATCCCCGATCCATCCTGCGCGTCCTGTGCCGGCGCGTCGCTCGACTGCGCGAACGCCGCCATCGGCATCATCGCGGCGATCAGAGCCATGCTGCTCAGGCCAAATTTCTTGTTCATCAGTAACCCTCCCCGGATCTTGTGTTTTCGTTTGTCGGCAGGTTGCCCCTGCCCTTGCTTGCAAACGCCTGCGCGCCGACCAATCCGGTCGCGGCCGCATATGCGGGCCACCACCGTTGCGAGGTACCGGCGCAGGGCACCTCATGGTCGTAACGAATACACCTGCGCGCCGCGTTGTCAACGTCAACGTCAACGTTGATAAATTGATTTTGCCGCAGATTCAGCTCGCCGTGCCGATACCGGCTTTGGCCGGATCGCTGGCCGTCGATTTCCCGGTCAGCGCCAGCGAGTCCGCGTGCACGCGGTACGCCCGCCAGATGAGCAGGGACGACAGTACACCCGCGATCCCACCCACCGTCGCCATCGAGTGGCCGAGCGATCCCGCGAACCATCGATCGGACAGGAAGCCGACGGCGAACGGCCCCAGCGACGATCCGAGAATCGCCTGGGCAAGCATGTTGAGCGACGCGAAGCGGCCACGCTTGCGTGCGCTTGCCGCGCTGGCGACCATCACCGATCCCAGAACGCCGACTGCGTTGCCGGTAACAAAATAAAGACCGATCATGATGACCGCGGCGGCGAAGCCGTCCAGCGTCACTGCCGTGAGGAACATCAGGGTCGCGAGCGGCGCCGCGAGCATCGCCAGCAACAGGATCGGATCCCCACGGCCCTTTACCGGCAGTCTGCGCGCCAGCAGCGGGATCGCCAGCGATCCGGCCACCCCGCCGATCATCATCACCGGGCCAAAGGCATAGCCGACCTGCTCGGCCGGGATGCCGAAGGCGCGGATCAGATAGGTCGGGAACCAGTTGGCGACCATCAGCAGGGTGAGTGCCGAAAAATTGGTGCCCAGCAGCAGCAGGACGAAGAAACGCCGCTCGCTGGCGGCATCGCGGAACACCGACGCACCCTCGGCCAGCGGCGCATCGGCGCTTGCGTCCGCCGATGCGCGCGCCGGCTCCTTCATGGTGAGCGCCGCGATCAGCGCGAGCAGCAGCCCCGGCGGGCCGATCATCAGCAGCGCGACGCGCCACACCGGCATCTGTGCCAGCGCATCGGGCAGCGGCAGACTGCCATCGGTCGCTAGGCGTATCAACACCGCGACGATCAGCGCCGAAGCCCCGGCCCCGGCCGACTGGAGCGCGATCATGGTCGACATCGGCACCGCGCGCTTCTCACGCGTGAACAGATCGCCGATCATCGACACCGCGACCGGGCTCAGCACCGCTTCGCCGATCCCGACACCCATGCGCAGCACGAACAACGTCGTGAAATCATGCGCGAATGCCGAAAGCGTCGTCGCCAGCGACCAGAAGGTGACGCCCGCAACCAGCAACCATTTGCGATTGAACGCATCGACCGCGATCGCGATCGGCAGGCCCGCAATCGCAAACATCATCGCGAAGGACGGCCCAAGCAACAGGCCGATCTGCGTATCGCTGACACCCATCTCGGCCTTGATCGGCTGGATCAGCAGCCCCAGCGCCAGCCGGTCGAGATAGGCGATGACGCCCAGCATCCCGAGCAGCGCGACGACATACCATGCCCCGAACACGGCGCTTCCGGACCGTCCAGCCTGCATCCGATCCTCATCCTTTCCATACCGGGCTTGTCGCCGGCGCGGCAAAGGGTCGGCGCGGCGGCCCTTTTAGTCAACAATGTCGTTGATTGACGGGCACGGGCCGCCCCGCGGCACCCGTGCCCGTCGCGTGACTTCCTAGAACTGGAACCCGACGCCCAGCGTCACCGTGGCCGGGTTCGCCGCGGCGAAGAAGTCCGACGAGGTGCCGGCGCCCGAGGTCAGCATATAGTCGGTGTCGGTGATGTTGTTGCCGCTGAGCGTCACCGACCAGCCATCGTCGGAACGATAGCCGATGCTGGCATTGAGCAGGCCATAGGGGCGCTGCCGCAGGCGGCCCGAGGGCTCCCACACAAAGCCGCTATTGTAAGATCCGCGCATCGATGCGGTGATCCTGCCGCCGGACACTTCCTGCACATAGCTGATACCCGCCGATCCGGTGAATTTCGGGCTGCGGATCAGCGACTTGCCCGATGCGTCATAGCCCGATTGCAGCGTGTTGCCGCCGTTGCGGGTGGTAGTGCCCGCCGCCACGTTCGGCACGAAGATCTCGGCATTGCGGAAGCTGTCGTACCGGCCGTCGGTGTAGGCGCCGACCAGATCGAGGGTCAGGCCTTCCGCCACGCGGATATTCACTTCGCCGTCGACGCCCTTGATCGTCGCGCTCGCGGCATTGAGCGTTGCGGTGACCAGCCCGGTCGCGACACGGACCTGGATGTTCGAATAGTCATAATAATAGGCGGACAGGTTGAACCGCACCCGCCGGTCGAACAGCGTGGTCTTGAAGCCAACTTCATACGCGTTGACATATTCCGGCTTGTACGCGTTGGTCGTCGCCGGGATGATGTTGAAATTGCCGCTCTTGAAGCCGCGATTGTAGCTGGCATAGGCCAGCACATCGGGCGTCAGCTGGTGGCTGTAGACGATGCGATAGGTCGGATCCTCGGCGGCGTAACGCGGATTGACCGGCGCGACCGGGACCACAGCACCATTGACCAGACCGCCGATCCGCCGCCGGTCCACGGTATAGCGCGCGCCGAGCGTGATCTTGCCCGTATCGCGGAACAGCTTGAGCGCGACTTCACCGAACACAGAATAGGATTTGGTGCGGTTCTGCGCGCGATAGCGGGTGAAGGCATTGGTCGGCACGCTCTGGATATCGACGATGTTGCCCGCATAGCCGGCCAGGAAGAAGCCGCCGATGATCCAGGTCAGCCGCGCATCGTCGGGCGAGGTGATGCGCACTTCCTGCGTGAAGTTGCGCACATAGAAGCCGAAGGTCGCGCGCGACAGATCGGCCTTGCCATAATCATTGTCGGTCAGGATGTCGGTGAAATCGTTGCGATAGGCGGTGACCGAGATCAGGTTGAGCTTGCCGATGCTCTGCTCGTACGTTGCCGACACGCCCCAGCTGTCCGACTGGACGCGATCGTCGACATTGTGCGCGACGTCGTGGAAATTGCCGACATAGGTATAGGTCTGCGCCGGGGTGCCGCCGCGAACCCCGCCGACCGCGCCGGGCGGCGGCGTGCGGTTGAAGCCGCGCTGATCCTGGGTCTGGCTATAGTCCGCCGCAAGGATCAGCCGGCTTCCGCCGCTGGTGAACATCAGCTTGGTCCGGGCCGAGCTTTCGTTGACGTGCGACGCGGAATTGCCGGTCAACTGGTTGATGCCATAGCCCTTTTCCTGCCGCCGGGCGAAACCGGCAAGCGAGATGGCGACGCCATCCGCAAGGCCGGTGGTGCCATAGGCGCCGACTTCAACCGCATGATAATTGTCGACGCTGAAATTGATCTCGCCCATCGGCGTTTCCGACGGATTCTTGGTGACGACCTGGATCAGACCGCCGGTGGTGTTGCGGCCGAACAGTGTGCCCTGCGGCCCCTTGAGCACCTCGACCCGCTCGACATCGCTGAACGAGAGGTGGGTGGTGTTCAGGCTACCGCGCAGCACGCCATCGACATAGGTCGCGACAGGCGACTCCTCACCCGGATTGCCGGTCGGCGAGCCGATGCCGCGGATATAGGGGGTGCTGGCGCCCGCGGTGCGGGTCATGGTCAGGCCGGAGGTCAGCATCGGCAGATCCTCGACCCCGTTGGAGCCGGCGGTTTCCAGCGTCGCGCTGTCGAATGCCTGGATCGAGATCGGCACCTTCTGGATGCTCTCGGAGCGGCGCTGCGCTGTCACGACGATCTCGCCGGTGGCCAGCGTATCGTCGGCCGGGGCATCCTGCACCTCTGCGGGCGCATCCTGTGCCCGGGCCTCTGCTGCGCACAAGAGCGCCGAAGCCGAAACGCCACATGCCAGAACCATCGCCATCAAATGCGAGCGCGCCATCGCAATCCTCCCTCAGTTTTGATTACCGGCGATCGTAAGCCGCCTTGCTCGAGACAATTTTGGTTGAACGAATCCACCTCCTGACGAGCAGATTCGCCAAGAAATTCTGCGGATTCGAAACAAGAAATACTTATCGAGTGGCGTTCGCCCTGCCCCGCGGGATGCTTTCATCCGGAAATAAACAAGACCGGGTCACCACATCCCACAGGCACATTGCGGTTACACTACTCAATATCGCCGAAATATCATCCAGAATGGGATTGTCAACACTCATGTTGAAAATGCTATCCGACCCTACAGATCGGCATATCCCGGATTGGTGCGATCGAGCTTGCGCAACAATGCCGGCCAGACGAGCTGGTCCGCATAGCTGGCGGTGACGGCGGCGCCCTTTTCCGAACTCAGCATCTGCGCGGTCTTGTCGATCACCGCCGGGTCCGCCGCGTGCAGCGCCTGACCCATGGACAGCGTCCGCACCTGAACGGTGCAGGCCCATTCCAGCATGTACATCTGCAGGAAGGCCTCCGCGACCGATCCGCCAAGCGCCAGCGTGCCGTGATTGCTGAGCAGCATCAGGTTGCGCGATCCAAGATCGGCGACCAGCCGCTCGCGCTCGCCGATCTCCAGTGCGACTCCCTCATATTCATGGCGCGCAATTGCCTGAGAGAGTATCATCGAGGTCTGGTTAAGCGGAAGCAGCCCGCCCTCCAGCGCCGATACGGCCACGCCGTCGCGGGTATGGAGATGCATCACGCATCCCGCATCGGGCCGTGCGCCATGCACCGCGCTGTGGATGACGAAGCCCGCACGATTGATCGAATAGGGCGTATCGCTGATGATTTCGCCGTCGAGATTGACCTTCACCAGGCTCGACGCGGTGATCTCCTCGAACATCATGCCGACCGGATTGACCAGGAACGCTTCCTCATCGGGCAGGTTGGCCGAGAGATGCGTGGCGAGCAGATCGTCCCAGCCAAACATCGCGACCAGCCGATAGGCCGCAGCGAGATCGATCCGCCGCTGACGCTCGAACGCGTCCATCACCCGGAACGCCGCCACATTGCCGCGTGTGGACAGGTTGACGTCCATTGACCCCTCCTCGCTCATTTGCCCGCACGATACGCGTCAACAATAGTGTTGACAAGCCGGACGCGGCACTCGACACCTACGCACTGTCAGTCGCGGCCAAAGCGCCGCCAGTCATTCGGGAGAGGTGGATCGTGAGCTATCGAACCAGCGAGGCGCGAGCCTGGTATGTCGTCGCGGTCCTCTCGATGCTGTCGATCGTGTCCTATATGGATCGCCTCGCGCTGGGCCTGCTGGTCCAGCCGATCAAGGCCGATCTGGGCATCACCGACACGCAGATCGGCTTGCTGATGGGACCGGCCTTCGCACTGGTCTATGCCGGCGCGGCGCTGCCGATCGCCTTCGCGATCGATCGTTCGAACCGCAAATGGATCATCATTTCGGGCGTGGTGGTGTGGTCGCTGGCGACCTTGCTGTCGGCATTCGCGACCAATTTCACGACACTGTTCCTGCTGCGCATGGGCGTCGGCGTCGGCGAGGCCGTGCTGGCGCCCGCCGCGGTGTCGATCATCGGCGACCTGTTCGTGCGCGAGCGCCGGCCGACACCGATGGCGACGATGATCGCCGCGCAAGCGGGCGGGGCAAGCGCATCGTTCCTGCTGGTCGCTGCGCTGCTGGGCCTTGCCGCGCGCGGCGCGCTGCCGCTGCCCGAAGCGATCGCCAGCCTGCCGGTCTGGCGCGTGATGCTGTTCACCATCGGCCTGCCCGGACTCGTGCTGGCAGTGCTGATGGCACTGACCGTCAGCGAACCGAAACGCGGCGGCACCAGCGAACCGGCCGGGGAGAAGCCCGCCGATGCCGCGCCCGGCGACGCGGAATCCATGTTCCGCTCGCGCACGTCGGAGCGGCGATTCTACATCGCCTTCATCCTGGGCAACAATCTCATCTCGCTCATCCTGTTCATGATGGCGGCGTGGTTCCCGACCTATCTGATCCGCACCTTCGGCGAGACGGCGCAGCGCGTCGGCACCATCTTCGGCGCATGCACCATCGTCGGCGGGATCGTCGGATCGCTGCTGGTTCCGGTGGTGGCGGAGCGGTTCGCGCGGCGCGGCTATCGCGACATGACCTTGCGGCTGGCGATCGCGTTCGTGCCACTGACGATGATCACCGCGCTGATCGCCACCAACCTGTCGGGCTTCACCGCGACCGTGCTGATGCTGGCGCTGTTCTGGATCATCTCGAACAGCATCGGCGCGCTTCCCTCGGTCATCGTCACCAGCCTCGCGCGGGCGAACGAGCGCGCGCGGATCTATGCTGCTCACATGCTGGTGCAATCGATCTTGGCGGCATCGGCCGGTCCGTTCCTGGCGGGCTATCTCTCGGACCGCTATTTCGACGGCGACCTTGGCAAGGCGATGACTGCGATCATCATTGTCGCCTGCCCGCTGTCGTTCATCGCACTGATTGCCGCCTTCAAGCCCTATCGCGAAGCGGTGAACGGGGTGGCGGCTCCGGCGGCCACGGCCGCCGCAACGGCGTAAGGATGCGCAGCCCCGGCCCCGTCAGGCCGGGGCAAGCTCCCCCAGGAAATCGAGAATGGCGCCGGTGAACCGGTCGTTGCGGTCGCCCGCGACCATGTGGCTGGCTCCCGCGATATCGACCGTCCGTGCGGCAGGCGCCAGCTGGCGGAATGCCTCGAGCTCGGCCTCGGTCACCACTTCGCTGCTGCCGCCACGCACCAGCAGGACCGGGATCTCCAGCGCCGCAAACACCTGCTCGAGCCGTTCGGCCGTTTCCAGACCGGGGCCGCCGTCGCGGATCACTTCGGGATCCCAATGCCAGCGGAACCGGCCATCGGCGCCGAGCCGCAAATTCCTGCCCAGTCCCGCAGCACTGCTGCCGCGCCGGCGCTGCGGCAGATAGTCGGTGACCGCCCGCGCAGCATCCTCGATCGTGGCGAAGCCATCGGGATTGCCGCGCATGAACGCCAATATGGTCTCGATTCCCTGCGGGTTCGGTCGCGGGACGACATCGACCAGCACCAGCGCGCGGCAGGGCAGGTCCGGGTTCGCCGCCAGCGCTTCCAGCGACGTCAGTCCGCCCAGCGATGCGCCGATCAGGATCACTTCGCTGCCGAGTTGATCGACGACGCATGCCAGATCGGCGCCGAAGCGATCGATCGAATAGCCCGCCTGCGTCGTCCAGTCGCTGTCGCCATGGCCGCGCCCGTCGAGCGCGATCACGCGGAAGCCATGCCCCGCCAGCGCTATGCGCGACTGGCGCCAGCTATGCCGCGTCTGCCCGCCGCCATGCAGCAATATGATGGTCGGCTGTCCCGCTTCGCCCGAAACATCGGCAGCGATGCGGTTGCCGTCGGCACCCTGGAAATGGATCATGCGCTGCGCTTCAGGCCGTCTGGCTCGCGGTCTGGCGGCGGCGTTCGCCGCGGATACGCTCATAATCGACCACCGAGCGCATGCCATCGATCAGCGGCATATGGCTCAGCCCGAACTCGCTCGCCGCGCGGGCGCAACTGACATTGTGCGGCAACGGCACCTCCGTCTCATTGCCGAAGCCGAGCTCGGCACCCGGCACCGCCGCGCGTACCGCATCGGCGATGTCGCCGAACGATACGTCCAGCCCGCCCAGCTCGTAAAGATCATGCTCGCAGCGTTCGGCTTCGATCAGGTCGGCCAGAAAGCGCGCCGTGTCGGCGACATGCGCCACGCACACCCGTGCCCCGGGCGCATAATCGATCTGCGCCGGATTGCCGCGCGCGCCCTGCACCGCGAAGATATTGACCCCGCGGCTGGCGATATCCGCCCCCGGCCCATAAATGGCCGACAGGCGCACCGACACGATCCGCTTCTCGCCCAGATCGGCATTCACCTGCCGCGCGAAATATTCGCACAGCAGCTTGGTCGCACCATAGATCATGAAGGGCTGGACGCGGCTGGTTTCGTCCAGCGTCACACCATCGGCAGGCTGGATGCCATGCACCGCGGTCGAGCTGGGGAACACAATCCGCTTGATCGGCAGCGCCCGGCACAGATTGAACACGTTCAGCGCGCCGCCGCCCATCGTCGCCCACTCACCAGTCAGGTCGTGGCTGCCCGCCGGGCTGCGGAAGAAGGGGCCGTAATAGATGGCGTCGATCCCCGCGGGGCCGATCGCCTTCTGCAGGGTCTCGATGCTGCTGCTGTCGCCGGTCAGCCAGGTGATGCGATCGGCATAGGGCGTCAGCCGCCCCATATCCCCGCGGATTTCCAGCGCGACGACCTCATGCCCGCGATCGAGCAGCTCGCGGACCAGATCGACGCCAACGAACCCGCGCGCACCGACGACCAGGCACCTCAAGCTGCCGCATCCTCTGCGATCGGATTGATCAGGCGATGGCTGCGCTTCCACCGCTGCGCATGGGTGCAGCCGCTCAACCGCGATCCCAGCGGACGCCCGCTGATCTCGGCGTAGCGCCGGCCGATCTCGACCACCTTGTCCGGATCGACGCCGGTTTCATAGCCCATGCCCGAGAGCATCTCGACCAGATCCTCGGTCGCGACGTTACCGTACGCATCGGGGATGAAGGGGAAGTCCCCGCCCAGTCCGCCGAATGAGGAATCGAGGCAGAAATGCTCGAACGGCGAACTCAGCGCCGCGACGATATTGGCGAGGCCGGCGCCGCGTGAATCATGGACATGGAAAGTGATCCGCTTGTCGGTCGGCAGCACCTTCGCCAGATCGGTGAACAGCGATAGCACCTGCACCGGATCGGCCTGCCCGGTCGAATCCGAGATGATCAGTTCGGTGACGCCCGGCATCTTCTCGACCCGCGCGGCCGACGAGATCACGCTTGCCGGATCGGTCCAGCCGGCGACCGGCGAACCGAAGCTCTCGCTGATGAACACCGCGACCTTCAGCCCCGCATCGGCGGCGATGGCCGCGCTGCGCTCGATCTGCTGGAGCAAAGCCTCGGGATCGGCGGTGATCCCGTTCGCCGCCATGCTGGACGGCACCGGCGAATAGACCAGGAAGACGGTATCGAGCAGCTTCTCTTGCGCCATCTTCACGGCGCGCGCGGTGCCGCCTTCGCTGAACACCACGCCCGAGATATCGATGTCCTTCGCGAGGGGCGCGATGGCGCGCAGCAGATCTTCGGTATCGCCCATATGCGGCATCTTGTTGGGATTGACGAAGGCGACCGCGTTGATCTCCTTCAGCCCCGCCGCGGTCAGTCCCTTGAACAGTTCGACCTTGGTTTCGGTCGGCAGGATCATGTTGTGTGACTGCAACCCCTCGCGCAGCCCGACTTCGCGTATATCGACGCGCGTCCGGATGAGCTTTTCCTTCAGCTGTTCCAACATGACGGTAACCGGATCCTCTCACCCCATCATCGACGCGAGCACATGTCCGCACGGCGCATCGATCGATCTTGCAAGCGCGACACTGATCCCGCCCGTCGCATCTGTCAACACTATTGTTGACAGACTTTATGCCTACGCCGTAACTGGCAGCGGGGAGAGAGATCATTGGAATGACAACAGCTTCCGCCATCGACGCCGCGCTCGAAGCGGTGCTGCGTCCGGGTCAGAGAATCGTGGCAGGGCAGGCATTCGGCATGCCGCGTCACCTGATCGAGGCACTGCCGCGTCACCTCGACCGGCTGCAGGGCAGCAGCATCTTTCTCGGCTGGGTGATCGGCGACTTTCCAGAGCTGCCCGGCGTACGCATCGAGACCTTTTTCCCTTCCGGCCCCTTCGCCAGCGAAGCCGGCATGGCCGAGCGCAACGCGCGGTACAGCCGGATGACGCTGCACGAGCTAACCGATGCGTTCGCCTCGGGAAGCCGGCCTGTCGACGTCGTGCTGGCACAAGCGACGCCAGCCCGTGACGGCCGGCATTCGCTCGGCGTCACCGTGGATTTCATCCATGCCGCTGCGACGCGTGCAGCATCGGTGGTCCTCGAAACGAGTCCGCTGGTACCATGGACCGGACCGGCATCGACGATTGCCGCAAGGCCGGGTGTGATCGCGGTCGACGTTCCCGGCGGGCCGATGGAATCGACGCCAGCCGCACCGCGCGACGACGCGGCACTGGCGACCAATCTGATCGAATGGATTCCCGATGGCGCAACGCTCGAATTCGGCATCGGCCAATGGTTTCCGCCGCTGATCCGCCACCTCGCCGCCGCGCGGAAAGGATTGCGGCTGCATACCGGCCAGATCGGTCCGTGGATCGCGGAACTGATCGCCGCGGGGGCCATAAATCCGCAGGGCCATGTCGGAACCGGCGCGGTGGGCGACGCCGATTTCTACGCCTGGCTCGACAGTACCGATATGGTCGAACTGGCACCGGCAAGCTTCACCCATGATCCCGCTCGGTTGGCTGGCTTGCCGAAGTTTCGTGCGATTAACTCGGTCTATGAAGTCGATCTGCTCGGCCGCGCCAATAGTGAGCTCAGCCCATCGGGGGTGCGCGGCGGGATTGCCGGGCTGCCCGATTTCGCGCGCGGCGCCGTGGCCAATCCGCAGGGCCTGTCTATCGTCGCACTGGCCGCGACCGCGCGGGGGATATCACGGATCGTGCCGCACATCGCCTGCGCGCCGCCCTCGCTCGACAGTGGCGAGATCGACGTGGTTGTGACGGAGATCGGCAGCGCCGACCTGCGCGGGCTTTCACCAGCGGAGCGCGCGGAAGCCCTGATCGGCATCGCAGCGGAGGAATACCGCCCGATGCTTCGCGCCGCGATCAGTTGATGCGGAAGGCGTGAGAAGGATCGTCCGATCCGTTCGTACCGCGCAGATATCCCGACGGGTCCGCCCCCCCGGCCAGCGCGAGACCAGTGCTGAGCCAGTCGCACACCACCGTGCGCTCGGCGATCCGCCATGCGCCGCCGACACGGGTAAAGCGATCGAGATAGCGCCCGCCAAAGGGAATCATCGTGTCCGCGGCACCATTGCTGCCCGCGACTGCACGATAGACGATGAAATAGCTTTCGACCTGCGCCGCTTCCGCCCCGTCCATGTCGATCAGCACATTGGTGATGTGATGCTGACCGGTGAAGTCCGTGGTGCCCGGGCGCCCGGCGATCATCCGCGCCAGCGCGTCGCCGGTGGTTTCCATATTGCCATAGTGGCACGGCGCGCCCTCGTGGAATACCGCCGCGACCGTCGCGGAATCGCTGCGATCGATCCCGCGGCAATAGCGCGCCAGCGCGTCGCGGATGCTTTCCCGCGCGATCAGCGTTTCGACGTCGATCATCTTTCCTCTCCCTGGATCGCTGCGAAAGCGCATGAAACGCGGAGCGGTTGCTGTCAACGTAGTTGTTGATTACACTTCGGTCCAAACCACCATCCGGAAAGCGCCGTGCCGACGATCACCGCCCCCAGCATCATCACGCGCTGCATCGCCTCCGGGCTGGGCTTTACCGAGGGGCCGGTGTGGACCCGGCGCGGCACGCTGCAGCTGGTCGGCCTGTCGCGCGGGCTGATCTATGATCTCGATCCCGCGACCGGCGAGATTCTCGCCGCGGTTCAGGCCGGTGGCGCACCCAACGGCTTGGCCGAAGACGCCGCCGGCACGATCTGGATCGCCCAGAAGGGCGACGAGGCCAACGGCCAGCCGCCGGCGATCCAGATGCTTTCGAACGGCGTGGTGACGACAGTCTCCGACCGGGACTTCCACGCGCCCAACGACCTCGTCACCGGACCCGATGGCCGCATCTGGTTCACCGATCCACAGGGGCATGATCTCGACGCGCCGATCCTGCCCGGCCGGATCTGGTCGATGCACCCGGTATCGCATGCCTGCCGGATCGAAGCCGATGGGCTGGCCTTTCCCAACGGACTGGCTTTCTCGGCGGATGGCAAGAGCCTGTTCGTCGCCGAAACCATGACCTCGCGCATCGTCCGGTTCGATTGCACGGAAAGCGGCATCGGCACGGCGCATCCCCATGCCGTGCTTCCCGAAGGGCGACCGGATGGAATCGCGTTCGACCGCAGCGGCCGCCTCCATGTCGCGGCAACCGACGCGGCAGCCGTCATGGTCTTCGATTGCGATGGCGAGCTGGTCGAACGCCTCGAACTGCCCGGTGGCTATCCCACCAATCTGTGCTTCGGTGGCGAGGGGTTGCGCACCCTGTTCGTCACATCGGCCAAGGGCGGGAAAGTCTATGCGATCGATCGCGAGATCGCGGGATTGGCGCCAGGCCCGCGATAATCGAAACGGCGGCGAGTTTCCCCGCCGCCGCGTTCCGGTCAAAGCTGCGAAACCGTCGCGCTGAGGTTCCGCACGCCCGGCACAATCGGCACTTCGTCCTCGCTCAGCGCCGGCATCCATTGCTTCCGCGCCAGCGCCGCCTCGATATAGGGCGCCAGTTCGGCCTCCCGGTCGGCGCGGCGGTTCGATGCAAAGGCGGGCATCACGTCCTTGGCGAACGAGGTCAGCGTGTCGCACACCACCTCGTGCGGGCGCCCGCCGCCCTGGATCGTGAACAGGATATCGTCGACCCCGGCTTCCTCGAAGATGCGCATGCGTTTGATCACATCGGCGGGCGTGCCGGACGCACCGCTATATTCGTCGCCCTGCGCAACGCCTTCCGCGGCGGCCAGATCGCGCTTGGTGTCGCCCTGTTCGGCAACCATATAGTCGGCCCACAGATTGTTATGACCCGGCTTGCTGTCGCGCATCGTTGCGCCCAGCGAATATTTGAAGAAATTGAAGCAGTGATAGCCGTCACGGATCGCAGTCGCGCGATCCTGGTTGACCGACAAGGGGCTCACCATCGCCACGCGGGCATTCACCCGGTGACCGATCGGCACGCATTCGTCGGACTTGATGATGTCGTAATAGGCATCGACCCATTGCTTCGATTCATACGGATCGACGAACGAGAAGGCGAGCGCGCCGATGCCCAGCCGGGCGGCGAGCATGATCGTGTCGCGATTGGTGCAGGCCAGCCACATCGGCGGATGCGGCTTCTGCACCGGCTTGGGCACGATGTTGCGGCATTCCATCTTGAAATACTGCCCGTCCCAGCCGGGATAGGGCGTCATCGCCAGCATGTTCGCGATCTGCTCGCCGGCTTCCAGGCACATCGCACGCTTGTCCTTCGCGCCGATATAATGGGCGCCCAGTTCAAGCCGGGTCGCGCCTTCGCCGATGCCGAATTCAACCCGGCCCTTCGAAATCACATCGAGCGTCGAGATGCCTTCGGCCACACGCGCGGGCGGATTGATCGCGGGGGGCGTGTGGCGGATGCCATGGCCGATTCGGATCTTCTTCGTCCGCGCAGCCACCGCGCCCAGAAAGATTTCCGGCGCCGACGAGTGCGAATATTCCTCGAGGAAATGATGCTCGGTCACCCACAGGCTGTGGAAGCCGAGCTGGTCCGCCAGCACCGCCTGTTCGAGATTGTTCGCAAAGTGCTGAACCTCGACCCCGTCATCCCAGGGTTTCGGCATTTGCTGCTGATAAAAAAGGCCAAACTGCATCGGTGTCCATCCTCGATCCTGGCACCGTAAAAGCAGTCAAATTTCGCATTGTCAACACAAGTGTTGATTAATTGAACGCGTCGCGAGCGTTGACAAAATAACCATGCCTCGCCCATCGGTCGAGCGAGTGGGAGCAGGATCATGGAACGCAAGCGCAACAAGACGCCGACAAGTGCGATGGGCCGCCGCCGGGCAGCCGCCCAGTCGGAGCAGGGCGCGCATTACAGCCAGCGGCTCCAGAATCTGCACGCGACTGCGGCATTGCTGTTCAAGGAACGCGGCCTCGGCAATGTCAGCCTCGACGACATCGCCAAGACTGCCGGCCTGAACCGCGCATCGATCTATTATTACACGTCGAGCAAGGAGGAATTGTTCTTCGATATCGCGATCGAAGCGATGGAGAAGTTCGCGGTGAACGTCGACGCGATCGTCGAATCGCAGCTCGATTTCCCGGCCAAGATCACCGCGTTCCTCGTCACGCTGATGGAGCATTACGAGGCGAATTATCCGCACCTCTATGCCTTTGTGCAGGAGATCGACAAGGTCAGCCCGCGCAATGCCGAACGGCAAAAGGCGCTGTCCGACCTGACCGGGCGTGTCGATGCGCTGGTCTATCGCATCATCACCGGCGGCATGGCCGATGGCAGCCTGCGCTCCGACGTTTCGCCGCGCATCCTGGCCCACGGCCTGCTCGGCATGGCCAACTGGTCGCATCGCTGGTTCAAGCCCGATGGCGGGCTGAGCGGCGCCGATATCGGCCGCCAGTTCGCCCGGATCGTGCTCGACGGGATGATCCCGGACAAAGCTGCAGACAGGGCCGGCTGACGCCACGGCGCGCTATCCGACAAAGGCGCGCTCCATCACATAATCGCCCGGTATGGAATGCGTGCCCTCGACCAGTCCCCAACCGGACAGGATCGCTTCCATCTCCTTGTTGAACGCCATCGACCCGCAGATCATGAAGCGCGAGGTCGCGCGGTTCTCGATCGTCAGGCCCAGATCCTCGCGGAACAGCCCTTCGCGGATCCGGTCGGTGATCCGGCCGCGCGTATGGAATTCGCCCCGGGTGACGGTGGGGTAGTAGGTGTAGCGATCGCGCAGCAGTTCGCCGAAGATTTCGTCCTCGCGAATCTCTTCCTCCAGGAAGGTGCGATAGGCCAGTTCCTCCTTCTGCCGCACCGTATGGCTGATCACGATGTGCGCGAACTTCTCATGCGTTTCGGGATCGCGCAGCACCGACAGGAACGGCGCGAGGCCGGTGCCGGTGCCGATCATCATCAGATGCTCGCCGGGCTTGAGCGCATCGATCACCAGCGTGCCGGTCGGCTTGCGGCCGAGCAGGATGCGATCCCCGACCTCGAGATGCTGCAGCCGCGACGTCAGTGGCCCGTTCGGCACCTTGACCGAGAAGAACTCCAGATGCTCCTCCCAGCTCGGGCTGACGAGCGAATAGGCGCGCATCAGCGGCCGGCCATCCTCGCCGGGCAGGCCGATCATGATGAACTCGCCGGAGCGGAACCGCAGCGCCTGCGGCCGCTCGACACGGAAGCTGAACAGGTCCGGGGTCCAGTGATGCACCCACAACACCCGCAACGCATACAGCCCTCTGGCCTCGGCGATCGTATCGAGATCGTCGCCACCCGCGTCTGAGAGCGCCATCTTATTCCTCCAGCTACCCGGCCCGGTCCAACGGTGCCCAGCGCGCCGATTGCGCAGCCCACGCCATTTAGTCAACACTAACGTTGACAGATTTCCTTGGGCATGGAAAAGGCGCCTCCACCCGGCCGGACCGCGGGATCATGGAGAGGATGCGATGCTCATCGTCGGGGTCGGCGGAACACAGCGCGAGGGATCGTCGACCGAACTGGCGCTGCGTGCCGTACTCGATGCGACACAACGGGCCGGTGCCGAGGTGCAGCTGTTCGCCGGACAGTGGCTCGAGCTGCCGCTCTATTATCCGGGGCGCACCGAACGATGCGACCGCGCGATTGCGCTGGTCGATGCGCTGCGCCGGGCCGACGGCATCGTGATCGGATCGCCCGGCTATCACGGCGGTATCTCGGGGCTGGTCAAGAACGCGCTCGACTATGCCGAGGATCTGTCCGGCGACCCCCGCCCCTATTTCGAAGGGCGCGCGGTGGGATGCATCGCCACCGGTGGCGGCTTCCAGGGGGCGCACGCAACGCTGACCGGATTGCGATCGGTGGCACATGCGCTGCGCGGCTGGCCGACACCACTCGGCATCGCGATCAACACGCGCGAGCCAGCGTTCAATCCCGATCGTTCCTGCATCGATCCGGCCCTGACAGCGCAACTCGAAATGATGGCGGCGCAATTGATCGAGTTCGCAGCGATGCGATGCGAGCGCCAGTGAGATCAGAAACCGGTGTAGTGCCCGGCGGGGCGTTCACATCGCCGCCAGATAGGCATCGTCCCCGGCGGTCAGGCGCGCGACCGGCGTATCGGGGGGCAGGATCCGCCCCTTCAGGCGCAGCGCCTGCTCATTCTGTTCCGGTTGCTGGACCCAACAGCCCCCGAACGGCGGCGCATGATGGGCAAGTTCGTACGAATCCGCCTTACGGCCATCGATCACGATGAACAGCATGCGCCGGAGCAGCAGCGCAGCCTCCGCCATTTCCACGTCGAGTGCGGCGACTGCTCCGGTGAAGCCGGACCCGAGCGCCGCCCCTGCCAATGCTTCGGGACGGAGGATCACGCCGTCGCGCACCTCCATCTCCAGTACCCGTTCGCCGTCGCGCTCGACATGGCCGCTGACCCGTCCCCCGGCCTCGTGATCCACGGCTTCGATATCGTAGCGCCGCTGCGATACCCCGCGGACCGCGAGGGCAATGGCAAGCGCGGTGACGTCGAACTGGTGCGTGCATTGATGCCGGGAATCGAGGTCACGCGAATAGGCGCTCATTCGCGGCGAAAGGCCGGCACCTTCGAGCAAAGCGAGCTGCGCGCCCGCCGCCGGGCACAACGTATAGGGAAAGCGGATCGGATCGATATCGACCGTTTCCACGGCGGACTGCCCAAGCCGGACATGGATCCGGAAATTGTGAAACCGGTCCTCGATCACGGCGCGCACATCGATCGCTTCGCCATCGGCGTGCGAGACCGTCCGGATCACCCTGTGCTCAATTCTCACATCGGCGAAATTATACCTGACAGTATGTATGTCAATGCGCCGGCGACACCATTCTCGCGAAAATCTGGTGTACACGCTCGCTATGCGCCTTATGAAACATCGAATTACATACCATATGGTATGATCAATGGAGAGGATGATGGAGATAGATTCCAGTCTGACGGCGATCGTTACCGGGGGCGCTTCGGGCCTCGGCGGGGCGGTTGCGGAAGCATTTGCAGCCAAAGGTGCGCGGGTCGCGATCTTCGATCTGAACGAAGCGGCAGGTGAAGCCCATGCCACGGCGATCGGCGGCATCTTCTGCAAGGTAAACGTGGCGGACGAGGCAAGCGTGGATACCGGACTGGAAGCGGCACAGGCCGCCCATGGCGTGGCACGCGTGCTGGTCAATTGCGCGGGGGTGGCGCCGGCAATCAAGACCGTCGGCAAGGAGAATGCGCCGCACCCGATCGATGCCTATCGCCGCACGATCGAAGTCAATCTGATCGGCACCTTCACGATGATCTCGCGTTTCGCCGCGCGACTGGCCGCGGCGGATCCGATCGGTGAGGAGCGCGGCGTGATCGTCAACACCGCGTCGGTCGCCGCGTTCGACGGACAGATCGGGCAGGCCGCCTATGCCTCGTCCAAGGCGGGTGTGGCCGGGCTGACATTGCCGGTCGCCCGCGATCTGGCGCAGCACCGGATCCGCGTGGTGACGATCGCGCCGGGCATCTTCCTGACGCCGATGCTGATGGGCTTGCCGCAGGCCGCGCAGGATTCGCTTGGCCAGCAGGTGCCGCACCCCAGCCGGCTCGGACGGCCGCAGGAGTTCGCGCAGATGGTCGAGAGCATCGTCGCCAATCCGATGCTGAACGGCGAGACGATCCGCCTGGACGGCGCGATCCGCATGGCGCCGCGATGATGCAGAATTTCACGCTGGAGACCGATGCCGACGGGATCGCGCTCGTCACCTTCGATTGCGCGGGTCGGACGATGAACACGATCACCAATGCGGTGCTCGACGATCTCGATCTGCTCGCCACGCAGCTGCGCGACGATGCCGCCATCCGCGGCGCCATACTGCGATCGGGCAAGCCGAACGGCTTCTGTGCGGGCGCCGATCTGGGAGAGATGGAAGCGAAGATCGCGGACTGGCGCCGTGCCGCTACCCCCGACGAACTGGTCGCAGCCGCCGAAAGCGCCGCGCTGTTCAACCGCCGCTTCCGGGCAATCGAAGCCTGTAGCAAGCCGGTGGTGCTTGCGCTGGAGGGGCTGGCGCTGGGCGGCGGACTCGAGCTGGCGCTGGTGTGTCATCACCGGGTCGCGGCGAGCGGCGCGAAGATCCGGCTGGCCTTCCCCGAGGCGTCGATCGGCCTCCTGCCCGGCGCCGGGGGAACCCAGCGCCTGCCGCGGCTGATGGGCATCGAGCGCGCTTTGCCCCATCTGCTCGAAGGCAAGCCGATCCCGGTCGAGACCGCGCTGGAGACCGGCGTTCTGCACGAACTGGTGCCGCCGGAGAGACTGATCGAAACCTGCCGGCGTTTCATTCTTGACGGCGGATCGGCGGTTGCGCCTTGGGACCAGGCCGGATTCGAGATACCCGGGGGCACCGGCACCGCACATGGCTCGCCCTATGCGATGCAGCGCGTGGGCGGCGAACGCGGCGCGCGTTATCCGTCGGAAGCCAACATCGTCCGCGCCGTCTTCGAAGGCACGTCGCTGCCGATCGACGACGCGCTGATCCTCGAGAGCGATTGCTTCCTCGACACCACCCGCACGCCACAGGCCGCCGCGATGGTGCGCACGCTGTTCCACGCGCGGCAGGCGATGGGAAAAGCCGGACCGCCCGATTATGCCGAAGCGCTGATCGCCGGGGTCCGGTCTGCATGGGATGCGGAGCTGTCGGCCCTGCAAGCCGATGGCATCCCCGCCGCAGCGCTGCGTGCGATCATCGGCCAGATCGGTGGCTGGGCACCCGATGGCGAAGGCACCGCACCGGCCGCGGCCGGTCAACTGGCGATGGCCGAGGCACGGCTGCTCGATGCGGCATCGCGCGCGGCAACTTCATTCCTGCGCGCCCGGGACATCGCGAACACGGATATCGCAGACCTTGTGCTGGTCGATGCCGGCTTTCCGGCATGGACCGGGGGACCCGTCGCGTGGCGGCGGGACCGGCCGGCAGCCTGACAAAAAAAGGGGCGGCCCGCGGGCCGCCCCATGCCTCTGGCGGAGGAGGTGCGTCTCAGGCGGCGCGGCGCGTCTCGTAGGACGGCGAGCCGATCTCGCGGAACGTGTCGATCGCCTTCAGCTTGGGCAGCACATGATCGACATAGGTGCGGAAATTGCGCTGGGCGATGTCGGCCGGCATCCCGCCCATCGACATCATGTTGATCACACCGGCACAGTTGAGCGCGCGCACCCGCTCGACCGTGGCTTCGATCACCTGATCCGGCGTGCCGTGGATCTGCAGGTCGGCAAGGAAGCGGTTGAAGGTCAGCACGCCGTGCTTCTCGATATTCTTCCGCAGGCCCGCATAATATTCATAGCCGTTGATCGTCTCCATGTGCGGGTTCTGGAACTCGTAATGGTCGATCGTCGAACGGGCATAGGCCATCGTATATTCGTTGTGCATGTCCGCGGCGCGCGCCGGATCGGTGTCGACCGTGGTCAGGTTGACCAGGATCGGGCGTGGGCATTCATACCCGTTCACTTCCTCGAACAGCGCGGCATATTCGGTCGTCTCGCGCACCACCGTCTCCCACGGCTTTTGCGCGATCAGGATCAGGCCATAGCCGAGCTTCGCCATGATCTTCGCCGATTCAGGCGACACTGCCGACGCATAGGTACGCCCGCGGAAGCTGAATGCCGCGTTGGGGCGGATCTCGACCTTGGGCTGCTTCAGGATCTGGCCGTCATATTCCATCACGCCGGTCTCGAGACTCTGCGAGATGGCGTCGGCATATTCGATGAAGCGCTGGCGCGACTCCCCCATGTCCTGACGGAAACCGTCGAACTCGATCTTGCCCAGCCCGCGGCCGAGACCAAGGATCGTGCGCCCGCCCGACACGGTATCGAGGAAGGTGATCGATTCAGCGACGCGGATCGGATCGTGCCACGGGATCACCATCACCATCGAACCGAGCAGCGCGTTGGTCGTGCGTCCCGCCATATAGGTCAGGAACTGCGCCGGATTGGGCATCATGTGATAGCGGTTGAAGTGATGCTCGGCGGTCCAGATCGACTGGAATCCGGCCGGTTCGCACTGATCGGCGATGTCCAGCTGGGTCCGGTAGACTTCCTGGTCCGAAACCTTCGGGTCGAGCCCCTGAAAGAAGAAACCGGCTCCGATGTGCATCGCTGCTCTCCTGCGTCATTTATCGTCGCCCGAATGCATTGCCGGGCCAAAGATGATACTGCGCAGTATGAATATCGATGCAGTGGCACCCTGTCAATCCGCCGTTGGCACACGCGCCGGCAAGCAGTTGACAATTCATATATGTGGACTAATTTATCCACACATATGAATATTGATGCGCAGGAGGGGTAGCATGGATTTCGCGTTGACCGCCGACCAGGAATCGATCCGGGACGCGGTCGGGAAGCTGTGCGCCCGCTTCGACAAGAATTACTGGCTCGAGATCGATCGGTCGGGCGAGTTTCCCGAAACCTTCTTCCGTGCGATGGCCGATGACGGCTGGCTGGGCATCTGCATTCCGCCCGAATTCGGCGGCGCGGGGCTGGGCATCACCGAAGCGGCGATCATGATGCGCACCGTCGCGGAAAGCGGCGGCGGCATGACCGCAGCCTCGGCGATCCACGTCAATGTTTTCGGCCTGAATCCGGTGGTTGTCTTCGGCAGTGAGGAGCAGAAGGCGCGCATGCTGCCGCCGATCCTGCGCGGCGATGTGAAGGCCTGTTTCGCGGTGACCGAGCCGACCACGGGCCTCAACACCACCCAGCTCAAGACCATGGCGGTGCGCGATGGCGACGATTATGTCGTCAACGGCCAGAAGGTGTGGATCTCGACCGCGAAGGTTGCCGAGAAGATCCTGATCCTGGTGCGCACCACCCCGCTGGATCAGGTGCGCAAGCCGACCGAAGGCCTCAGCCTGTTCTACACCGATCTCGATCGCGCCGCGGTGACGGTCCACGAAATCGAGAAGATGGGCCGCAAGGCGATCGATTCGAACGAGCTGTTCATCGAGGACTGGCGCATCCCCGCCGCCGACCTGATCGGCGAAGAGGGCAAGGGCTTCCATTACATCCTGCACGGTATGAACCCGGAACGGATCCTGCTCGCGTCCGAGTCGGTCGGCATCGGCACGCTCGCGCTGAATGCCGCTACCCAATATGCCAAGGAGCGGATCGTCTTCAATCGTCCGATCGGACAGAATCAGGCGATCCAGCACCCGCTCGCGCAGAACTGGATGGAGCTGGAAGCCGCATGGCTGATGGCGATGTCGGCGGCGTGGCGATACGACAACGACATGGAATGCGGCGCGGCCGCCAACGCCGCCAAATATATGGGCGCCGAGGCTGGCCACAGCGCGTGCCTTCAGGCCGTGATGACCCATGGCGGCTTCGGCTATGCCAAGGAATATCATGTCGAACGCTATCTGCGCGAAGTGATGATCCCGCGGATCGCACCGATCAGCCCCCAGCTGATCCTTTGCTACATTGCCGAGCGCGTGCTCGGCCTGCCCAAATCATATTGACCAGATCACACTGAAACGAACGACACGCTTCGCAGCGACGAGCGGGAGAAGAGGATGGTGAAGGAAGCAACGCTCGTCGCGGACGAGCGGCTGGCGGCGCTGCCGCTTTGCCTCGCGGCGGAGCTGTTCGCCGGCAAATCGGTGATCGTCTCCGGCGGCGGCAGCGGGATCGGCAAGGCGATCGCATGGACCTTTGCCCGGCTGGGCGCCCATGTGACCATCTGCGGGCGCAAGCAGGAACGGCTGGACGAGGCCCGGCAAGGGCTGGCCGCCGCCGGCTTCGAGGTCGCGGCGATCCGTGCCGATATCCGTGAGGAAGGCCAGATCGAGGCGCTGTTCGAAGCTGTCGAGGCGCGGCACGGTACGCTCGATATCCTCGTCAACAATGCCGGCGGCCAGTTCCCGATGGATGCGATCGATATCCCGTCCAAGGGCTGGCGCGCAGTGATCGAGAACAACCTGACAGGCACCTGGCTGATGATGCAGCGCGCCGCGCGTGGCTGGCGCGACGCCGGACGCGGCGGGATCATCGTCAATGTCGCCGCCGCCGTCGAGCGCGGCGTGCCGGGCATCATCCACACGTCCGCGGCCCGGGCGGGGATCATCAACGCTGCCCGCACCGCCGCCGTCGAATGGGCGCCGCTGGGCATCCGGGTGAACACCGTCGCGCCGGGCGCGATCGATTCCGGCGGCCTGCGCGTCTATCCCGAGCAGGCCAGCCGGATCTTCCACCTCGCCAATCCGCAAAAGACGCTGGGCGATCCCTGGGACCTCGCCCAGATGGTGGGCATCATGGCGAGCGATGCATCGCGCTTCATGACCGGATCGACCGTCACCGTCGATGGCGGCGGCGCCTTGTGGGGCGATCTGTTCACCAATGGCCGCCCGGACTATTTCGAGAGCGGAGCGTGACGCAACCAGATGGGTTTTGACGCTGGGGGATGCTTCCGGTAGCAGCGATGAAGCTCATCCTCCGATAGACAGATTCAAACCGGCATGAGGTCTTAATGTTCGTTCGTCAGGCAGCGCACGTACTGGACCTGCTGGAATATTTCGCGACGACGCGCCGCCCCGCCACGCTTTCCGAAGTGTCCGAACAGATGGGCTGGCCGCGATCGAGCACCTTCAACATCCTCTACACCCTGTCGGAGAAGGGCTTTCTGTACGAGCCGAAGGCGCGTCAGGGCTATTATCCCAGCCCGCGCTGGCTGGCGCTGGCACAGGTCATCATCGACGCACAGCCCCTGCCCGCCGATGTCTACACGCTCGTTTCCGAACTGACAGCGGAAACCGGTGAGACCGCGCTGGTTGCGGCATCGGCCGGGGTGAACGCGATCTTCGTCCATGTGGTCGAATCCCCCGCGGCGATCAAATATGTCGCCCATGTCGGCCACCGCGTGCCGATCACCGCGAGCGCTTCCGGCCGGGCGATCCTGTCGCAATATTCGCCGCGCGAACTGTCGCAATTGCTGCGCCGGGTAAAGTTCGAGCGAACCACCGATACGACGCTGGTCAGCATCGAAGAGGTCGAGGCCGAACTGAAGCGCGCGATCGAGCGCGGCTATCACAAGAATCCGGCGGGCAACGTGCCCGACCTGTACGGTGTGTCATTACCGCTGGCGATCGAAACCCGGCGCTTGGCGGTGACCGTGGCCGGTCCGTCCTACCGGATGGAAGGCCGTGTCGACGAGATCGCCCAGATCATGAAGGCCGCGCTGAAGCGACATGGGCTGGAGACGAAGGCCTAGTCAGTCTCGACATTCGAATGGTCCACCGGATGTCGATCCGGGCCGGGCAACGCTTGCAATGTTGGAGTTCGGCTGCTCGGATCGACACCTGCTCTTTGAACTGTCGAGACCCGTTTCGCATGGCGCTCCACGCCCTGCCCGAAAGTGACCATTTCCCCTCCGCCAAAGGTCACAAACGAGCGAAGTTCCGCGACCCTAAACTGCCTTCGCCTGCTGCCGCGCGATCAGTCCGGCGACGACCTGCTTGTGCTCGGGCGTGGTATGCGCCAGCGCCTGAAGCGCGCCGGACAGTTCGAGCACCTCGACCAGTCGCAGTTCGCGACCGCGCGCCAGCAGCCGCTTCGACATGCGCACCGCATCGGACGGGTTGACCGCGATCCGCTTCGCCAGGCCCCGCGCCGTTTCCATCAGCATGTCGGGCGCGACCACCTGTGAGACGAGACCGCAGGCCAGCGCCGCCTGCGCATCGAGTGCGTCGCCGGTGAATGCCATCTCGCACGCCTTCGAATAGCCGACGATGCGCGGCAACAACCACGCGCCGCCATCGCCCGGGATCAGCCCGACCTTGACGAAACTCTCGGCAAACCGCGCAGTTTCGGAAGCGATGCGGATATCGGCCATGCACGCCAGATCGCAACCGGCGCCGATCGCCGGGCCGTTGACGGCGGCGATGATCGGCACCTCCAGCCGGGAAAAGGCCATCGGTACCCGCTGGATATTCTGGGCATATTGTCCGGGCGTGCGCACCGGTTCGCCACCGCCAAGGCCGCCCGGCTGGCCCAGCGTCTTGAGATCGCCACCCGCGCTGAACGAAGGGCCCGCCCCGGTCAGGATCGCGACCTTCACCGCAAGATCGACATTGATCGCGTCGAGGATGCCGACCAGCTGATCGACCGTGTCGGGATGCGACAGCGGGTTGCGCGTCTCGGGAAGGTTGATCGTGATCGTTGCGATACCATCGGTATCGAGATCGAGAAGGACGTGATCGGCCATGATGTTCCTCAGCGCAGGCGAAGGCCGCGGGCGATAATGCCGCGCAGGATCTCACGTGCGCCGCCGCGCAGCGAGAAGGATGGTGCGGCCAGCATCGTCGCGGCCAGAACGGCGTTCAGATCGTCTCCATGCAGGTCGGGCTCGCAACTGACAAGCAACCGCGCGACCTCCGGAATCTCCTGCTCCAGGACCGCGCCCAGATCCTTGACCACTGCGGCCTGGACCGTGGGATCGTCGCCCGCCTCGAGCATTGCCGCGATCGACATCGACATCTCGCGCAGCACCGCAACCTGCCCCGCAAGCCGGCCAAGTGCCGTGGCCTGAGCCGAGCTGGCCGAGTTGGCAAGCACCCGGGTCAGTTCGACCAGTACCGTGAAGGAAGACAGGAACCGCTCCGGCCCGCTGCGCTCGTTCGCCAGCTCGGCCATCACCTGCTTCCAGCCATCGCCCTGCTGCCCGAGCAGCGCATCCTTCGGCACTTCGACATCGGTGAAATGGACCACGTTGATGTGATGCTCGCCCGCCAGATCGTAGAGCGGGGTCACTTCGATCCCCGGCGTGGTCATGTCGACGATCAGCTGGCTGAACCCGGTATGCCGCGCTCCACTGTCCGGCGCCGCAGTACGGCAGAACAGGATCATATGGTGGCTGCGATGCGCATTGGTGGTCCACACCTTCGTGCCGTTGATCACGAAGCCCGTATCGGTTTCCACCGCGCGGGTGCGGGCCGAAGCGAGATCGGATCCGGTGTCGGGTTCGCTGAGGCCCGCGCAGATGAAGGTCTCGCCCCGCGCGATGCCGGGCAGATAGCGTTGCCGTTGCGCTTCGGTGCCGGATCGCAGGATCAACGGGCCACTCTGGCGATCCGCGATCCAATGCGCGGAGACCGGCGCACCGGCGGCCAGCATCTCCTCGAGCACGACATAGCGCTCCAGCGCGCTGCGCTCATGCCCGCCATAGGCTTTCGGCCAGGTCATGCCGATCCAGCCGCGCTCGCCCATCGCCCGGCTGAAATCGTCGTCATAGCCGGCCCAGCTCAAGGCACGCTGAGCAGGCGGACGGTCACGCAACGCCAGGCCGAGGAAATCGCGAACCTCGCCGCGCAGCGCCTCGGCTGCGGCAGTGGTTGTCGCGGGGCGGAAGGTGAAGGCCGACATCTCGCTCATCGCCCGCTCACCGCCTTCCATACATCGCCACCGGCCAGCACCAGCCGTCCGAACGCTTCGTTCCACTCCGCATCGCCGCCGAACTCGTCGCGCCAGGACAACAGGCGCCGGGTCGAGAATTGCAGGTCGTGCTCCAGCGTGAAGCCGATTGCACCGTGGATCTGATGTGCGATCGCCGATCCGGCACCCGCCGCTTCGCCACATCGCGCCTTGGCGATGGCTATCGCGGGCATCGGCGATCCGGCCGCAATCGCGCGTGCGGCATATCCGGCGGCAGCCGTCGCCACCGCGGCCTGAGTCGCCAGCACCGCCAGCGATTGCTGGATCGCCTGGAACTGCGACAGCGTCTTGCCGAACTGGGACCGCTGGGTCGCATAGAGCACCGCCAGATCGGACGACCGCCGCAAGGCACCCGCAATCTGCGCCGAACGCAGCGCCGCGCCGAGCTGGCGGAGTTCCGTGGGCGAGATTGGCGAAGGCACGAAACGGGCGGTGTCGAACGCCGGATCGAGGGTCGCCGTGTCGCGGGGCTCGCCCGCCATGTTGGTGGCGTGTTCCCAGTTCAGTTCGCCGGGCTCCAGAAGCGCCAGAACCGCTTGACCATTATGCTCCGTCACCAGCACCAGCTGCGCGCTACGCCCCCAGGGGATCCGCGCCAGTTTGCGATCGGCGTCGATACCCGCGAAGGTCAGCGCGCCATCCGGTACCGCGATCCCCGCCCGGTCGAGCAGCCAGGCCGCCAGCATCGTCTCGCCGAACGGCACCGGCGCGGCATATTCGGCGACGAGTCCGGCCAGATCGAGCGCGTCGGCAATGTCGAGTCCGACACCGCCGCCGCCTTCCGAAACCAGCGCCATCGTCAGCCCAGCATCGGCGAGCGAGGACCATAATTCCCCCGGCCAGCCGCCGGTCTCGGCCGCAGCAATCGTCTCGCGGGTTGCGTGGTCGTTCAACAGCCGTTGTGCGGCGTCGCGGATCAGTGCGATTTCGTCAGGCGTCATGCGGCACCCTGCAGGTCGGGCAGGCTGATTGCGCCCGAACCGGCCAATGCCGCAACCTTTGCCGCATCGATGCCCCACTCCGCCAACGCCTCGCGCCCGCTCGCGCCCGGCGCTTCCGGCGCCGTGGGCAGATCGGGACGGGTGCGGCTGAAGCGCGGTGCCGGGGCGGGCTGGACCACGCCGCCGATGGTCACGAACGCATCGCGCGCGGCATTGTGCGGATGCGCAGGCGCCTCGGCCATCGACAGGACCGGCGCGAAGCAGGCATCGGTCCCTTCGAGCAGTTCGCACCATTGGTCGCGGGTTCGCGTCCGGAATGCAGCGGCAAGCCGCGCCGCGGTTTCGGGACCATCGTCCATCGTCGGCTCGAGCCCCATGCGCTCGAACAGGATCTTGCGGAACTTCGGCTCGATCGGCCCGATCGACACATATTCCCCGTCGGCGCACTTATAGCTGGCATAGATCGCCGATCCGCCGTCGAGCAGGTTCTCGCCCCGCTTCAGGCTGTGCATCCCCGCGGCGTGCAGGCCATAGATCATCGCCATCAGCGAGATGGTCCCATCGACAATCGCGGCATCGACCATCTGCCCCTGCCCCGATCGCTGCGCCTCCAGCAGCGCGCAGACCATGCCGAACACGAGGTAGAGCGACCCACCCGCGAAATCGCCCAGCAGGTTGATCGGCGGCACCGGCCCGCCACCGGCTTCCCCGATCGCGTGCAGCGCACCGGTGATCGCGATGTAATTGATGTCGTGTCCAGCGACCTTGGCCAATGGCCCTTCCTGACCGAACCCGGTCATGCGGCCATAGACCAGTCGCGGATTGCGCTTCAGCGCTTCGTCCGGACCAATGCCCAGCCGCTCGGTCGTCCCGGGGCGGAACCCCTCGATCAGGCCATCCGCCTTCTCGATCAGGTCGAGCACCAGCGCGATGCCTTCGGGCGACTTCAGATCGACCGCGACCGATTTCCGGCCGCGCATCACCAGGTCGAACTCGGGCGGCTTGGGCAGGCCGGGGCCATTATCCTCGACGCGAGTCACGCGCAGCACGGTGGCACCCATATCGGCCAGCAGCATCGCCGCCATCGGGCCGGGTCCGATGCCCGCGATCTCGACGATCCGGATACCTGCAAGCGGTCCCATTATGCGCGCTCCAGCAGCGACACGACGCAGGCGCCGCCAAGACCGAGATTGTGCTGCAGCGCGAGCCGCGCGCCTTCCACCTGTCGTGGTCCTGCCTGTCCACGCAGCTGCCACACCAGCTCCGCGATCTGGGCAAGGCCGGTCGCGCCGAGCGGATGCCCCTTGGACAGCAACCCGCCCGAAGGATTGGTGACCACCGCGCCGCCATAGCTGTTGTCGCCATCGGCAACGAACCGGTCGGCGGTGCCCTCCGGCGTGAGCATCAGCGCTTCGTAGGTCAGTATCTCGTTGATGGTGAAACAGTCGTGCAGCTCGACCACGTCGATATCGCCCGGCGAGACACCGGCTTCGGCATAGACCGCCTCCGCCGCCGCGCGAGCGATATCGGCGCCGACCAGCCGGATCATGCTGTTGCCTTCGAAGGTCGAGGCGCGATCGGTGGTCATCGCCTGTCCGCGAATGACGATATCGGCGGAAAGCCCGTGCCGCTTCGCAAAGGCTTCCGAAACCAGGATTGCCGCCGCCGCACCGCAGGTCGGCGGACAGGCCTGCAATCGGGTCAGCGGGCCGAACAAGGCTGGCGATGCGAGCACTTCCTCGACACTCAGCTGCCCGCGAAAAATGGCCCGCTCATTATGCTCGGCATGACGCCGCGCCTTTACCGCGACGCTCGCGAACAGGGCTGGGTCCGATCCGTAGCGCTCGGCATATTCGATCGCAGCGCCGCCGAATATCTTGAGCGCCATCGGCGCCTCGCTCGGCCCGAAAGCCGCATCGACCGCACCGGTGAACGCGTCGAGCGGCGCCGGCCGGTCCGGGAAGACATTGCCGATCGCGCCGGGACTCATCTGTTCGAAGCCGAGCGCCAGCACGCATTCCGCAGCACCGCTCTCGACTGCCTGACGCGCGAGGAACAACGCACTCGATCCGGTGGCGCAGTTGTTGTTGACGTTGAGGATCGGGATGCCGCTCAACCCGGTCGGATAGAGCGCCGCCTGGCCCGCGGTGGAGTCGCCATAGACATAGCCGACATAGGCCTGCTGGATCGCATCATAGCCCAGCCCGGCATCCGCCAGCGCGTCGGCCAGCGCCGCACCGGCCAGTTCCGGATAGGCCGGCCCCTTTCCGGGCTTGGAGAAGGCCGTCATGCCGACCCCGGCGATACGTGCAGATCCCATGTTTTGATCCTACTGAGTATTTAAATCAGCTTGCAGAAGGGTGGGCCGCGGTCAAGCCCTCTCCTCATCCGCCGGCTTCGAAAAGACCGATCATCTTGTTGCTGGCGTAGCAGGCCGTAGTGGCGCCTCCATCGACGGCGAGAACCTGACCCGTGACGAAGCTGGCATCGTCGCTGCACAGGAATGCCGCCGCAGCCGCCACTTCCTCGGGCCTGCCAACCCGCTCCATCGGGGTGATCTCGACCACGGCGGCCTGGAACCGCCGGCTGTCCAGCCGTGCCGCGGTGGCAGGCGTGGCGATCACGCCGGGGGCGATTGCGTTGACGCGAACGCCGCGGCCCGAAAACTCGGTCGACAGCTGGCGCGTCAGCCCGATGATCCCCGCCTTGGCGGCGCTGTAGAGCGGCTGGATCCCATAGCCTTGCAGCCCAAGCGTGGAGGCGACGTTGACGATGATCCCGCGCGTTTCCAGCAGCGCCGGCATCGTTTCGCGGCACAGGCGGAAACAGGTGCGCAGATTGATTCCGATCCAGTGATCGAAGTCCGCATCGGTCGCCGCCAGCAGGCCCGGCGAGTCGCCTTGCCCCGCATTATTGACCAGAATATCGGGCTTGCCGAACGCATCGCTACAAGCCTCGAGAATGGCCGACGGCGCATCGTCGATCATCAGATCGATGCAGAAGGTGCGAAGACCCGCAGCTTCGGGCAACGCCGCAAGCATCGGGCCGTTACGGTCGACCGCGAGTACCGAAGCACCTTCGGTCAACAGTCGCTCTGCAATCGCCAGCCCAAGCCCCGACGCGGCGCCGGTGACGATCGCAGTCCGGCCCGACAGGCGCTTCATTCGCCGCTCCAGTCCGGCTTGCGCTTCTCGGCAAAGGCGCGCGGCCCTTCCAGAGCGTCGCGGCTGCGATAGACGCGCTCGAAGATATGGTGCGCCGCCATCAGCGCAGCGCTGCGGCCCATTTCGGTCGCGATCCGCATCGTTTCCTTGGCGGCGGTCACCGTGAGCGGCGCGCCGTCGGCGATGCGATCAGCCAGTTCCAATGCCTTTTCCAGCGCGCCGCCGGGCGGAGTCACATGGTTGACGAAGCCGACCTCATAGCCGCGCTGGGCACTGATCGGGTTGCCGGTCATCAGCAGCTCGAGCGCGATGCGTTGCGGGATCATATGCACCAGCGGCACTGCCCAGGGCATGCCGCGTCCGACCCGCGACTCCGTAATGGCGAAGCTGGCATTTTCGCTGGCCACGCACAGATCGCACATCTGGGCGAACAGCCAGCCGCCGGCATAGGCGATGCCGTTCACCGCGGCGATGACCGGCTTGGTGACCGTCAGCGTGTCGCCGAGAATCGGCAGGAAATCGCGCGGCGGCACGCCGGTGCCCATCGCCGCCGCTTCCTTCAGGTCCATGCCCGCGCAGAATGCGCGATCGCCCGCGCCGGTGAGCACCGCCGCGCGCAGGTTCGAAATCTCGAACCGGTCAAAGGCTTCGTACAGGCCTGCGCGAACCCCGGTGTTGATCGCGTTCATCGTGTCGGGGCGGTTGATGGTGATGATCGCGATCTGGCCGCGGATCTCGAACAATACGTCTGACACGTTTCTCTCCGTCGGTTCAGGCGCCGAACATTGCGCGCGCATCGGCAGCGAGCTGCTCGCGAAAATCGGGATGGGCGATGGCGATCATCGCGCGGGCGCGTTCGCGCAGCGACTTCGCGCGCAGCTCGGCCACGCCGAATTCGGTGATGATGACATCCACGTCGCTGCGCGCGGTGCTAACAGCTCCGCCGAGCCGGGAGACGACCTTGCTGATCTTGCCGTCCCCGGCCGTTGCCGAAAGCGCGATCATCGAACGCCCGCCGCGTGCCTTGTGCGCACCGCGAACATAATCGACCGCACCGCCGACTGCGCCGATATGCATGCCCGCCGCTTCCTCGGCATTCACCTGACCGGTCAGGTCGACCTCGATTGCGGAGTTGATCGAGACCAGACCCGGGATCGCCGCCAGCACGGCCGCGCCATGGGTATGATCCGTGCTGCGCATCTCGATCGCCGGATTGTCGTGCGCAAAACGGTAGAGCCGCTCGGTCCCGGCCATGGTTCCGGTGACGCTCACGCCCCGGTCGAATAGCTTATAGGCATTGGTCACCACGCCGCGTTCGATCAGGTCGATCACGCCGTCGCCGATCATGCCCGAATGCACGCCCAGATCCTTGTGATTGCCCAGCAGCGTCAGGATCGCATCGGGCACCGCACCGATCCCGACCTGCAGCACCGCACGATCCGGGATCAGTTCGGCGGCCAGTTCGGCAATGCGGCGCTCGGCGTCACCGATTCGGCCGGGGGGCACGGCCAGCACCGGGCGATCGGTCTCGACGATACAGGCCAGCCGCTCGGGATCGATACGATGCGGTCCGGAGGTACGCGGTGCCGATGCGTTGACTTCGCCGATCACCACGCGCGCATTCTCGACCGCAGCAACGATATAGTCCGAGGCGACCGAATAGGAGTATCGGCCATCGGCGTCGGGCGGCGAGAGCTGGACCATCGCGACGTCGCCCGGAATCCGCCGGTCGCGGATATAGTCGGCGACAGCCGAGATATGCGTCGGGATCACGTCGAGCACACCCGCCTTGGCGAGCCGCCGGTTGCCGGCAATGCCGCCGATCGCGCGCATGTCGATATGATCGGCATGATCGGGCTGGACCGTGTCCGAGAAACTGGCGCCGAGAAAGATCGAGAATCGGCCGCCGATCGACGACCGCTGTTCCATCAGCCGCGATGAGAGCGGCAGCGGCTCGCCCGCCACCTGGCCCCAGATCACTCCGTCGCCGGGGCGAACGAATTCCGCAAAGTCCAGCGCATCGAGCGGGATGTGCCGCGGCATCAGCCCGGTTCCCCCGCCGCCGCCAATATGGCCCGTGCGCGGATCACCATCGGCTGATCGATCATCCCGCCTTCGAAAGTGATGGTGCCACGCCCCTGCGCCGCACCATCGGCATAGGCCGCGAGCAACCGCCGGGCGCGATCGATCGCTTCCGGAGCGGGGGTGAAGAAGCGGCACGCATCGGCGGCCTGACGCGGATTGAGGCAGATCTTGCCATCGAAGCCCCAGCGGCGTGCGCGAGCGCAGTCCCGCTCGAATGCTTCGGCATCGTGGATATTGACGACGGCCTGATCGATCGCCCCGATCCCCGCAGCCTTGGCCGCGAGCAGGACACGCTGGCGCGCATACAGGACCTCGTCGCTTTCGGCCGTGCGTTCCATGCCCGCCTGCGCCGCGATATCTTCGGGTCCGAAATAGAGTGCCACGAGCCGCCCGGGCTCGCGGGTGAAGTCGCGAATGTCGAGGATACCGGTCAGCGACTCAACGCCGCCGACGACGATGATATCGGTCCGTGCCGCACGCCCGGCCTCGGCATCGATCCACGCCAGATCCGACGCCTTCTCGATCTTGGGAAGAACGATGCCATCGATCGGAGTCGCGAGTGCCGCTTGCAGATCGGCCTCTGCGCCCGGCGTTCCGATCGCATTGATGCGCACCAGCAACCGGCCGGACAGCGGCTTTGCCCGGATCATCGCGACATTGTCGGCCAGCGCCTCTCGCGCTGCCTGTTTGTGGTCCGGCGGGGTTCCATCCTCCAGGTCGATCACGAAATTGTCGGCCTGCACCCGTTCGAACTTGCCGAGCAGATCGGGGCGGTTACCGGGGGCGAAGAACAGATTGCGCCAGGACACGAGGAACTCCGGATAAAGAAAACGGGCGGGCGAAGGTCTTGCCTCCGCCCGCCCGGCTGGGGATCGTCAGAACTTGAAGCTCACCTGAGCCGCGATTTCGCGACCGCGCGCCACCGACGCGCGCTGCTCGCCCAACGTCAGCGGAACGCTGGCACCACCGGTGCGATCGCCCGCGAACAGCAGGTAATATTTGTTGGTGAGATTGCGTCCGACCAGCGCGAACTGCCACCGGCCCTGTTCATCGCCGAAGCGAACGCTGGCGTTGAACCGCCAGAAGGCCCGCTGCAGCGCCGCCGGCGAATAGGAGTCGCTGGCATAATAGCTCGAGCTGTAGAAGCCATCGCCGGTCAGCGTGATCTCCTTACCGCCGCCGGTCGGGAAATTGGCGTCGAAGCCGATATTCCCGCTCCAGTCGGGCGAACGCGCCGGCGCGCGGCCATCGAACACCTGCTGAAGCACTGCGGCGCCGGTCCCGGTCTGGAAACGCGTGCCGTTCGGGTTGAGCACGAACGAGCAGCCCGGAGGCGCCGCCGCGGTCAGCGCCTGGGCGACCGGAATGCTGTAGCCATAGCACTGACCGGTATAGCCCGAGATGCGGTTGTTCACATAAGCGAAGGCGCCGCGGATCTTCAGATTGGGCGTGACGCGGAAATCGCCTTCGATCTCGAAGCCGCGCTGGCGAACCAGGCCCGCATTGTTGATCTTGTAGCGGATCGCCGCGGCGTCATAGGTCGTGACCTGAAGATTCTTGAAGTCGTAATAGAATGCCGAAGCGGTCATGCGCACCCGGCGATTGAAGAACTCGCCTTTCGCGCCGATTTCACCGCCCGACACGGTTTCGGAATCGAAGTCGATATCGCCGAGCGTCGCGTTGGTCTGGATCGGGCTGGTGATGCCGAAGCCACCCGACTTGTAGCCGGTGCGATAGGACGCATAGATCGTCGTATCCGCCACCGGATGCCAGGACAGGGTGACTTCAGGCGAGAGATTGTCGTCCGAGAATTCGCCGGCAAGAATGCCCGGCGTCGGATCGCTCGATCCCGGGAACACCGTGGCCGAGGTGTTGAAGGCGCCCAGTGCGGAATTGATGCCGTACAGATTCTGGTTGCGGGTCGACTTCTTCTCGGAAGTCCAGCGCAGACCGCCCGACAGTTCGAGCGAAGGCACGATCTCCCAGCTCAGCTGGCCGAATGCCGAATAGGTGCGGCCGGTGAGATAGGCGAGCTTCTCATAGGTGTCGAAACGCCCGGTTGCCGACTGATAGCTGATGTCCGCGCGGAACACGGCATCGTTGTACAGATCATCGCGCGTGTCCTGATAATAGAGGCCGATCATGCCGTTGATCGGACCATCGAAGCTGGTCGCGAAACGCAGTTCCTGGCTGAAGCTGCGATACGAAGTGTCCTCGAGCACGATCAGGCCGCTGTCGTTGGTCTGGGTCAGGCCCGCAACGCTCTTGTACGAATGCTGCATGCGGCCGGTGATCGAGGTGATCGACACATTGCCGAGATCGAGTTGCATGTTGAGCGAGGCGATGTAAGCCGACTGGCGGCCGCGGGCACGACCATTATTCTCGCCGCGCGCGAGGGCCCCGGCCACGACCGGAACCAGATCGCCATAGCTGATCTGATTGTCAGCCTTGCAGTCGCCATAGGGATCGGGAACGCCGAACGAGCGCGGCTTTCCGTCCGAGCAGGGGCCGATATTCTGGGCATAGGCGCCCGCGCCCTGATCATGCCCGCGCGTGCCAAATACCTTGGCGGTGACGGTGAAATTGTCGGTCGGCTCGAACTGCAGCGTGATGCGGCCCATGATCTCGTCATCGCCCACACGCTCCGACTGGCGCCCGGGCAGGGTGCCCAGGGTCGCCGGCAGCGATGCGGGGAAGAACGGGTTCGGCGCACGCAGCGCATTGTTGTGGAGCCAGCCTTCCATCTTGCGATATTTGACCGCGACGCGGCCGCCCAGGCCTTCGGCGATCGGACCGGCGATATAGCCTTCGCCGGTGATTTCATCGGCCACGAATTCATAGGAGACACGACCGCCGACCTCGATCTGATCGGTCGGGCCCGCGGTGGTGATCGCGATCACGCCCGCCGGGCTGTTCTTGCCGAAGAACAGGGTCTGCGGCCCCTTCATCACTTCGACCTGCTGCACGTCGAAGAAGCCCAGCGACGAGACGCGGCCCGACGAGGACTGCACGCCGTCGATGGCCACCGACACCGCCTGTTCGAAACCCTGGTTGGTCGCAGGCGAGCTGATGCCGCGGATCGCGATCGAACCCGAACCGGTCGAACGCGTGCTGCTGACGATCACCGTCGGGGTCAGTTCGCCGATCTTGGTCAGATCGACCGCATTGTAGCGCGCGATATCCTCGCCACCCAGCGCGGTGACTGCCACCGGCGTCTCCATCAGGCGCTCGTTGCGGAGACGCGCGGTGACGACGATCTCGACTCCGGAGTCTTCCGGCTCGGCGCTCTGCGGCGCGGGTGCGGGCGCCGCTTCCTGCGCCTGAGCCGAGCCGGCCGCGAACATGCCGATGCATACCGATGTCAGCGCGGCGATCCGGATCGCCTTGATTTGTGTTTTCATGATCTCCCCTCTCCTTTTGTTATCTGCTTGTTGTTGTCTGTGATCACGCAGCCGCCTGCGCGGCGCTTGCTTCTTCACCGGCGATGCGGCGCAATTCCTCGCGGCGCAGCTTGCCGGTTGAAGTCATCGGGAATGCATCGACGAAGCGGACGAACCGAGGCCGTTTGTATCCGGCGAGCCGGTCGCGAAGATGCGCGTCGATCTCTGCCCGGGTGACTGCACCCGCCTGAACCGGCTGGATGAACGCGAAGCCAACCTCGCCCAGCCGCGGATCGGCGACGCCGACCACGACGGACTGGCGCACGCCATCGAGCTTCGCGATCGCCGCCTCGACTTCGGCCGGGCTGACCGTCGACCCGCCGACGCGGAACACGTCCTTCAGCCGCCCTCGGATCTGGAGATAGCCCTGATCGTCGAACGCACCGAGATCGCCGGTGTGGAACCAGCCATCGGCATCGATCGCCTGCGCGGTCGCTTCGGGATCGTCGAGATACCCGGCCATGACCAGATAGCCGCGGACGCGAACTTCGCCAGCCGCGCCAACCGCACAGCACTGCCCGGTCCCGGGATCGACGACCGCGATTTCGAAATCGCCGATCGGCTTGCCCTTGTTCTCACAGACCCGCATCAGATCGTCGCCGATCGGCGTCAGCGTGGTCGTGGAGGTGGTCTCGGTCATCCCGTAGATCGCCTGCAGCCCGCCCAGGCCAAGCTCGTCCACCGCGCGGCGGGCAAGCTCGGGGCTGATCGTGGCGCCGCCGATCCATGCCGTGCGCAGGCTCGACGTATCGAACCCGCCTTCGGCCACCGCATCGAGCAGGTCGACATAATGGGTCGGGATCCCACCGAACATGGTGATCCGCTCGCGCTCGATCAGCGCGGCGACCGATGCGGCGTCCCAGCTGCGAACCAAGGTGACGGAAGCGCCCGAGAGCAACGGCGGGATCAGCGCCGCGCAGAGACCCGCGACATGGTAGAGCGGCATGTGACCCAGGATCCGGTCGTCGCGGGTGATCGCGAAGGCGCGGACCATGTTGGTGCAGTTGCGCAGCATCGCATGGGTGTGAACCGCGCCCTTGGGAACGCCCGACGTGCCCGAAGTATAGACAACAACGACAGGATCATGGATTTCTACCGCCGCTTCCGCAGCCGCGAGCGCTTCGCGACCGGTCTCGGACTCATCCGGCAACAACAGCGTGGATGCCCCCACCGGATCGGGCACACGGATCGCGCATGACAGGTCGGGAAGCACGGACCCGCCGCAATGATCGCGACGCGAGGGATCGAATCCGGGTGCCGCATCGGCGATGCGCGCGGCGAAATCGGGGCCATCGGCGACCTCGCCCAGGATCAGCATCGCCGAGCGCGACCGGCGCAGCAGATCGACGATCTCGGACCCTGTATAGCGGGTCCCGATCGGGATGCAGACCGCACCGATCCGCGCACAGGCCAGTAAATACAGTGGAAATTCAGCGATACTGGGCAGCAGCAGGGCAATGCGCGAGCCTTGGCCCATGCCTCGCCCCAGCAGCACGCACGCCAGCACATCGACGGCCGCATCGGCTTGCGCGAAGCTGATTTCGCGAAGGCCACAGCGCAGGAACAGCCGATCCGCATCACGCACGGCCGCGTCCCTCAGCACTGCGCCGATCGTGTTGCCGTGAACCTGCAAAATCCTCTCCCACGCGTGACCGGGGCGATGTTGCGGGGCGTTTGCCGCCCTCAGCTTCATCGTTCGAAGTTGCTACCACAGAGTATGAAAGCGATCAAGTGATGTTCATACATGTGGACAAGCTATTCGCAATTATGGACGAATTACCCGATTCTGCGCCATCTCAAACAGCGCCGCTCTCCGTAACCAGCTGAGAAACGGCCTCTTTCGCTTGCAACGCCAGCACCGCGCGATCGATCTTCCCGGTGCTCAGCCGCGGCAGCTCGTCCAGCAGCAGCACGTGGCGCGGCACTTTATAGTCGGCCATGCGCGGACGGCAGAAGGCGATGATCTCCGCTTCGCTTGAGTCGCAGCCCGGTCGTCGCTCGACGAAAGCGAATGCGACCTCGGTCAACCGGCGGTCCGGCACGCCCACCACGACGGCGTTGCGCGCCGCGGGATGCTCGATCAGCACCGATTCCACCTCTGTCGGCGACACATTCGATCCGCCGACCTTGAGCATCTCCTTCAACCGGCCGGTCGGCTGGAGATAGCCGTTCGGATGCAGCACGCCGAGATCGCCGGTGCGCAACCAGCCATCCGCATCGATCGCAGCGGCCGTCGCGTCGGGATCGTTGTAATAGCCGTCCATCACCGTCGCGCCGCGGAACCGTATCTCGCCCGGCTCGCCCGCGGCCACCGACTCGCCGGTGGCGGGATCGACGATCGCCACTTCGCAATCCGCGACTACCGGTGCGATGTTGCGGCTGCACCATTCGGGCGGATCGCCCGGCAGGTTGAAGGTCGCGCAAACCGTGTTCTCGGTCAGCCCATAGGTTGACGGCAGCGTCCCGCAGTCCAGCGCCTGAACGATCCGGTCGAACACATCGCCCGCCACATTGGCGCCGCCCATATAGCAATAGCGCAGCGACGAGAGATCGCGCTGCCCCATCGCCGGATCATCGATCATATCGAGATAATGCGTCGGAATCCCGCCGATCACGGTCACCCGCTCGGCTTCGATCAGGCGCAGCGCGTCGCTGCCGGTCCATTGCGCGATCCCGACCATCGCCGCACCGCTCAGCAGGGTCGGCACCAGCAGGATGAACAGCCCGCCCGCATGATGCAGCGGCCAGTTCGCCAGCGATCGCTCGCCAGGCTTCAGCCCCTGTATTTCGGCAAGCCGGCGGCAATGGCGCAACACGCGATGACTGTGCACCACGCCCTTCGGCCTGCCCGTGCTGCCCGAAGTGAAACAGATCAACAGGGAATCCGATTCCACGACTTCGGGAAAGATTGCCGGTCCACCCGATGTCGCCGCGGCGTAATCCGCGAGCGCAACCACCGCGCGCGCCGGATGCGCTTCGGTCATCACGATGCGGCGCAGATCTGGCAGCGCCTCCAGCGTCAGCTTGACGTCTTGCGCGACCGCCAGATCCGGACTGATCGCACACAGGGTTTCGAACGCATCGGTGCGCCACATCCGCGGCTGCGCGAACAGCAGCGAGACACCGGCATGCGTCAGGACATGCCGGACCTCCTCGCCCTGATATCGCGTGTTCACCGGCACCGCGATCGCCCCGATCCGGGCCACCGCACAGAAGATCGTCAGCCAGGCCGCGCTGGTCGGCAGCCAGATGCCGACCCGGTCACCCTTGCAAACTCCGTCGCGCAGCATCGCAGCCGCCAGAGCATCACTATCGCGCTTGAGCGTCGCATAGTCGGTCGCCTTGCCGTCCGCGATGAAAGCCGGCTCGGCGCCATGCGCCGCTGCCGTTGCATCAATCGCAGCGCCGAGTGTCGTTTCCAGCCCTGCCATTTACAGATACTCCGGCGTGATTTGTACTGATATGGAGACTATATTTTCACGATAATGGATATTAGGCAGTCCGTTCATCGGAACAGGACGGGAGAGAATGCCATGGCGAGCGCCGCACCCACCGGAATCGATCTGCTGCTTGCCCGTGCCGAGATCCACGACCGGATTCTCGCCTGGACCCGCGGTGTTGACCGGCTCGACTGGACGCTTGCCGCCAGCGCCTTCCATCCGGGGGCGATCGACGATCACGGCATCTATGTCGGCCCGGTCGATGGGCTGATCGAAGCGCTGAAGGCCCGCCATCGCGGGATCGAGATGTCGATACACATGATCGGCAACGTCTTCATCGAATTCGCCGATGCGGAGACCGCCGCGGCCGAGAGCTATTGCCTGGTGTGGCAACGCTATTCGACCGAGGATCGGGTGGCGCGCGCGGTAATTTCGGGCGGCACCGACACGTCCGACCTGCCGATCGATATGATCATGTCCGCCCGCTACGTCGATCGCTTCGGCTATCGCGAGGGGGCCTGGAAGATCGATCGCCGCACGACGGTGTTCGAACGCGCGATGCGATTCGACGTGCCCGAGGACGCGCCGAAGAATGCACCGACCTGGACGACCGGCCAGCGCAGCCCGGCCGACGCGCTGATGCAACTGCGCCGGGAAATCGGCCTTAGCTGATATCGAAGCGGAGGCGTGGACCGGCATGGCCGTCAAACCACGAGCTTGTCCTGCGCGGCTTCGATCGCGCGCACTTCGGCGCGGATCTCGTCGCTATGCTCGCCAAGCCGCGGCGCGGGGCGCGGCGATGCCGGCTGGGTCTCGCTCCACCGGCTCGGAATCCGCATGCCGCGGATGCGCCCCTCGCTGGGATGATCGACTTCCTCGAAAAAGCCGGTCGCGACGAGGTGCGGATCTTGCAGGATCGAATGGAGATCGTGCAGCGGCATCACCGGGATGTCGGCCTTTTCCAGCAGATCCATCCATTCCGCGGTCGTCTTGGTCAGGAAAATCTGGCCCAACTCGCGATAGATGTCGCGGATATGCACGGTGCGGGTGCCGTGATTGCGATAGCGCGGATCGGTCTCGGCATCATCGCGGCCGAGCAGTTCGAAGAAGGTCTTCCAATGCTTGTCGTTGTAGATCAGCGCGCAGATATAGCCGTCGCTGGTCCGTTGCGGCGTGCGGTCCTGCGCAAGCAGCCGCGCATAGCCGCCCTCGTCGAGCGGCGGATCGAAGGTAAGTCCCGCAAGGTGATCGCCGAGCACCATCGAGACCATCGTCTCGAACATCGGCACGTCGACCTGCTGTCCCTGCCCCGTCCGGTCCCGATGCCGCAGCGCCGCCAGGATGCAGTTTACCGCGTGGATGCCGACCACGCGATCGGCAATGGCCAGCGGCATATAGCGCGGCGCCTGATCGCCGCCGGTCATCATGAACAGCGACGCCGCCGCCGACGCACCCTGGATCAGATCGTCATAGGCCGGCTTTCCCGAATAGGGGCCACCCTCCGCATAGCCGAACACACCGGCATAGATGATCGCCGGATTGGCGGCCGCGACCTCGGCATAGGAAAGGCCCAGCCGGGCCATCGCCTGCGGCCGGACATTGTACAGCAGCACGTCGCAGGTGCGCGCGATCCGCAGCAGCTCCGCCTTGTCGCCCGGCGCCTTCAGGTCGAGCACGATGCTGCGCTTGCCGCGATTGGCGGTGAGGAAGAGGCCCGACATTCCCGGGTTCCGCGCCTTCCCGATTTGCCGGACGATATCGCCATCGGGCGATTCGACCTTGATCACATCGGCGCCCATCTCGGCGAGTAGCTGGCTGGCATAGGGACCCATCAGCACCGATGTGAGATCCAGGACCCGTACGCCCTCCAATGGACCCGTAACCGTCACCCTCTGCCCCTCGATAGTTCATTGATATGAATTCAATATGCATATATCTGTACAACGTGCAACAGCGGTTGACCCCGCGATCCATTCGGGAGAGGCAAATTCATGACTGACACGAGTGCCGGCGCGCGCGCCGATTTTCCGGAAGGAGTCGCCATCGTCATCGGCGGCAGCGGCGGTATCGGCGCCGCGGTCTGCCGCAAGCTGGCCGAAAGCGGCAGCGACGTCGCGATCACCTATCGCAGCAACCGCGCACCCGCCGAGGAAGCAGGCGCGGCAGTCACAGCGCTGGGCCGCAAGCTCCACCTTGCGTCGCTCGACATCACCGATACCGACGCGACCAACGCCTATTTCGATGCCGTCCAGGCCGAGTTCGGGCGCATCCACACCATCGTCGTTGCGACCGGCGCCAATATGCGCATGGGCTATGTCGCGGAAATCGGCGTTCAGGAATTCCAGGATACGATCCGGAACGACCTGTTCAGTTTCTTCAACGTCGTCCACGCTGCGATTCCCGTGCTACGCGCAGGCGGGGGGGGCGCGATCGTCGCGCTCAGCTCGGCAGCGATGGTCCATTTCTCGCCCAAGGACATCCTGTCCATCGGGCCCAAGGGCGGGATCGAATCGCTGGTGCGTGCCGTCGCGCGCGAGGAAGGCCGGTTCGGCATCCGTGCCAACTCGGTCGCGCTGGGCGTGATCGATGGCGGGCTGATGGATCGGCTGTGGGACGGCCTCAGCCCCGAGTTCGAAAAGAAGATGAAGGCGGGCAACGCGCTGAAGCGCATGGGCAGCGTGGACGAAGCCGCCGATGCCGTGGTGTTCCTCGCCTCGGCCCGCTCGTCCTACATCACCGGACAGCGGCTGGTGCTCGACGGGGGCTATTCGATCTGAGAAAGGCGCGCCCGCCTCAACGCAGGCGGGCGCGGCCGTTCTGGAGCACGATCACATCGCGCTCCGCCACGCGCGAGCGGAACTGCACCGCATCGCCATCGCGATAGATCTCGGTCACGATCGTCTCGCCGGGATAGACCGGCGACGAGAAGCGCACGCCGATCGATGCCATCCGCGCGGGATCATGATCGCAGCACGCCTGCAGCACCGCATGACAGGCCACGCCATAGGTAGCGAGGCCATGCAGGATCGGCCGCGGAAAGCCTGCCTTTGCCGCGATGCCCGGATCGGCGTGGAGCGGATTATAGTCACCGCTCAACCGGTAGATCAGCGCGGCCTGGGGCAGCGTCTGGAGGCTGATAACGGCATCGGGCGTGCGATCCGGAATCGGCGGGGGCGGTGGCGGCGCGACCGCCGTCCCGCCAAAGCCGCCATCGCCGCGGCAGAAGGTCATATTGTCCATCGAAGCGAGATGGTCGCCGGTCGCCTTGTCGAACACGTCGCGCCGCGACAGCACGATCGCGCCCTTGCCCTCGCCCTTGTCGAAGATGTCGACGACGCGGGTCTTGCCGATCACCGTGCCTTCGACGGGAAGCGGCCGGTGCAGCACAACATCCTGCTCGCCATGGACCACTTTGACCCAGTCGATCCCGGTATCCAGCTCGCGGATCCAGAAGCCGGCATAGGCCAGCATCACGCCCCAGGTCGGCACCGCCTGCAGCCCGTCCTCATAGACGAACTTCAGCTGCCGCGCGTCCATCGGATCGGCCCCGAAGCCGAGGCCCAGCGCATAGAGCATCGTATCGCGCCGGGTGAAGCTCTGCTCCACATCGGGGATCTCGATCTTCATCAGCCGGTCGTAATCGATCGCCATCGCTGCGCTCCGCCGTTCAGAGACTGATCGTGTAGCCGCCATTCACCGACAGATTCTGCCCGGTGATGTACGACGCGCCGTCCGAAAGCAGGAAGCAGATCGGCGGCACCACTTCGGCGGTGTTGGAAAAGCGCTTCATCGGGATCATGTCGAGCATCCCGTCGCGGAACTTGTCGCCGCGGATCGTCTCGGTCATCGGCGTCTCGACCACGCCGAACGCGACCGAATTGACGCGAATGCCGTGCTTGGCCCATTCGCGCGCCGCGCTCATCGTCAGGCCGAACATGCCCGATTTGGCCGAACTGTAATTGATCTGGCCGATCGATCCGCGCCGGCCGCCGTCGGACGAGATGTTGACGATCGAGGCGCGGCTCGGCTTGCCGGCCTTGGCCTGCGCAATCATGTGCCGCCCGGCCGCCTGAAGGAAATAGAAGGCGCCGGTCAGGTTGATCCCCAGCACGTCCTGCCATTGCTGCGCGGTCATCTTCTCGATCATCGCCGCGCGCGAAATGCCGGCATTGTTGACCAGCCCATCGACATCGCCGAAGCGCGCGACCGCGTCTGCCACCACCTGTTCGGCAAAGCCCTCCTCGCCGACCGATCCGACCGCCGTCATCACCCGTTCGCCGCCGACCGACGCGGCCCAGGCGTCCAGCGCCTCGCCATTCATGTCGACCGCGACCACCGACGCGCCGAGATTGTGGGAAAGCTGCGCGACCGCCTGACCGATCCCCTGCGCCGCGCCGGTGATGATAATCGTCCGCTCGGCAAGGCTCAGGATCTGGCCCGGCGCGGTGGGCAATTCGGTGAAGGGCATTGCAAGGGTTTCGGCCATCCGGCGTCTCCTGAAATCGAAAGGTTCAAAGCGTGGCTTCGGTGCCCAGCAGGGCGGTCACCTGAGTGGAGAAGACGCCGCCATTGCCGTGGATCAGCGCGGTCTCCGCGCCCTTCACCTGACGGTCGCCCAACTGGCCGCGAAGCTGCTCGACAGCCTCGACGATCAGGAACAGGCCGTACATGCCGGGATGGACGCAGCTGAGACCACCGCCATTGGTGTTGACCGGCAACGCGCCGCCGGGAGCGATCCGGCCATTCTCGACGAAGCGTCCGCCCTCACCCTTGGGGCAGAAGCCGAGATCCTCGAGGAACAGGATCGTGTTGATGGTGAAGGCGTCATAGAGCTGGACCACATCGACATCGCCGACTCCCAGCCCCGCCATCGCCAGCGCGCGCGGGCCGGAATCGGCCGCGGCGGTGCGGGTCAGGCTGGCGGCCTGGGCGATCTGGCGGTGCGAATAGGCTGCTGCCGCGCCGAGCAGATAGACCGGCTTGCGCGGCATATCCTTCGCCCGGTCGGCGCGAACCATTACTACCGCCGCCGCGCCGTCCGTCACCAGACAGCAATCCTTGGTGCCGAGCGGCGGCGCCATGATCGGCGCGGACACCACATCCTCGATCGTCAGCGGATCGCGGCGGAACGCGTCGGGGTTCAACTGCGCCCATTGCCGCGCCGCTACTGCCACTGCCGCCATCTGCTCGCGCGTGGTGCCGTACTCATGCATGTGCCGCGCGGCGGTCAGCGCGTAGGAACTGAGCGGATATTGCGGCAGATAGTCCTTCTCGTAAGGCTGCTGCTCGGAAATCACCTGCAGCTTCCCGCCCGCCGAGCGCTGGTTGCTGCCATAGGCGATCAGCGCGACGTCGCAGAGCCCGGCTTCCAGCGCCAGCATCGCATCCAGCGCGCCTGCGACAAAGGCCGATCCGCCGATGAACGTGCCGGCGGCGTGGCGCGGATGGATACCGAAATACTCGGCTGCGGAAACGGTCGGCATCGCGTTGGTCACCGACGAGACGAACAGCCCGTCGACATCGGCCATGGTCAGCCCGCAATCGGCCAGCGCCTCGTGCGAAGCCTGCGCCATCAGCTCGAGGCTGTTAAAACCCGGCGCATAGCCGATCCCGGCAGTGCCGACCCCGACAACCGCGGTCTTGCCGCGCAGCACGCTCATGCCGCGTCTCCGGCGGGGGTGAACAGCACCACCTTCTTGCCCGCAATCTCGCCGATGGTCGCCCGCACCGCCATGCCGATATACACTGCCTGCGGATCGATGCCGATCACCCGGGTCATCATCCGCGGCCCTTCGGCCAGATCGACCAGCGAGATGTTGTAATAGTCGCCGCCATTGCGGCCTGGCAGCACCGCGGTGGTGGAATGGACCACGCCGTCGCCGCTCGCATCCACCCATTCGAGATCGTCCGCACCGGTGCCCGGCGCCAGCGCGCGCGGATAGAAGACGTGCGCACCGCTCGACCGGCTGCGCTGGATCATGAACCGGCCTTCGTCGATACGGTCCTGAAAATACCGCTCCGCGCCGACCGCCGCTTCGCTTACGCCCTCTCCGCTCATGCCGATTTTCTCACCTCACTATGCAGACTGATTATACTCGCTAGTATGAACTTGCAACAACAGGAGTCGCGGCGATGCCGGAAAATCTCTACTATGAGGATCTGGAGCAGGGCATGGTGTTCGAGACCGTGTCGCGCACCATCGTCGAGGACGATCTCCTGTCGTTCGCGCGCATCTCGGGCGACAATCATCCGATCCATGTCGATGCTGCCTATGCCGCCGGTACCGAGTTCGGTCAGCGGATCGCACACGGCCCGTTCGGGATCGCCATGGGGATCGGACTTTTCGGCACTTTACCGCAGTTTCGCGAGACTGCGATCGTCATGGCGAGCATCGACGAATGGCGCTTCGTCGCACCGATGTTCATCGGCGACAGCTTCCATCTGCGGCTGACCATCGGCGCCAAAAGGCTGACCCGATCGGGACGCGGAATGGTCGACCGCAATTTCGAACTGGTGCGCGGCGACGGATTCGTGCCGCAACATGGCCGGTCGCCTATGGTCGTCCTTCGCCGCGAGGATGGCGAGGCGTGATATTTTCATACCATATGGTATCAATATTGAGAGTCGGGCGATGATCGAAGACGATATGAAGGAAGCGTTTCGCGGCGCGATGCGGCGGCTGGCAGGCGGCGTCGCAATCGTCACCGCAGCGGAGGAAGGCCGCCGCTACGGCATGACCATGACCGCCGTCATGTCGCTATCGATGGATCCGCCATCGCTGGCGATCGGCGTGAACCGCAGCGCATCCATCGCGGCGCCACTGGCACGCACCGGCCGCTTCTGCGTCAACCTGTTGCGCGCCTCTCACGATCGCTTCTGCGCCGACTTTTCCGCGCTTGCCACCGACGAGCGCTTCACCGTCGGCGACTGGCACACCGATGAGAACGGACTGCCCTGGCTGGCAGATGCGCAGGCGGTAATGTTCTGCACCGCCGGGCCGGTCACGACCTTCGGCACGCACGACCTGATCGTCGGTCTTGTCGATCGCGCGATCAACGAACCGGCGATCGCACCGCTGCTGCATCTGGACGGCAGCTACATGGCTGCCGCCCCGCTAGCCAACGTCAGTTGATCCGCCGTTCATGGCCGCGCCAATAGGCTTCGCGGACCACATTCTTCTGCACCTTGCCCGATGCGGTGCGCGGCAGGCTTTCCACGATCTCCAGCGTCTTGGGGCATTTGAACCCGGCGAGCCGCTGGCGCGTGAACGCGATGATCTCGTCGGCATCTGCGCTCGCGCCCTTGCACAGGATCACCAGCGCCTTGACCGCTTCGCCCCATTTCTCGTCGGGCACGCCGATCACCACGCTGTCCTCGATCGCCGGATGCTCCGCGAGAACACGCTCGACTTCGGCGGGATATACATTCTCGCCGCCGGTCTTGATCATGTCCTTCAGCCGGTCGGTCAGATAGAGCGTGTTGTCACGCACGAAGCCCATATCGCCGGTGCGGAACCACCCGTCCGAACGGAAGCTCTCCTCGGTGGCTTCCGGCAGGTTCCAATAGCCCTTGGCGCGCTGGCCGGAAGCGACCCACAGCTCGCCCACCGTGCCATCCGCGACCGGCTCAAGCGTCTCCGTATTCACGATCCGCAGCGTCGTGCCGGGCAGTGGCTGGCCACAGGATTCGAGCAGCACCGGATCGGCAAGCACCGCATCGTCGATGAACAGGATGGTGCAGCCGAACGCCAGTTCGGTCGAGCCGTACATGCCGTAGATGGGCTGCTTGAAGATCTCGATCGTGCGCCGCGCCAGCTTTTCGGTAAGGATCGCGCCGCCATAGCCGACCGCCTTCAGGCTGGAGAAATCGGTCTTGGCCGGATCAGCCTGGTTGACGAGCATCTGCAGCACCGCGGGCACGACGATGAAGTCGTTCGCGCGATATTCCTCGATCATCGACAGAAGCCGCTCCGCGTCGAAATCGCGCAGGCCGACGCAATGCCCGCCATGGGTCAGCGCACGCATCGACCAGACCAGCGCCGCAACGTGGAACAGCGGCAGCGCGATCAGATGTACACCCTGATAGGGGATCGGGAAGATATCGCGCGCCGCCGCGAAATAGGCCTGCAGGTTGCGGTTGGCGAGCATCACGCCCTTGGGCCGCCCGGTGGTGCCGGAGGTATAGAGCTGCAGCGCGGTATCGTCGGGTTCCGAACGATGGCCCGGGTCGGCCGCGGGAAAGGCCGCGAGCCATGCGTCATAATCCTCGAGGCCCGCATGATCGCCATCGCCCGCCACGAGGATGCGCACCCCATCGCCCACATCGGCACGGATCGCATCCGCCAGCGCGATCAGCTCGCTGTCGAGCACCAGCACCCGGGCGCCGGCATCCTTCAGGATATAGACCATCTCGGCGGCGGCGAGGCGGCAGTTGATTCCCACCTGGACCGCACCCAGCTTGCGTGCACCGAACAGGGTCTCGAAATAATAGGTGCTGTTCTTCAGCGCGACCGCGACCCGGTCCTCGGGCCCCAGCCCTTCCGCGGCCAGCGCGCTCGCCAGCTGGTTGCTACGGGCGTCCAGTTGGCCAAAGGTGAGGTTACGGCCATCGAAGGTGACGGCGTTGCGGTCCGGATGATGCCGGCCGTGAACCCGCACCGCATCTTCCAGCGTCGCGATCGATGCAACGATGTCGGCGATGTCCGCCCCTTCGTCAAACGGGGGTTCCAGAGCCTGAGTCGCCATCGATTGCCTCTCCATTACCACCGGTTTTCCGGCTTTGTTGTGACGATACCCGCTTCAGGCCGCCTTCAAATCGCTTACCGCACGATCCAGCATGCCGTGGAAATGCTGCATGCCCGGCTCGTTCCGGCCCAGGATCACCCGGTCCTCGGTCAGATAGGGGATGCCGCTCTGGACGGTCTTCGAGATCGCCCAGTCCTCGCTGACTACCGTTCCGATCAGGATATCCCAGTTGCGATCCCACCGCGCCTTGTATTCGGGCGCCGCCATGGCGCGAGTCGTCAGCGACTGGACGCGAACCGTGCAGCGCGACGGATCGCCGTCGGGGTATGACGTCCAGATCTCGAAATGATCGCCTTGCCACACGATGATCGTGTTCGGGAAAAGCTGATAATTGACCGCGACATGCTTCATGAAGTCCGGCCCCTGCTCGACCTCGCGGCGGATCGGATCGAGCGACTTGCGCGCCGCGACCAGCCGGCCGTGCGGACCGAACCGGTCGAACAGGCTGTATTTGCCGTGGATATAGGGTGCGATGCTGAGCGTGTGCAGCTTGGGGATGTGATAGACCTCGAGGAAGCCGTCGAGGATATATTTCCAGTTCAAATCCTCGGTGAGAACCGCGTCGCGCTCCAGCACCAGGTCGCCCAGCCCGAACGACGAGAAATCCGCGTCGATCTCGGGACCCAGATGCGCCGCAACGTCGATCGTGGCACCGGGCGTACCGACGACCCAGATCAGGCCGTGACGTTCCTCGACCGGCAGTTCGACCATGCTGCCGACCTCACCCTCGACCGAGGGAAAGGCGACCGACGGCGCCCGCAGCAACGAGCCGTCCGAGCGATAGGACCAGGCATGATAGGGGCAGACGAAGATCTTGGCGTTGCCAGATTTCTCAAGGCAGACCGGCGATCCGCGATGGCGGCAGATATTGAGCAGTGCCTTCAGCGATCCATCGGTCTGACGCGACAACAGGATCGGCAGTCCCAGGCTGCGATCGGTAAGGAAATCGCCGGCATTGGGCAGCGAGCTCGAATGACCGATGATCACCGGATTCTGGCGCAGCACGGTCTGTTCGGCGGCGAGATAATCGGGGTCACTATAGGTCGTCGCGCGGTGGAACATGTCCGAATCCGCCAGCGTCTCGCTGTTCGCGTCATAGTTGTGGTTCAACCGGTCGAGGATCTCGCGCTGCGTTGAGAGGTCCATCGCTTTCCTGCTCCCGGCGGCGCATTCGGCCGCTTATAAATATAATACTCAGCAGTATGTATCGTAGATTCGCGTTACGATCAATCGCCTTGCGCAGCAGCCGCAGCGAAGCGGCGCATGCCGCCGATCCAGCGATCGGTATCCGCCGCCTTGCGCTGCATATATCCGCCGATCTCGTCATGGGTCAGGATCAGGAAGCGCTCGGCTGCTATGGCTTCGCCCACCTGATCCGCGACATGCTCCGGGGTCAGCACCACTCCGGCCGATTTGACCGCGCTCGCCGCGCTGCCGGAGGTCGCTGCGTCGAGCATCGCAGTCTTCACCGCCTGGGGGCAAAGCAGGCTGACGCGGATGCCGCGATCGCCATAGGTGATCGCCAGCCACTCGGCGAACGCGACCGCGGCATGCTTGGTCACGCTATACGGCGCGGCACCCAATGCCGTCAGCAGGCCCGCCGAAGAGGCAGTGTTCAGGATATAGCCCTCACCCCGCGCCAGCATCTGCGGCAACACGGCGCGCGCGGCATGGACATGCGCCATGACGTTAACCGACCAGGAAAGGTCCCAGCCGCTGTCCGGCGCTTCGGCTCCGCCTTCGACGATCACGCCAGCGTTCGAGCAGAACAGGTCGATCCCGCCGAACCGGGCCGTCACATCGTCGACCAGCGCCGCGATCGCAGCCTCGCTTGAGACATCCAGCCCATGGGCCTCGGCCGATCCGCCGGCTTCGCGGATCGCTGCTGCACTGCGCTTGGCGCCTTCGGCATCCCGATCGGTTACGATCACGCAGCGCGCGCCATCCCGCGCAAACCGCGCTGCCATCGCCGCGCCGATGCCGCCCGCGGCGCCCGTGACGACGACGATCCGATCCTTGAGTTCCACACAGCCTCTCCCGGACCGTTTGCCGATCCGATTTCATACTGTCTGGTATTCAAATTTGATGCAAGCGCCGTCGTCTTTATTCCGGCTGATCGGCAACACCCAGGCCACGCAGCAGGAACGACGACATGCTGTTGCACAGCTTCTCGCTCGATCCTTTTCCGGCATTGGGCCGCGGCCGGTACCACATGATCATCCAGTTCACTGCGCCCAGCAACGGCTTTGCCATCAGCCGCGGGTCGCCCTGATGGAACGCGCCCTCGGCGATGCCGTCCTTGATCACCTGCACGAACAGATTCTCATATTCGTCGTACATCTTGAGCAGGTCGTTCAGCATCGCCCGCTCTTGCGGCGTGGTGCTGCCGATGATCTGCATCTCGAGGCCGGTAAGCGCCACGCGCTGATAGGCCAGCCTGTCGATGATCGATCGCACATGCGAATGGATCATGCTGCGCATCCGTTCGACAGCCGGTCCGTCGCCCTGCGCGATCGGCTTGATCTCGCCCAGATTGGTCTCGATCGTGTGCCAGTGGACCGCGAAGAACAGCTCGGTCTTGTTCTTGAAATGGTAGTAGATCAGCCCCTTCGTGCAGCCGAGCAGGCGCGCGACGTCATCGATCGACGTCGCCGCAAACCCCTCCGACATGAACGCATTCGCTGCCGCATCGATGATCTGCGCGCGCCGTTCGTCGGCCTGATCAATCATGCGTGCCGCAGTTGCCGGTCGTCTCGCCACTTCAATTCCTTCTGGCAATCGGGACCTGTCCCGCCATTGCGACGTGATGCCCCAGCCGCCGCATCGGGTAAAGAGTGCAGGTTGAATTCGATTCATACCAAGTAGTATGTGGCCAACGCAAAGGGAGAGGCCGGCATGTACGATATCGCGTCCATCGAGGAGATCATCGACGAAGCGCGCAACGGCCGCCCCTTCATTCTGGTCGATGCCGAAGACCGCGAGAATGAGGGTGACATCATCATCCCGGCGCAGTTCGCCACGCCCGATCGGATCGCGTTCATGGCCGTGCATGCCCGCGGCCTTATCTGCCTCGCCATCACCGCCCAACGCGCCGCCACGCTAGGCCTCTCCCCGATGGCCCGCAACAACGCCTCGGGTTACGGCACCGCTTTCACGACTTCGATCGAGGCCCGTGAGGGCGTCACCACCGGCATATCGGCGCATGACCGCGCCTATACCATTGCTGTGGCGATCGACGCGACAAAGGGCGAGCAGGATCTGGTATCGCCGGGCCACGTCTTTCCGCTGACCGCGCGCGACGGCGGCGTACTGATCCGCGCAGGACACACCGAAGCTGCGGTAGATATCGCGCGCCTCGCCGGGCTCACACCCGCAGGTGTCATCTGCGAAGTGATGAACGACGACGGCACGATGGCCCGGCTGCCCCAGCTTATCGACTTTGCCCATGCCCACGATCTCAAGGTCGGCACCATCGCCGATCTGATCGCCTATCGCCGCCGTTTCGAAACCATCGTCGAACGCGTCGCGGAAGCGCCGTTCGACAGCGTCCATGGCAGCGATTTCCGCATCTTCGTCTATCGCAACATCATCGACGGATCCGAGCATGTCGCGCTGACCCGTGGCGCGATCTCGGCAGAAACGCCGACGCTGGTTCGCGTGCATCAAATCGATCTCGCGACCGATATGCTCGGCTGGTCGCTGGCGCATCGCGATTATGTGCCGCGGGCGTTGCGCGCACTGGCCGCGCATGATGGCCCGGCCGCGGCGGTGTTCGTTCGCGATGGCAGTCCGACGTCCCTGTCCGACCGGGTCAATGGCGGGCGCGGCGAATATCAGCGCACCATGGCCACGCGCGACTATGGCGTGGGTGCACAGATCCTCCAGGATCTTGGCGTCCGCGACATGATCCTGCTCACCTCCAGCCCCGCAAAGCTCGCAGCACTGGAGGGGTTCGGCCTGCGCGTGACCGGCCGCCGCGAAGTGCCTGACGCCTGAACCGACGGCTACCCGCGCTTGACAGCATCCCGTTCATACCACCTAGTAGGATGATAAATGAACTGGAGAGGGTTGCGCATGGATTCGAAACCGGAGGTGGTCCGTCGCGCGCCATTGATCCTGGCGGCGGCGATCGGTGTCGCGTGCAGCGCCACCGCCCTGCCCTTCTATTCGATCGGACCGCTTACCAAGCCGCTGACCGAAGCCCATGGCTGGTCGCGTTCCGAGGTACAGACGGCAATCCTGTTCAGCGTCGGCCTTGGCGCACTGATGTCGCCATTGGTCGGCGCACTGGTGCAGAAATACGGCGCGCGACGGGTCGCGATGCCGGGGCTGGTCGGCCTCGCTTTGTCCTTCTTCCTCGCGAGCATTTCGGGATCGTCGATCCTGATCTTCTATCTCGCCTTTGCCGGCATGGCGGTGCTCGGCGCGGGATCGAGTCCGGTCAGCTGGACGCGCGGCATCGCATCGAGCTTCTCGCGCCAGCGCGGGTTCGCGCTCGGGCTGGTGCTGACCGGAACCGGCCTGTGCGCCATCGTCATTCCACAGCTGGTCACGGCGATGATCGCATGGGGCGGAGTCGATTTCGCGCTTATCGGCCTCGGCATGTTGCCGCTGGCGATCGCGCTGCCCTTGGCATGGTGGCTGTTTCGCCCGGATGAGACGCCCCCCGCAAACGAGGCAGGAGCACCGGACGAAGCGTCATGGGGAATCTCCCTTGGCGAGGCGCTGCGCGGCTATCGCTTCTGGGTCATCTTCGCCTCGATCGCCTGCATCTACCTTGCCCAGTCGGGCATCGTCGCCAATCTCATTCCGGCCGTCACCGACACCGGCGTATCGGCGCAGGCGGCAGCGAATGTGCAAAGCGTATTGGGCGTCTCGATCGTGGTCGGCCGGATCGCAGTCGGCTATTTGATCGACCGGATCTGGGCACCGGGCGTCGCTGCGATAGTGACCTTCCTGCCGGTTTTCGCATGCCTGATGCTACCGGGAAGCGACGACTATTTCGTGATCATGGCCTGCGCGGTCATCATCGGAATCGCCGCGGGTGCCGAACTCGACCTGCTCGCCTTTCTCAGCGCGCGCTATTTCGGGCTGGCCCATTATGCGCGGATCTATTCGATGTTCTACGCCGCACTCGCCGTTGCGGGTGGCGTCGCGCCGTTCCTGTTCGCCGCGATCTATGACCGGTTCGGCAGCTACGCCCCCGCCTTTCAGGTCGGCGCGGGACTGTTCGCGGTCGGATCGCTTATCCTGCTGACACTCGGGCGGTATCCGCAAGGCGCCGGCCGGCAGCCCGAATAATCAGAAGATCCGCGCCGGCACTCCGGAGGCCACATTGCTTCGCGAGGCGACGAAGGTCAGGAGCGTGAGTGCCCTGGGCAACTCGCATTCGAAGAAGAAGCGGCAGGCGTGAAGCTTGCCGTCGGCGAAATCGCAATCGGGCCCGGCGCGATCCAGCCCGGCCGCTGCCACGGCCTGATCGAGCCACAGCCACGCCATGACCACATGGCCGAATGCGCGCAGGAACGCGGTGGCGTTGTCGAACGCGGCACCGGCTTCGCAGCCGCGCAGCGCGTCGATCGTCCCGGTGACGCGGTGCCAAGCGTCCGACAGGGCGGCGCCATGGTGGGCGAGTTCAGGAATCGCGGCGGCCGCCTTGCAGGTCTGCAACAGGCGAAGCGCGAGGACGGGCAATCCCGATCCGTCGCTGAGTATCTTGCGGCCGACCAGGTCGATGCCCTGAATACCGGTGGTGCCCTCATGGATCGGGTTCAGGCGATTGTCGCGCCACAACTGCTCGACATCGAAGTCGCGGGTATAGCCATAGCCGCCATGGATCTGGATCGCGATGTCGTTGGCGGCGAGGCCATGTTCGGAGGGCCAGGTCTTGGCGACGGGCGTGAGCAGGCCCAGCAAGGCTTCGTCGTCGCTGTTGCCCGCAGCGGTATCGACGAGGCGTGCGCAATAGAGGCACAGCGCCAGCGCACCTTCCACATAGGATTTTTGCTGCAGCAGCATCGCGCGAACATCGGGATGCTCGATGATCGCGGCCGGCGGTCCGGAACGCGTCCCCACCGCGCGACCCTGCAGCCGCTCGCGGGCATAACGGGCCGACAGCAGATAGCTGCGGTAACCGAGCGCCGCCGCGCCGATGCCGACGCCGATCCGCGCCTCGTTCATCATCAGGAACATCTGGCGCAGGCCCTGCCCGGGTTCGCCGACGATCCAGCCGGTCGCCCCGCCGGCCTCGCCGAAATTGAGCAGGCAGTTGGCAGTGCCGCGATAGCCCATCTTGTGATTGAGGCCCGCCACGGTCACGTCGTTACGCGCGCCATCGGGAAGCTGCTTCGGCACGATGAACAGCGAGATGCCGGCCCTCCCTTCCGGCAACACACCGTCCGCGTCGGGGATCTTGGCCAGCACGAGATGGACGATGTTGTCGCTGACATCCTGATCGCCGCCGGAGATCCACATCTTGTTGCCGGTCAGGCGATAGCGATTGCCGAGCGCGTCGGCGCCATCGGCCACGGCGCGGGTGCGGACATCGGCAAGGCTGGAACCCGCCTGCGGCTCGGAGAGGCACATCGTGCCGAACCAGCGCCCCTCGATCTGCGGCCGCGCGAACGCCTCGAACTGCGCCTCCGTGCCGAAGGTGGTGATCAGCCGCGCATTGGCGACCGTCAGCATCGGATAGGCGGCGGTGGCGACATTGGCAGCCGCGAACCACGCGAACGAAGCGGCGCAAACCAGATAGGGCAGGCCCAACCCGCCGCGATCCTCGTCGAAGCCGGCTGCGAACAGCCCGACCTGGGCATATTCGGCCAGCGCCTCGCCGATCGCCGGACAGATATGGACCTGCCCGTCCGCGCCCAGCCGGGGCTCCTCGACATCCGCCAGCTTGTAGTGCGGCAGAAAGGCTTCGACGGCGAGCTTCTCCGACAGGTCGAGGATCGCGTCGACCGTCTGGCGATCGGCAAAGGCGTCCGCCCCCAGCCAGTCGTGCAGGAGGAAGTCCATGTCGCGGCGATGGAGCAGCAGGCTGGTCATGTCTTGCCTTCAGATGATCGTGGTGCCGCCGTCGACCACCAGCACCTGACCGGTGATATGGCCACCGGCATCGGAGGCCAACAGCAATGCTGGCCCCATCAGGTCGGTTTCGCCGCCCAGCTTGCCGAGCGGCGTCTGGCGGAGCAATTCGGCGCCGTGCGCGTCGAGTGTGGCGCCGGTCATCTTCGACGGGAAGAAGCCGGGCGCGATCGCATTGACGCGAATGCCGCGCGGCCCCCATTCGGCGGCGAGCGCGCGGGTCATGTTGATCACCGCGCCCTTGGCGGTGTTGTAGGCGATGGTGCCGAGCCGGTCGGGATGATGGCCGAGCAGCCCCTCGATCGAAGCCAGGTTGATCACGCTGCCCTTGCCCTGTGGCAGCATGGCTTCACGCGCGACCGTCTGGGTCAGCAGGAACAGGCCGGTCACATTCAGGTCGATGACCTTGCTCCAGCCCTCGAGCGGAAAATCCTCCGCAGGCGCGCCCCAGGCGGCACCGGCATTGTTCACCAATATGTCGATCCGCCCGAAATGCGCGAGGATGCGGGTGGTGAGATCGGCGGCGGCATCGGGTTCACCGAGATCAGCTGCGAAGGCAGATGCAGTGCAGCCGGACGCCGCAAGCTGCTCCACCGCCGCGTCTAGATCGGCCTGCTTGCGGGCAACCAGCGCCAGAGACGCGCCATATTCGCCAAGCGCCTGCGCGATCTGCAGCCCCAACCCGCGCGATCCGCCGGTGACGATGGCGACGCGTCCGCCAAGGTCGAAGAGTCCGGCCAGCATCATCGCCGCGCCCGGATCAGGCTGGCAAAATGCCGCGCGCTGGGTTTCATCTTGCGCGCGAAGCTGGTGCGATCGACATCGACGAGGCCGAAGCGCTGGCCATAGCCCTGCGTCCATTCGAAATTGTCGAGCAGCGACCAGTAGATATAGCTGTGGACCTTGATGCCGTCCGCCATGCACCGTTCCAGCTCGGCCATGCTGGCATCGAGCCAGGCGATGCGGCGGCTGTCGTCGTCGGTGCCGATCCCGCTTTCGGTGACGTAGATCGGCTTGTTCGTCTTGCGCGCGGCAAGCCGGATCGTGTGGCCGAGCGCCTGCGGATAATATTCGTACCCCGCCGCAGTCAGCTCCGCGCCCTGCGGCGGCGGCATCAGCCCGTTCGCGTCGACGCGCATGCGGGTATAGGTCTGGACGCCGACGAAATCGCTGGCGTTCACCGCGTCCCACCAGCTGCCATAGAGCTCGCCCTCGATCCGCGCCGCGACGCTGCCTTCGCCGAACGGCTCGACTGCCTGGGTGGTGAGCGTGACGCCGACCGGGAAATCGCCCGGCCCGGCCTTGATCGCCTGATAGGCCTTGGCCTGCGCATCGAGCAGGTGGGCGTCGATCCGGTCCGGATCGGCGAACAGGATCGAGGAGAAGGCGGGCGAGTTGGTCGCCCTGGCCGCCGCCGCGATCATCGCCGTGCGTTTGGCGCGATATTCGGGGGTGGCCGCGCCACGCCACAGTTTCGCGAGCAGATGGATATTCGCTTCGTTGAAAGGCGAGGCCATGCCGATCTGGTCGCCCAGCGCGCGGGTAGCGGTCTCGCAGAAACGCGCGAACAGATCGGCGCTGTCCGCCGCCTCCCATCCGCCGCGCATCGCGAACCAGCGCGGCACGGTGAAGTGGCTATAGGTGACGATCGGCATCAGCCCATGCGCGCGGCAGGCGGCAAGCACGCGGCGATAATGATCCAGCACCGCCAGCGAGAAGCGGCCCGGCTCGGGCTCGATCCGCGCCCATTCGATGCCGAAGCGGTAGCAGTTGAGTCCCAGCGCCTTGGCGATGGCGAAGTCCTGCGCATAGCGGTTGAGGCTGTCGCAGCCGTCGCCCGAGGGTTCCTTATAGACCGTCTCCGGCAAATTCTCGAGCAGCCAGCTGTCGGACGCGGTGTTGCCGCCCTCGCTCTGATGCGCCGAGATGGCGGCGCCCCACAGAAACCCCTTGGGCATCTTCGCAGCCGGGGCGGCCATGACCGGCCGGATTGCGGTTGCCGCGGCGATCCCCGCCAGCACGGTGCGACGTGTCGTTCCTTCAGCCATGGTCGATGCGCAGCCTCTTCTTGTCGATCTTCCCGGTCATCGCGAGCGGCATCGCCACCACGCGGATGATCGCGTCGGGCAGCCACCAGCTTGCCACCCTTGCCCGCAATGTTTCCAGCAGCGTCTCGTCGCTGATCTCGGCGCCGCGGCACGGCTCTACCACCAGGATCGGGCGCTCGCCCCATTTGGGATGCGCGCGGCCGACGACCGCGGCCAGCGCGACCTCGGGCAGTTCGCCGACGATCGCTTCGATCTCCTGCGGATTGATCCACTCGCCGCCGGACTTGATCAGGTCCTTCGCGCGGCCGGTGATGCTGATCTGTCCGCTATCGTCGATCGTCGCGAGATCACCGGTATCGAACCAGCCCTCGGCGTCGGTGGCGGGAGCATCATGCCCGAAATAGCGATGGACGACACTGGCGCCGCGGACGCGCAGCCGCCCCTCCTGCCCGCGCTGCTCCGGCAGCGCCGCGCCATTCGCATCGGTCAGCAGCAGATCGACGCCGAGTGGGGGGCGACCAGATTTGGCGGCGCTGCGCTCGATGGCACCGGGCGGAGTTGTGGTGCCGAGCGGCGACAGCTCGGTCATCCCCCAGCTCGTCTGCACCTTGACCCCAAGCCGGGCTTCGAGCCGGTCCATCAGCGCCTGCGGCACCGGCGATCCGCCAAGCAGGATGCGGTCCAGCGAAGGCACGTCTCCGCCGGTCTGGTCGAGATGATCGGCAAGGCCGAGCCACACCGTCGCCACGCCCGCAGCAACGGTCACCTGCTCGGCCTCGATCAGCGCGGCAAGGCTGGCGCCGTCCTGATGGCGGCCTGGCAGCACGAGGCGCGATCCCGCCACCGGTGCCGAAAAGGGCAGCCCCCAGCCATTGGCATGGAACATCGGTACCGCGACCAGCACCGTGTCCTGCACGGTCAGCCCGATCACATCGGCCTGAAGCTGATGGATGGTGTGGAGATAGTTGGACCGATGCGTATAGGTGACGCCCTTCGGCGCGCCGGTGGTGCCCGACGTGAAGCACAGGCCCGCCGGGCTGTTCTCGTCGAAATCACCCCAGACGACGGGTTCGCCAAGCTGTTCGAGCAGATCGCCATAACGCCAGCAGCGGACGCCGCAGTCGGGCAACGGGAAATCGGTGCCGGGTTCGTCCAGCACGATCACATGCGCGATGCTGGGGCAGAGAGGGACCAGCTGTTCGGCCAGCGGCCCCAGATCGGGGCTGATCGCCAGCACCGGATTGGCCGCCTGCCGGATCATCTCCGCCAGATGCTCGTGCGACAAACGCGGGTTGAGCGTGTGGCAGACGATGCCCGCGCCCATCGCGGCATACCAGCATTCCATATGCGGCTGGCTGTTCCACGCCAGCACACCCAGATTGTCGCCCATGCCAAGGCCAAGTGCACGAAGCGCACCCGACAACCGGTTGCTGCGCTCGCGCAGTGCAGCATAGCCGATCCGCGTGGCTGATCCGCCGCTGCCCGCGGTCACCACTTCCGTCGCGCCATGCCATTTGGCGGCGTGATCGATCAGCCGGTCGACCGTCAGAGCATAGGGCTGCATCGAGCCGTGCAAGGGGATCGCCGTCATCGCTTGAGCCGCCGCGCGAGCGCGAAATGCAAGGCGATCGCGATCAGGTAGAAGGGCACCAGGCTGTAGAAAGCGAGTTGGAGCGAGTTGCCCGGATTGGTCGGACGGAACCAGTCGCTGACCGCGCCGAGCCAGGTGGGGCCGAGACCAAGGCCGATCAGGTTCATGATCAGCAGCAGCACCGCCCCGGCAAGGGTCCGCTGACGCGCGGGCACGCTGTTCTGCACCAGCGTCACTGCCGGGGTCAGGTAGAAATAGTTGAGGAAGGTCGGCACCGCGAGGAACGCAAGCGCGACCGGCCAGACAGGCGCATGGACGAAGCCGATGAAGAAGGGCACCGCTGCCGCCAAAGCGACCCCGGGCAGCCAACCATAGATTTGCGGAGAGCGCTGGGCGAAGCGATCGACCAGCCGGCCCGACAGGAAGATGCCGGCGCTGACGCAGATCGCGAGCAGCAGTGCATACCAGATCGCGACCTGATCGAGCGTCATGCCCTTTTCGCGCATCAGGAACAGGGTGGTGAAGCCCATCGTGGCATAGGTGACGAACTGGGTGGCCCCGGCAGCAAGCGCGACCAGCATCAGAACGGGGTTCGCCGCGAAGTTGCGCAGCGCGGTCCAGAAGCTCGTCGCCGCTTCCGCAGGCGCCTCGGCTACGGGGGTAGCGGCCACGGCATCGGTGCCGCCGCGCTTCGGTTCGCGGATCAGGCCCCATACCGCCATCGCCGCGATCAATCCCGCTGCGCCGAGCAGGATGAAGGCCAGCCGCCAGTCATAGGCTGCGGCGATCTTCGCGCCGAACGCCACGCCGAGCGCCTGCCCCAGCGGCGGGCCGAGATTGAAAAGGCCAAGCGCGGTGCCGCGCCGGCTGGGCGGGAAATAGTCCGAGATGATCGAGTAGGAAGGCGGCACTCCGCCCGCCTCGCCGATCGCGACGCTGATCCGGGCGACGGCGAGCTGCGGATAGGTGCTGGCCATGCCGCACGCGATCGTCGCCGCGCTCCACAGCGCGCAGGCGATCGAGAGGATGCGGACGCGGTTGCCGCGATCCGCCAGCCACGCGACCGGCACGCCGAGGATGCAATAGGATAGCGCGAAATAGAGACCGCCGAGCAAGCCTAGCTGGCCATCGGTGATGCCCATATCGTCCTGAATCGGCTTGGCGAGGATCGACAGCAGCTGGCGGTCGAGGAAGTTGAGCACATAGACCAGGCACAGCAGCGCCAGGACCATTCCGGCATAACGTCCCTCGCGCCCGCCATCTCGCGCCGTCGCTGTCGTATCGGTGGCCATTCTCGTCATCCACTCTCGAACATTGGGCGCCGGACATCGCCCGCGCTGACGCACGGCGATGCCACCGCCAGTTTGCGGTTTGCTATTTTCCTGCCGCCTCCGGCTGGCAGATCGCCTTGAAACCGGCGGCCATGAAGGTCGCCATATGCTTGCGGATCGATGCGAAATCGTCGGACGAACACAGGCCGTGCGACAGCTCGTCGAGCCGGCCGGTGCGCGCCATATTGTGGGTCATCGCCCCCGACAGGAAATGATAGCCCCAGAAGATCGTCGCCTCGTCGCAATCGGGCATCGCCTTTTTGAGCAGCTCGATCAGCGCCAGCACGACCGGGTTGTAATATTTGGTCATCTTCTCGGCGCCCCAGCCCGCGGCGCTGTTGGCCTGCGCGCTGATCTTGCCGATCGCCGCCCAATATTCCTGATCCTCCAGATGGACGTTCAGATCGGGATCGATCCAGGCATGCAGCGCACCTTCGACGGTGATGTCGTCGCCCGCCCGCTCGGCATAGAGGCGCATCGCCTCCAGCCGGTTGTGCGCCGAAGCCGGTGCCTTGCGCGCCCAGATCGCCTCGTAGATGCTTTCTTTCCCGCTGAAATGATAATGGATCAGCGTGGAGCTGACCCCAACGCGGTTCGCCACATCCTTCAGCGTGACGCCGTGATAGCCGAACTCGGCGAACAGCTGCTCGGCGGCATCGAGGATGCGTTCGATCGATGCCTCGCGAACGCGGGCCTTGTGGTTACGGGCGCGGGTACGCGGTGCGGGCGCGTCCTTCGGGCTGGCTTTGTCGCTGCTCATCGCCCGAAGCGTGCCGGTCTGTAGCAAGTGCGTCAACGCCGTGCCCCCTGTTCGCCGGAGGCCGCCGGATAGGCGGAGAAGCCGATATCGTATCGCCAGCCGCGACCCTGCGACCAGCGCCCCGCAACCAGCCCGTCTGCCCAGCGGAATGCCGCGGCATGGAGGTCGCGCGACGCCAAAGGTCGCTCCGCAATGTCGAGATAGGCGCGGCTGTCCAGCGTGTAGCGCGGCCAATCCGCTTCACCCGGTGCCTTGGGCGCCTCGCCGCGCACAAAGGAAATCCAGTAGCGCATCATCGCCTGCGACAGCGCCGATTCTCCGGGGCTGTTCGGCGGCTTGGGCCAGTTGGGGCCAAGCGCGGCACCGGGGCCGACCTGCCCGAAGATATAGGGGATCTCGCTGGCATGGAACGCGGCCAGCCCGCGCTCGCGCTGCGCCGGGGTGCTGTGCCTGAAATAATAGAGATAGGATGGCTGGCCGGCCATCGCCTGTTGCAGCACCAGATATTGCGCGGCCCAGCCGTAAAGTCCGTCGCGGATCGAATCCATCGAGTCCGCCTTGGGATCGGCACCCGGATAAATGGCGAGAAACGCATCCGCCTGATCGCCGAACCGGCTGCGGACATCGGCCTGATACGCCGCCTGGGTCGCAGGCGCCTTGGGTGCGAGGAACATCAGCGAGCGGATCTCGCCCTCATTGTATCCCGCCAGCACCGGTACCTTTGCCTGCCCGCCGCGCGCGAAGACAGCCGCGAGCTGGTTTTCCAGCAGCACCCCGTCGATCACCGGTTCGGGCGCCCAGCCGGTCGCATAGGCGGCGCCAAGCAGCGCCGCCGGATCGGCCCAGCGGAGTGCCTTGGCGTCGGTCGCACCGACGGCCTTCACCAACGCCGCACCGGCACTCTCAGCCGAAGGCAGCCCGAGCGCCTCACGGTTCAGTGCGCGATAGGAGGGCATATAGCCGCTCTGCGCGATCGCGCCGGAGAACAGGCCCCTGGCCTTCGGGCTGGCGAGCAATGCGATGACGCTGAGCGCGCCCGCGGATTCACCCGCAATGGTCACTCGCGCCGGATCGCCCCCGAACGCGGCGATATTGTTCTGGACCCAGCGCAACGCCGCGATCTGATCGAGCAGACCGTAATTGCCCGAGATCCTGTCCGCGGATTCCGCGCTCAGTGCCGGGTGTGCCAGATAGCCGAGCACACCGAGCCGGTAGTTGATCGAAACGATGATCGCGCCCTGCCGTGCCAGTCCGGTGCCGTCATAGAGCGGTTCCGAACTGCTCCCGCCCGCCAGGGCGCCGCCATGGATCCACACCATCACCGGCAGCTTCTTCGCGCCAGCCGGAGCCCAGACGTTGAGCGTCAGGCAATCCTCGCTCTGCAGGGCCATGCCGCCCGCATAGAGTCCGGTCGGCGATTGCGGCGGCTGCAGGCAGGCACGGCCATAGGACTGGGCGTTGCGCACGCCCTTCCAGGACTCTGGCGCCGCCGGTGGGCGGAAGCGAAGATCGCCGACCGGCGGTCGCGCATAGGGTATGCCCTTATACGCGGTGACGCCGGACCCAGCGACGCCCCGCAGCGCTCCCTGCTGGATCCGGACGTCCTGCCCCGCCGCCGGGGCGGCGAGCAGGGACAGGCCGGCGAACGCCGCCCATCCCCACCCGCGCGCCCGGCTTCCCGGCCGCACGGTCGAGAGTGCCGCAATCACCACAGATTGTAGCCGATGCGGATGCCGAAGGTGCGCGGCCGCAGGATCGCGTAGCGGCTGTACACGAACGCTTCGGGATGGATGTAGGTGGTGGCCCGGCTGTTGCCGAGATTCTCCACATACAGCGTCACGGTCAGGTCCTTGACCGTCACTCCGGTCTGCAGGTTGATATAGGTGTAATTGTCGGTGTGATCGTACAGCGGGCTGCGCGTGCCCAGCGTTCCCGGCGTGTTGGGGAACATGTTCGGGAACGAACCGACATGCTGGATCTGGAAGCTGCTGAAGCCGCGCACATCGCCGCCCAGCCCGTAATTATAGGTGCCGTAGAACGACCCCTGTACTTCGGGCGAAGACAGGCGACCACCATTCACCGCACCGGAGATCTGCGCCTCCTGCGCAGAGAGCTTGGTCACCTTCGCACTGTTGAGCGAGCCATTTAGACCGAAGGTCAACCCGGGCACCGGCGTGAAGGTGATCTCGGCCTCGAGACCCTGGCTGCGGGCGCCACCGATATTGGTGGCGAACTGCACCGAGTCCGACACGCGGTTGGCCTGCACCTGGATGTTCTGCCAATCGATATAATAGGCAGCCATCGCCATGGTCAGCCGGCCGTCGAGGAAACGTCCCTTCAGGCCGACTTCATAGTTGATCAGGTTATCCGAACCCGCACCCTGCGGGATCACCAGATCGGCGGGATTGACCAGGCTCACGCTGCCCGCGCGGGCATTGTAGACCGGCGTGCGGTACCCGGTCGAAACCGTACCGTACATGGTCAGGCTGCGCGTCGGCCGGTAGGTGACGCTCGCCTTCCACGACGCGCGCTCGGCGGAAGGGTAGTTGTAGGTCGCGGCCGGAACCGGCGTGATCGCCAGCGGGCCGGCAATGCCGAACAGCGCATAGGTGAAATAGGCGGTGTTGATGCCCGCATAGGTATCCACCTTCGCGCCGTACTTGCCATAGCGGATGCCGCCGCTGACCGAGAACTGCGGCGTAAAGTTGTAGGTCAGCTCGCCGAAACCGGCGAGTTCGTAGTTGCGGGTGCGGTTGCCGAAGGTCTGGAAGACCGAGTCGGTCAGCCCGGTGATACCGCGCGCCGACAGGAAGGCCGGGGTCGACTGATAGCGGCCGACCAGATCGAGATCGCGGTGCAGATAGAAGCCGCCGATCACCCATTCGAACCCGGTCCCGCGCGAGGCCGAGACCAGCCGCGTTTCCTGCACAAAGGTCTTGGTCTGGTAATCGTCGTCCATCAGGAACGGGATCGCCAGATTGAACGTGCCGCCCAGATCGACGTCGAAATCGCCTTCGTTCACCGAGTAGGTCGTCGAGCTGGTCAGGCGCGCCCAGTCGAAATCATATTCCAGCGTGCCGTTATAGACCTGCGTCTTCGACGTGTAGCGGTCCGGACGGACGCTCGAACGCTTGCGATCGCCCAGCGCGGGGCTGGTCAGCGAGGCGTCCTCGGGTCCGCTGTCTTCATAGGCTGCCATCAGCCGGACGCTGAACCGGTCGGTCGGCTTGAACAGCAGGACGGCGCGGCCGCCATAGCCCTTCAGCGTATTGGCGTTCTTCACGCCGGTGCCGACATTGTCGATATAGCCTTCTTCGTGCCGGTAATAACCGACCGCACGCAGCGCGAGCGTGTCGCTGACCAGCGGCACATTGACCATGCCGTTGTAGCGCTGGCGGATGCTGCCGCCATCGGGCGTCCAGCCCAGATCAACGAGACCCGACGCGTCGAAATCCTTGAGGTTCGGGCTGCGCGTCAGGATGCGCATCGCGCCCGACAGCGAACCCGATCCGAACAGGGTGCCCTGCGGCCCGCGCAGGAACTCCACGCGCTCGACATCGTACAGGTTGGAATCGAGCGTGATCGAATTGCCGATCGTGGTGAGCGGCAGTTCGTCGAGATAGACCGTCGTGGTCGTCTGCAGGCCCGCACCCCAGCCATTGGTGGAGATGCCGCGGGTGGTGAACCGCGCATTGTTGTCGCTGGCCTTGTTCAGCGCGACGCCCGGCGTCTCGCGGGCAATCCCTTCAAAGCCGACAATGCCCTTCTGCGTCAGTTCCTGCTGCGAAAAGGCAGTGACGCTGAGCGGCACGTCCTGCAGGCGCTGGCTGCGAAGCGTGGCGGTGACGACGATCTCGTCCTCGCTCGCTGCTTCACTCTGCGCCGCCGGATCCTGAGCCGGACCGGTCTGCGCGACCGCAGGCACCGCGGCGATCAGCGCGATGAGCGACGATGTATAAGCTAGGCGTTTCATATCCCCTCCTTGTCGCCGCCGCGCCTGCATGACGCTGTTCTGCGATCGTCGCGAACATGGCACCGCCTGTCCGCTGGAGTCAATACTGACTTATGTGTCAGTCAATATTGACCTTGAAGGGACATGAGAATGCAGGGCGCGCAACGGCACAGGCGCGCACCTTGCGGTGGGCAACCGACTCCGATTTCTTCGATTGGTGTGAGGCCGCCCGACCCTAGGGATCGAGGCCGCGCCAGTGATAGACGATCGAGCGGACCGACTTGGTGATCCACTCGACGAACTGATCGTCACGCGCAGCATCGCCCTGCTCGATCCAGCGGACATAGGAATCGAGCATGAAGGCGGTGACCGCCTCGGCCATGATCATCGCCGGCCCCGGCGCGCTCGGCTCCGGGCCGAGGATCTCGGTCTCGCGTTCGATCACCGCCTCGACCAGCGCTGCGGTCAGCCGTTCGAGATGCACGCCGAAGATCGGATCGTGCGCGGCATGGCGGACCAGCAGCTTCATCGCCGCCGCATGCGCCCGCGCGACGGGCAAGGTGCGGCGGATCCGGTCGGTCCACCATGCCGCTTCCTCGCGATCGGCCTCGAGAATCGCCTCGACGACTTCCTCGAGCACCGCGTCGACCAGACCGTCCTTCGACTTGAAGTAACGGTAGAGGATCACCTTCGACACGCCGGCCTGGGTCGCGACCTGATCCATCGTCGCCTGCCGCAAGCCGCGCTGCTCGAGCACATCGGCCGCCGCGCGCAGCAATTGCACGCGCCGCTTCACCCGGTGCGCATCGATCATTTCCGAATAGGTCTGTGCCATCGCGCGACGCTCGCCGACTCCGGCCGGTTTGGCAATTGCGGCGTGCTCCGGGTCGGCGGTCATCGCGAGAATCCGATCCTGTTTACTCATTGGTGACATCATGTTACTCACGAGTGACATAGAGAGTCGAGGCGCCTGTTCGCGCACTCGGCGGGGGAGGAGTGAGAGATGGCCAAGCATATGATTTCCCGTAACATTCAGGCCCTTCGCGCCGGTGTCGCGCTTTCGTCGCTGGTGCTCGCCTGTGCGGCTGCCGCGCCGGCGCTGGCCCAGGACGCGCAACCGCAGGACACCGAAACGGCCGAAGCGCCGCGCGGCGAGGAGATCGTGGTTCAGGCACGGCGCCGCGACGAGTCGATCGAGGATGTGCCCGCATCGGTCAGCGTGCTCACCAGCGACGATCTGGAGCGGCTGAACGTCAAGGACGTGGCCGACTATACCCGCCAGACCCCCGGCGCGATCCTGATCGGATCGGGTCCGCAATATCTCGACGACATCGCGCTGCGCGGCCAAGGCGGCGGGCGGCTGGGCTTCTCCGAATCGACCACCGGCATCTACCGCGACGGCATCTATGTCGCGGGCGGCGGGTTCGGCGGCCGCAGCTATAGCGACATCGATTTCTACGACGTCCAGCGCGTCGAAGTATATCGTGGTCCGCAGGGCGCGCTCTACGGACGCAGCGCGGTGGGCGGCGCGGTCAATGTGATCAGCCGCAAACCGGTGATGGATACCGAGATCCGCGGCAAGGCCGGCTATGACTCGGTCGAACGGATCGAAGGATCGGCGACGCTCAACCTGCCCATCGCGAACACCGTCGCGCTGCGCATCGGCGGCTATTACAACGACCAGAACAAGGGCTTCCACCTCGATCAGGTCACCGGCCGCTATGTCGATGTCGAGAAGAGCTGGGGTGTGCGCGGCACGATCGGGCTGGGCATCGGCACCGCCAGCACGGCCAACCTGACGCTCGAATATTCGGACTCCAGCGCACCGGGCTTCACCTCGATCGGGCAGAATGCGCTGCTCGATCCCGATCCGTTCGTTCGCACCGGCCTCGACACGACCGATCGGGTGAAGATCACCCAGACCCAGATGCTGTTCGACTTCCGTCACGATTTCGGCAGCTCCGAACTGGTCGTGCTCGCCAATTACAAGGGCCGCGACGGCGACCGGATCGGCGCGGATTTCGATCACTATTCGGGTATCCGCAATGCCAATATCCAGCTGATCGACGATCAGGGCGAGCGGTTCGAACGCTATGGCGCCGAAGTGCATTGGGGATCGACCGGCACCGGCCCCTTAAGCTGGCTGATCGGCACCGATTTCCAGACCTACACCACCAACATCTATTCGAACCGGCACGGCACGGTGATCGGCCCGGCCGCGACCACCACCACGGTGCGCCGTCAGCTGCGGCTCGACAATGCGCGCGAGGATCTCTTCTCCTACTCGGCGTTCGGCCTGCTCGGCTATGCGATCACCGACCGGCTGAACGTGACCGCCGAAGCGCGCTTTCAGGTCGATTCGAAGAAGTTCCGCTTCCAGCGCTTCGATCTCGACGCGACCACCAACGATGCCATCGCACTCAGCCTGTTCGACCGCGAGTGGAAGCGTTTCCTGCCGACCGTCTCGATCGATTATGACGTGAGCGACGAAGTGACGCTTTATGGCCGCGTCGCCACCGGCTATCGTCCCGGCGGCTTCAATCAGACCCCGGCACCCGGCTTCTTCGATCGTGTGCCCTATGATCCGGAGGACATCACCCAGGGCGAACTCGGCGTGAAGACCGTGTTCCGCACACGCGGCGGCACGGTGCTGCGTACCCAGCTCGCGGCCTTTTACGGCGAGACCCGCAACGTCCAGCAGACGACCACGCTGACCACCACCAATCCGGCGTTCACGCTGGAGAATGTCGGCGGCAACCGGCTCTATGGCGGCGAGCTCGAAATCGCCGCGCTCGTGCCGGTCGGCGACGGCAAATTCACCCTCTCGGCCAGCGCATCGACTTCGCACGGCACGTGGAAGGATGGCGCGTCGATCCTGTTCCAGGGCGCGACGCTCGATCTCAGCGGCAAGGATGTGCCGCGCACCCGCGACTATATGATCACGCTCAACGGCGGCTTCACCCAGCCGCTCGGTGGCGGGCTGAGCGGCCTGCTCACCGTCAGCTTCCAGACCGCGGGCGGCGGGTTCGACGATGCCTCGCTCACGCGCGCCAGCGAATCCTTCGCGGTGCTCGATGCGTCGGCGGGCATTCAGGGCCGGAACTGGCGCCTGCTCGGCTTCGTCAAGAACGCCACCAACGAGATCTACCGCGTCGTGACCGTCGCCGGGAACAATTACTACAACACGCCGCGCACCTGGGGAGGCAGCCTCTCGTTCAACTGGTGAGGACATCGATCATGAAGAAGCACCCACTCTCCGCAGCCGCGATGCTCGCTGCGCTCGCCGCGGGCCTGTTCGCCGCAGCCGAAGCCGATGCGCAGGCATCCAAGCGCCTGCGCGCCTTGCGGGCGCAGCGTGCCGAACCGGCCCAGCCGGCCGGCACGACCGCGCACAAGATCAAAGTGGCAGGCACCGAACGCAACTATCTGTTGCTCGACGCGGGCGGCGGCAAGCCGGCGCCATTGTTGATCGTGCTGCACGGCGGCGGCGGCAATGCCGGATCGATGGTCGGGCGATGGGAAGCCAAGGCACGGCAGGCGGGGCTGGTCGTCGCCTTCCCCAATGGCAGCGGCCGCAACGAGCGCATGGGGACGTGGAACGCGGTCGGCTGTTGCGGCTTCGCGATGACCGACGACAGCAAAGACGTAGCGTTCATCACCGCCCTGATCGACGAGGTGCAGCGCACGCACCGCATCGATCCGCGCCGCATCTATGTCGCCGGCATGTCCAATGGCGGCATGATGACCCACCGCATCGCCATCGCCCTCGGCGACCGGCTGGCCGGTGCGGGCATCGTCGCCGGGGCGATGTTCGGCGGCGAGACCCAGCCGCGTGGGCCGGTGCCGATCATGATCATCCATGGCGTGAAGGATTCGGTGGTGCCCTATGCGGGTGGCCCGAGCACGCTCGACTTCGTCGCCAAGGCACAGAGCAAGCCGTTCGAGCCGGTGCGCTACGCGGTCGATTTCTGGGTCCACGCCAATGGCTGCACCGCCACGCCCGCGACCCGCACCGCCGGAGACGCGACGATCGAAAGCTTCACCGGATGCAAGGCGGGCGCGGACGTGACGGTCTACAGCCTCGCTTCGGCCAACCACACCTGGCCCGGCGCGACCGGCGAGTCCCCGATGCTCGAGCGGTATCGCTACGACCAGCTCAACGCGACCGATGTGCTGTGGGACTTCTTCAGCAAGCACGTCCGCAAGTGATCCCGCGCCGACCCATTCCCACCGCCTGCCGGGGCGACCGCGTCGTCCCGGCATTTTTCAGGACAGTCTCTTGAACCCGGTCCTTTCGCTGTTCGGCTATCGCAACGGTGACAAAAATGCTGCGGTGGCAACCGTAGACGCCCTGCTCGTCCGGATGGCGGCGGCGCATCCCGATGTACTGGCGGTCGGCCCGCTGGCCGATGCGATCACCTTCCGCGAGTTCGACCGCCGCGTTACCCAGGTCGCCAACGGCCTCGCCGCGGAAGGCACGCGGCAGGATCGCGTCGCGATCATCGGCCGCAACTCCGCCGAGCAGGTCGAACTGCTGTTCGGCTGCCTGCGCGCAGGACAGATCGCGCTCACCGTCAACTGGCGCCTGACCGCACCCGAGATGGCGTACATCCTCGAGCATTCCGGCGCGGGCCGCGTGTTCGTGGATGCCGAGTTCCGCCCGACCGTCGAGCGTGCGCTGGCCGGGCGCGCGCTGTCGATCCAGGATATCGATGGCGCGCAGGCCGCCGATTATGCCCGCTGGCGGCAACGGCAGAGCGAGCGTCCGCACCCGCATATGGGCAAGGCGGACGACGTCATCCTGCAGATGTACACCAGCGGCACCACCGGCCTGCCCAAAGGCGTGCAGCTGACCAACGCCAATGTCGTCGCGTCACTCGAAATCTTCAGCCGCCCGCCGCTCGATCTGGGCGTGGGCGACGTGATCTACGCGCCCGCGCCGATGTTCCACATCACCGGCATCGGGCCGGTCCTGCGCTGCGTCGAATCCGGCGCGCGGCTGGTGCTTGCCGGGCAGTTCGATCCGGGCGCCGCGGTCGAGCTGATGGCGCGCGAGGGCGTGCGCTACACCACGCTGGCCCCCACAATGATCCAGGCCTGTCTCGCCAGCCCCGCGATGCAGGATGCCGATCTCAGCCGGCTCGGCATCATCGTCTATGGCGGCGCGCCCATCGCCGAGACGGTGCTGCGCGAGGCACAGGTGCGGATCGGCTGCGACTTCGCCCAATGCTATGGCCTGACCGAGACGACCGGACCGATCACCCTGCTCAGCCCCGAGGATCATGCGCCGGGGCGTGGCAAGCTGGCATCATGCGGCAAGGCGGTGGACGGCGTCGAACTGCGCATCGTCGATGCCGAAGGCCGGCCGCTGCCCGCAGGCGAAACCGGCGAGATCCTGGTCGGCGGACCGCTGATCATGAAAGGCTATGCTTCCGATCCCATCGCGACCGCGGAGATGATCCGCGATGGCTGGCTGCATTCGGGCGACGCCGGCTATCTCGACGAGGAAGGCTATCTGTTCATCCGCGACCGGGTGAAGGACATGATCGTCTCGGGCGGCGAGAATATCTATCCGCTGGAAGTCGAGCATGCGCTCCAGTCGCACGATACGGTATCGGAAGTCGCCGTCATCGGCGTGCCCGATCCGCGTTGGGGCGAAGCCGTGCTGGCGCTGGTCGTCGCGAAGCCGGGCACCGCGCCTGACGCCGACGCCATCATCGTCCACTGCCGCGAACGGATCGCAGGCTATAAATGCCCCAAGGAAGTGCGCTTCATCGACACGATGCCGCGCAATGCTGCAGGCAAGATCCTGCGGCGAGAACTGCGCAAGCCGTTCTGGGAAGGTGTCGACCGGCTGGTCGGCTGATCGGCGCAAACAACGAGAAGAAGTCAGGAGAAGAGCGATGATCGAAGGCATCACCGGCACCCGGCGGCACTTCATGACAGGGCTTGCCGCGCTGCCGTTGGCCGGCGCGTTCGCAGGGTCCGACGCGATGGCCTTTGGAAAGGATGACAGCGCGGCCCTGCGCGCCGCCTTCTACTACGCCTTCCCGCTCTACGAATTCGCACGGACCGAACAGGCGCTCGGCCGCTCGCTGGGTAACCCCGGCGTGCTCAATACCGTTACCCGCCGCGCGCAGCTTTCCGACGAGAAATCGCGCAACGTCACCGCGCCGAACAACGACACGATCTATGCCTCATCCTTCCTCGAACTCTCCGGCGGTCCGGTCGAGATCGAGGTGCCGAACATCCCGTCGCGCTATTTCTCGGTCGCGTTCATGGACGCCTTCACCGACAATTTCGCTTATATCGGCACCCGCGCGACCGGCGGCAAAGGCGGCCGCTTCTGGCTGGCCGGGCCGCAATGGCGCGGACGCGTTCCGGCGGGCGTAAAGCTGCTGCGTTCCTCGACCAACGATGTCTGGATGCTCGCGCGCATCCTCGTCGAAGGTCCGGACGACCTGCCCGCCGCGACGGCGCTGCTCGAACAGATTCAGGTGCGCGTGCCCGGCGCGGCCCGCACGGCGCGGGGCTATACCGCTGCCGCGACGACCGGCGTGCCTGATGCGGGCAATTTCCTCGCGGTCGTGCGCGAAGTGCTGAACCGCTCGCCCGGCGGCCGCGGCGAAACCGCGCGGGCGACGCGCTTCCGTTCGCTCGGCATCGGCCTCGACAATCCTTCGTCCGAACTGCTCGCACGCTGGAACGCCTATTTGCCCGCCGCATATCAGGACCTGCGCGAAGGCTTTCTCTTCCGCGATCTGGTGGCGGGCGGCTGGACCTATCAGCCGCGCGGCGTCGGCGAGTTCGGCCGCAACGACCGGCTGCGCTCGCTCATCGCACTCGGCGGCATCGCTGCGCTGGGCGAGAAGGAAGCGATGTATTTCCACGCCAATTTCGATGGCGCCGGCGAGCGGCTGTCGGGCGCCCATGCCTATCGCTGGCGCGTGCCGCCCGGCGGCGTGCCCGCCAAGGCGTTCTGGTCGCTGACCATGTACGATCCCCAGCCGGACGGTCGCTATTTCCTGGTCGAGAATCCGATCCGGCGCTTCTCGATCGGGGATCGCACCCCGGGTCTGGTCCGCGAGCCAGACGGCAGCCTGGTCATCCTGATCCAGCACGAACGCCCCACCGGTCCGATGGCCGCGAACTGGCTGCCCGCGCCTGCCGGGCCGATGCGGCTCGCGCTGCGCGCCTATCTGCCCGAAACCGCGCTGCTCGAACGCAAGTGGCGCGTGCCTGCGCTGGAGCGGGTCACCCCGTGAAATGCTCCTCGCACTGATCCTCGGCACGCTGGCGGGGCGCTTCGGCGCCCGCTGGTTCGGCCACCGGCCGGTTCGTCCGCTCGACCGCCGCCGCAAGGATCCGCTCCGCACCAAATGACTTCCTCCGAACGTAGACCGGCGGCGAAGTGGAATGCACCTCGCCGCCGGCCGCCGGGGGGTCTGTCCGGTCAGAGCAGCAGCGCAGCCACCATCAGCGGCTGAAGCACCTGCTCGAGTTCGATGCCCTTTTCCGCGCCGCTCGAATGGTCCTCGGTCGCGATCACGGCCCAATAGCCGTTCTTGCGATCGATCCAGGGCGTGAAGCCCCAGGCGCCGGGCGAGGAGTTGATCTTGTCGGTCGCGCACTGCGTCGCATAATTGGCGCCGCCGGTGCCGTACTCACACTCGACCCACGAACCCTGCGCATATTCCCACTGGCTGCCATTGTTGGCGAGCACCGCGGCCGGCACTTCACCCTTGGTCGCGGTCAGCGTGCGCGGCGCGAAGAAATTGTCGAGATTGGTGACCAGCTGACCGTTGAACAGCGCCCGCATGATCACCGCATAATCGTTCGCGGTGCTCTCGCCACCGGCCGCCGCCCAGGGATTGGCCGCGCTCTGCAGTGCATAGCTGGTATCTGTCAGGCCCAGCGGCGTGGTGACATAGCGCGCGAAGATCGCCCCGAAATCCCCAGTGTCCGCAGCATCGAGCATGCCGGCCGCGACCTGCATGTGATGCGGGCCATAGAAATAGACGGCACCCGGCACGCTATCGATATTGCCGTTGTAGATGCGGCGGATGCACAGATCGAGCGTCGTGAACTTGTTGTAGACGCAGCTCAGCAGGTTGGTGTCCTTGGTGTTGAACCCGCTGGTGAAGGCCAGCAGCTGCTCCAGCGTGATCTTGCTGCGGTTGTCGCTCGCGCTGTTGGTCCAGTAGCCGAAATATTGCTGCGGCTTGCTGGTCGCGGTGATCTTGCCCGCCTGGATCATGCGGTAGGACAGGATGCCGGTCAGCAGCTTCGTCGCCGACGCCAGTGCCAGCTTCTGGTTATATTCGATCGCACCCTTCTTGTAGCGGCAGACCTCGCCATCGGCGTTTCCGAAGATGACTGCGACGTCCTGAAGCCGGGCCGCATCGACTGCCGATCGAATCGCGGCGCATTTGTCGACCGCGTCCTGCGGCTGGGCCGATCCCAGCGTCAGCGAAGCGCCGGCGGAAATTCCGCCCCGCGGCGCATTCGCCGAAACCTGTACCGTTCCCGGGCCTTGCGGCGGCGCGGTCATCGTTGCGTTGACCGCATAGGCGGCAAAGGCGCTGCTCGCCGTAAACAACAGGGCCGCTCCGGCCAGTTTCTTCGAAAGTCGCATCTTCCTCTCCTCTTCGTGGTGGTTATTCCCCCCGGTATTCGTTGGCCCGGACATCGGTGTCGCGCTGAACCTGCCAGCGCAGGATCCGGCGATAGGATGTCTCGGTCATCTGGCGGCCGATCCGCTCGGCGGTGTCGGCGTCGCGCATGCGGAAAGCGGCGGCCAGTTCGATCCACAGCTGGGTCGCCTCGCCCATCGCTTCTTCGGTCTGCACGCTCATCGGGATGAAGCCGGACAGCGCACCCTGCGGCACCGGCCCGACCGCATCGTCGATCCGCCGGTTGTCGGCGATGGCGATGGCGAAGTTCCCCGCCTCGATTGCGGCCCGCGCAAAGCTGTCCGGCGATGTGCCTTGCGCCTTGCCGATCGCGATCACTTGCCCCGCACGCGCGAAGAAATCGCCCAGCTGCTCGTCGCTCGCTTTCTGCACGGCGAAGCGAAACGCCAGGCCGAGCATCGCGGCTGCGATCAGGATGTTCTCGAGATTGGGCGAACCATCGAGCGCAGCCACGCGCGCCCCGATCCGCGGTTCGATCTCGACCCAGCCCTTCGCTTGCAGCAGCTTCAATGCGTCGCGCACCGGTCCGCGGCTGGTGGCGAACTGATCGGCCAGCACCTGTTCGGTGATCCGCGCACCGGGGGCGAGTTCGCCCTGGTTGATGCGGCGCACGATCTCGCCCGCGATACGCTCGGCTGTCGGCGTATCGTCGGCGGGAATGACGGTTTTGCGGTTCAAGTCAGGCTCCCATATGCAATGCGACGCAGCTCGTCGCGCAATGGGTGGATGCCGGACGGAAGCTTCTGAGTCATCAGAACCACGCTGGTGCGGGTGACCGGATCGGCCCAGAAGGTGGTGCTCGCCGCCCCGCCCCAGGCATACTCGCCGCGATGGCCGATCCTGCCCGCAGCCGCCGGATCGACGAGGACCGAGCCGCCAAGACCGAAGCCCAGCCCCGCCACTTCGCCGCCAAGCCCGAACCGTGCCGCGGCGCTCAGCGGCGCATTGCCGAGCGCGGGCGGCAGCTGGTTGGTCATCATCGCCCGGACCGACGCCGGGCTGAGCACGCGCACGCCGTCGAGCGCGCCATGGCCGAGCAGCATGCGGACGAAGCGCGTATAATCGCCGAGCGTCGAAAAGAGCCCGCTGCCTCCCATCGGAATGACGCTGCTATCGCCCCATGCCGGAATCCGCGGCGGATCGAGGCGGACCGTCCTGCCCTCGGGTCCCGCGACATACATCGCCGCCAGCCGCGCGCGCTTGGCCTGCGGCAGCGCGAAGCTGGTATCGGCCATGCCGAGCGGCTTCAGGATACGGGCGTCGAGGAAGCTCGCATAATCCTTGCCCGAAACCGCCTCGACCAGCCGCCCGGCGACTTCCAGCCCGCTGCCGTAAAGCCATTTGTCGCCCGGCTGGAACGCCAACGGAATCGTCGCAAGCACCTCGCTGTAGCGCTTGAGCGAATCGATCCCCAGCGCCGGCCGGAACTGCCCGGCGATCAGCCCCATGCGGTGATACAGGTCCGCGGTCGGCTCGAATCCCTTGTTGAAGCTCTCGCTCAGTCCCGATGTGTGCGTCAGCAAATGCCGCACCGTGATCGGTCGCCGCGCCGGTTCGGTCACCGGCCTGTCGTCATCGAAACGCACGAACACCTGCGGCTCGGCGAACTCGGGCAGGAAGTCGCGAATCGGCCGGTCGAGGCTCAACTTGCCGTCATCGACCAGCGCCATCACGCAGGCCGCGGTGACCGGCTTGGTCATCGAATAGATGCGGTAGATCGTCGCCTCGCTCAGCGGCAGCTTTGCCTCCCGATCGGCAAGGCCATGCATGACGGTGACGGTCCGCGTGCCCGGCCGCACGATCCGCACGGCAGCGCCACTGACCCAGCCATTGTCGACAATCTTCGCGAACCACGCGTTGAGCGCAGCGATCAGGGCCTTGCGATCGCCTCCCACTGCAAAGGCAGGCGCAGGCAGCATCGCAGTCAGACATGCTCCGGCAAAGGCGGCGCCGAATGCGCGCCGGCCGATCGACTCTTCCATTATGGCCCTCTCCGTGTCGTTGCGACTATTGTAAACAATATTTGTGATCGTTGACAATAGCTGTCACTGCGGAGTAACACTATGCATCGCAGGATGGCTCCGAACGAGAGACGTCCGCGACGGGAGGATGATTGAAATGATGCACCGGACCACGGGTCGCGCCCTGTTGACCGCCAGCTTTCTCGCGCTTTGCACCTCGATCTGCACGACGCAGGCCCATGCCCAGGACCGGCAGGAAGATGCCGCGCAGGACCGGAACGAGGATATCGTCGTCACCGCGCGCTTCCGTGCGGAGAGCGTGCAGGATATCGGCGGCAGCGTCTCGGCGATCGACGGCAGCGCCATCGCCCGCGAAGGTATCGACGATTTCGAGGACATCGCCCGCCGCACGCCCGGCCTGTCGACGATCGATCGCGGCCCCAGCCAGAACGATGTGAGCGTCCGCGGCATTTCCAACGGCGTCAGCCCGCGCCTGTCCGATCTGGGCGGCTCGGGTCCGCTGGTCAGCCAGTTCCTCGACGACATTCCCGTCGCCGCCGCGACCGCGAGCCAGCGCGACTTCAACTATTTCGACTTCGACCGTATCGAGGTCCTGCGCGGCCCCCAGCCGACCCTGTTCGGCGAAGGCTCGGTCGGCGGCACGATCCGCTATTTCTCACGCGATCCGCAGCTTGGCGGCGCAGCCATCTCGGACATGGTGTTCCAGTCGAGCCTGTCCTTCACCGATCAGGGCGGCGCCAACGTCTCTGCGTCGGCCGCGACATCCTTCATCCTCGTGCCCGACCGGCTCGGCATCCGCGCCGTGGTCAATTACCGCAAGGATGACGGCTTCATCGACAATCCCCGGCTCGGCATCGAGAATTTCAACGATTATCGCGCGTTCAGCGGCCGCGCCGTCCTGCTGTGGAAACCCACGGACAGCCTGTCGATCCGACTGATGGCCTTTGCCGGCCGCGACGAGTTCGGCGGCACTTATGAAGTCGATGCGCCGCCCGCCCGGATCGACGCGCTGACGCTCTCCACGCCGGTGCGCGGCAGCAACCACGACAATTTCGAACTCTATAGCGGCAGGGTCGAATATGACGCCGGCCCGGTCACGCTCACCTCGATCACCGGCCGGTATACGCGCAGCCGCAAGGACGAGTTCTACGACGCCCAATCGGCCGCGGCGTTCGGCCTCTTCACGACCCGCCTCACCGCCACCGGCCGGTCGAATGCCGACGATGAGAGCTTCACCCAGGAACTGCGCTTCGCGACCGATCTGGGCGGCCCGTTCGATCTGATCGGCGGCCTTTACTATCAGGACGCCAGCTATGTGGCGTATCTCACCACCAGCGCGCCCGAGTTCGCGCCCTTCACCACGCCGGCCGGCGGCACGACGCTGATCGGTCAGGCCGGGTCGGTCGATTCCCGGCAGATCTCGGGCTTTGTCGAAGCCACCTTCCGCGCCAGCGACCGGCTGCGCTTCATCGCCGGTATCCGCTATGTCGATGAGAAGATCACCAGCGTCTCGATCCAGTCGATTGCGGCGTTCGGCGGCGGCCCGACCGGCCTCGCCCCGCCCTTCGTGATCGCGGACGTGAACGCCACCGCGGTGGCCGCCGGCATCCCGCTGGAGGAATCGTTCCAGCTCTCCAAGTTCCTGCCCCGCGCCGCGATCGAATATGACGTCGGCGACGATGCGATGCTCTATGCCAGCGTCGCGACCGGGGTGCGCAACGGCAATCTCAATCCGTTCACGTCGGCACTGCGCGGTGCCGGCACGCCGCCGAGTCTCACCCGGTTCGCAGCCGCGCGCTCGTTCCGCGAGGATCAGGTGCTGACGTTCGAGGTGGGCGCCAAGACGCGCTGGGCGAACAATGCCGTCACCTTCAACCTGTCGGCATTTCACACCGATTTCCGCGATCCGCAGATCCTGACCGCCAATCCCTTCGTCCTGACCCTCAACGGCCCGGACCTAGAGATTTTCGGCGTCGAGCTGCAGTCGAGCTGGCGCGCGGCACGTGGCCTCAATTTCTATCTCAGCGGCACCTGGCAGGATGCGTCGTTCCAGAGCGGGGCCGCGCTCGCCAACCCCGCAACGCTGGCCGGGCTCGGCTTCACCCAGGATCTCCAGAAGGGCGCGCAACCGGTCAACACGCCGAAATGGGCGGCGGCCGCGGGCGTCGATCTGCGCCAGCCGATCGGCGACGGCATCTCGCTCACCGGCACCTTCTCGTACCAGTATATCGGCCCGCGCTTCGCCCTGTCGCAAAACTATCCGTCGAGCCGGCTGGGCGAGCAGAATTTCGTCAATCTGCGCGTGGGGCTGGAAGGCGAGCATTGGTCGCTCACCGCCTTCGTCGACAATCTCACCAACGAGATCCAGTATCAGGCGATCCAGGGCAATACGGGCACGCCGATTCTGGTCGGCGGCAAGCTCGATTTCCGCCCGACCAGCGTCTCGGTCAATCGCCCGCGCACCATCGGCATCCAGCTCGGAACCCGCTTCTGAGCCAGGATGCCGCCGGAACCAGTATGGAGCCGTAACGACAGCGCTGATACCGTGATCGCCCGACAGCCGCGGAAGAGCGATCACATGACCTTCGATCCCGTCATCGCGACCTTGCTCGAAGCCCTGCCGGGACCGGACCCGGCGGGGGAGGACGCGAGCGAGATATATGCCGCGATCCGGGACGCGCGGCGCGAGGACGACCCGTCGCTTCCGCGCGGCCCATGGGAACACGAGCTGAAGCGTGCCGACTGGAAGAGGGTCGAGGACCTGGCGGTCGCGACGCTCATCGCGCGTTCGAAGGATCTCCAGATCGCCGCCTATCTCTGCGAAGCCTGGATCCGGATCCATGGCTTTGCAGGGTTGGCGCCCGGGCTGGCGTTGGTCGAAGGATTGTGCGCCCGTTACTGGGGCCAGCTCTATCCCCGAAGCGACGTTGAACCCGGCAGTGAGTACCGCCTCAACGTGATCGCATGGCTGGACAGGCGGATACCGGTTGCCTTGTCTGCGGTGCCGGTGGTCATCGATGCCGCCGATCCCGGACGCCGCTACAGCTGGTCGGACTATAAGGCCGCACAGGCATATGAACGGTTGCGCGAGGCGGATCCCCAAATGCCACTGGATCGCCCGAGCCTCGCGATGATCCGCGACTGTGCCGCACATACCGACGTGGCGCTGCTGGATGCAGTCGCCAGCGAAATGGATCGTGCGGCCGCGATTCTCGCCAGTCTCGGCGCGACGCTGGACCGGCTATGCGGTCCGGAAAGCCCGAGCCTCGCCAATCTGGACGAGGCCATTACCGGTATCGGCCACTTCGTTTCCGCTGCCCGCGCGGGAGGCTAGTCCTCGCCCCCGAACAGCTCGGCGAGCAGGGTGAGGCCGCCCGCCAGAATCGCGCCATGGATCAGGATCACCATCAGCGCGGCACCGGCGCGCCACGGCATCGCGACATGCGGGATCTTCAGCGGGATCAGGATCGCGGCCGGCGGCAGCAGCACAAGTGCGATGAAATACGCCTTCCAGGTGTAGCCGTATTTCTGGATGATGCTCTGCCGCGGTTCGCGTGGGGCCTCAGGCATCGGCCGTCTCCGCCACCAACCAGGTTTGTCCCTTGGCGACGAGCTTTTGGAGGTCGGGCGTCTTGCCGTCGCTTGCGGCCTTGTTCTGC
>NZ_JARNTV010000089.1 GCF_029433115.1 Sphingomonas sp. AOB5 | reverse complement strand
AGCGGACGCGGGTGGCGGCGACGGGTGCGCCCGCGCCGATCCGCGGCATCCGCTTTCAGGGTGCGCAGGCGCCGGGACCGGTGGCGAAGGCTGCGGAGGGCTTTCTGGGCCGCACCGCCACGCGCGAAACCTTGCTCGAACTCGCCGGGGTGCTGTCGCGCGCGTATGAGAAGAGCGAGGTTGCGCTCTATACCGTGGCGATCCCCGAACAGGATTTCTCCAGCGGCACGGTGACGGTGCTGCTGACCGAGGGGCGGATCGCGCGGGCCGAAGTGAAAGGCAGGCCGGGCGGCAATAGGCAACTTCGCGCCAGGATGGCGCCGCTGCTGGCCGAGGCGCCGTTGAGCAGGGCGACGTTCCAGCGGCAATTCTCGCTGATGCGGGCGATCCCGGGCCTGACCTTCGAAAGCGACTTTGCCGATCCGGCCAATGACGGCGCGCTGACCTTGACCGTGACGCCGAAGCAGAAGCGTACGCGTTTCTCCGGCGGCTTCTCCAATCGCGGCGTCGATCTGCTCGGCGACGGGCAATGGGATGCGAAGGGCGAATTCTATGGTCTGGGCGTGGATGGCGACCAGTTCACGCTGGCGGCTTCGGCGGCGAGCGACCTGCGCCGCTATCGCTTTGCCAGCGCGGCCTATGCGCTGCCGATCGGATCGCGCGGGCTGACCCTGACCGCCAATGCCGGCTATTTCGAGACGCGGCTGCGCGGGATTCCGGTGACGGGAACCGCGAAGCTGGGCGGCGTCTCGCTCGGCTATCCGCTGGTGCGCGATTTCCATCGCGCGGTCGATCTGAGCCTTGGCGTGGACGGGATCGACAGCGACAATGCGGTGTTCGGCAATCTGGTGGCGAGCGAACGGACGCGCGCGGTGCGCGGCGGGGCGAGCTTCACCGATGTGCGCGAGAAAAGAACCATCGCGTTCGGCGGATCGCTGTCGCACGGGATCGGCGGGCTGGGCGCGCGGACGACGGCGCCCTTTGCCGAGGCGGGATTCTTCAAGGTCAACGGATCGGCCTATGCCGCGCAGGGGATCGGGCCGCGGGTTGCGATCCGGGTAAGCGCCGCGGGCCAGTATAGCCGCGACCGGCTGCCCGCCGCCGAGCGCTTCTCGGTCGGCGGCGAGAATTGGGGGCGGGCGTTCGACACCGGCTTCATCACCGCCGATCGCGGCGTGGGCGCGCTGGGCGAAGTCGCGGTGCGACCGGTGAAGGGCGACCGGTTCGGCAACAGCGAAGTCTATGCGTTCGTCGATGGCGCCTGGGTGGGGATCGAGGGACGCGGGGTGCCGGGGCGGGCCGACTATTCGCTGGGTTCGGCGGGAATCGGCACGCGGCTGCGCTTTCGCGACAAGGCCGAACTGGGGCTGGAAGCGGCGCATGCGATTGAATCGCCGCTGCCGGGAATGGCCGATGACTGGCGGTTTTCGGTGATGTGGCGGTTGTCTATGTGACGCCTGTATTGCCCAAATAATACGCCCGTTTACTCTTTCGCGTCGCTCCCTTACCTATGCAGGATCAAATTCGCTGCGAGGAGCGGTCCGTGAAGCTGGTGAAGGGCGCCTGGAAGATTTTGGTGGGGATCAAGGACGGTCTGGTCCTGGTCTTCATGCTGCTGTTCTTCATCGCGCTGTTCGGGGTGCTTTCCAGTCGCCCGAACGCGACGTCGATCCGCGAGGGTGCGCTGGTGGTGTCGCTGGACGGCATGCTGGTCGAGCAGCCCGAGGAAGCCGATCCGTTCGCATCGTTCGGCGGCGGCGACGCGATGAAGCAGCAGCGGCTGCGCGACGTGGTGCGCGGCCTCGACGCTGCGGTGAAGGACGATCGCGTCAAGGCGGTGGTGCTCGATCTCGACCGGTTCATGGGCGGCTATCCGGCGGCAGTCTCCGAAGTGGCGGCGGCGGTCGGCCGGGTGCGCGCGGCGAACAAGCCGGTGCTGGCCTATGCGACCGCCTATACCGACAGCAGCTATCTGATCGCGGCGAACGCCAGCGAAGTGTGGGTCCATCCCTATGGCGGGACTTTGTTCTCCGGCCCGGGCGGATCGCGCATCTATTACAAGGGCCTGATGGAAAAGCTGGGCGTGAACGTGCACGTCTACAAGGTCGGCAAGTTCAAGTCGGCGGTGGAGCCCTATATCCGCGCCGACATGTCGCCTGAGGCGCGCGAGGCGAATCAGACGCTGTACGGCGCGATCTTCGATCAGTGGAAGGCTGCCGTCGCCAAGGCGCGGCCCAAGGCGCGCATCGCCGACTATCTGACCAAGCCCGACGAAGTGGTTGCGGCATCGAAGGGAGATATCGCCGACGCGAACCTCGCCATGGGCGTGGTCGATCGCAAGGGCGACCGGCTGGCGTTCGGCAAGCGCGTGGCCGAGATCGTCGGTGCGCGTGACGACAAGCCCGCGGGCAATTTCAAGGGCATCCGTTTCAGCGACTGGCTGAGCGCGCATCCGCTGCCTTCGAGCGGCGACAAGATCGGCGTGATCACCATTGCGGGCGAAATCGTGGACGGCAAGGCCGGCCCCGGCGTGGCCGCGGGCGACACGGTGAGCAAACTGCTGCTCGAGGGGCTGCAGAAGAACAACCTCAAGGCGCTGGTGGTGCGCGTCGATTCGCCGGGTGGGTCGGTGCTGGCGTCGGAACAGATCCGTCAGGCGATCCTGGAAGCCAAGGCCAAGGGCCTGCCGGTGGTGGTCTCGATGGGCAGCCTGGCCGCGAGCGGCGGTTACTGGGTCTCGACCCCGGGCGACGTGATCTTTGCCGATCCGAACACGATCACCGGATCGATCGGCATCTTCGGGATCATACCGACCTTCGAGAACACGCTGGCCAAGATCGGCGTGACCACCGACGGCACCAAGACCACGCCGCTGACCGCGCAGCCCGACGTGATGGGCGGCACCAACGACGTGACCGACCGGCTGCTGCAGTCGGCGATCGAGCAGGGCTATTCGCGCTTCATCAATCTGGTCGCAACCTCGCGCAAGCTGACGCCCGAGCGGGTGGACGAGATCGGCCAGGGCCGGGTGTGGATCGGCGGGACCGCGCACCAGCTGAAGCTGGTTGACCGGTTCGGCGGGCTGAACGACGCCATCGCTGAAGCCGCCAAGCGCGCCAAGCTGGATCCGGTCAGGGTGCAGCCGGTGTTCTTCGAGAAGAAGCCGGACGGCTGGGCGGCCTTCTTCGCCGGGCTGGCCGAGAGCGAGGACAAGGACGACGAATGGGTCGATTCGCCCGCGGGTCCGGATGCCTATGCGCGGATCGCGGCGGTGCGCCGTTCGGTGTTCGCGCAGGCGATCGGCGATGCGCAGCGGCTGGCGATGGGCAGCTCGGTGCAGGTCCGCTGCCTCGAATGCGTGGCATGGGGGCCGGTCAAGCCTTCGGTCGCGGATGAGCGCAGCCTGTTCCAGCTCCTGTTCGCGCGGCTGATCGGATGATCGCGATCCGGGCTGCGACGCCCGAGGATGCCGCCGCGATTGCCGCCATCTATGCGCCGCATGTGCTGACCGGCACGGTGTCGTTCGAGATCGAGCCGCCCGACGCGCGCCAGATGCGCACGCGCATGGCGGCGAGCGACGGGCTGTATCCGTGGCTGGTGGTGACGACCGGCGGCGAAACGGACGGTGGGGTGATCGGCTATGCCTATGCCACGCGGTTCCGGGATCGGCCCGCGTACAAATATGTCGTCGAAACCTCGATCTATGTCGCGGACACTGCGCAGCGGCAGGGTGCCGGGCGGCTGCTCTACGAGGCGCTGATCGACACGCTGCGCGCGCAGGGTTTCGTCCATGCGATCGGCGCGCTGGCGCTGCCCAACGACGCGTCGATCTCGCTGCACGAAGCGGTCGGCTTCCGCCGCGCGGGCGTCTATCGCGAGGTCGGGTTCAAGCATGGCCGCTGGATCGATGTCGGCATCTGGCAGTGCGAGCTGAACGATGCGCGGATACCGCCGGTGGAGCCCCGGAAATTCGCCGAAATGGGTATTGTACGGGGCTGAACCGCTACCATTTCGAAGCATCTGCGTGCTACCGCAAGAGGCATGGAGAAGGTCGCGCTCCCCAAAGTATCGCATGAAGTAAAGCTGGATCGCAGCAACTTGCTGGTCGAGCTTAAGATCAGCGGCGTCGTCAGCCCCGAGGATGCGGCGTGGATGGCCGAGGAGTTTCGCGCGGCGATCCGCTCGCTCGGCGATCAGGTCGGCAATCACCTTTCGCTTTATGATTTCTCGGCGGTGCCCGTGGTGCCGCTGGCGACGGTCGAGCAATTGCGCGAGACGCTGGCCAATCCAGAGGTGCGCCGGTTATGGGCGCGCAAGCTGGCGATCGTCACCACTACAGCGCTGGGCCGGATGCAGGCGCAGCGGGTGCGCGAGGTGCGGCCCGATATCGGCCTGTTCGACACGCGCGCGGAAGCGCTGGCGTGGCTGCTGGCGGACTGAGGGCTTCTACCCTTCTCCCTTGATGGGAGAAGGAGGGGCCCGCCGCGAAGCGGTGGGAGGATGAGGGTGACCTCTCCTCATTGAACAGACCTATGAGGAGAGGTCACCCCCACCCAACCATCGTCGGGTAGACAGCGCCCCGCGCTGTCTAGGTCATGCCAGGGGCATGACCGACCTGACGATCCCATCAAGGGGGAGGGCTATCGCCAAGCGTCGCAGTTCAGCGATCAATCCACCCGTGTGTACCGGACATTGTGGGTGAAGCCGGGCGTGGCCGAGGCGTCGCGGGCTTCATAGGCATCGGGGGCCACGCGGACCCAGCGGGTGGTGATGGTGATGCGCGCGCCGTTCTTGCCGACATGATCGGCGGTGCCGAAATCGAGATCGGCGCCGTCGGGCTTCATCGATCCGCGCATCTCGCCGCCGCCCATGCCGGTATAGACATAGTCGATGCGGCGGCTCGCCGGGTTCCACCCGTAGAGCGTCTCGCCGCCATAGACCTTCTTGCCGTCCTTCAGCACCTCGTGGCGGTCGCGGACCTTGCCATTGGCCACGTCGAAGCAATGGATATTGGCTTCACCGGTGGGGAGCGTGCCCTTCCAGCAATGGCCGGTCAGGAAATCGAGCGGGGCGCGGCCGAAGCGGGCGGCGAGCATGTCGATCGTCTGCTTGTTGCCGGTCACGAAGAAGCCGAGCAGCGTGTCGCCCGCCGCCCCGGCGGGATAGCCGGCGCCGGTCAGGCGGACGCGGGTGCCGCCATCCTCGGGCGTCAGCTCGATGAACTGGGTGACGCCGCCGAACTCTGCCGCATGGGGGAAGCCGGGCGGGGTCTTGGCATTGCGGAAGACGAGAAGGCGGCCGGGCAGGCGAGCGAAGATGCGCTGCTGGATATTGTTGGCGCCGCCAGGTTTCGCGTCGGCATCATAGCTGGTCTCGAGCAGATCGGGCGCGACATACCAGGCGGCGGGGACGGCCCAGCTTTTCCAACCCTCGGCAGTGGTGACCGCATCCCACACCTGCGCTGGCGTGGCGGGGACCCAGGCATCGACCGACATGGTGCGCGTGCCATCGGCTTCGGTGACGGTCTGTGCGGCGGCAGGCGCGGTGATGACGACGGTTGCGGCAAGAACGGTGGCGAGCAGGCGCATGATCTATTCCCTTTCGCTCACATCCTTGGTTGAACGATCAATCAAGTCAAGTCACTTCTCGGGCTTGCGATAGGCGGGAAGCGCCAGCCGCCAGTGGATCGCGGCGCCGCGCAATGCGAACCCGGCGCTTGCCGCGATCAGCCCGGCGGCGAACGGCTCGAGTCCCGCAAGGGTGAGTGCGACCTGCAGCACCGCAGCCAGCGCTGCGGCGGTGACATAAAGCTCGGGGCGCATCAGGATCGAGGGCTCGCCCGCCAGCACGTCGCGGATGATGCCGCCCGAACAGGCCGTCACCACGCCCATCACCGCGGCCGGGACCGGCGGAATGCCATAGCTCATCGCCTTCGCCGCGCCGAACGCGGCATAGGCGCCAAGGCCCGCGGCATCGAGCCAGTCGAACACAGTGCTGGTCCACCAGCGATGCGGGGTGAACCACACCGCGACCGCGACGGCGAGGCACAAAGGTGCGACGCGCTCGTCATGCACCCAGAAGACCGGCGCGCCGATCAGCAGATCGCGGATCGCGCCGCCGCCGATGCCGGTGACCAGCGAGAAGAAAGCGAGGGTGACGAAGGTCTGCTCGCGCCGCGCCGCGGCCAGCGCACCGGTGGCGGCGAACACGGCGATGCCGAACAGGTCGAGCCAGGGCAGGATCGGGCCGATCCTCTGGGCTGCTTCGAGCGGATCCATGGCGGCTGTGTTTCAGCTTGGGCGGGCGGCGTCAAATTGGGGGCTGCATCCGCTCCCGTTCGTGCAAGCCAAGGGCGAACGGAGTGGGAGGTAAGGCGGTTGGCCTTGCCCTGGGACGCCGCACTGCGGCATTACGCCCGCATGCATCGTACCGCACCGCCGCTCGCCGCCACTGCAATCTGCCTCGCGGCGCTGGCCGGGTTTGTCGATGCGCTGGCCTTCACCAGTCTGGGCGGGTTTTTCGCGTCGTTCATGAGCGGCAATTCGACCCGGCTGGGCGTGGGTCTCGGCAGCGGGCGGATGGGCGAGGCGGCAACTGCGATCGCGCTGGTGATGAGTTTCGTCGCAGGCGTGATCCTGGCGAGCGTGATCGTCCGCGCCCAGCCCAGGCGCGACAAGGCGCTGGTGATGGCGGGGGTCACCGTGCTGCTGGCAATCGCAGCAGTGGTGGCCAGCATCGCGCCGGGCGCGCTGGTCCTGCTGCTGCTCGCCATGGCGATGGGCGCCGAGAACGGCATCCTGCACCGCGACGGCGAAGTGACGGTGGGGCTGACCTATATGACCGGCGCGCTGGTCCGTGTCGGGCAGCGGCTGACCGCCGCGCTGATGGGCGACGAGGATCGCTGGGGCTGGGTGCCGTGGCTGCTGCTGTGGGGCGGCTTCGTCGCTGGCGTAGTGCTGGGCGTGGGTGCGCAGGCCTATATGGGCTGGAAGGCGCTGTGGTTCGCGGCGGCGGCGTCGGCGGCGCTGACCCTGCTGATCGCGCGGGTCAGCCGCAACGACTCACCAGCCATAGGCGCGGCGTAGCGCTGCGGCTTCGGCCGGGGCCATGTGCGGCAGGACCACGCGGGTGGTGTAATTGCCCTGCATCACGCCGTTCTTCACATAGCCGAAATCGATGATGTCGGCGGTGCGCACGGTCACCTGCTGACCTTTGGCGAAGCCCGGTGCGCGGGGATTGTTGATCAGCCGGGCGAGGGTGGTTTCACCCTGATGCGAGATCACTTCGGCCCAGATGAACTCGGCCACGCCCTGTGGCGTGAGGTTGTACTTGATCAGGAAATAAGTCTCGCCCGGACCCGGAGCGGCGGAGCGCCGGAAGAAGGCGGGCAGCTCGGCACGTGCCTTGGCGATGGCGGCTACCATCTCGGGATCGCCCTTGGCGACATCGACGATGCGGTCATGCGCTGGGCGCGGCGAGGATTTGGGCGCAGGCTGGTTCTGGGCATGAGCGGCCATGGGTGCGGCCATCAGCGCGGCCATCGAAATTGCGAACTTCAGCATCATTCCTCTTCCCGGCGTCCGCGCGCTTACCAGCCCAGGTTGCGGCGGATCGGATCGGCCTCGGCCGCGGGCATGCGGTCGAGGATCACCCGCGTGGTATAATTGCCCTGCATCACGCCGTCGCGAACATAGGACCAGTCGACGATCTGCTCGTCGCGGATGGTGACCGTCTGGCCCTGCTTGAAGCCCGCAAGCATCGGCACGTTGGACAGGGTCGCGGTAACCCCGCCCGGCTCACGCGACACGATTTCGGCCCAGATATATTCGGCGGCGTCGCCGGGATCGAGATCATATTTGACCATGAAGCGCCACTTGTTCGCGCGCGGCGTGATCAGGTGCAGCAGGAAATCGGGGACTTCGGCACGGGCGCGGGCGATGGCGGCGTTCATCTCCGGATCGTCCTCGGAGAACATCATCACATCGTCGCGCGGCTTCTCGACGCCGCCGGCCTTGGCCGGCTCGCCTGCCTTTTGAGCGTGTGCGGCAGGGGGTAGTGCGAATATCAGCGCGGCTAGCGCGAGTACCGAAATCCGCATCAAATCGTCCTTTGTTGTTTCAGCGGAGCTGAAACGGTTGCGGTGCCGGCCCGCTCCCCCACCCGGCCACCCAACGGCATCGTATCTTATGGGTGGCCGGGTGGGGGAGCGGGCCGGCACCGCCCAGAAAACTCAGACGTGGATCGGCTTGCCCAGCACTGCCATCGACGCTTCCTTGATCGCTTCGCTGTGCGTCGGATGCGCGTGGCAGGTATAGGCGATGTCTTCCGACGTCGCACCGAATTCCATCGCCTGCGCGACCTGCGCGATCATCGTGCCCGCGACCGACGTGATGATCCATGCGCCCAGCACGCGATCGGTCTTGGCGTCGGCGATCACCTTCACCCAGCCGACCGTGTCGTCGATCGCCTTGGCGCGGCTGTTGCCGGCCATCGGGAACTTGCCGACCTTGATCTCGCCGCGTTCCTTTGCCTGCTCTTCGGTCAGGCCAACGCCGGCGATTTCGGGGTGGGTGTAGACTACCGACGGGATCACATCGTGGTTCACGATGCCGGTCAGGCCCGCGATATTCTCGGCGACCGCAATGCCCTCATCCTCGGCCTTGTGCGCGAGCATCGGGCCGGGGATGACGTCGCCAATGGCCCAGACGCCATCGATTTTGGTGCGGAAGTCGTGATCGGTTTCGATCTGGCCGCGCTTGTTGAGCTCCAGCCCGATCGCTTCGAGGCCGAGGCCATCGGTGTTGGGACGGCGGCCGATCGAGACGAGCACGGCATCGGCTTCGATCGTCTCGGCAGCGCCGCCCGCGGCCGGCTCGACCGTGACGGTGGCCTTGCCGCCCTTGACGGTCACGCCGGTGACCTTGGTGGAGAGCTTGATCTCCATGCCCTGCTTCTTGAAGATCTTGCCCGCTTCCTTGCGGACTTCGCCGTCCATGCCGGGGAGGAGCTGATCGAGATACTCGACCACGGTGACCTTGGCGCCCAGACGGCCCCAGACCGAGCCCAGCTCAAGCCCGATCACGCCGCCGCCGATGACCACCAGATGCTCGGGCACCTTCTCCAGCGCGATGGCGCCGGTGGAATCGACCACGACCTTCTGATCGATCTCGACGCCCGGAAGCGGGGTGACCGACGAGCCGGTGGCGATGACGATGTTCTTGGCGGTGACGGTCTTGCCCGCGACTTCGACGCTGTGCGCGTCCTTGAAGGTGGCGAGGCCCTTGAGCCATTCGACCTTGTTCTTCTTGAACAGGAACTCGATGCCGCCGGTCAGGCCCGACACGGCCTTGGCCTTGTCGGCCATCATCGCGGGGAGATCGAGTTCGACCGAGCCGAGCTTCACGCCATGCTTGGCGAGCGCGCCCGAGGCGGCTTCGTGGAACAGCTCCGACGCGTTGAGCAGCGCCTTGGACGGGATGCAGCCGACATTGAGGCAGGTCCCGCCCAGCGTCTCGCGGCTCTCGGCGCAGGCGGTCTTGAGACCCAGCTGCGCAGCGCGGATCGCGGCGACATAGCCGCCGGGGCCTGCACCGATCACGAGGACGTCGAAGTCGTATTCAGCCATGTTCCACCTTACTTGTGTGCTCCGGCGAAGGCCGGAGCGCTGTGGGGCTTGGCGTTTCGCTTGCCGCCAACGCTCCGGCCTTCGCCGGAGCACCCTTTAAAACAATGTGTCGTACAAATCATTCCAGTCCGGATTCCGCTCCTCAATGAGGCGCAGTTTCCAGGCCCGCTGCCATTTCTTCATCCGAAGCTCGCAGGCGCGGGCGTCCTGCAGATCGTCGAAATATTCGTACCAGACGAGCAGCTTGCAACCCTTGGCCTTCGAATGTCCTTCGATAACGCCATTCCGGTGCTGCCAGGCTCGTTTCGGAAGGTCGCTCGTGACACCGAGATAGGTCTGTCCGCGGCGACGGTTCGCCATCAGATAGACGCATCCTGATTTCATCGCGCTCCTTCCAGCGCTCCGGCCTTCGCCGGAGCACAGGTAGTTTCAGTTCTTACAGGTCGATCAGCAGGCGCGTCGGATCCTCGATCGCGTTCTTCAGCGCGACGAGGAAGGTGACCGCTTCGCGGCCGTCGATCAGGCGGTGATCGTAGCTGAGCGCGAGATACATCATCGGGCGGATGACGATCTGGCCGTCCCGCACCACAGGACGCTCCTCGATGCGGTGGAGGCCGAGCACCGCGCTCTGCGGCGGATTGATGATCGGGGTCGACATCAGCGAGCCGAACACGCCGCCGTTCGAGATGGTGAAGGTGCCGCCCTTCATCTCGTCCATCTTCAGCGTGCCGTCCTTGGCGCGCTTGCCGAAGTCGCCGATGGTCTTCTCGATGCCGGCGACCGAGAGGTCCTGCGCGTCGCGGATGACCGGGACGACGAGGCCATTGGGCGCGCTGACCGCGACCGAGATGTCGGCATAGTCGTGATAGACGATCTCATCGCCTTCGATCGATGCGTTGACCGAGGGGATGTCCTTGAGCGCCATGACCGCGGCCTTCACGAAGAAGCCCATGAAGCCGAGGCGGACGCCGTGCTTCTTCTCGAACAGGTCCTTGTACTTGGCGCGGGCCTCCATGACGGCGGTCATGTCGACATCGTTGAAGGTGGTGAGGAGCGCTGCGGTGTTCTGCGCTTCCTTCAGGCGGCTCGCGATGGTCTGGCGCAGGCGCGTCATGCGGACGCGCTCTTCCTTGCGGCCGCCCGAGGGAGCTGCAGCAGCGACAGGTGCGGCGGCCGGGGCCGGGGCGGGCGCCGGGGTTGCGGGCTTGGCCGAAGCG
>NZ_JARNTV010000088.1 GCF_029433115.1 Sphingomonas sp. AOB5 | reverse complement strand
CGGCGCTGGTCTATGACGGCAGCGACATGGCGGCGGGTGGTCAGGCGGGAGTCACGCCGGACAAGGCCGATCCCGATGGCGCGGCGCCGACCACGAGCGCAGCTTCGACTTCGGTCGCGGGCAGCCGTGCGCGCGCAGGCGTGCTCGCCAATCGTGGCAGCACCGTGCCGCAGGGCACGCTAATCCCGGCAGTGCTGGAGACGGGCCTCGATTCGACCCGGCCGGGTCTGGCTCGCGCGATGGTGACCCGCGACGTTCGCGGCTTCGACGGCAGCCGTATCCTGATCCCGCGCGGCAGCCGGCTGATCGGCGAATATCGTTCGGACGCACAGCCGGGACAGAAACGTGCGCTGGTCAACTGGATCCGCCTGATCCGTCCGGATGGCGTGACGATCGCGATCGGATCGCCGGTGAGCGATCCCGTAGGCCGCGGCGGGGTGAACGCGCGGGTGAACAATCACTTCTTCGCGCGCTTCACCGGTGCGATCCTCCAGTCGGTGCTGGATATCGGCGTGAACGTGGCGTCGCGGCAGACCGGATCGCCGGTGATCGTCGCCCTGCCCGGCGCGGTGCAGAGCACGGCCCAGCCGCTGAACCAGAACCAGCAGATCACGCCGACGCTGACCGTAAGGCCCGGCACCAGCATCACCATCTTCGTCGCGCGCGACCTCGACTTTACCGGCGCCGGGGCATCGCGGTGACGCCACAGACCGAGGATGGCCGCGTCTATCTGCGCAGCTATCTCGCGCCGCTGAACGACGTGCTGGCGCGCGACGACGTGACCGACATCTATGTCAACAAGCCCGGCGAAGTGTGGGTCGAGACGATCGGCGGCGCGACCGAGCGGCACGAGGCGCCGGGGCTGGACGAAGCCACGCTCGGCCGCCTTGCCCGCCAGATCGCAGCACTCTCGCATCAGGGCATCAGCCGCGAGCACCCGTTGCTTTCGGCCACCCTGCCCGATGGCGCCCGCGTCCAGATGATCGCCCCGCCCGCCACGCGCGGACCGATGGCGCTGGCGATCCGCAAGCATGTCTCGTCCGACCTGACGCTTGACGATTATGTCGCGGCGGGCGCGTTCGATACCACGAAGCGGCGGACCGCGGCCGAGGGATCGGACACCAACGACGCGCTGGCCGCGCTGCTCGAGGATGGCGATATTGCGGGCATGCTTTCGGCCGCAGTGCGCGCGCGGAAGAACATCCTGGTCTCGGGCGGTACCTCGACCGGCAAGACCACCTTCCTCAACGCCCTGATCCGCGAGATCCCGGCGACCGAGCGGCTGATCTTCATCGAGGACACGCCGGAGATCCACCTGCACCACGCCAATGCGCTGGGCCTGCTGGCGGCGCGCAGTGCGCTGGGCGAGGCGCGGGTGGACATGATCGACCTGCTCGCCGCGTCGCTGCGCATGCGGCCCGACCGGATCATCCTGGGCGAGCTGCGCGGGCCCGAGGCCTATGCGTTCCTGCGCGCGATCAATACCGGCCATCCGGGATCGATGACATCGGTCCATGCCGACTCGGCCGAACGGGCGATCGAGCAGATCGTACTGCTGGTGCTGCAGGCCGGAACCCAGCTGGGCCGCGACGATGTGCGCCATTATGTCCGCAGTACGGTCGATGTTTTCGTCCAGCTGGCGCGTACGGGCGGCAAACGGCATGTTGCGGAAGTCATTCTGCCGCGTTGAACCCCCTCATATTGGGGATAGCAGCGCAGCGATGAACCGTGTAATATGAGCGACGAAACGAAACGCGTTTCAGGGTAGAGAGTGGAAATGGGCAATCGCATCGAGAGCGGCCTGCTGAAAAGCGGCCTGGGCAAGCGTATCGCACTCCTGATCGGTGCCGGCCTGATCGCCGGACCGCTGATCGCGCAGAACGCACCCTCCCCCACGCCATCGCCGACCGGTACTGCCGGTATGGTCCAGGCCGTGCCGCAGGCGATCCCGCTGCCCCAGCTCAACCCGGCACAGGCCGCATCGCTGGTCACGCTGCTGAGCGAGGCACGCTACGCCCATGGGCTGGTGCACAACGCATCGACCGCGACCGATCCTTCGAGCAACGATGCGCTGGTGCGCGCGGCGCTGGATTATGCCCATGCGGTGCATGCCGGTCGTCTGGATACCGAGGATTTCCAGTCCGACTGGGGCCTGCGTCCCGCGGACTATGATCCCCTTCCCGCCTTTGCCGACGCGGTGAAGCGCGACCGGCTGCAGCAGTGGATCCGTTCACTGCCGCCGCCCTATTCGGGCTATGACGGGCTGAAGTCGGGCCTCGACACCTATCGCCGGATCGAAGCTGCGGGCGGCTGGAAGGCGCTGGCTGCCGGTCCGGACCTGACGCTGGGTGCCAGCGGTCCGCGCGTGCTGGCGCTGCGCCAGCGGCTTGCGGTCGAAGACAATCAGGTGATCGACAAAGGCGACAAGTTCGACGCGGAACTGGTAGAGGGCGTGAAGCGCGCCCAGCGCCGCTATGGCCTGAACCCCACCGGCACCTTTGCCGCGCAGACCCGTGCCGCGCTGAACGTGCCCGCAGGCGACCGCGTGCGCCAGATCATGGCGAACATGGAGCGCTGGCGCTGGCTGCCGCAGGAATTGCCGCGCAACCGCATCCAGGTGAACATCGCGGCGGCGGTGCTGACCGTGTTCGAAGGCGATTCGCCCGTCGCATCGATGCGCGTCGTCACCGGAGCGCCGGGCGGCCGCGAGACGCCGATGCTCCAGTCGCGCATCCATTCGATCGTGCTCAATCCGCCGTGGAACGTGCCCGCCGGCATCGCCGCGAAGGAGCTGTTCCCCAAGGGCGCGGACTATCTGGCGCGTAACGGCTACAAGGTGATCGGCACCGGCGCGAACCGCCGCCTGCAGCAGCAGGCCGGACCGCAGAGCGCGCTGGGCCGCTACAAGTTCGATTTCGACAATCCTTACGCCGTGTATCTCCACGACACGCCGGCCCAGGCGAAGTTCGCCAGCTATGACCGGCTGGCCAGCCATGGCTGTGTCCGGCTCGAAAAGCCGGCGGCGCTGGCGCGGCTGCTGCTGCGCAACGATCCCAACTGGCAGGCCGATCAGATCCAGGCGACCGTGGACGGCGGCAAGACCGTGCGCGTGCCGCTGCGCGCCGAGGATCAGGTGCAGGTCTATCTGCTCTACTGGTCGGCCTATATGGGCTCGAACGGCATGAATTTCCGCAACGATCCCTATAGCTGGGACAAGATACTCGCGACTCGCATCGAACGCCGTTCCGCCATCAAGGCGAACAGCGCTTCGTGACGCATAACAGGGGAACTCAAATGATCACGCTTCGCCGCATCGCCACCCTCGCCGCCGCTTCGGCCGTGCTCGCGCTGACCGCCTGCTCGGGCGGTGGTGAGACCAACGAGGGCACGATCGAGACCAACGTCACCAACGTCGCCGAGCCGGTGAACACCGTCGTCGAGAATGTCGTGATCGAGACGCCGGTTGTGACCAACGCCGCACCGGTTCCGGCTGCACGCGGCGAGGATTTCACCGACACCGAGCAGACCAAGGACGACGCCGACGCTACCGGCATGACCTCGCGCGTTGATCGCAGCGCGGACGAAGCGCCGACCGAACCCGCCAAGTAACCGCGTGAGCGAAGCCGCGCCCGAACAGGCAGGCTTTCTCGAGCGCCGGTTCGAGCTGACCGCGCGCGGCACCACGCCGCGCACGGAAGTGCTGGCCGGCGCCACGACCTTCCTGACGATGGCCTATATCATCGTCGTGAACCCGGCGATCCTGAGCGCCACGGGCATGCCCGTCGCCGCGGTGGCCGCCGCAACCTGCCTCGCTGCGGCGTTCGCCAGCATCCTGATGGGGATGACGGCGAACGTGCCGCTGGCGCTGGCCCCGGGCATGGGGCTGAACGCCTATTTCGCCTTTACGGTGGTCGGCGCGATGGGCGTGCCGTGGCAGGTGGCTCTGGCATGCGTCTTCCTGTCGGGCGTAGCGTTCCTGTTGCTGACCTTTGCGGGCATCCGGCAGTTGATCATCGCAGCGATCCCGCCGCATCTGTTCGCAGCGGTGGCGGGCGGGATCGGGCTGTTCATCGGCTTTATCGGGCTGAAGAATGCCGGGATCGTCGTCAGCAATCCGGCGACTTCGGTGGCGCTGGGCGATCTGCATGCGGCGAACGCCTGGCTCGCGCTGCTGGGGCTTGCGATCATCGCGGCACTGACATCGTGGAAGGTGCGCGGCGGCATATTGATCGGCATCGCGGTGACCACGTTGGTCGGATGGGCGACCGGCCATGTCGCCTTCACGCCCCAGCCCTATGACCTGACTGCGATCGGGGACGTGGCCTTCCAGCTCGATTTCGCGGGCGTGTTCTCGGGCAAATACGGGATCGGGTTGTTAGAGATCTTGTTCGTGTTCCTGTTCGTCGATCTGTTCGACAATATCGGGACGCTGATGGGTGTCAGCCGCCGCGCCGGGCTGATCCGGCCGGATGGCAGCATTCCGCGGCTGAACCGCATCCTGTTCACCGATTCGATCGCGACGATGTTCGGCGCGCTGGCCGGGACCAGCACGGTGGTTTCCTATGTCGAGAGCGCGTCGGGGGTGCAGGAAGGCGGGCGGACCGGGCTGACTGCGGTCGTGACCGGACTGCTGTTCCTCGTCGCGATGTTCCTGGCGCCTTACGCGCAGCTGGTGCCCGTATCGGCCACGGCACCCGCGCTGATCCTGGTCGGCGCGCTGATGATGGCGCCGCTGCTCGACGTGGACTGGCACGATCCCGAAGTGGCGGTGCCGGCCTTCCTGACGGTGGCGATGATCCCGCTGACCTATTCGATCGCCAATGGGCTGGCGTTCGGGATCACCGCCTACGCGCTGCTCAAGCTGGTGCGCGGGCGGATCACCAAGACCGACTGGCTGCTGCTGGTGCTCGCTTTGCTGTTCGTCGCGCGCTTCGTCTGGCTGGCGGCGGAATAGCTCAGGCGGCTGTTTCGCCGGGGAACATCTCGGTATCGATCTGCGCCTGCATCGCCGTGGAATAGCGCGCCCCGCGGATCGCGCCTTCGGCGAAGATCGCATCGACCTTTGCGACCGTGGCAGCATCGAGCGTCACGTTCGCAGCGCCGACATTCTCCTCGAGGTGCGCGATGCTGGTGGTGCCGGGGATCGGGACGATATCGTCGCCCTGCGCCAGCACCCAGCCGAGCGAAAGCTGTGCCGGGGCGATGCCGAGTTCGGCGGCCAGCGCATTGAACTGCGCCACGGCCTTCAGATTATGGGCGAGGTTGTCGCCGGTGAAGCGCGGCATCGGGATGCGGATATCGCCTTCGGCATAATTGCCGTCATGCACGCCGTCCGCGAGCAATCCGCGCGCGACCGGCGAGAAGGCGACGAAGCCGATCCCCAGTTCGCGGCAGGCATCCAGCACGCCGATCTCGACATTGCGCGAGACGGGCGAATATTCGGACTGGACCGCGGCGATGGGATGCACCGCATGCGCGCGGCGGATCGTGTCGGCGGACATTTCGGACAGGCCGATGGCGCCGATCTTGCCCGCCTCGATCGCGCGGGAAAGCGCACCAATGGAGTCCTCGACCGGCACCTTCCGGTCGAGCCGGTGCATGTAATAGAGATCGATATGGTCGGTCCCGAGCTTCTGGAGCGACGCGTCGAGCGACCGGGCGATGGTCGCGGGCGAGCCATCCAGCACGCGCTGGCCGTCGATCAGATCGAGCACGCACTTGCTGGCCAGCGTGAACTCGCTGCGGCGGTGCATTACCGATGCGGCCAGCAGCCGCTCGTTATTGCCGCCGCCATAGAGGGCGGCGGTGTCGAGGAAGGTCACGCCCAGATCGAGCGCCCGGTTGAGCAGCCGCCCGCCCTCCTCCGCCGATGGCGGCGCGCCATAGGCGTGGCTGAGGTTCATGCAGCCCAGCCCGATCGCCGAGACGGTGAGCGAGCCGATGGTGCGGGTGGGGAGCTTGGTCATGGGGGGCCTCTAGCAAGCCCCTCCCCTTCAGGGGAGGCGCTATATTTGTCTCAGCCCTGAAGCTGCTTCTCCAGCGCGTCCAGCACGCGGTAGCAAGGCAGGACCTGCGCCACGCTGGAGTTCGGCTCGCGGCCCTCGCGGATCGCGGCGACGAACTCGCGGTCCTGCAGCTCGATGCCGTTATTCGACACGGTGACGCCGGTCAGGTCGATCGGCTCTTCCTTGCCGGTCACCAGATCGTCGTAGCGCGCGATATAGGTGCCGTTGTCGCAGATATAGCGGAAGAAGGTGCCGAGCGGGCCGTCATTGTTGAAGCTGAGCGACAGGGTGCAAATCGCACCGCTCTCGGCCTTCAGCTGGATCGACATGTCCATCGCGATGCCCAGTTCCGGGTGAATCGGACCTTCGATGGCGTTGGCCTGGACGATGGGACCGGCCTGATAGGCGAACAGATCGACGGTGTGCGCAGCGTGATGCCACAGCAGGTGATCGGTCCAGCTCCGCGCCTCGCCCTTGGCGTTCATGTTCTTGCGGCGGAAGAAATAGGTCTGCACGTCCATCTGCTGCACGTTCAGTTCGCCCGCGGCGATCTTGTTGTGCAGGAACTGGTGGCTCGGATTGAAGCGGCGGGTGTGGCCGACCATCGCGACGAGGCCGGTTTCCTGCTGTTTCTTCAGCACCGCTTCGGCATCGGCCAGGCTATCGGCCAGCGGGATCTCGACCTGCACATGCTTGCCGGCTTCGAGGCACTGAATCGTCTGGGCGGCATGCATCTGGGTCGGTGTGGCGAGGATCACCGCGTCGAGACCGGGCTGTTCGAGCGCCTCGCTGAGTTGGGTGCAGGCATGGGGAATGCCATATTTGTCGGCGACCGCCTGGGTCGGTTCTAGCCTGCGGCCGACGACCGAGATCACCTCGACCCCGTCGATCAGCTTCAGCGCGTCGAGATGCTTTTCACCAAAGGCGCCGGCGCCGGCGAGTGCGATTTTCATAACTATTCTCCCTCTCCCCCTCGGGGAGAGGGCCGGGGAGAGGGGCAGTCCCTCAATCCGGCCCAAAGCTAAGGTTAGAGGACTGCCCCTCTCCCAACCCTCTCCCCAGAGGGGAGAGGGCTTTGTTCATTCAACAGGCTCCAGCACCAGATGCCCGATGGCGGTGTTGCTGCACGGCACATGATAATGCCGGTGCAGCGCACGCGTGGCCTTGCCCAACGCGCCGCGCATGATCAGCCACATCACCATCTCGATGCCTTCCGAGCCGGTCTCGCGCAGATATTCGATGTGCGGGATGTGGCGGAGCCGGTCGCTGTCGCCGATCATCCCGTCGAGAAAGTCATTGTCCCATTCGGCATTGATCAGCCCCGCGCGCGGACCCTGAAGCTGGTGGCTCATGCCGCCGGTCCCCCAGACCTGGACGTTCAGATCCTCGGGGAAGCTGGCCACGGCGCGGGCGATCGCCTCGCCCAGCGCCCAGCAGCGATTTCCCGAGGGCGGCGGATACGTAACGACGTTCACCGCCAGCGGGATTACCTTGCACGGCCATTCGTCGACATGGCCGAACATCATCGACAGCGGCACGGTGAGGCCGTGATCGACGTCCATCTCGTTGATGATGGTCATGTCGAACTCGTCGAGGATCAGGCTCTGCGCGATGTGCCAGGCGAGGTCGGGATGGCCATGGACATCGGGCACCTTGCGCGGGCCCCAGCCCTCGTCGGCCGGCTTGTAATGCTCGCCGCACCCGATCGCGAAGGTCGGGATGATCTTCATGTCGAACGCCGAAGCATGGTCGTTATAGACCAGCAGCACGACATCGGGCTTCTCGGCCTTTTCCCACTCGCGGGTCCAGTCGTAACCGGCGAAGATCGGGCCGAAATAGGCATCGCGATCCTTGCCCTGATCGTGCGCGACGCCGAGCAGCGGCACGTGGCTGGAAGCGACGCCTGCAGTGATGCGGGCCATTATTTGGCATCCTTGATTGAGCGAACGCCCTCTGGCGAGCGGCCGCCGGCGTTCATCATCGCCTGATAATCCTCGACCGTTGCGCCGGTCATGGTGCTGACCGCCTGGACGAAGCTGAGCCCGTCGGTGGAGAAGACCTTGGACAGGAAATAGATGTTCCCGCCCAGATCGAGCAGGCGGTTGTAATCGCGATCCAGCACGGCCTGTTTCTGATCGTCGCTCATCGGCCAGTCGGCCAGATAGGCGGCTTCGTCGGCCTTCCAGCGCTCGCGATTCTCGGCCTTCATCAGGCTCATCGCGAACTGGTTGAGATGATAGCCCTGCCGCGCGCGCTTCGCGGTGAACACGCGCGTTCCGGGGATATCGTCGAACTCGGCGAGATATTCGTGGATGTCGGTGGGGACGGTCATAGTCCGCGTGCCTTCAGCTTCGCGTCGAGGCGCGGGAAGACGCGGCGGGCATTGCCTTCGAAGATCGCATGACGCTCGGCATCGCTGATCTCCAGCGCGTCGACATAACGCTTGGTGTCGTCGAAATAGAAGCCGGTCTGCGGATCGATCCCGCGCACCGCGCCGACCATCTCGCTGCCGAACAGGATGTTCTTGTTCTCGATCACCTCGGCCAGCAGGTTGATGCCAGGCTGGTGGTAGACGCAGGTATCGAAGAACACATTGTTCATCAGATATTCGTCCACCGACGGCTTCTTGAGCATATCTGCCAGCCCGCGATAGCGACCCCAATGATAGGGCACCGCGCCGCCGCCATGCGGGATGATGAACTTGAGCGTCGGAAAATCGGCGAACAGATCGCCTTCCAGCAGCTGCATGAAGGCGATGGTGTCCGCCGCGATGTAATAGCCGCCGGTCGCGTGCATCGCCGGATTGCAGCTGCCCGAGACGTGGATCATCGCGGGAACGTCGAGCTCGACCATCTTCTCGTAGAAGGGATACCAGTAGCGGTCGGTCAGCGGCGGATGGGTGAAATGGCCGCCACCGGGATCGGGGTTCAGGTTGCAGCCGATGAACCCGAGTTCGGTGACGCAGCGCTCCAGTTCGGCGATGGAGGTGGTCATGTCTGCCTTGGGCGACTGCGGCAGCATGCAGACGCCGGCGAAGACATCGGGGAACAGGCCCACAACGCGCGCGATCAGGTCGTTGCAGCGGGTCGCCCATTCCTTCGCAACCGCTTCGTCGCCGACATGCGGCGCCATCGCCGATGCGCGGGGCGAGAAGATGGTCAGGTCCGCGCCGCGCTCCTTGATCAGGCGGAGCTGGTTCGCCTCGATGGTCTCGCGGATCTCGTCGTCGCCGATCTCGGGATAGGGCGGCGCGGGAACGCCCGCCTTGAACGCCGCCTTCTGCTCCTCGCGCCAGGCGTCATGCGCCTTGGGCAGGACGGTGTAGTGGCCGTGGCAATCGATGATGAGGGTCACGCAGTTTCTTCCTTGTTCAAACCCTTCCCGTTCGTTTCGAGCGAAGTCGAGAAACCAGTACCGGGTACAAGTTTCTCGACTTCGCTCGAAACGAACGGGGAAAGGATTGCGAGTTTCGCCTCGAGTCCCTCCGGAACTCCAACCCCGAGTTCCCCAACCGCACGCTGGCGCATAACCGTGCCGCGCGTCATCGCGGAGCCGGTGCCGAGACCGTCGAGGGTCTTCACCACCTCTTCCATCTCGGCCGAGCGGCGCAGGCCATGGATCATCATCCGGTCGAGATTATAGTCGGCCTTTTCGGCCCAGTCGGTGCCCGGCCAACTGGCGTTGAGCGAGGCGATCACTTCGTCCAGCACGCCCGCCGCATCCGCCGCCAGCACGCATTCGGTGGTCAGCGCCTCGAGGCCCTTCACCATCACCGAACGGATCATCTTGATCGACGAGGCGCGACCGACATCGCCGGGGACCACGCGAACCCTGGTGAAACCGATAGCGCGCAGCGTCTCGGCGCCCGCCTCGGCATGGGAACCGCTGACCAGGAGCGGAACGCCGAGTTGCGCGGGATAGACCGGCGACATCACCGCGACATCGACATAGTGACCACCCGCGGCTTCGATCAGAGTAGCAGCCTCGCGCTTGGTGTCCGGGGCGACGCTGTTCATATCGAACCACAGGGCGCCGGGTTCGAGCGATACTGCGTAATCGCGTGCAACCGCCAGTGCCTGATCCGCGGTCACCAGCGACAGGACCGCGCGGGCACCCGTCAGCGCCTCCGCTGCGCTGTTTCGGCTCTCGACACCGCGACCCGCGGCTTCGGCCCGGCGCTCGGCCTTCACGTCCCAGGCACGCGCGGGCACATGTCCCGCAAAGGCCTGCGCCGCTTCGCCGAAGCCGATAAAGGCGATCCCGTTCATATGCCCGAACTAGCTCCCCGCAGCGCGCGCGATCCAATCGGTTCGGTCGCCCGCTTATTGGTTTTCCGGAACTATGGCCGCTTCCTGCACCAGTGCGACGAAGCGGGCCTGCATCTCGGTCGGCCGCCAGCTGGCGCGGGTGGTGATGCCGATGGTGCGCGTGGTGCCCTCACGCGGTCCGCCGATCTGGCACAGGATATCGGTGCCGACCTCCAGCGCGATCTGATCGGGCGAAAGCAGGGTCAGGAAATCGCTTTCCTGCAATATGCCGCGGATCACCATCACCGAACCGCATTCGATGGGTGCATCGGGCAGCGCGCCGCCATCGAACAATTGCTCCCAATGCGCGCGCAGCGGCGTGCCCATCCGTCCGACGATCCAGGGGTAGCGGGCGAGTTCCTCGCCACTTGGCTCGCGGCCCGCCAGCGGGTGGCCGCTGCGCCCGACGACGACCAGCGGATCGTCCATCAGCGGCACCTGCGCCAGATCGGGTGGGGGCTCGTCGCGCAGCGCGCCGACCATCAGATCGAGCACGCCATCGCGTAGCGGCTCGACCAGCTCTCGCCACGATCCCTCGACCACATCGATGGTCGCCCGCGGCGCCAGCTTGGCGAGCCGGGCGATGGCGACCGGCAGCAGGTGTGCGCGGGAGAGCGGCATCGCACCCACGGTGATCCGCCCGGTCATGCCCGAATCCGGCCGCGTCTCGACGATGGCCGCGCTGATCTCGCTTGCCGCGAGCCGGACGCC
>NZ_JARNTV010000087.1 GCF_029433115.1 Sphingomonas sp. AOB5 | reverse complement strand
CGGCTGCGCGACGGCGGCTTCCCGCCCGCGACCCGCAACGACGAGGCGGACATCGTCATCGCCGGCGGCGGCGTCGCCGGGCTCTCGGCGGCGTGGCGCCTGCAGGACGCGGGGTTCGATCGCTTCCGCCTGCTGGAACTCGAGGACAGTGTCGGCGGCAATGCCCGCAGCGGCCGGAACAGCGTTTCGGCCTATCCGCTCGGCGCGCATTATCTGCCGGTCGCCAATCGCGAAGCGAAGGCGCTGCAGAGGCTGCTCCGCCAGCTCGGCATGATCACCGGCGACCGGAACGGCGCCCCGGTCTACGATCCCGAGCAGCTCTGCGCCGATTTGCAGGAGCGGCTGTTCTGGCAGGGCAAGTGGCAGGAAGGGCTGATCCCGCGCACCGGCCTTAGCGCACGCGACAAGGCCGATATCGCGGCCTTCGAACAGGCGATGCACGATTTCTCGGCGCGGACCGGCAAGGACGGCAAGCCCGCCTTCGCGATCCCGATGGCCTATAGCTCGCGCGATCCCGAGCTGCGTGCGCTGGACGGCCAGACCTTCGCCGCATGGCTCGACGGACAAGGCTGGCGCTCGCCGGTGCTGCGCGCGCATGTCCGCTATGCCATGCGCGACGATTACGGCACCGAGCCGGGCGAAGTCTCGGCCTGGGCCGGCATCCATTATTTCGCGTCGCGTCGCGGCTGGGCTGCCGACGGCGCGGGCGGCAACGAACTGACCTGGCCCGAAGGCAATAGCCGCCTCACCTCGCGCATGGCCCGCGGCTTTGTCGATCGCATCGCGGCGGGCCGCATCGTCCACCGGGTGGCGCGCGACGGCGAGCGCGTGCTGATCGACAGCTATGACGCCCGCCGGCAAAACACCGTCCGCACCACGGCCCGCGCCGCGATCCTCGCCATGCCGCATTTCATCGCCGCGCGGATCGCGCCCGAACTGGGTAGCGCGAAGGATTATAGCTACGCGCCATGGCTGGTCGCCAACATCACCGTCGACCGATTGCCCGAAGGCCGCGGCGTGCCGCTGGCGTGGGACAATGTGTCGAGCACCAGCAATTCGCTCGGCTATGTCGTCGCAACCCATCAGGGGCCGGATGCGATGCCGGAGGGATCGGTCCTCACCTGGTATCTGCCGCTGTCGGACATGCCGCCTGCCGAAGCGCGCCGCCTGCTGGTCGAGCGCCCTGCCGACGAATGGAAGCGCATCGTCCGCGACGATCTGCTCGCCATGCACCCCGAAATGCATGACGCGATCCGCCGCATCGATCTGTGGCGCTGGGGCCATGCGATGATCCGCCCGACGCCCGGCTTCCTCGCCCGCGCCGATGCGCCGCACCCGACCGGGCCGCTCTATCTGGCGCATAGCGACCTGTCGGGCCTGTCGCTGTTCGAGGAAGCCCATTATCACGGCGTCCGCGCCGCCGAGGCCGCGATGACGCGGCTCGGCCATCCTTACGAAAGCCTGTTGTGACCCCCGCTTCCCCCTATCAAGGCCAGCACCTGATCGCCGACCTGCATGGCTGCACCCGGCTCGACGATGCGGCCTTTATCGAGGCGTGCCTGGCGGATGCGGCGGACGCGGCAGGGGCTTGTCTGATCGAGACGCGGCTCCACCATTTCGGCCCGGGACAGGGCGTCACCGGCGTGGCCTTGCTCGCCGAATCGCACCTCTCGATCCACACATGGCCCGAGCATGGCTATGCCGCGATCGACATCTTCATGTGCGGCCGGACCAACGATCTGGAAGCGGCACTGGCGCTCATCGCCGAACGGCTGGGCGGCACCGTCACCCGGCGCACCGTGATCGAACGCGGCTTCAACGCCGCCGGACTGAGCGTTTAGACCTCGTTTCAGCTGCGCTGAAGCGGCACCGGCCCGCTCCCCCACCCGGCCTCCCACAGAATATGCTGGATGGGAGGCCGGGTGGGGGAGCGGGCGGAGCAGCCCAAGGTTCCGGCGATGCGAAGCATCGTTGGAAAGGCTGTGGAGGGCGGTGCCGCCTAACTGAAAACGACTCTAGGGCTTGTACTCGACGATCGTCAGCGTCGCAGCGCGGATCTGCGGGATCAGGATGCGGCTGCGCTTGATGTCGAAGCCGATCGCGGCGGGCACCGGAATGTCCTTCACCACCATCACCGGCTTGCCGTTCGCCGGCAGGTGATAGACGCCATGCCCGTCCTGGCTGGAGACCAGCAGGCTGCCATCGGCCAGCGGCACGATCCCGTCGAAGCGGCCGAACGGCAAAGTGACTTCGCGCAGAAGCCGCCCGGCGGGCGAACGGAAGCTGAGGTTCACCCCGCGCCCGCCATGCACCACCGTCCCATCGGCCAGCACCGCGATCCCGTTGGGCCGCTCCAATACCGGATCGCGCTTCACGAACTCGGAAACCTTGCCCGCCGCGTCGATCCGATAGAGCGCGCCGGGGCTGTCGTCGCTGCCCGAATCGGTCACATAGATCGTGCCGTTCGCGGTCACGAACAGGTCGTTCAGCCGCACCGCATCGGGGATCGGGATCGACCGGAACGGCGCACCGCTCAGCCGGTCGAACACATGCACCGCCTTCACATCGGCGACATAGATGCGCTCGCCCGCGATGAAGATCCCGAACGGATCGGTCAGCGTCACGCCGTTGCGCCCGCCCTCGATCCACTTCGCTGCGATCACATTGCCGTCGGGCGAGACGCGCGAGACGAAGCCGTTACTCTCCGGCCCGCGCGGCCCGGTGCTGGTGACCAGATATTCGTCGCGGACGGGATCGTGGCGCGCGGATTCGGGGCCGTCGAAGCCGGCATTCTCCAGCACCTTCACCGGGGCCTGAGCGAGCGCAGGCCCCGCGATCAGCAGCGTGGCCGCCAGCAGTGCGGCGCTAGTAGGTCTTCTTCCGCGCATCCTCGATGATCCTCTTCGCCCGAACCGGATTGAAGATGCCGCACGAACAGAAACGGCTCAAGGCAGCCGTCACCTGATCGGGCGAACGGCGGTTCTCCTTGACGAAATCGATCATCTTCTTGGCCAGCGACTGGCTGATCATGCCGTGCCCGCACATCGTCGACAGCGCGAGGACATGGCGGTTGGGTACATGATCGCCGATCCCCTCAAACCCCAGCGAATAGCCGACGCTGTGCCGCGTCAGTCCGGCCGCCTTGCAGCAGCCCAGCGCGTTGGCGATGGAAGAGGAGATGTTGATGCTGAGGCCCAGATCCTCCACCGCGATCCGCTGGACGAATGCCTGCGCATCCTCGGCGGTGGCGAACACCGCGGAATAGGTCGTCGCCGCCTCGATCCCGTCGATCACCTTCTGGAAATCGGGCGTGGTCGGGCGTTTTTCGAAATGCTCGAGCGCGTGGGTGTGTTCGGTCGGGCGGATCGATCCGCCATTGGTGGCGTCGCCGATATTCACCGGACTATATTCCAGCGCGATCTCGAGAAAACGCTTGAGCGCCGGGACGGGGTCGCCGGTCTGGGCGACCCCCTTCGCGGGCAGCGCGAAGATGATGTAATCATCGACGAAGCTTTCGGCAGTGCCGTAGCGGTGGAGCGTGTTGGTCATGCCGCGGCCGCACCCTTTGAGTTGTGGCCGATCAGCTTGATCTCGGTACGGCCCAGGCCGAGATTGGTCTTGGCGCGGCGCAGGCTGTAGCCGAGCTTTTCCAGCACGGGCGCCACCACCAGCTCGTCGCCATTCTCGTCGCAGCGCGTGCCGACGCCGAGCACGACGATCGTGTCGATCTCCTTCTCCACTTCCCACACGGCGCGGATGACCTCTTCCAGCCGCGCGATGGGAATGGTGATCTCGAGGATCGCCGAAAGCACCTTCTCGTTCAGGATATCCTCGCGGATGATGCCCTTTTCGGGATCGGTCATCATCGCCGTCACCGGGTTCTTGGGCTGGATCTTCACGCCCATGCCCGCCAGCTTCATGCTCATCACCTGGATCTGGTGGAAACGCGCGCCGACGCCCGGCCGGCCGAACTCGATGGTGATGCCGACCATCCCCACCGCGACGCGATCGGACACGTCGTTGGTCTTCACCTCCTCGGTGCCGCGACCGGTCACGCCGGTCGACTCATGCGGCACGCGCGGATCGGAGAATGCACGGCGCACCACGCGCGGCCAGCTCAGCTCGTCGGGCACCAGCGCGTCGGTCGGGCAGATGTCCGGATCGGGTTCGAAGCGCAGCAGCAGCTTCGACATGATCCGGCGGGTGAAACGCACCGTCTTGGGCGGCAGATGCTCCTTCGACAGCCCGTTGTAACAGGCATAGCATTCGACGCATTCGTCGCTGTTGATCGATGCCTTGCGCGTCTTGGGATCGATGAAGATCGCGCCCATCGGGCAGACATAGGTGCAATTCCCGCATCCAACGCATTTGCTGTCGCTGATCTGCATGGCTGGTCCAAACTCCACGGATGCGCCCGGCGCATCTGGTTATCCTGTGCTGGCCCTCCGGGGGCCGATGCCTGTTTACGTAAATTGCATACAAAACATCTTATCTGTATGCATTCCTCGTTTCGCCGTGCTTGTCAACGCTTTTCCGGGCCATTTTCGAGGGTGTTGCGCCACGCTCACGCGCGCTTCGGCTCCTCGCCATAGAGGCGCTTCGACGCGTCGATCTTGAGGAACAGCAACGCCGCGATCAGGCACAGCGCAGACGGCAGATAGAAGGCCGTGTCGTACCCGGCATAGGTGACGATATAGCCCGTCGCGAACGACGCGATCGCGCCGCCGATATTGCCGAACGTGTTCATCACCGCCGAGACCGACCCGGCATAATTGCCGCCGATATCCAGCGTCACCGCCCAGGATACGCCGACCGTCAGCTCCAGCCCGAACACCGCGAGACAGAACCAGCCGACGCTGACCAGCGGGCTGTCGCTCATCACCGCCAGCGGAATGGTGATCGCCGCCAGCAGGAAGCCGACCATCGCCACCAGCCGCCGCGCCATCTTCAGATTGCCCGAGCGCTTGAAATAATGGTCCGAGATCCAGCCCCCGGCGATATCGCCCAGCACGCCGGCCATCAGCGGCATCGATGCGTACAGGCCCATCTCGGCCAGCTCGAAACTGCGCGCGGTGTGGAGATATTTGGGGAACCAGGTGAGGAACAGCCCGATCGAATAGGCGTAGCAGAAATACATCGCCGCCAGCGTCCACATCAGCGGACTGGAGAGCAGCCTGCCCCAAGGCACCGCGACCTTCTGCGTCGAAGTGGCGACCGTGCCCAGGGCTTCGGCGATCATCGTCCGCTCGGCATCATTGACCATGTCGTGCTCGGCCGGACGGTCGCGATAGAACCAGAACCAGAACGCCGCCCAGAGCAGGCCGACCAGCGCGAAGATGAAGAAGGGCGCGCGCCAGCCGAAATGGAGGATCAGATAGACCACCGCGACCGGCGTGATCGCCGCGCCCAGCCGCGCACCTGCATGGGTCACACCCTGCGCCCAGCCACGTTCGGACGGCAGCATCCAGCGCGACAGCGAACGCGTGGCGATGGGGAAGGCCCCTGCCTCGCCCATGCCGAACAGGAAACGGCATACCAGCATCGATCCCGCCGACCAGGTCATCGCGGTGAACGCCGTGAAGGCCGACCACCACACCACGATTCCCGTCAGCGCGCGGCGCGGCCCGAACCGGTCGCCCAGCCAGCCGCCGGGGATCTGGAACAGCGCATAGCCCAGCTGGAAGATGCCGAAGATCCAGCCCATCGTGATTTCGGAGAAGCCGAACTCCTCCTGGATCGACGGCGCCGCGGTGGAAATCACCACCCGGTCCATATAGGTGATCATATAGGCGAGGACCGTCAGCCACAGCACATAGTGGCGGACGAAGGTCGGCTTCGCTTTGGTGGGGGCCATGCCGCTTGCTCCGTCAGCGCTTCACCGACGGCACTTGCGTGCCGCCGACATAGACTGCGCGGATCGCGCGGGTGTTGCGGATATCCTTCAGCGGATCGGCGTCGAGCACGACGAAATTGGCCCAGCGTGCGCGTTCGAGCACACCGATATCCTTCGCGCCCAGCACTTCGGCGCCATACAGCGTCGCGGCGCGGATCGTCTCGGCGGTCGTGAAGCCGTCGCGCACCATCAGCTCCATTTCCCAATGGACCGAATAGCCGGCGACGCGGCCCGGAGGACCCGAATCGGTGCCGAGGCCATAGCGGATGCCGGCTGCGGCCAGCCGCTTCATGTTGGCCATCGCCATGTCGAAAAAGGCCGGATAGCGCGGGAAGGTGGGGTTGCCCGCCACGGTCCGCTGCCGCTCGGCACTGGCCAGCAGCGTCAATGCGGTGGGCGAGAGCGACTGCATGAAGAAGGGATCGCTGAGCCAGGGCGCTGGCGATCCATAGGCGAACATCGCCGCCTCGCGGCTGAGCGTCGCCGCCACCTGAACCACGCCGCGCGCCTTCATCATGTCGATCAGTTCCTGATCGACCGGCAGATCGCGCACCGAATGGACGAAGCCGTCGATGCCCTCGGCCACCAGCCGCTTGGCGTCGGCGAGGTAAAAGATATGGGCATAGACTTTCAGCCCGTTGCGATGCGCCGCGTCGATCACCGCCTTGCTGATCTCGGGCGGCATCTTGGGCATGGTGCCCAGTTCGTCGTCGAGCCACAGCTTGATGTAATCGGCGCCCTTGGCCGCCTGTGCATCGACCTCGGCAGCCGCTTCCTTCGCGGTCGCCACTGGCCGGTTGATCCCCGGCACGCCGCCATAGCCGCCGCGGAACACGATGCCCTGACCCGCAGTGTAGATCCGCGTCATCATCGGCCGCCCGGCGCGCTGCAGCGCGCGGATCTGGAAGATCGAATCCTTGTCGGTCCCCATGATCGCCACGGTGGTGATGCCGAACGAGCCATAGGTGCGCAGGTCCGCCTCGACATTCTCGGGGCTGTAGAATTTCTCGTCCTGCGTCAGGTCGTGCAGATTGCCGATATGGATGTGCGTGTCGATCAGCCCGGGGATCACCCATTTGCCGCCCAGATCGACCGACACCGCCACCTCCGGCGCGCCCGCCATCGGACCCGCCCACAGGATGCGCCCATCGGCCACCAGCATCGCCGCGTTCGGCACCGCCGGCCCGCCGCGCCCGTCGATCAGGGTGAAGTTGCGATAGAGGATCGTCTCCGCCGATGCCGGCTGCACCGCCAGGAAACCCGCCATCAGCGCCGCCAGCACCAGCAGCATGCACAGCAGCAGATTGCCGGGCGCGGATCGCACAGATTGGCCGTTCCTCACACTCGCTCTCCTCTCGTTTCCAGCCCGTCTTGCGCGGGTCCGGAAGGTCATCCCGCCGTGTAGACGGTCTTGATCTGGGTATAGAATTCGACCGCGGCGAAGCCCTGTTCGCGCTGGCCGTAGCTCGATTTGCGGGTGCCCCCGAAGGGCACGTGATAGTCGACACCGGCGGTCGGCAGATTGACCATCACCATCCCCGCGCGGACGTTGCGGCGGAATTCGCGCGCATGTTTCAGCGAGGTCGTGACGATCCCGGCAGACAGGCCGAACTCGCCCTGATTGGCGATCTCCAGCGCTTGCTCGAAACTGTCGGCACGCACCGTCGAGACGACCGGCCCGAACACTTCCTCGCGATTGATCCGCATGCCGGGATCGGTGTCGGCGATCAGCGCGGGCGACATGTAATAACCGGGCGTGTCGAGGTTCAGCGCCTCGCCGCCGGTCACCAGCCGCCCGCCCTCGCGCACCGCCAGTTCGACATAGGACAGGTTCTGCGCGAACTGGCTTTCGCTCGATGCCGGGCCGATCTGGGTGGCGGGATCGAGCGCATTGCCCACGCGCAGTGCCGCCGCGCGTTCGGCCAGTGCGGACACGAAGCGATCATGAATCCCCGCCTGAACGATGACGCGCGACGACGCCGTGCAGCGCTGGCCGGTCTGGAAAAAGCCGCCATCCAGCGCAATTGCCACCGCCCGGTCGAGATCGGCATCGTCGAGCACGACCAGCGGATTCTTGCCCCCCATCTCGAGCTGCACCCGCGCCTGACGCGCCATCGCCGCCATACCGACCTTGGCGCCGACACCCTGCGAGCCGGTGAAGGAAACTGCATCGACTTGGGGGTGATCGACGATCGCCGATCCCACGCCGCCCTGGCCTAGCACGAGATTGAACACCCCCGGCGGGGCGCCGCATTCGTGGATGATCGCGGCCAGCGCATGCGCGATCGCCGGGGTCGGGTTGGCAGGCTTGAGCACCACCGTGTTGCCAAAGGCCAGCGCGGGCGCGGCCTTCCACGCCGGAATCGCGATCGGGAAGTTCCACGGGGTGATCAGGCCATAGACGCCCACCGCCTCGCGATAGGTCGCCGCATCGATATCGGGCCGGACCGATTCGAGCGTCTGCCCATGCCGCCGGATCGCCTCGCCCGCGAAATATTTGAAGATCCGCGCGGCGCGCATCACTTCGCCCATGCCCTCGGCGCGGGTCTTGCCCTCTTCGCGCGCAAGGAGTTCGCCCAGTTCGGCCGCGCGCGCCATCAAGGTGGCGCCCACCTTGTCGAGCAGGTCGCTGCGAACCTCGGGCGAAGCCGCGGACCAGCCCGGAAAGGCCTTCCGCGCCGCCATCACCGCCGCGTCGACTTCCGCCGCGCCGCCCGCCGGATAGCGCGCGACCACTTCGCCGGTGTTCGACGGATTGATGCTGTCGAACGGCGTATCGGCCTCGACCGCCCTGCCATCGATGAAATGGGTCAGCCGCATCATGCGCTCACCAGCGCGCGGCGGGCGAGATCGCGGAACAGCGACGAAATGCCATAGGTCCAGGGCGGCGCGTCCTCGCACAGCACCACCTTGTTGACCAACGTGCCGAGCTTCGGCGTCGACACGCTGACCGTATCGCCGATCTTGTGGGTGAAGCCGCGGCCCTCATGCTCACGATCCTCGACCGGCGCGAACATGGTGCCGAGATACAGCACGAAGCCGTCGGGATATTGGTGATGCTTGCCGATCGCCTGCCCGATCAGCTCGAGCGGATCGCGGCTGATCTGCGCCATGTTCGAGCGGCCTTCGAGCCGGAAATTGTCCTCGCCCTCGATGGTCAGCGAGACCTCGGCATTGCGGACATGATCGAGCGTGAAACTCGCGTCGAACAGGCGAATGAACGGCCCCAGCGCGGCCGAGGCATTATTGTCCTTGGCCTTGCCCAGCAGCAGCGCGCTGCGCCCTTCGATGTCGCGCAGATTGACGTCGTTGCCCAGCGCCGCACCGCGCGCACGGCCCTGTGGATCGGCGACCATCACCACTTCGGGTTCGGGATTGTTCCAGCTCGAATCGCTGCGGATGCCGACATAGCTGCGCGATCCGACCGAGGAGAGCACCGGCGCCTTGGTGAAGACTTCCGCGTCCGGGCCGATCGCCACTTCCAGATATTGCGACCAGGCGCCTTCGTGGATCAGCATTTCCTTCAGCCGCATCGCTTCGAGCGAACCGGGGCGCAGCGCGCGCAGGTCGCTGCCGATCCGGTCGAGGATCACGCCGCGGAAGCGTGCCGCTTCGCCGGCGTCACCGCGCGCGCGTTCCTCGATCACGCGTTCCAGCGCCGAGACGGCGAAGGTCACGCCCGCCGCCTTCACGCATTGCAGGTCGATCGGCGCGAGCAGCCGGCCCGGCCCTTCCGGATCCCATGCGGCGGCAAGATCGAGATCGTCGAGCGGACCCAGATCGCGCCCCGCGGGAAGCGCCTCGCTCGGCTCCAGTTTCGCGAGCAGATCGGCGACGGTCGGCGTGGCGCCGGACAGGTCCCACACGCGGCCGTCCAGCACCGCGACCGGAATCGGCCCGTCATCGCTCGCCAGGCGGCCGATGAGCGTCGCGTCTTCGCTGTCGTCCGGGAGCAGATCGCGCACCCTTCACCCTCCCGATCTTCTTATTCTGCATGCATAGACTCACTCTTGCATACAAACAAGCCGATTCGGGTGGCCGGAGATACAATCCGCCGGAAGGTGCGCGGGACGCGGTTCCTAGCCGCCGACCTCCGCATAGGTCTCCGCACGCTTCTGCGCGCGCTCGCGGGCTTCGTTGCGCTTCATCGCCTCGATGCCCTTGTTGAAATGCGCTTCCATCAGCGTCTTGAGCAGCGCCTCGTCGCGCCGCTCGATCGCCGAGAAGATCTCGACATGCTCCTTGAACGCTTCGTCCCAGCGGTCGTGATCGAGCGTGCTCACATGGCGCGCCCGCTCGGCGCGCGGCAGCAGCAGCCGCCACGCCAGCAGCAGCGAAGGGCTGGCTGCGCCTTCGACGATATGTTCGTGGATCAGCCGGTTCGCTTCGAGATAGCTCAGCCGGTCGCGCTTCTCGAAATAATGCGCCATGTCGGCCTGAAGTTCGCTGAGGATCTCGATCTGCTCCGCCGTCATCCGGCGGCAGGCGAGCTGGCCCGCCAGCCCTTCCAGCACGCCGAGCACGGTGAACACGTCCGCCGCTTCCGACTTGTCGGGCATGCTGACCACCACGCTGCGATTGGGCAGCAGGTCGACCAGCCCCTCCGCAGCCAATGTGCGGAACGCTTCCCGGATAGGAGTACGCGACATGCCGAGATCTTCGCTCAGCGCAATCTCGCGCAGCCTTTCGCCCGGTGCCAGCTCGCCGGACAAAATCATCTTTCGAATCGACTTCAACGCATCAAGATGAAGCCGGCCCTTGCGCGGCCCTTCACTCACCGCACTCTTGCGCGCGGTCTTGGCTGTCGTTGCCCTGGTCTTGTCGCCCGGCTTCGCAGTACGGCTCATATTCCTCCGGGTGCGTAATGACTTCGAATTGCGATGTTGCTGAATGATTTCAAGCTAGGGCTTGCTGCACTGCATGGCAAGCGCAACGGCCCGGCTTGCACACAAGCGGCGCCATGCGCATGGCGGTGCATGCAATCGATTCGAAGAGGTACGCGCTGCGCATGACCCGCCCCGTCGTCGCGATCAAACCGGCGCTGATGCCGCGCATCGAACCGCTGGCCGGCAGCCGCTACACGCTGATCTCCACCGACGATAGCGGAATGCACAGCGCACGCGCGCTGGTGCCCAGCGGCGGATCGGAAGTGAGTGCGGCGCTGATGGACGCGATGCCTGCGCTCGAGCTGATCGCGGTGCACGGCGTCGGCTATGACGGAGTCGATCTGGCGGCAGCTGCGACGCGCGGCATCGCCGTCACCAACACGCCCGATGTGCTGACCGGCGACGTCGCCGATCTCGCCATCGGCCTGATGATCGCCGCCTGCCGCGGCATCGCGACCGGAGACCGGTTGGTGCGCAGCGGCGGCTGGGCAACGGGTGCGCCGTTCCCGCTCGGGCATCGCGCCAGCGGTCGGCGCATCGGCATCGCCGGCTTCGGCCGCATCGGCAAGGCCATTGCCCGCCGCGCCGAAGCGATGGACTGCACCATCGCCTATACCGGCCGACACCGGCAGCCGGTGCCGCACGACTATTACCCCGACCTGCGCAGCCTTGCCGAAGCGGTCGAGATCCTGATCCTCGTCCTGCCCGGCGGCGCCGACACCGACGGTCTGGTCGGTGCGGAGGTCCTCGACGCGCTCGGCCCGGACGGCATCCTGATCAATGTCGGCCGCGGCAATGCGGTGAACGAAGCGGCCTTGGTCGAGGCACTGGCCAGCGGCCGGATCGCAGGCGCTGCGCTCGATGTGTTCGCGCAGGAACCGCATGTGCCCGCCGCGCTGCTCGCGATGGACAATGTCGTCCTCCAGCCGCACCGCGGCAGCGCGACGATCGAGACGCGTACTGCGATGGCTCAGCTGGTGATCGACAATCTCGACGCGCATTTCGCCGGGCTCCCGCTGGTCACACCTGTGACGTGACTCTCGAAACGGCACCGGCCCGCTCCCCCACCCGGCCACCCAACGGAAGTATATTCTATGGGTGGCCGGGTGGGGGAGCGGGCCGG
>NZ_JARNTV010000086.1 GCF_029433115.1 Sphingomonas sp. AOB5 | reverse complement strand
GACCCTCAAGGTCGAGTTCGACGATCTCCAGCGGCTTCTTGGCTTCGAATGCGACGGCGGCGCGAGTCTTCATGGGGTTCCTCCCTGATGTTGAGCGCCTGATCGGAGAAAGCCGCGCGGGATTCAACCTGCGGCTTCATCAATTTCCGGGAGTCGCCATTCAAAAACCATAGTGCGGCCCGGCATATTGGTGCATGTTCGCAACTGCACAAAAATCCGGGGGGATTCGACGACATGCTTTATGCGGCTTTTGGAGTGTTGGCGCTCATCGTGGCGATTCCGGTCGCGACGGGGCTGCTCAACCGCCGCAGGCGCAGCGCGCAGGAGGCGCGCCGCAAGGAGCGCCAGCGCATCCGGATGCGCGATTGGGCGGTGATCAACTGGCTTTATGGCCGCAGCAAGCTGCGCATCACGCACCAGCCCTCGCCCGAGCAGCGCGAGGACTGAGCCGCAGCATCGCTTTGCTGCGCGGATCGCGCGCTGTGCGGAATATCGCGAAGCGCTAGAAGTGCCGGGCGATGAACCCGGTTCCCCTCAGTCGCGCCACCCTGTCCATGCTTCCGCCGGGCGTTGCCGCGCCGGGCTACGATCCCGCGCGGGTGACGGCGGGCATCGTCCATCTGGGGCTGGGCGGTTTCCACCGCGCGCATATGGCGCGCTACACCAGCGAGTTGATGGCGCTCGATCCCGCTGCGCTGCGCTGGGGTATTGTCGGCGCGGGCCTGTTGCCCGGCGACGGGGCGATGCACGATGCGCTGGCGCCGCAGGACTTGCTCTACACGCTGGTCGAGCGCGATGCGGCGGGCGAGCGCGTGTCGGTGATCGGGTCGCTGGCGGGACTCGTCGATGCCGGGGAGTCGAGCGCCGCGCTGCTCGATGCGATCGATGCGCCGGGCATCCGCATCGTCAGCATGACGGTGACCGAGCATGGCTATTGCATCGATCGCGCGACCAAGCAGCTGGATCGGATGCATCCGCTGGTCGAGCATGACCTTGCCGATCCGCGGCGGCCGCGAAGTGTGCCGGGGATCATCGTCGAAGGGCTGCGCCGTCGCCGGGCGGCATGGCGGCGGCCGTTCACCGCGCTCAGTTGCGACAATATCGAGCATAATGGCCGGGTGCTGCGCGCCGCGGTGCTCGATCTGGCCGAGCGGGTCGATCCAGCACTGGCGGCATGGATCGCCACGGAGGGGTGCTTCCCCGGGACGATGGTCGACCGGATCACCCCGGTCACCCGGCCTGCGGACGTTGCCGATCTCGCCGCGCGCCACGGCATCGCCGATGCGTGGCCGGTAGTGTGCGAGCGGTTCAGCCAATGGGTGATCGAGGATGATTTCGCCGATGGGCGCCCGCGATGGGAGGATGTGGGGGCGCAGTTCGTGGCGGACGTCGCGCCCTATGAGTTCATGAAGCTCCGGCTGCTCAACGCCAGCCACCTCGCCATTGCCGGGCTGGGCAAGCTGATCGGCTATGTTCACGTCGACGAGGCGATGCGCGATCCCCGGTTGCGGGCCTATATGGTCGCGCTGATGGACCGCGAGACCGGACCGACGCTCAGGCCGGTGCCGGGCGTGGACCTGCCCGCGTACAAGGCGATGCTGGTCGAGCGCTTCGCCAATCCGCGGATCCGCGACACGCTCGACAGGATCAATGCCGATGCGCCGCTCAACTATCTGCTCGATCCGGTCCGCGACCGGCTGGCAAGCGGCGCGCCGATCCCGCTGCTGGCGCTGGCCGTCGCGGCATGGTTGCGGCGGGTGCGGGGTGAGGACGAGGCGGGGCGGGTGTTGGAGGTCTGCCATCCGCTAGCGGCGCTGCTGCGCGAGAAAGCTGTCGAGGGAGGGCCGGGCCCGCGGCCCTTGCTGGCGATCGAGGCGCTGTTCGGCAACCTTGGCCGCGATCCCGCATTCGTCGACGCGGTGACGCAACAACTCGAATCGCTATACGCCCGCGGGGCGGCGGCAACGCTCGCCGGAGTGTTCGGAGAAAATGGTGCTGCCGGTGAGGATTGAACTCACGACCTCAGCCTTACCAAGGATGCGCTCTACCACTGAGCTACGGCAGCACTCGACGGCGGGTGCCGTGCGGGAGGCGCCTATGTGCTTGGGCATGAGTGATTGTCAACCTGCTGTTTCTCCTATTATCGCGTTCTCCGATGAGTGATGCCGAAAAGAAGGCCCGGCTGGCCGAGGCGCTGAGGGCCAATCTGCGCAGGCGCAAGGCCCAGGCGCGCGAGCAGGCCGAATCGCCCGCCCCGCGCGAAGAGCCGTCGCGCGATTAGATTTCGGCGCACTTCGTTTCGAGCCAGGCCTTGTCCTCGCCCTCCAGCAACGGTCCGAGAATCGCCAGCGTCTGGGCGTGATAGGCGTTGAGCCAGGCGCGTTCCTCGAAGGTCAGCAAGGTGGCGTCGACCAGATCGCGCTCGATCGGCACGAAGGTGAGCGTTTCGAAGCCCAGCATCTTCTGTTCGGCGCCCGCAATGTCGAGCGGCACCACCAGCACCAGATTCTCGATGCGGATGCCGAATTCGCCCGCCTTGTAGAAGCCCGGCTCGTTCGAGAGGAACATGCCGGCCTTGAGCGGCTCGAGCGAGGCGCCGCCGGGATAGAAGGGCTGGGCGATTCGCTGCGGCCCTTCATGCACCGACAGATAGGATCCGACGCCGTGCCCGGTGCCGTGCGCGAAATCGAGGCCGACTTCCCATAACGGGCGCCGCGCGAAACTGTCGAGCTGGGCCCCAACCGTGCCTTCGGGGAAGGCCGCGGTGGCGATGGCGATATGGCCCTTGAGCACGCGGGTGAAGCGGTCGCGCATCTCCTGGGTCGGCTCGCCGATGGGGATCACGCGCGTCACGTCGGTGGTGCCGTCCGCATACTGCCCGCCCGAATCGACCAGATAGAGATGGCCGAGTTCGATGGACAGGCTGCTTTCCTCGGTCACCTTGTAGTGCGGGATCGCGCCATTGGGGCCGGTGCCCGAAATCGTGTCGAAGCTCAGATCCTTGAGCACGCCGGTCTCCTCGCGGAACGCGTGGAGCCGGTCGGCGGCGGAAAGCTCGTTCAGGCCGCCCTTGGGTGCCTCGATCTCCATCCAGCGCAGGAAGCGGCTGAGCGCGGCGCCGTCGCGGGCCTGTGCGGCGCGGTGGCCGGCGATCTCGACCGGGTTCTTCAGCGCCTTGGCCAGCACCACCGGATCGCGCAGCGACAGGATCTTCGCCCCGCCGGCATCGAGCGAATCGAAGATCGCGGCGACCGCGCGCTCGGGGTCCGCAGCGACGCGCTTGCCCTGAAACTTCTGGAGCGCCGGGGCGAAGGCGGTGCGATCATGCACGCGGATGGCGTTGCCGAGATGCTGGGACACGGCATCGGTCATCTTCTCGGGCGCGACGAACAGGTCGGCGGTGCCGTCCGAATTGACGATGGCATAGGACAGGGCGACCGGGGTGTGGCTGACATCGTCGCCGCGCACGTTGAACGCCCAGGCGATCGAATCGAGCGCGGAGAGGACGACCGCGTCGGCCTTGCGCTCGTGCAGCCAATCGGCGATCTCGGCGCGCTTGGCGGCGCTGGACTTGCCGGCATGCTCGTCGCTCTGGACGCTGAGGACCGCGTCCGAGGGGGCGGGCCGGTCCGGCCATACCGCGTCGACGGGGTTGGTGTTCACCGCGACCAGTTCGGCGCCCTTCTCCGCCAGCGCCTTGCGCGCGGCCTCGACCCAGGCGCGGGTGTGCAGCCATGGATCATAGCCGATGCGCCCGCCGTCCGGGGCATGCTCGCCCAGCCAGCCCTCGACGCTGACCGCGGGGACGGGCACATATTGCCACTGATCGGCCGAGACCTGCTGGCGCACCTGCAGCGTATAGCGCCCGTCGGTGAAGATCGCGGCTTCCTCGGACAGCACCACGGCCGAACCGGCCGAACCCTGGAAGCCGGTCAGCCAGGCGAGCCGCTGGGCATATTCGCCGACATATTCGGACATATGCTCGTCGGTGAGCGGCACGACGAAGCCGTCTAGGCGGTCGCGCTTGAGCTGTTCGCGAAGGGCGGAGAGGCGGTCTGCATAGGTGGACATGGGCAATACTCGAACCTGTTGGGTCTGTCGGCGCCGCGCCGTGGCGGAGTCGGTGATGGGCGAGTCTGTGGCAGATTCGAGCGATCTGGAACAGCTTCGCCCGTATCCAGCGGTGTAGCGGCCATCGCCGATCCGCCGTAAAGCGCCTGCGATGTTGCGCATTACCGAACTGAAACTGCCGCTGAACCATGCCGAGGAGATCCTGGCCGCCGCGATCCGCGACCGGTTGCGGATCAAGCCCAAGGATCTGGTGCGCTATACGGTCGCGCGGCGCGGATGGGACGCGCGCGACAAGTATGACATCCAGCTGGTCTATACCGTCGACGTGACCTTGCGCGACGAAGGCGCGGTGCTGGCCAAGTTCAAGCGCGACCGGAAGGTGCAGCGCACCCCCGACACCGGCTATCGCTTCGTGACGAAGCAGAAGGATTGGCAGGGCACCCGGCCTATCGTGGTGGGTGCGGGGCCGTGCGGGCTGTTCGTGGGACTGATCCTTGCCCAGATGGGACTCAAGCCGATCATCCTCGACCGCGGCAAGGTGGTGCGCGAGCGGACCAAGGATACCTGGGGGCTGTGGCGGCGCAGCGTCCTCAATCCCGAAAGCAATGTGCAGTTCGGCGAGGGCGGGGCGGGGACCTTTTCGGACGGCAAGCTCTACAGCCGGATCAAGGACCCTCGGCACCTCGATCGCAAGGTGCTGATCGAATTCGTAAAGGCGGGCGCGCCCGAGGAGATCTTGACCGAGGCGCATCCGCATATCGGCACGTTCCGGCTGGTGAAGATGGTGGAGGGCATCCGCAACCAGATCGAGGCGCTGGGCGGCGAATATCGCTGGCAGCACCGGGTCGAGGATCTGCTGATCGACGATTCCAACGGCGAACGCCGCGTGACCGGCGTTCGGATTCAGACCGGGGAAGTGATCGAGAGCGATCATATCGCCATCGCGCTGGGGCATAGCGCGCGCGACACGTTCCAGATGCTGCTCGACCGCGGCGTTTATATCGAGCCCAAGCCCTTCTCGATCGGCGTCAGGATCGAGCATCCCCAGGCATGGATCGACGAGGCGCGGTTCGGACCCAATGCCGGGCATCCGATCCTGGGCGCGGCGGACTATGCGATCTCGCACCACTGCGCGAACGGGCGGACGGTCTACAGCTTCTGCATGTGCCCGGGCGGGCAGGTGGTGGCTGCGACCAGCGAGGAAGGCCGCGTCGCGACCAACGGGATGAGCCAATATTCGCGGGCCGAGCGCAACGCCAATTCGGGCTTCGTCGTCGCGATCGATCCGGCGCGCGACTATCCGGGGCACCCGCTTGCGGGCATCGACCTGCAGCGGCGGCTGGAAGAGAAAGCGTTCGTCGCGGGCGGATCGAACTACAAGGCGCCGGCGCAGAAGATCGGCGACTTCATGGCCGGGCGGCCCTCGACCGAACTGGGCGAGGTGATCCCGTCCTACAAGCCGGGCGTGACCATGACCGATCTGGCCGGGATACTCCCCGAGTTCGCCGTGACGGCGATGCGCGAGGCGCTGACCGTGTTCGGCAAGGACATCAAGGGGTACGATCATCCCGACGCGGTGATGACCGGCGTCGAGACGCGGACCTCCTCCCCGATCCGCATCACCCGCGGGCCGGACTTCCAGAGCCTGAACACGCGCGGCCTGTTCCCCGCGGGCGAGGGTGCCGGCTATGCCGGGGGCATCCTTTCGGCCGCGGTCGACGGGATCAAGGTTGCCGAGGCGGTGGCGAAGAGCCTGACGGGGGTTTAGCCCGCTACCCGGTCGTCCTTGTCGTCCGCGACCCAGCCGGCGACGATTGCCAGCCGCACCGCATGGGCGAGATCGTGGACGCCCAGCTTGCGCATCATCGCCGCGCGATAGATTTCGACGGTACGCGCGCCGATGCCCAGCGCGCGGGCGGTCACCTTGTTCGCGCATCCGTCGAACAGATGGCGCAGCACGTCGAGTTCGCGGGGCGACAGGCGGGCGATGCGCTGGCGCGCGTCGCGGGCCGCCGCGGCAGTGGCGTTGTTGGCGTCGAGCCGGTCGAATGCCCGGACCAGCGCGTCGGCGAGCGTGTCGTGTTCGACCGGCTTGCTGATCAGGTCGACCGCGCCCTGCTTCATTGCCTGCACGGTAAGCGGCACCGAATTGGTTGCGCTGACGAGCAGGGTCACGAACTTCTCGTCGCCGCGTGCCTTCAGCGCCGCGAGAACCTCTGCGCCGCCGAGCGTCGGCATGTTAAGGTCCAGCAGCAGCACGCCCGGATCGAGTTCGTCCACTTCCTGAATGAAATCGAGACCGCTCTCGAAGGTGCGGACCAGCGTATTGCTGTCCCGATCCAGAGTCAGCCGGATCACCTCACGGGAAATTCGGTCGTCATCGACGATGTAGATGAATCGCACACACTATCCCCGTTACGCTTCACCCATTGTGAAGCTATGCCTACGCAACCTCTCCCTGATGCCGCTCGACTGGCCGACTTTGGGGCGGTTACTACTAGGGTCGCGTCGTTAACCAATTGGGGATTTGCCCTTACTGTAATTTCACAATAGTCGCCGTGGGTTAGCTGGCCCCTCGACATGGCGCGGCGGTGGCTTAAGGATTGGGCATGACCGACCCCAAGCCCCCCGTCGCGGCGACCCGTCCGCACAGCTTCCGCCATCACAATGTCGAGGTTCAGGACCCCTGGGCCTGGCTGCGCGATCCGGGCTATCCGACCGTCACCGATAAGGACGTGCTGGCCTATCTGGAGGAAGAGAACGCCTATTTCGAAAGCGTGATGGCGCCGCACAAGCCGCTGGCCGAAGCGCTGTTCACCGAGATGCGCGGGCGGATCAAGGAAGACGAATCGACCGTGCCGCAGCGCGACGGCGACTGGATCTACTGGACCGATTTCGAGATGGGCGGCGAATATCGCCGCTGGTGGCGCAAGCCGGCTGCGGGGGGTGAGGACCAACTGATCCTGAACGAGCCGGAGCTGGCTGCGGGCAAGGAATATTTCAGCCTGGGCGCGTTCAGCGCGAGCGATGACGGGCGCTGGCTGGCCTATGCCTATGACGACAACGGCTCCGAACGGTTCGAAGTGCGGATCAAGGATCTGGAGACCGGCGAGCTGCTGCCCGACGTGATTCCGGGGGTGCTTTCCGAGCTGGTATGGACCGCGGATTCGAAGGGTTTCCTCTACGCGCTGGTCAACGATAATTGGCGAACCGACCGGATTCGTTGGCATAAATTGGGCGAGCCGGTCGAACAGGATGTCGAGCTCTATTTCGAGAGCGACGAGGGCTTCCGCGTGGGGGTGGGCGAGACCCAGTCGCGCAAATGGCTGATCGTCTCGAGCGGCGATCACGTCACCAGCGAAGTCTATCTGCTGCCTGCGGACAATCCCGCCGCGCCTTTGCTGTGCGTGAGCCCGCGCAAGGTGGGCCGCGAATATGATGTGGACGAGCATGAGGGCACGCTGTTCATCCACACCAACGATACCGATCCCAACTTCCGGCTGGCGACCGCGAGCATCGAAAACCCAAGCGTCTGGTCGGAACGGATCGGGGCTTCGAAGCAATTCTACATGACCGGCGTGACCTGCTTCGCTGACTTCTTCGTGGTCGAGGGTCGCGAGGACGGGCTCGATCAGATCGAACTGCACCGCTACGACGGCAGCGCGCCGACGCGGATCGACTTCCCCGAGGCGAGCTATGTCGCCGGCGTCGGCGACAATCCCGAATATGACATCGACACGCTGCGGCTGAGCTATCAGTCGATGGTCACGCCGGGCACCGTCTACGACTATAACGTGGCGACCGGGGGCCTCACCACGCTGAAGGTCCAGGCGATCCCGAGCGGCTATGACGGATCGAAATACCGCACCGAGCGGCTGAAGATCGCGGCGCGCGACGGGGTCGAGGTGCCGGTCTCCATCGTCTATCCGAAGGACTTTCCGCGCGACGGATCGGGCAAGCTCTATCTCTACGCGTACGGCGCCTACGGCATCGCGATCCCGCCGGGCTTCTCGACCAGCCGCATGTCGTTCCTCGACCGCGGCATGGCCTTTGCCATCGCCCATATCCGCGGCGGCGACGATCTGGGCCAGCAATGGCAGTTGGACGGCAAGCTGGAGAAGCGGACCAATACCTTCAACGATTTCGTCGATGTCGCGCGCGGGCTGATCGCCAAGGGCTATACGCATGAAGGCGGCATCGCCATCGCGGGGCGCTCGGCCGGGGGCGAGCTGATGGGCGCGGTGGTCAATTCCGATCCCGAACTATGGGGCGCGGTGGTGGCGGACGTGCCGTTCGTCGACGTGCTCAACACGATGCTGGACGACAGCCTGCCGCTGACGCCGGGCGAGTGGCCGGAATGGGGCAATCCGATCGAGGACGCCAAGGCGTTCGAGCTGATCCGCTCCTACTCACCCTATGACAATGTCACCGCGCAGGCCTATCCGCCGCTTTATATCTCGGGCGGGCTGAACGATCCGCGGGTGACCTATTGGGAGCCGGCGAAGTGGGCGGCGAAGCTGCGCGCCAGCAAGACCGACGACAATGTGCTGCTGCTCAAGACCAATATGGGCGCGGGGCATGGCGGCAAGTCCGGCCGGTGGGAGAGCCTGAAAGAAGCCGCCGACGAGATGGCCTTCATCCTGTGGCAGATGGGGGTCGAGGGATGAGCTGGCTGGCCGCGCTCCTGCTGCTGACCGGCGCGACCGATCCCGAGGCCGAGGCGCTGGGCAAAAGGCTGGCCGAGGCGAGCAGCCTTGCCGCGCTGTTGCCCGCGGTGGCGGCCAAGGAGCGCGAGGAGATGCTGGCCGAGCATCCCGAATGGACCGATGCCGACAAGGCGGCGTTCCGCGAAACTGCCGATGCGGTGGCGGCGCGGGGCATGGACCGGCTGACCACGGCGATGGGCAAGGCCTATGCAACGCGACTGAGCCTCGACGATCTGCGCGCGCTGGTGGCGTTCAACGAGACCCCCGCGGCGAAGCGGATGCGCGCGGTGGCGCCGGCGGTGATGATCGAGACCGCGGGCGCGCTCGACGGCATGGATTACAAGGGCGAGACGCGCCGGGCCTTTTGCACGCGGACCGGCAAGCTGTGCGAGGCGGCGAACTAGGAATCGGGTTCGTCTGGAACTTCACACTGATCCGCGTGTTCCGGCGCGCACGGTCCAGCGGCGATCTGGCCGGGATCGACAGTGTGAAAGAGCGGCCGCCGTTCGGACAGCGCATCGACCCCAGCAGGCGAAATCCAACATTTCAAGCGGTTTGGCGGGACCCGGCAGGTACCGGCCCATTCAACCAATCCTCCCCCGGAGGGGGAGGTGGCAGCCGCAGGCTGACGGAGGGGGAGCGCCACAGGCGATATCGCTTGGGGCAAGCCCCCTCCACCGCTTCGCGGTCCCCCTCCCCCTCCGGGGGAGGATTTTTTGCAGCAAGATGCACCCTAATCGAGCTTGCGCAGCGCCAGCTGGGTCTGGCGGTGGCATTGGTGGCAGAAGGCGAAGTCGAAAATCTCGCTGACCGCCCAGCTCTGTTGCTCACGATCCCATTCGGCCCAGGCGTCGCGGGTGACCGACTGTCCGCCGCAGCGTTCGCAGACATAATCGAATCTGGGGAGTTCGGACTCGCTCATGAGGCGAGCCTATCGCGGGAATGATCCGCTTCGGATCGAACCGCATCCGAAACGGATCAGGTCGCGAAAATCGCTTTGCCGGCAAGGATTTGGTGACGAAACGCGCATAGCCTCGCGGATGCGAGGAATGGCGATGCGGCGACCCAGACGGCCAGCGAAGTTGCACAACCCCGGATACCGGCCTGCACATGCTTGGCTGGGCCATCCGGGCGACGGGGTGCGGCTGAAGCATCGCGATCCGGGCAAACGCTGGCGCTTCCGCTGGCTGCAACTGCGGATCGTCGCGATCGCGGCTGCGCTGTCGGGGCTGGCCTGGTGGCAGCTGCTGGCTGGCTGATCTGCTCCGAAACCGACCGATCGGGTGCCCGATCCCTCCGCCGCGGACCGGACTGGATACGATTCGCTTACCCTGCCCGATCTAGATTCGCCTTCGCTTTGCGGGAGGTGAGGGATGCGGCCATTCGCGCTGCGCGAGATCGGATTGATGGGGCTGGGCGGCGTGTTCGCCGGGCTGGTCTTCTCCTTATGGCTCGGCGCGCCGGGCGGCCCTGCCCCGCGGGCTGCGCAGGCCGGGCCGATGGCGGCTGTCGCCGCGCCTGATACGATCCGCGCGCGGTTTGGCCTGTGTCATTCGGGCGGCGGGATCGATTGCGTGGTCGATGGCGACACCTTTTGGCTAGACGGCGAGAAGATCCGCATCGCCGATATCGACGCGCCCGAGACCCATCCGCCGCGCTGCGCCGAGGAGGAACGGCTGGGCAATGCGGCGACCGCGCGGCTGCGCGACCTGCTCAATGCCGGGCCGATCACGCTGGCGGCGGCGGACCGCGACACCGATCGCTATGGCCGCAAGCTGCGCATCGTGACGCGGGGCGCAGTCGCTGGGCGAAATGCTGGTTGCCGAGGGGCTGGCGCGGCGATGGGGTGGGCGGCGGGAGCCGTGGTGCTAATTCACTGCTTCGTGGCGATAGCTTAGCACGCGGGCCAGCTTCCAGCCTTCGGGCGTTTTCTGCCAGACCTGGACGAAATGGGCGCGGCCGACGAGCTTTTCCGGGCCGTCGCCCTTGCGTTCGTAGAAGAGGTGGTCGCCCTCCTCGATCGCGCCATAGCCGGGGACGGGATCGACCTTCATCGTGCTGGCGACCAGTTCGCGGCGGCTGCGCCACGCGTCGGGGGCCTTCTTCGCCTCGCAGGTCTTCGCATAGTCGGCGACGAAGCTGGCGCCGTCCCTGAACACGAAGCCGCCCTTGTCGTGGAACATCTCGAAGTCCGGGGCGACCATCTTTTCGAGCTTCGCCGGGTCGCATTGCTCGAAATAGGTGCCGAACAGCGCGGTATCGGCGGCATGGATTTCGGCGGCGAGCGCAGGATCTGACGCGATCAGCGACAAGACGAACAGGGACAGCATGAGGGCTCCTTGGTGTATTATTGATATATTACACCAAGGAGCCCTCGGCGCAACTAGCGGTTATCGAGCTGTGCCCGCACCGCATCCAGCCCCAGCCGGGTGATGCGATAGGGCTGGCCGCTGTTGCTGGCGATCAGCCGCCGCCGCTTGAGCCGGCGGAACAGGCCGAGCGTGCAATCGGACAGGACATGCCCGTCGCGGGTGAAGCAATCTGCCGCGACGATGCGGCCGTCTTCGCTGCGGCGGTGCGCGATGCGGCCGCCCTGCGCCAGCGCGTGCAGCACGCGCTGTTCGTATTTCGAGATATTCACGGAGGAAACGCCTTTGCTGAAGGTGCGACCATGCCTCCGCGCGCGGGGCGCGGATGGCGAGTGCCCGACGGCGCGCGGGAGCTTCAGGCTCCCGGCCGTCGATCAGCGGGCGGCAATTTCCTTCATGCGGCGCTCTTCCAAAGTGCGGGCGCGGTTTCGCCAGCGATCTCCAACATGTCAAGCAACCCCTCGGGGAAAGACCGGACAGGGAAATGTCCCGAACGTGAATGCCCCGGATTGCGATGGTTAACGCGGAATGGTGCATCGGCGGCACGAAAGGACTCGAGCGATGCACGACTGCATGAAACGGCGCCTGCTCTATGCGTCGTCCCAGGCTTACCGGCCGGACATGGACATGGCGCATCGCCCGGTCGGCTGGATCGCGCCGCCGATGGTGATCCGCCGCGAGACGCCGGTGACGCATCGCGAGATCGATCTGGCGCTGGTCGGCCGGGTGAAGCAGGGCGTGATCGTGGCGTTCCGCGGATCGCTGCCGCCCTTCCTTGGCAGCTTCAACAATATGGGTGCCGAGGATGGCTGGGCGGTCGCGCTGGACTGGCTGAACGACGGGCTGTCGCTGTGCGTGCAGGACCCGGCCTATCCCGGCGGCGTGCATCTGGGCTTTGCCGATTCGATGCGGCGGCTGTGGGAAGATGGCGACGACACGCCGGGGGTGCGGACCGCGATCGCGATGCAGATCGCGGCGGGCGCCCGCCCGCACCTGTTCCTGACCGGTCATTCCAAGGGCGGGGCACTGGCCAATCTGGCGGCGTATCGCGCGGCGACAACGGGGGCGTGGGACGCCATTCCCGTCAGCGCCATGACGATCGCGGCGGCGCGGGCGGGGAATGGGAGCTTCGCCCGCGCCTATGCCGAAACGCGGATCGCCTGCCTGCGCTACGAAATGCCGAGCGATCTGGTGCCGCATCTGCCGCCGGGACCGGAGACGCCGGCATGGGTGAACGGCATCGTCGGCGCGGTGGTGCCCGGGCTGGCGGCGCAGGATTACCATCCCGTCGGCATGCGGGTGAGCGCGCGCGCGCCGGCCAAGCGCCGCTG
>NZ_JARNTV010000085.1 GCF_029433115.1 Sphingomonas sp. AOB5 | reverse complement strand
ATCGCGCGGCGATCGAGGCGCAGCTTGCGCACCTCGTCCCGCGCGGCGGCGAGCTCGTTTTCAGGTAGCGGTGCGGGCGTGGCGGCGCCTTCGGCCGGGATCAGGCGGTAGCCGACCTTGGTGATCGTCTCGATACGGAAATCGCCTTCGTCGATCCCCTCGGCGACGCGGCGCAGGCGCGAGATGACGCGGTTGATCGCATCCTCGCCGACGACGCGGCCTTCCCAGCACGAGGCGGTCAGATCCTCGCGGCTGAGGATCGCGCCGGGCTCGCGGGCCAGCGCGACCAGCACCTGCATCACGCGCGGCTCGACCACTTCCTCGGCGCCCCCAACACCATCATGGGCGTCCCGCGCGATCTGGCGCAGCGCCGGGCGCACGGCGAGGCGGCCGAGTCGGAGCTCCGGTTCGTGCGCAAGATCGATGCGGTCCATTCCGCGCATTGAATCGCGTCCCCGGCAAACCCAAGCCCCGACATTCCATATCGGCGAATCATCGGCGTTTCATCAGGTCTTTGTCGGCTCCTCATCCTCTCGATCACGCGGCGGCGGTGCGACTTTGGATGGGCAGGAAGCGATGTCCCCCTTTTCGCTTCCCCTTCGAGGAGGAACGACCATGAAACCCCTGTTGATCGCCCTTGCCGCATTCGCTGCGGCGACCCCCGTGCTGGCCCAGGACGCGCCGAAGACCGTGACCGTGCGGATCGACGATCTCGACCTGTCGCAGCGCGGCGATGTGCGCACGCTCAATCGCCGCGTCGCGGCCGCCAAGGAAAGCGTGTGCGGCTCCTATGCCGGGGCGCGCGACGGCGCGGAGGAGCGGATCGCGGCGTGCCGTGCGGAGGTCGATCGCCAGGTCGAACCGCGGCTCGCGGCGCTGCTGAACGTGCAGGTCGCCGCGCGCTGATCATGAGGCCCACTCGGCCGGGTGCCGCGCATGGCGCCCGGCTGCTTTTTTGTGGGTTCAGCAAAGCTGAACCGTTGCGGCACCAGCCCGCTCCCCCACCCGGCCACCCAACGGAAGTATATTCTATGGGTGGCCGGGTGGGGGAGCGGGCCGGCGCCGCATCCGCGTAAGCGGATCAACCTAACGGCCCAGCCACTCCAGCTCGCCGAGCAGCCGGCTGATATCGCGCTGGTCGTGATACAGGCCGAGACCGATCCGCAGCACGTCGCCGCGCACATCGGTGATGACGTCTTCGGCTTCGAGCCTTGTCTTCCATTCTGCCGCGTGCGGACTGCGCAGCGCGAGGAAACGGCCCTGCGATTTCGGGCCGGGCGGGTTGAGCAGTTCGGCTTCGGCCAGCGGCGTCGATGCGATGCCTTCCAGAAGTGTCGCGCGCAGCCTCGCGACATGATCGTTGATCCCGGCGGTGTTCAGCCCTTCGCCGGCCAGCATGTCGCGCACCGCGACGAAGCGGTACAGGCCGGAGGGATCGAAGGTCGCGCCCATATAGCGCCGCGCATCGGGCGCATAGCCGATGCTGCCGGGCGGGAGCGAGAGATCGTCGAACTCGGCATACCAGCCGGTAATCTCGGGCCGTGCGCCGAAGCCGGGCGGGGCGTGCATGATCGACACGCCTTCGCCGGCCATGGCGTATTTGTAGCCGCCGGCGAGGTAGAAGACCCTGTCCGCCACTGCCGACAGATCGGTCTCGACCGCCATGAAGCCGTGATAGCCGTCAATCACCACCCATGGCCCTTCTGGGCGAGCGAGCGCCGCGAGCGGTTCGACCAGCCCTGAGCGGCGGCCGTTGGAGAAGAACACCTGGCTGGTGAAGATCAGGTCGTGATCGCCCGATGCGGCACGGTCGAGGAACGCGGCTTCGTCGGCATAGGGGAGTGTTTCGAGCGTGATCGTGCCGCTTTCGATCCAGCGCGCGGCCTGACGGCGGAAGCTGTGGAATTCCGCATCGGTCGAGAGGAGGCGGACCGGGCGGCGGTCCATCGCCGAGACGATCCGCAACAGGAAATCATGGGTGTTGCCCGCGAAGACGATGCTGGCGGGATCGGGCAGCTTCAGCTCGCGCGCGACATGGTGCTGCGCGGCGGGCCACACCTCGCCCATCACCCGCTCCCATTTGCGGTCGGCCAGCCGGACGCCGTCCTGCCACGCGGCGAGCTGGCCGACATAGGAGGCGTCGGGCCAGAGATGATGGCTGTGCGCGGCGACGTGCAGCCGGTCCGGCGCGGCGGCGATGGCGCGCTGGAAGAGGTGCTTGTAGCTCTGGCTCACAACTGCGTCCGCAGCGTCCAGAGTTCGGGGAAGGCGCGCTTCACCAGCGTCGATTCGAGATAGGGCACGCCCGGCGTGCCGCCGGTGCCGGGTTTCATCCCGATCACGCGGCTGACGGTCAGCACATGCTTGTGCCGCCAGGTGGCCAGCGCATCGTCGATATCGACCAGCTTCTCGGCGAGCTGATAGAGTTCCCAATGCCGATTGGGCTCGCGATAGACCTGCGCCCAGGCGTCCTCGACTGCCTTGTCCGCGACATAGGGTGCGGACCAGTCGCGCTCCAGCGCCTCGGCGGGTACGTCGAAACCGGCGCGGGCGAGCGCGGCATTGGCTTCGTCCCACAGGCTCGGGATCGCCAGATATTCGTCGGTCAGCGGCCCCGGCACCCCGCCGCCGCGGATGCCGAGCAGCGTCTCGACCGCGCGGAACTGGTCCGACTGGAAGCCCGAGCTGGGGCCGAGGACCTCGCGGAAATTTGTATAGTCGCTCGGCGTCATCGTCGCGAGCACGTCCCAGCTCAGCGTCATCACCGCCTGGATGCGACTGACGCGGGCGAGGCCCTTATATGCCTCGACCGGCTTGTCCTCGCGGACCAGCCCCATGGCGAGGCGGATCTCGGAGATGGCCTGCTTCAGCCACAGTTCCTTGGTCTGGTGGATGATGATGAACAGCAGCTCGTCGTGCCGGTCCGAGATCGGATGCTGGGCGGTAAGCAGCTGATCGAGCGCGAGGTAGCGCCCGTACGTCATGGGTTCGGTCATGCCCGGCCTATACGACGCCGCGCGCGGCGCGTCAGTCCCCGTCGCCGCTTGCATTCCGCCCGGCTGGCGCGGAGTAATGCCGCATCCCCGAATACAAGGAATCCGTCATGCTCGATCGCCGTCAGATGTTGCTGTCGACCGCTGCCGCCGCTGCCGCCGCCATGGTCGGCGCGCCGTTCGCCGCTGCGGGCAAGCGCCTGCTCCCCTCCGAAGGCGGCGCGAAGCTGACCGCTTTGCTCGACCGGATGATGCAGGATTTCCTGAAGGAATCGCCCGAGTTCATGACCGTGCTGGGCATGGACAGCGGACCCAATGCGGCGGTGCGTTCGCTGCTCGACGACCGGTCGCAGGCGTTCACCGACAAGGCGTTCGCGGCATTCCGCGGCTATGGCACCGAACTTGCCGCGATCGATCGCAAAGCGCTGACCGGCATGGATGCGGTCAATTACGACACCACCAAATTCTTCATCGACACCGCAGCCATTTCCGACAAGTTCGACTATGGCACGCAGGGCACGATCGGCGGCGCAGCACCCTATGTCGTCAGCCAGCTGACCGGCAGCTATGGCGGCATCCCGCAGTTCCTCGACACCAATCACCAGATCAAGACCGCGGCCGATGGCGAGACCTATCTCGACCGGCTGAAGGCGTTCGCCAAGGTGCTGGACGTCGAGACCGACCGCACCCGCGCCGACTATGCCAAGGGCGCGACCCCGCCCGATTTCGTCCTGCGCCGCACCGCCGAGCAGTTCGACGCGATCCTGAAGGTGGCGCCGGGCGAATCGAGCATGACCACCTCGCTGGTTCGCCGCGCCGCGGCCGCCAATTTGCCCGGCGACTGGAAGGCGCGGGCCGAGGCGATCGTGCGCGATGCCGTCTATCCGGCGCTGCAGCGTCAGGCGGCGGTGCTGTCCGCGGCGCTGCCCACCGCGTCGAAGGAAGCCGGTTGCTGGCGCTTGCCCGATGGCGAGGCCTATTACCGCTATGGCGTGCTTGCCTACACGACCACCGCCATGTCGGGCGAGGAGATCCACAAGGTCGGGCTGGAACAGGTCGCCGAACTTTCGGCGCGTGCGGACGCGATCCTGCGCAAGCAGGGCATGACGCAGGGGACGGTGGGCGAGCGGATCGCCGCGATCGGCAAGCGTCCGGGGCAGCTCTATCCCAACACCGATGCGGGTAAGGCGCAGCTTCTGGCGGACCTGAACGCGCAGATGGCGGCGATGGCCAAGCGCCTGCCCGAAGTGTTCGGCCGCGTGCCCAAGGCCTCGGTCGAGATCAAGCGCGTGCCGGTGGAGATCGAGGCGGGCGCGCCGGGCGGCAGCTATCAGCTGCCCGCGCTGGATGGCTCGCGTCCCGGCGCCTATTACATCAACCTGCGCGATACCGCCGAATGGCCGAAGTTCACGCTGCCCACGCTGACCTATCACGAAGCGAGCCCCGGCCATCACCACCAGATCTCGCTGGCGCTGGAGGCACAGGGCATTCCGCTGCTGCGCAAGATGCCGCTATTCTCGGGCTATACCGAGGGCTGGGGCCTCTATGCCGAGCAGCTGGCGGACGAGATGGGTATGTATGAGGGTGATCCCTGGGGGCAGCTCGGCTATCTCCAGTCGCTGATGTTCCGCGCGGCGCGGCTGGTTGCCGATTCAGGGCTGCACTACAAGCGTTGGAGCCGCGAGCAGACGGTCAAGTACATGGTCGAGGCGCTGGGCGATTCCGAGACGACGCTGACCACCGAAGTCGAGCGTTACTGCGTGTGGCCGGGCCAGGCGTGCAGCTACAAGCTGGGCCATATCGTGTGGGAACGATCGCGCGAGGCGGCGAAGAAGACGCTGGGCGCGAAGTTCGACATCAAGGGCTTCCACGATACCGCGCTGGCCGCGGGCGCGGTGCCGCTCAGCGTGCTGGAAGCGGCGATGGCCGACTGGGCCAAGGGAGTTCAGAAGGGGTGAGCTATGCAATCCTCCCCCGCCAGGGGGAGGTGGCGCCGAAGGCGACGGAGGGGGAGGACTCACTGAAGCGAGTGGGTCGCTTACCTCCCCCTCCGTCAGCTGCGCTGACACCTCCCCCTGGCGGGGGAGGATGGAACTATCGATCAGGCCCGCGCCACGCCGCGGCGTTTCTTCCAGTCGAGCGGCACGTGGATCTTGCGGTCCCAGCTGCCGTCCCATTCGGGCGCGAGGCCGTGCGCTTCCAGCTGGACGAGGATCTCACGGGCGACGTCGAGCGCGGCGTCCTCGCCTTCCTCGCACGCGCCATAGCCGAGATAGACACCATGGCCTTCCGCGGCGCTTTCGGTGTCCTGGATATGGTAGAAGGTATAGCCGTGCGCGGGCAGGCCGGCATCCTGCGCCAAGGCGATCTCGTCCCAGATCTCGGTCGATCCGCAATTGCTGCAGCAGGTGAAGTTCTGCCGCGCGATCACGCCATCGGCTTCCAGCGCGGCAAAGGCGGCGTCGAGCCGGTCGCAATCGGTGGTCGCGGGCCAGCCTGCCGCTACGTCTGCATGATCGGCCAGCGCCTCGCGCAGCAGTCGCGGAGCTTCGCGCTGGATCCAGGCCGGATCGAGATCGTCGCCCAGAAGATCGGGGGCTTCGGTGAGGATCACATCCTCGTCGCGAAAGCCCATCGCGACTTCGCGCCGGATATGGTCGCGCAGGATCGCGACAGGATCTTCGGCCGGGGCCTGCGCGGCCGGCGGCGGGGAAGGCGCAGCGCCCTTGCCCAATCCGAACAGCCGCGCGAGGAAACCCTTCACCGGATCAGTCCCGCAACAGCTCGTTGATGCCGGTCTTGCTGCGGGTCTGGGCGTCGACCGTCTTGACGATCACCGCGCAATAGAGACCGGGCTTGCCCGCTTCGCCCGGCAACGTGCCGGGGACGACCACCGAATAGGGCGGCACATGGCCGCGATGGACCTCGCCGGTGGCGCGGTCGACGATCTTGGTCGAGGCGCCGAGATAAACGCCCATCGACAGCACCGCGCCTTCGCCGACGCGGACGCCCTCGGCCACTTCGGCGCGGGCGCCGATGAAGGCGCCGTCGCCGATGATCACCGGATCGGCCTGAAGCGGCTCGAGCACGCCGCCGATGCCGACGCCGCCCGATAGGTGGACGTTCTTGCCGATCTGCGCGCAGCTGCCGACGGTGGCCCAGGTGTCGACCATCGTGCCTTCGCCGACGAAGGCGCCGATGTTCACGAAGCTGGGCATCAGCACGACGCTCTTCGCGATATGCGCGCCATGGCGGACGACGCTGCCCGGCACCTGGCGGAAGCCGGCTTCGCGGAAGCGGGCGTCGCTCCAGCCTGCGGTCTTGAGCGGCACCTTGTCGAAGCCGCCGGGCATGACGGCGTTATCGTTGAGGCGGAACGAGAGGAGCACGGCTTTCTTGAGCCACTGATTGACCTTCCAGCCCTCCCCATCGGGTTCGGCAACGCGCGCCGTGCCGCTGTCGAGCAGCGCCAGCGCTTCGTTCACCGCGTCGCGGACTTCGCCCTGCGTAGCGGTGTTCAGATCGGCGCGTGCTTCCCATGCGGCATCGATTATTGATGCGAGGGGGGTGGTTTCGAGAGTCACGCGTCTTCCTCCAATATGTCGAACAGCCATTGGCCGATGTCGGTCGTAATATGATCGATATAGCTGCGATCCTCGTCGCCCGGCGCCTGTTCGGAGCCGTTGTCGATCCAGACCGTGGTCATGCCGATCGCCTTGGCCGGGCGCAGGTTGCGCGCCATGTCCTCGACGAACAGCGATTCGTGCGGGTCCAGCCCATAGGCGTCGAGCAGGCCGTGATAGGCGACCGGATCGGGCTTGGGGCGATAGGAAGTGGCGTGGACGTCGTGGATCGCCTCGAACGTGTCGCCGAGACCCAGCCGGTCGAGCACCTTCGCCGCATAGGGCGCATCGCCATTGGTGAAGATCAGCTTGCGGCCGGGCAGGCGGGCGAGTGCGGCGATCAGCATCTCGTTGCGTTCCAGCACCGCCATGTCGACGTCATGGACGTCGCCCAGATAGTGGTGCGGATCGACGTCATGTTCGGCCATCAGCCCCGACAGGGTTGTGCCATGGGCGTGGAAATAGCCCTTCTGGATGCGCCGCGCCTCGACCGCGTCGACGTTCAGCAGCCGGGCGACATAGTCGCCGATCCGTGCATCGATCAGCGCGAACAGATTGGCGCTGGCCGGATACAGCGTGTTATCCAGATCGAAGATCCAGTTGCGGATATGGTGAAGCCCGGCGCGCATGGGGCATGCCCCTAGGCGGTGGCGGGACCCCGGGCAAGGCACGAGCGATAGGGTAGTCACCCTAGTAGATTAAGCAGCGATAAAGACTAAGAAACTTAAGTGCAGGGTTGCGCAATAAGGGTGGGGCACAGGACATGACATCGGCATACCGTTCGCGGCTGCACCGTTCGGCAGCCATCGGCGCCATGTTGCTGGTCGCCGCGTGCAGCAGCGGTGGCGGCGGTGGCGTGGGGACGACCCCGGCCCCTTCGCCCGCGCCGACCCCGACTCCCGCGCCGACGCCCACACCGGCTCCGACGCCTACTCCCACGCCGACGCCCACGACGAATTACGACACCTCGGAATATCGCGCGACCACGGGGGCGGTGTCGATGAATGCGCTGGCCGCCTATAATCGCGGGGCGACCGGGCAGGGCATCCGCGTCGGCGTGATCGACAGCGGGATCGACCTGCAGAGCGAGGAATTCGGCGACTGTTCGGGCGGCATCGGCACCGGAAGCTGCCGCATCCTGGCCACTTCGCGCGATACGGCGGGCAATAGCTCGATCGACGATCAGGGCGGGCACGGCACCGCGGTCGCCTTCACCATCGCCGGGCGCCGCAATGGCGCGGGCACGCACGGCGTGGCGTTCGACGTCAGCCTGATCGTGCTTCGCGCCGACACCCCCGGCAGCTGCGCCACCGAGACCCCGGACGACGACGAATCGGGCTGCAGCTTCAGCGACAATAACATCGCGGCGGCGCTGGACACCGCACGGCTCAACGGCGCGCGGGTGGTCAATATCTCGCTGGGCGGTGGCAGCAGTAATACGACGCTGAACAATGCGATGCAGCGTGCGACTTCGGCGGGCGTGATCCTCGTCCAGTCGGCGGGCAATGACGGCGATCCCAATCCCGATCCGTTCACCGCCAATGCCAGCAATGCCGCCATCTCGAACGGGCTGATCATCATCGCCGGTTCGGTGGGCGAGGGCGGCGCGATCTCCAGCTTCTCCAACCGTGCGGGCAGCGGCGCGCGGCGCAATTTCTACCTCGCGGCGGTTGGCGAGCGGGTGCGCGCGCCGGACGAGAACAACGTGCCGTTCCTGTGGTCCGGCACCTCGTTCGCCGCGCCGCAGATCACGGGGGCGATCGCGCTGCTGGCGCAGGCCTTTCCGGCGATGACTTCGGCGCAGATCGTCGACCTGCTGTTCACCACCGCGCGCGATGCGGGGGCGGTGGGGATCGACGATATCTATGGCCGCGGGATCCTCGACCTGACCCGAGCCTTCGCGCCGGTCGGCACCACTTCGATCGCGGGCAGCAAGGCGGTGGCTTCCAGCGTAAACGGCACGCTCTCCGCGCCGATGGGCGACGCCCGGCAGGGCGCTCTCGGCACGGTGGTGCTCGATGCCTATGACCGTGCCTTCACCATGGACATGGCGGGCACGATCGACCGCGAGAGCCCGGCGCGGCAGTTGCCGCAGCTGATGGCATCGCGCCAGCGCAGCTTCGCGCTGGGCGTGAAGGACATGACGCTGACCGTCAGCCTGGTGCCGGGGTACGATGCGGTGCGGATCGAGCGGCTGGGGATCGGGACGGGCGATGCGCGCAATGCGCTGGCCAGCTCGGCATCGCTGAGCGGGAATCTGGCGCCACGGACCCAGTTCGCGATCGGCGCTTCGGAAAGCGGCAACACGCTGGCCTCGCGGCTGGCCGGGCGCGGCGAGCCGGCGTTCCTGGTCGCGCGCGATCCGGTCAACAATTCGGGCTTCGACGTCGATGTCGGGGCTTCGGCAGCAGTGCGCCATCGCTTCGGTCCGTGGGGGCTGACCGTCTCGCAGGAAATGGGCGATGTGTTGACCCGGCGCGACACCACCCTCTATGCGCTGATGCACCGGCCGGAGCGGTTCGGATACAGCCGCGCCTCGATCGGGGTGGACCGCACCATCGGCGGGCTGCGGCTGGGGGTTACGGCCACGCGCCTGTCCGAAGAGAATAGCGTTCTGGGCGCGCGCTTCTCGACTGGCCTCGGCGCGGCGCGGGCGGACAGCATGTTCCTCGATCTGGGCGCCCGCTTCGATGCGGGTCAGGGCTGGAACCTGGGCGCATCGATGCGGCAGGGCTGGACCCGCGCGCGGCTGCGCGGCGGGGTCGAGGGATCGGGTGCGGTGCGCACCAACGGCTTTGCGGTCGATCTGGGCAAGACCGGCGTGTTTACACCGTACGACCAGTTCGGCTTCCGCATCGCTCAGCCGCTGCGCGTGTCGAGCGGCGGGATCGACCTGCGCCTGCCGCAGATGTGGGACTACTGGGCCGAGACGGTGACCGAGTGGAACGTGGCGCGGATCAATCTGGCGCCGCAGGGCCGCGAGGTGGATTTCGAGCTGAGCTATTTCCGGCCCTTCCTAGGCGGGGATATCAGCGGCAATCTGTTCCTGCGCCGCAATCCGGGGAATTTCGCAATGTTCCCGGACGACAAGGGCGGGGCAGTGAGGTTCAGCTTCGGCTTCTGATGGATGAAGTTGGTGGCGGAGGCCGGATGGCCTCCCCATCTTGCCACCCATGACCGCCTATTCCCTGCTCGATCTCGTCCCCATCACCCAGGGCGGGAGTGCCCGTCAGTCGCTTGCCAATGCTGCCGATCTGGCAAGGCATGCGGAGTCGCTCGGCTTCACCCGCTACTGGGTGGCGGAGCATCACGGCATGGCGGGGATCGCCAGTGCGGCGACTTCGGTGGTGATCGCGCATGTCGGGCAGGCGACCAGGACCATCCGCATCGGCGCGGGCGGGATCATGCTGCCCAACCATGCGCCGCTGGTGATCGCCGAACAGTTCGGCACGCTCGATGCGCTGTTCCCCGGCCGGGTCGATCTGGGGCTGGGCCGCGCGCCGGGTTCGGACATGAAGGTGGCGCGGGCGATCCGGCGGACGCTGGAAAGCGATTCGAACGCCTTCCCGCAGGATGTGGTCGAGTTGCAAAGCTATTTCGCGGATGACGGGCGGACCGGCATCCGCGCGACGCCGGGCGCGGGCGCGAAAGTGGATCTGTGGATCCTGGGATCGAGCCTGTTCGGAGCGCAGCTCGCCGCGGCGCTGGGGCTGCCCTATGCCTTCGCCTCGCACTTCGCACCGGGGATGCTGGACGAAGCGATCGACGTGTATCGCCGCAATTTCCGGCCGTCGGCGGTGCTGGAAAAGCCCTATTTCATGGCGGGCTATAACGTGTTCGCGGCGGACACCGATGAAGAAGCCGAGCTGCTGGCCAGCTCGCAGCAACAGGCTTTCGTGGCGATCCGCACCGGCGAGGGGATTCAGCTGCCGCCGCCAGTGCCGGGGTATCTGGAGAGCCTTGGACCGCACCGTGCGATCCTCGATCAGGTGCTGTCGGCGAGTGCGGTGGGATCGCCCGATACGGTGCGCGAGAAGATCGCTGCGTTCGTGAAGCGGACGGGCGCGGACGAGCTGATGATCGGCAGCGCGATGTACGATCACGGCGCGCGACGGCGGAGTCTGGAGATTACCGCCGAGGTGATGCGGGGGCTGTAAATCCTCCCCCCGCCAGGGGGAGGTGGCGCCGAAGGCGACGGAGGGGGAGGACTCCCCAACATTGGTTCTGGAATCCTCCCCCTCCGTCAGCTGCGCTGACACCTCCCCCTTGCGGGGGAGGATTTAGGGTCAGCCCAGCGCTTCCACCATTTCGGCCAGTTCCAGCCAGCGCATTTCGGCCGCGTCCTTTTCGTCGCGGGCGGCAGCCACCGCCTTCATCAGCGTGTCGAACTTCGTCCGGTCGCGGGTGTAGAGATCGCCATCGGCCAGCGCCGCTTCGTCGCGGAGGATTGCGGCTTCCAGTTCCTCGACCCGCTTGGGCAGCAGGTCGTAGTCGCGCTGGTCCTTGTAGCTGAGCTTGGTCTGTTTCTTCGGTGTTTCGGGCGCGGCGGCCTTGGCCGGCTCGGCTTTCTTCGCCGGCTCGGTGCGCTGCTTCCGCTTGGCGACCCAATCGGCATAGCCGCCGACCACCACATCGACTGTGCCCGATCCGTCGAGGCCGAGCGTCACCGTCACGGTGCGGTCGAGGAAATCGCGGTCGTGGCTGACGATCAGGACGGTGCCTTCATAGTCGGCGATCACTTCCTGCAGCAGGTCGAGGGTCTCGAGATCGAGGTCGTTGGTCGGCTCGTCGAGCACCAGCAGGTTCGAGGGCCGGGCGAACTCGCGGGCGAGCAGCAGGCGCGACCGCTCGCCGCCCGAAAGCGTGCCGACCTTGGCGTCGACCAGAGTCGGCTCGAACAGGAACTCCTTGAGATAGCCATGGACGTGCTTCTTTACGCCCAGCACGTCGATCCACTCGCCGCCTTGCGTGAGCACGTCGCGGACCGTCTTGGCGGGGTCCATGAGACTCCGCTGCTGGTCGATCACCACTTCGTCGAGCGTCTTGGCGAGGCGGATGCTGCCTTCGTCGGGGGCGAGCTGGCCGGTCAGCAGCTTGAGCAGGGTGGTCTTGCCCGCGCCGTTCGCGCCGACCACGCCGATCCGGTCGCCGCGCGTCACGCGAAGCGTCAGGTCCTTGATGATCGTGCGATCCCCAAAGCGCTTGGTGACGTTCTTGACGTCGATCACCACCTTGGTCTGGTTGTCGTCCGAACCGATGGCGAGCTTGGCTGCGCCCTGCGGACCCTGCATCGACGCCCGCAGCGCGCGCATCTCCATCAGCTTGGCCTTGCGCCCCTCGTTGCGGCGGCGGCGGCCGGTCACGCCGCGCAGCAGCCAATGCTCCTCGATCTTGAGCTTGGCATCGAGCCGTTGGGCGTTGCGTTCCTCCTCGGCATAGACCTGATCGGTCCAGGCTTCGAACCCGCCGAAGCCGATTTCCGCGCGCCGGATCGCGCCGCGATCGAGCCACAGCGTCTGTTTGGTCAGGCGGGTGAGGAAGGCGCGGTCATGGCTGATCGCGACGAACGCACCATTGTAGCGGCTGAGCCAGTTCTCGAGCCAGTCGATCGCGGCGATATCGAGATGGTTGGTCGGCTCGTCCATCAGCAGCACGTCGGGCGCCTGCGCCAGCGCGCGGGCGATGGCGGCGCGGCGGCGTTCGCCGCCCGATGCGGTAGCCGCTTCGCGGCTCAGGTCGATGCCGAGCTGATCGGCAATGGCTTCGGCTTCGTGGCGTTCGGGCGCATCGTCGCCGGCGAGCACGAAATCGAGCAGGGTGGCGAATCCGGCGACCTGCGGATCCTGTTCCAGCATCACCACATGGGTGCCTGGAACGATGGTGCGGCGACCCTCGTCCGAATCGATGCCGCCCGCGATCAGGCGGAGCAGGGTCGACTTGCCCGCGCCGTTGCGCCCGATCAGCGCCAGCCGGTCGCGCGCGCCGATGTAAAGGTCCAGCCCGCGGAACAGCCAGCCGGATCCTTGGACCAGTCCCAGTCCTTCGTAACTCAACACAGGTGCAGCCATGCGCGGCCCCCTAGCTGGTTGCCTTGGCTTCGCCAAGGGCGGCACCGGCCCGCTCCCCCACCCGGCCTCCCACAGAATATGCTGGATGGGAGGCCGGGTG
>NZ_JARNTV010000084.1 GCF_029433115.1 Sphingomonas sp. AOB5 | reverse complement strand
AGGGGCCGAGGGGCGCGGCGCGGGGGCAGGTGCCGGGGCGGGTGCAGGCGCGGCGACAGGCTCAGGGGCAGCCTCGACCACCTCGTCCTGAACACGGTCCTGCGGGCCGAGGATACGGCGGCGCTTCACTTCGACCACGACGGTGTTCGAACGGCCATGGCTGAAGCTCTGCTTCACCTTGCCCGTCTCGACCGTGCGCTTGAGGCCCAGCGGCGCGCGCATGCCCAGTTTCGGCTTTTCGTTTTCGTTGTCGCTCATGCGCTCGCTCAAAGTCCTTCGGTCAATTCATCATGGTCGTCCGGCGTCCCGTCGTGCGGAAGCGCCGATGCGCCTTGCGAGAGAGTTTCGCAAGGTGCGGAGAGGGATTCGGGTCCGATAAAGTGCAGCCAGCGGTCGAGCGCTTCGCTCACCCGCTTCGCCGCCCGGGCGTCGGTAAGGCCGGCATGTACCACATTTTCGCGGCCAAGCGACAATGACAATATGGTGCGCGGGATGGGCAATGTTAAGCCCTTCAGCCCCGAACCTTCCGCATCGCGGCCGACGCGCCACGCCTGGGCGAGCTTGCCCGCACCATCCGCGCTCGCATCGGACGCATGCAACAGCAGGTGCAGCTTGCCCGAACGCGCCGCCTTGTCGAGCTTTTCGCCGCCGGTAACGACCGCGCCCGTCCTGGACTCCAGCCCCAGCCGGTCGAGCGCGTTGCGCTGAAGCTGGGTGGCGATGCGTTCGCCCAGATCGTCGGGGATGCGGATATCATTCGTCTTGAACGCGCGGGCCAGCGCACCCTTCAGCTTGCCCTTGGCCTGCGCCGCCTCAAGCTCGCTGCGGGTCACGCCGATCCACGCGCCACGGCCGGGGGCCTTGGCGCGGATATCGGGCAGCACTTCGCCGTCGGGAGAAAGGACCAGCCGGATCAGTTGGTCGCGCGCTTCCCTGTCGCCCGAAAGTATGCACTTCCGGACGGCACCATCAGCAGTATCGGCCGCGGCGTTAGCGTCGGGGGTTAGCCGGCGAGTATCATTGCTCGGAGTCCGCAACAGCGTCCTCCGCACCGGCTGCAGGAGCCGGCTCTTCGTCCGCGAACCAGTGCGCGCGGGCTGCCATGATGATCTCGTTGCCCTGCTCGTCGCTCAGGCCGTACTCGGCGAGCACGCCGCCCTTGTGCTCGGGGCGCTTGGGAGCGTCCTCGTTGCGGCGGCGCGGCTCGGCACGCTTCTTTTCGACCAGCTCGTCGGTGGCGAGATCGGCCAGATCGTCGAGCGTCTTGATGCCCGCCTTGCCCAGCGTGACCAGCATCGCTTCGGTCATATAGGGCATGGTCGCCAGATCGTCCTCGACGCCCAGTTCGCGACGCAGGGTGCGGTTGGCTTCCTCGCGGCGCTCGAGCGCTTCCTGTGCGCGGTTCTGCAGCTCGGCGCCCAGATCCTCGTCGAACCCTTCGATCTCGGCGATTTCCGAGAGATCGACATAGGCGACTTCCTCGAGCGAGCCGAAGCCTTCGGCGACCAGCAGCTGGGCCAGCGTCTCGTCCACGTCCAGCTCGTTCTGGAACATCTCGCTGTTCTGGACGAATTCCTTCTGGCGCTTCTCGCTGGCGTCGGCCTCGGTCAGGATGTCGATCGCCTTGCCGGTCAGCTGCGAGGCCAGACGGACATTCTGGCCGCGGCGGCCGATGGCGAGCGACAGCTGATCGTCGGGGACGACCACTTCGATGCGGTCATCCTCTTCGTCGATCACGACGCGGCTGACATTCGCGGGCTGAAGCGCGTTCACCACGAAGGTGGCGATATCGGGCGACCAGGGAATGATGTCGATCTTCTCGCCCTGCATTTCCTGCACGACGGCCTGAACGCGGCTGCCCTTCATGCCGACGCAGGCGCCGACCGGATCGATGCCGCCGTCATGCGAAATGACGCCGATCTTTGCGCGCGAACCGGGATCGCGGGCCGCGGCCTTGATCTCGATGATGCCGTCATAGATTTCGGGCACTTCCTGCGCGAACAGCTTCTTCATGAACTCGGGATGCGCGCGGCTCAGGAAGATCTGCGGGCCGCGGTTCTCGCGGCGCACGTTCAGGATGATCGAGCGGACGCGATCGCCGACGCGGACGATTTCGCGCGGGATCTGCTGGTCGCGGCGGATGACGCCCTCGGCGCGGCCCAGATCGACCACGATGTGGCCGAACTCGACGCGCTTCACCACGCCGGTGATGATCTCGTTGACGCGATCCTTGAACTCTTCGTGCTGGCGCTCGCGCTCGGCGTCGCGGACCTTCTGGAAGATGATCTGCTTCGACGCCTGGGCCTGGATGCGGCCGAATTCGATCGGGGGCAGCGGATCGACGATGAAGTCGCCGATCGCGGCGTCCTTCTGGAGCTTCTGCGCGCCCTTGAGGTCGACCTGCTTGAAATAGTCGTCCACGGCCTCGACCACTTCGACGACGCGCCACAGGCGGAGATCGCCGGTGTTCGGATCGAGCTTCGCGCGGATGTCGTTCTCGATGCCATAGCGGTTCTTGGCGGCGCGCTGGATCGCGTCCTCCATCGCCTCGATGACGATGGCCTTGTCGATCAGCTTTTCCTTGGCGACCGAATCGGCGATTGCGATCAGCTCGGCCTTGTTGGCGGAAATGGCGGTGGCCATCGTGCTTACCCTTCTACTTCGATGATCTTGTCCGCACCCTCGGCAGAGAGCGGAGCGGTTGCGGCAATGAGTTTGTCGGTCATGGCGAGCTTGGCGTCTTCGATCAGGTCGAAGGGAACGCTGTGCTGCACTTCCTGCGCGTCGACGATGAGGACGTTGCGGTCGGCAATGCCGGCCAGGTCGCCCTTGAACTGTTTGCGGCCGTCCAGCTTCTCGGACAGCGTGATGCGGCCTTCATGGCCCTTCCAGTCCTCGAAATCCTGGAGGCGGGTCAGCGGGCGATCTATGCCCGGCGAGCTGACTTCGAGGCGGTAGGCGTAGTCGATCGGGTCCTTGCCCTTCGCTTCCAGCGCGTCGAACACGTCCGAGATGCGGCGCGACAGATCGGCACAATCGTCGATCGTCAGCTGGCGCGTGTCGGGACGCTCGGCCATCACCTGCAGGGTCGGATCGCTGTTCCCGCCGAACATCTTGACGCGCACGAGGTCCAGCCCGAGCGCCTTGGCTTCGGGTTCGATCAGCGCAGTCAGTGCGGCGAGGTTCGCCATGCGGGTCCTTCGGATACGAATATGCGCCTTCGCTCACCGGACCCTGTCGGGACCGGCTCGGCATGTTTGACGATGTCGAGAAAGCAGGGGCGATATACGTCGGCGGGTGCGATTGGGCAAGGGGTTAGCGTGCAGCTTGTTCCAGTTGCGATGACCTTGCGGTTCGCGCATCATCGTCAATGCATCGCGAATGGACCCCGGCCTTCGCTGGGAACGGCTGGAAGCAGGGAGGTGGCGTGACATTCTATCAGCGACCTTTGCGACAGATCGGACTGGGCGTCGGGGCGCGGTGGTGGCCATGCTGTTGTCCGGCAAGGTCGAGGCGGCTGCGTTCGCCTTCATGTTCGTGGCCGGCGTGGCGCTCTTTCAGGTCTATTGGAACGCACTGAAAGAGGGGCCGGAGGCCTGATCGGTCCGCGGTTCAGGACGGATTATGCCGGTCCAGGAACGCACCCACCCGGTTGAGGAAGTCGATTTCGTTGGCGGGTGTCCCCAACTGATGGGTCTCGCCGGGATAGCTGACATATTCGTGATCGCGGCCGAGTTTCGTCAGCGCTTCATGCATGCGCAGCGACTGGTCCGCGGGCACGGTATCGTCGGCGGTGCCATGCGCGATCATCAGCGGGATGCGGACACGTGCCGCCTGCTGGAGCGGCGAGATCGAGGCGAGCGGGAAGCTCGGATCGCCCTGCACGCGTCCCTGCCAATGGCGAAACTCGCGATTGCTGTCGAAGGTCGGGCGGTCATATTCCAGTTGGCCGGCAATGTCGGACACGCCGGCATAGCTGATCGCGCAGCGGTACAGCTCCGGATTGCGGATCGTGGCCCACATCGCCGCATAGCCGCCGAACGATGCGCCCATGATGCACACGCGGCCGGGATCGATCATGCCGCGCGCGGCGAGCCATTTCACGCCGTCGTCGATATCGTCCTGCATCGCGCGGCCCCATTGGCCGTCGCCCTTTTCCTCATAGGCGCGGCCAAAGCCGGTCGAGCCGCGAAAATTGGGTTGGAGCACGGCATAGCCCTTTGCCGCGAGGAACTGGACCCAGGCGTCGTAATTCATCGCGTCGCGCGCGAACGGGCCGCCATGGGGCATGACGATCAGCGGCAGCCCTTTGGGATCGCGACCGGGCGGCAAGGTGAGGTAGCCGGGGATTTCGAGACCGTCGCGCGCGGTGTAGCGGACCGGCGTCACCACCGCGAGCCGCTTGTCCGCCAGCGCGGCGCGGGGCCGGACGAACAGGGTGGCGCGGCCCGAGGTGCGTTCGAACACATACCATGCCCCGGCATCCTCGCCGGTGCTGCTCCACACCAGGGCGCGCGGATCGCTGGTCGACAGGATCTGGTTGCGGCGGCCGGGCAGGGCGGCGTCGATCCGCTTCTGCAGGCTCTTGTGCGCGGGATCGAGCCAGATCGTCTCCTCGCGGTCGCCGGTATAGAGCACACCCAGCAGCCGTCCGTCGGGCGCGGCCTGAAAGCCGTCCAGGTCGACGCGGGCATTCTCGAACACCAGTTCGCCCAGCCGGTCGCCGGTGAAATCGTAGCGATAGAGGGCGAAGCGGCCCTTGCCGCCATCGGCGATGGCATAGCCGCGGTCGCTGCCCTGTACCGGCACGATCTGGTCGATCTCGACCCCGCCATTGCCGCCGCGCGGGGCGCGGACGAATTTCTGGCCGTCTCCGGCGCGATAGAGCAGCGAGCGGCGGCCGCCGTCATAGGCGATCCCGGCGCGGACCACGCCGGCGCTGTCGGCATGCCAGCTGCGGACATTGGCCTGCGGCTTCACGATGCGGGTGGCGGTGCCGGTGGCGAGATCGATGCGATAGACGGCGGGCAGGTTTTCGCTGCCGCTCAGCAGCAGGAAGCGCCCGTCGCGATCGACATGGAGGATCTCGCCGCCCTGCGCGATCGGGGTCTGGCGGCCGGTCACGACGTCGTGGATCAGCAAGCGGTGGCGGCGGCCCTCGGTCAGGCCGAGGATCAGGCGACCGCTCCCCGCCCATCGGTAGAAATCGAGGATCTGTCCGGCGGGCAGGCCGACCGGTGCGGCGCGATGTTCAGGGGTGGTGACGTCTGCCAGCACCAGCATCGGCACGCCCTGAACCAGCCCGCGCGCGGCGATATGCGCGCCGTCGGGCGACAGCATCGGTTCGGACAGGAGCGGCGCCGCGCCAAGATCGGCTGCGCTCGGCACCTCGGACGGATCGCGGGCAATCGCCGCGCCACTCAGCAACAGGGCGCAGACGGCCAGCGCCGCGCCGAAAACACCACGATTCATGGACTGGCCCCCGCCAAACCCTAAGCCATGGAGAATGCCAGACCTTCGCGGCCATGCAAGCTCGGGCTACCCCGTATCGCGAGCGTTCCGACTTCAGCGTAACGATTGCGAACGCGGCCGCTATTGCGCCGGATTGTGCCTGTCGAGAAAGGCGGCGACGCGGTTCAGGAAATCGGTGGCGTTGGCGATGTCCTCCAGATCATGGCCCTCGCCCTTATACTCGACATAGTCGGGTTTGCGGCCGGCCTTCACCAGCGCATCGCGCAGACGGCGGGATTGATAGACGGGGACGTTATCGTCCTCGGTACCGTGGCCGATCAGGATCGGCACGGTCATCCGTGCCGCTGCGTTCAGCGGCGAGATCAGGCCGAGGTCGAAATCCTTCTCGCCCTGCACCTTCTCACGCCAGTTGCGGAAATAGCGCCGGGCGACGAACGCCGATCGATCGTAGCGCAGCATCGATCCGACATCGGAAATCCCGGCAAAGCTGATCGCGCAGCGATAGAGTTCGGGATTGCGCGCCGCGGCCCACATTGCGGCATAGCCGCCGTAGGAAGCGCCCATGATACAGACGCGCTTCGGGTCGATGGTGCCTTCGCCCGCCAGCCATTTCACGCCGTCGTCGATATCGTCCTGCATGCCGCGGCCCCATTGGCCGCTGCCCCTTTCGACAAAGGCGCGGCCGAAGCCGGTCGAGCCGCGGAAATTGGGTTGCAGCACCACATAGCCGCGCGAGGCGAGGAACTGCGCCCAGGAATCGAAGTCGCCGGTATCGCGCACGAACGGCCCGCCATGCGGCATCACCACCAGCGGCAGCCCCTTGGGGTCACGGCCTGCGGGCAGCGTCAGATAGCCGCGGATTTCCAGCCCGTCGCGCGCGGCATATTGCACCGGACGCACCGGCGAGAGCTGCTTGCCCTCGAGCGCCGGATGGGTCGTGGCGATCGGCTGCAGCTGGTTGAGCGTGCGGTCGTAGAAATAATAGAAGCCGGGCGCGTTGCCCGAGCGGCTCAGGATCAGCATGCGGGTCTTGTCGGCGCTGACCGAGGCGATCCAGTTGGTCGCGCCGGGCAGGGTGCGGTCGAGCCTTACCTGCACTGCCTTCAGTTCGGGATCGAGCCACATGGTCCCGTCGCGGTCATCGGTGAAGGACACGCCCAGCAGCGCGTCGTTCGCACCGGTGATCGCATTGTCCATATCCACCCGCGGATGTTCATAGACCAGTTCGCCGAGCGTGGCCGCCTTGAAGTCATAGCGATAGAGGGCGAGGCGACCGTTCGCGCCGTTCGCCACGGCATAGCCGAGATCGCTGCCCGCCACCGTCATGAACTGTTGCGCGCCGTCGTCGGCATCATTGTGCTTGCGGCGGAGCACCCGCTTGAACGGCGACGTCGCGTCGGGCCGGTAAAGCATCCACCACGCATCCGGATCTCCCCCGGTACCGACGCGCACCACGCCGCTGGAATCGGAATACCAGTCCCACACGCCATCCTGCGCGGGGACCACGATCTTGAGCCCACCGGTCGCCAGATCGACGCGGTAGACCGAGGGATAGGAGAAGATATTGGCCTGGGTGTTGAGCAGCACGAACTTCCCGTCGCGATCGATATGGAGCAGGTCGTCGCCGATGAAGCCCTGTGTGCTGGGCCCCAGCACGCGGTTCTGGCCGGTGGCGAGATCGATCATGATGAGCCGGCGGATGCGGACCTCTTCGCCGTCCATCCGATCCACCCGGCTGAGGCTGAGCAGCAGGCGGGTATTGCCGGCCCAGCGAACCCAGGCGAGCCGGTTGCCATCGGGCACCGGTATCTGCCCGACGGGCCGGCCGGGCGCGTCGAGGTTGATCATCACCACCGCCTGTTTGCCGCGGACGGCGCGGTGGCCGACGATATGCTTGCCATCGGGCGACAGCGATGGGCCGTGGAAGGCGGAAGGGGCTGCGAAATCCGCGGCGCTCGGCACCGCGCCTTGCGCGGCAGGCGCGGACTGGGCAAGCGCCGGTGTGCCGGAGGCGAGCAGAAGCGCTGCCAGCCATGCGCCGAGTTGCTTCAGAATCATCGATACGCCCCCTGTCCCCGGCACAGGGATGGCCGGGCAGGGCGGGGTCGCGCAAGTCGGTTTCTGTCGGTAATGACCGCCAATGGCCAAGCTCTATTTCTACTATGCCTCGATGAATGCGGGCAAATCGACCACGCTGCTGCAGGCCGATTTCAACTATCGCGAGCGGGGGATGCGCACCCTGTTGTTCACCGCCGGAGTGCATGACCGCGGCGGCAGGGGGGTGATCGATTCGCGGATCGGGCTGAAGGCCGATGCGATCCCGTTCGAGGCCGAGACCGATCTGCGGGTGATCGCCGAGGAAGAGCATTTCAAGGCGACCCTGGCGTGCGTGCTGGTGGACGAATCGCAGTTCCTGTCGGGCGAGCAGGTGCGCCAGCTGGCCCATCTGGCCGATGAAGTGGGCATACCGGTGCTCTGCTATGGCCTGCGCACCGATTTCCAGGGGGTGTTGTTCCCCGGCAGTGCCGCGCTGCTGGCGCTGGCCGACGCGCTCATCGAGATCAAGTCGGTGTGCGAATGCGGGCGCAAGGCGACGATGAACCTGCGCGTCGACAGCGAGGGCAATGCGATCCGCGAAGGCGAGCAGAAGGAAATCGGCGGGAACGAGCGCTATGTGGCCCTGTGCCGCCGGCACTTCATGCAGCGTACAGGTAGCGTGGCCTAGGGTCGCTTCGCGACGTAGCGGGACAAGGTGTCGCTTCGCGACGGGGGGAAATGAGGTAACGCCATGACCAGAATTTTCTTTGCCGCCATCATCCCCGCACTACTGGCAGCGGGCGCCGCATCGGCGCAGACCCCCGGCCCCAAATCGGGCCAGCAGGCCGAGATCCTGTTCGCCTCGCATGGCGGGATCCGCACCTTCACGCCCGACCGCAACGGGCAGGGCGTCTACCTGCAGGATCGCCGCAGCAACTGGTATTATGCCAGCCTTGCCGGGCCGTGCATGGACCTGCCCTATGCGCTGCGGATCGGCTACCGGACCTTCGGCGGATCGAGCAGCCTGTCGCGCGGCGATACGATCATCGCCGGGAACGAGCAGTGCCGGATCATGAGCCTGGTGCACAGCGGCCCGCCGCCCAAGAAGGAACGCAAGCCGCGCCCGGTGAAGAAGCAGGGCTGACCCTAGCGGTCGCTGCCTAGGCGCACTAAGTGACACCCGGATTTTGCGGGGAGTGAGGGCGCTTGGGCGACCTGGTTTATTCGGTTTCGGTTTGGGTGATCCCGCTCGTCTTCGCGATCGTGTTTCACGAGATTTCGCATGGCTGGGTCGCGAACCTGCTCGGCGATCCCACCGCGGCGCAACTTGGGCGCCTCAGCCCCAATCCGATTCGGCATGTCGATCCGTTCGGCACGGTCGTGTTGCCGCTGGTGCTGGCGGTGAGTGGTGCGCCGGTATTCGGCTGGGCCAAGCCGGTGCCGGTGATCGCCCAGCGGCTGCGCAATCCGCGGATTGACATGATGCTGGTCGCACTCGCGGGGCCGCTTTCGAACCTGCTCATGGCGGTGCTTGCGACGATCGCACTGACCTTCTCGGGGCTCGAGTCCGGGGTCGAACCGGTCGGCTTCCACGCCTTCGTGGTCGACAATCTGGTCAACTTCCTGCTGATCAACATCTTCCTGGCGGTGTTCAACCTGTTGCCGATCCCGCCCTTCGACGGCGGGCATGTGGTGGAAGGGCTGCTGCCGCGCCCGCTGGCGGCGAAATGGGCGCAGATGGCGCGCTATGCCTTTCCGGTGCTGATCATCCTGCTGGTGGTGTTGCCGATGCTGTCGCCGCAGTTGAACGTGGTCGGGCGGCTGGTTCAGCCGATCGTCTTCGCGATCGCGCGCTTCTTCCTTGGGAGTGCGGGCCTCGCGGGCTAAAGCCCGCGCGATGCATGGATGGATCATTCTCGACAAGCCATTGGGGCTGGGCTCGACGCAGGGCGTGAGCGCTGTGAAACGTGCGCTGCGCGAAGGCGGATACGGCGCAACGAAGAAGGACCTGCCCAAGGTTGGGCATGGCGGGACGCTGGACCCGCTGGCGACCGGCGTGCTGCCGATCGCGATCGGTGAAGCGACCAAGCTGGCCGGGCGGATGCTCGACAGCGACAAGGTGTATGACTTCACGATCCGCTTCGGGGTACAGACCGATACGCTCGATCTTGAGGGCAAGGCGATCGCCGAGTCCGGGGTACGGCCGTCGTTGGCGCAGATCGAAGCGGTGCTGCCGCGCTTCACCGGACCGATCGAGCAGGTGCCGCCGGCCTATTCGGCGCTGAAGGTGGATGGCGAGCGGGCCTATGATCTGGCGCGCAAGGGTGAGGAGGTGGTGCTGGCGAAGCGAGCGGTGACGATCCACGCGCTGCTGCTCCGTCATCCCGGCGACGGAATGGAGCTGGAGTCGGTCACCCTCACCGCCCATGTCTCCAAGGGCACCTATATCCGCAGCCTCGCCCGCGACATCGCCCTGGCGCTCGGCACGGTCGGCCATGTCACCATGCTACGCCGCGTGAAGGCCGGGCCGTTCACCCTGGAGTCCGCGATTTCTCTGGACAAACTGGCGGATGCCGCTAATGCGCGCACGCTTGAAGACTTACTCCTGCCGTTGAGGGCGGGGCTGGACGACATCCCGGCTCTAACCCTCACCCCCGATCAGGCAGGGCTGCTCCGCAAGGGACAGGTCTTGATCGGGATAACTGCTGACGACGGCCAATATTTTGCGCTGCTGGAGGAAACTCCCGTTGCGCTGGTGGAGGTTCAATCCGGAGAAGTCCGGGTGGTCCGCGGGTTCAACCTGTAAAAGATGTCGAAGGAAAACACATGACGATCACTGCAGAGCGCAAGGACGCGCTCATCAAGGAACATGGCCGCGCCGAAGGCGACACCGGCAGCACCGAAGTCCAGGTCGCGATCCTCACCGAGCGCATCGTCAACCTGACCGAGCACTTCAAGGGCCACGCCAAGGACAATCACTCGCGCCGCGGCCTGCTGATGATGGTCAACAAGCGCCGCTCGCTGCTCGACTATCTCAAGAAGTCGGACCACGAGCGCTACGCAGCACTCATCGCGAAGCTCGGTCTTCGCAAGTAACGCAAAGGGCGCCCTCGGGCGCCCTTTTCTCATCCCCGCCAGTTCGATGGCGGAACGACACGGGCACCGGCAATTCGGCCAGCGCCCACTGAGCCACAACCGGCTCTTCTCATAGGCCCCCGCTGCATCGGGCAGCGGGAGTGAAGGAAACAAAATGTTCAACACGAAGAAAGTAGAAATCCAGTGGGGCGGACAGACCCTCACGCTGGAAACGGGCCGCGTTGCCCGTCAGGCCGACGGCGCCATCATGGCGACGCTTGGCGAAACCGTTGTGCTCTGCGCCGTCACGGCCGCGCGCTCGGTCAAGGAAGGGCAGGATTTCTTCCCGCTCACCGTCCATTATCAGGAGAAGTATTCGGCCGCGGGACGCATCCCCGGCGGCTTCTTCAAGCGTGAGCGCGGCGCAACCGAGAAGGAGACCCTGGTCTCGCGTCTCATCGACCGTCCGATCCGCCCGCTGTTCCCGGAAGGCTTCTACAACGAGATCAACGTTATCGCTCAGGTGCTGAGCTATGACGGCGAGAACGAGCCGGACATCCTCGCGATGGTCGCCGCTTCGGCAGCGCTGACGATCTCGGGCGTGCCCTTCATGGGCCCGATCGGCGCGGCGCGCGTCGGCTATGTCGATGGCGAATACGTCCTCAACCCGACCAACACCCAGATCAAGGAAGGTGACCTCGATCTCGTCGTCGCCGCCACCGGCGACGCGGTGATGATGGTCGAATCCGAAGCCAAGGAGCTTTCGGAAGAAGTCATGCTCGGCGCCGTGCAGTTCGCCCACAAGGCGTGCCGCGAAGCCGTGAACGCGATCATCGATCTGGCCGAACAAGCCGCCAAGGATCCGTGGGAAATGGCCGCTCAGGCTGACCTGTCGGCCGCCAAGGACAAGCTCAAGAAGCTGATCGGCAAGGACATCGCCGCCGCCTATAAGGTGACCGACAAGTCCAAGCGTTCGGGCCTGCTCAACGAAGCGCGCGCCAAGGGCAAGGCTGCCTTTGCCGACGCCTCGCCGCAGGACCAGATGGCTGCCGGCAAGCTGATGAAGAAGCTGGAAGCCGAGATCGTCCGCGGCGCCATCCTGAAGGACGGCACTCGCATCGACGGCCGCTCGACCACCCAGATCCGCCCGATCGAAGCGATGGTGCATTTCCTGCCCCGCGCGCACGGTTCGGCGCTGTTCACGCGCGGCGAGACCCAGTCGATCTGCACCACCACGCTTGGCACCCGCGACGCCGAGCAGATGATCGACGGTCTGAACGGGCTCAACTACGAGCACTTCATGCTGCACTATAACTTCCCGCCCTATTCGGTCGGCGAAGTGGGCCGCTTCGGCGCTCCGGGCCGCCGCGAAGTCGGTCACGGCAAGCTGGCATGGCGCGCACTGCACCCCGTGCTGCCGTCGAAGGAAGAATTCCCCTACACGATCCGCGTTCTCTCGGACATCACCGAGTCGAACGGTTCGTCCTCGATGGCCACCGTCTGCGGCGGTTCGCTGTCGATGATGGATGCCGGCGTGCCGCTGAAGCGCCCGGTCTCGGGCATCGCGATGGGCCTGATCCTGGAAGGCAAGGACTTTGCCGTCCTGTCGGACATCCTGGGTGACGAAGATCATCTCGGCGACATGGACTTCAAGGTTGCCGGCACGTCCGAAGGCATCACCACGATGCAGATGGACATCAAGATCGCCGGCATCACCGAAGAGATCATGCGCGTCGCGCTGAGCCAGGCGAAGGAAGGCCGTGCGCACATCCTAGGCGAAATGGCCAAGGCGCTGGGCGAGACCCGCACCGAGCTGTCGGCTCATGCCCCGCGCATCGAGACGCTGACCATCGACAAGAGCAAGATCCGTGACGTCATCGGCACGGGCGGCAAGGTGATCCGCGAGATCGTGGCCACCACCGGCGCCAAGGTCGACATCGACGACGAGGGCGTGATCAAGGTTTCGTCGAGCGATCACTCGCAGATCGAAGCGGCGATCGCCTGGATCAAGGGCATCGTGGAAGAAGCCGAAGTCGGCAAGATCTACAACGGCAAGGTCGTCAACCTGGTCGATTTCGGCGCGTTCGTGAACTTCATGGGCGGCAAGGACGGTCTCGTCCACGTCTCGGAAATCAAGAACGAGCGTGTCGAGAAGGTCAGCGACGCCCTGAGCGAAGGCCAGGAAGTCAAGGTCAAGGTCCTCGAGATCGACCAGCGCGGCAAGGTTCGCCTGTCGATGCGCGTCGTCGATCAGGAGACCGGTGCCGAGCTGGAAGATACCCGCCCGGCGCGTGAACCGCGCGAAGGCGGCGACCGTGGCCCGCGCGGCGATCGTGGTGGCGACCGTCGTCGTGACGGCGGCGGCG
>NZ_JARNTV010000083.1 GCF_029433115.1 Sphingomonas sp. AOB5 | reverse complement strand
CGCGGTGCTGATGCCCGCGAGCGTGAGCGAGATCGCCGCGCGGCTCGCGGCCCGGCTGCGGCCGCGCATGATCCGCATCGGCGAACTGGAGGTGGATACGGTCGAGCGGCGGGTGCGACGGGCAGGGCGGGCGATCGCGCTCTTGCCGCGCGAATATGCGCTGCTGCTCTATCTGGTCCGCGCGGGCGGACGCTGCGTCGGGCGGATGGAGTTGCTGAGCACGGTGTGGGGGTTGCGGTTCGACCCCGGGACCAATGTGGTCGAAGTCCATGTCTCGCGGTTGCGCGCCAAGCTCGACCGGGGATGCGCCGCGCCGCTGCTCCATACCGAGAAGCGGCGCGGCTATCGCATCACGGCCTGAAGACGATGTCCGCCACATAGATGTGCGGCGCGGGCTGGCCGCTGTCGTTCATCACCTGGATGCCGTCGATGGTGACATTCTCCGCGCCCAGCGCGCCGAGCGGGATCACCACCTTGGTCCAGCCGCCGGGAGCGAGCTTGACCAGCTTCATCTTCGCGACGGGGTGGCCATATTCGACCTTGTCGCCGTCCTGGATCGGCTTGCCGCCGACGGTGACCATGATCCGCACCTGCGCTGGTTCGCCGATCACCTGCAGCATCATCTCGAGCGAGCGATAGGGCGCGGTGCTGAACGGATCATGATGGAGGAAGAGGCCGCCATAGGCCTGCGCCTCCATCAGGATCGGCTTGCGCGCGCCGGTGTCGGTGCCCAGCTCCAGTTCTGCCAGCCGGGGCTGAGGCCTTTGTCATACACCACCATGGCAGCGCTGTCAGTCTGCGCGGGCGCGGACTGGGCGAATGCGGCGGGCGTGGCCAGTAAAGCGGCGAGCGCGATCAGTGTCTTCATCTTCCTCTCCTCTGTCCCCTGCACGGGATCTGGCCTAATCATGCCTGAAAGCGAAGGAGAGGCAAGTGAGCGAACAGCGGGTGACGATCGCGGTCGAGGATGGCGTGGCCGATGTGCGGCTGACGCGCGCGGACAAGATGAACGCGATCGACCCGGCGATGTTCCAGGGGATCGTCGACGCGATCGCCGAGCTGGAAGCGATGCCGGGGCTGCGCGCGGTGGTGCTCTCGGGCGAAGGGCGGGCGTTCTGCGCGGGCCTCGACATGGCGAGCATGGCGACCGGTGGATCGGGGATCGATATCCACACGCGCACCTATGGCCCCGCCAATATCGTCCAGCAGGTCGCCTGGGGCTGGCGCGGGTTGCCGGTGCCGGTGATCGCGGCGGTGCATGGCGTCGCGTTCGGCGGCGGTCTGCAGATCGCCAGCGGCGCGGACGTGCGGATCGCGGCGCCGGACACGCGGCTGTCGGTGATGGAGATCAAGTGGGGCATCGTGCCCGACATGGCCGGGTTTGCGCTGTGGCGCGGCAATGTCCGCGACGATGTGCTGCGCGAACTGGCCTATACCGCGCGCGAGTTCGGCGCGGAGGAGGCGCAGGCGTTTGGCTTCGTCACCCGGCTGGCCGGGGATCCGCATGCCGAGGCGATGGCGCTGGCTCGCGCGATTGCTGGACGCAATCCGCAGGCGGTTCGGGCTGCGAAGCGGCTGGCCGGGCATGAGGGTGATGCCGCGGCGATCCTGATGGCCGAGAGCCTCGAGCAGGCCGCACTGCTGCGCACGCCGAACCAGATGGAAGCGGTGATGGCGAATATGCAGAAGCGGGCACCGGTGTTCAGCGACTAGCCGACCTCGATCGCATCGACGCGGTCGGGATAGAAGGCCAGATGGCCGAGGATTTCCGCCACCGCCTCGTGCGGGGTCTCGTAGGTCCACACTGCATTGGCGGTGCCGTCCGCGACCGAATAATAGGAGGCCTCGCCCTTGTACGGGCACCAGCTGGCGTGGGTGCTGCGTTTCAACGCGGCCATGTCGGCGTCTTCGCGGGGAATGTAGAAGACCGGCGGGTAGCTCGCCTCGCGCAGCACGAGTGCGCGGCGGGTGTCGGCGATGACCCTCCCGGCGGCACGAACGATCACATGGGCGCCGCTCGGTGCAATCGAGATCGGATGGTCGGGCCCCGGCACCCGCACGGCTCGTTCGGACACATTGGTCTCCTTTGCGAGCCGATATGGGGTGCCGGGTGCGTCCCGCTAGTCCAGCGCCGCCGCGGCCTTCGCTTCGGCTTCGGCGTGCAGTGTCCAGAAATTCTCGACATGCTCGCCGCGGATGCGCTTGACCAGCACCGCGAGATGGCTGCCCCAGCCGCCGCCGAAATTCTTCGCGTCCTGCGGCCCGCGCAGCCCGCTATGCACCAGCACCAGCCGGGTGCGGTCCGCGCCTTCCGGCTCCAGGTCGAAGGTCACCGTACCGGCGTCGCCATTGTCCCAGCTATAGGCGAGGCGGCGCGGAGGCTCCCAGACGGTGATCGTCTCGAACCATTTCTTGCCGCGGTTCTGCGCATATTTCTCGGGCATCGGCGCATCGCCGTCGGACAGGCGATCATGGTCGAAGGTCATGTAGATCTTGCCGCCCGCCTGCGGCTCGATCTCGCCGCCCATGAACCACATCGCGCGCAGTTCGGGATCGGTCAGATAGCCCCACACCGTTTCGGGCGGCGCATCGAGCAGGCGTTCGAAGCGCAGTTCCTGCGCGGTGATCGTGTCGCTGCCGGTCATGATCATCAATCTTCTCCAAGCGTGCGCGACAGGCTGGCGAGGATCATCGTCCAGCCCGACCGCGTCTGTTGTTCGTAGGCGGCCCATTGCGGGTCCATTTCGTGAGTGAGGGTCAGCGTGCAGCCCGCACCTTTCGCAACGATGTCGATCGTCACCCGGGTCCATTCGCCTTCTTCGGCCGGGTCGGCAGCGAAAAGGAAGACGAGACGGCGGGGCCGGTCGATCACTTCGTAGCGCAGCCGGTGGGCGGCATCGCCCGAGGGGCGGCGCTCGACGATGCTGGCATGGCCGCCGACGCGGGCGTCGATCTCGACCTTCACCATCTCGCCATCGGGCGTGGCGAACAGGAAGCGGCCGGCATCGGCGGGATCGAGCCACGCGTCGAACACGCGTTCGGGCGCGGCGGCGAAATCGCGGACGATGGTAAGGATCACCGGTGCGCTCATTGCCGCTTCTCCTTGGCATCGGCAGCGATGAGCTGTTCGAGCCGGTCGAGGCGGACGTTCCAGAACTGCTCCCATTGCTTCAGCCATTTGTCGGCTTCGGCGAGCGGGCCGGCCTGCAACGTGCAGAGCTGGGTGCGGCCGACCTTGCGGCGCGCGATGAGGCCTGCGCCTTCCAGCACCTTCACATGCTTGGAAGCGCCGGCGAAGCTCATCGCGAACGGCTCGGCAAGTTCGCCGATGCTCTTTTCGCCGAGCGCGAGGGTGGCCAGCATCCCGCGCCGCGTCGGATCGGCGAGAGCGTGGAAGGTGGCGTCGAGTCGTTGTTCAACCATGTGGTTGAATTACGCCGCACGCCTGAAATAGTCAACCGATTGGTTTAATGTTCGGCGGGCACCATCGCCGCCGCCCGCGTGCTGCGCAGCCCGTCCCACGCATAGAGCGCGCAGCCGGCCCAGATCAGCGCGAAGGTGATCAGGTTCTCGACATGCAGGGCTTCACGGAAGACGAGTACAGCCACGCTGAACTGAAGAGTAGGCGAGATATACTGAAGCAGGCCGAGCGTGGAGAGCGGCATGCGGCGCGCGGCGGCGGCGAACATCAGCAGCGGTATCGCGGTGACGATGCCTGCCAGCGCCAGCAGCACATCGAGCCAGAGCGACTGGCCCCAGCCACTGGTGCCGGTCTGCGACGCGTTGATCAGGATCGCGATGGCGAACGGCGCGATCATCAGCGTTTCGATGGTGAGGCCGCCCAGCGCGTCCATCGCCATCACCTTGCGCAACAGGCCGTACAAAGCGAAGGTGGTCGCGAGCAGCAGCGAGATCCAGATCGCGCCGCCGCCGCCCACCGCCATCACCACGACGCCGGCTGCGGCGATGCTCAGGGCCACGCCCTGCCAGCGCCGGATGCGTTCGCCCAGCACCGCCATGCCCAGCGCGACATTGATCAGCGGATTGATGAAATAGCCCAGACTCGCCTCGAGCAGATGGCCATTCATCGCCGCCCAGATATAGATCAGCCAGTTGATTCCGATCAGCGTCGCGCTGCCGACCAGCAGCAGCAAGGTGCGCCCGCGCGCCGCGGCGATCAGCGCACGCCCGCGCTTGAGCACGAAGATCAGCCCGAGCAGCAGCACCAGCGACCACAGCACGCGATGCGCGAGCACCTGCGCTGCGGGAACGCCTTTCAGCAGCCGCAGATAGAGCGGCAGCACCCCCCACGAGATATAGGCGCCGACGCCCAGGGCGAAGCCGGCGGTGCGTTCGGACATGGTCGTTGGCATGGTACGGGCCTTCGCGCGCGGGTGGCGGTGAGGCAAGCAAGGATCGCTATGGGACGGGAAACCTGCCCGGCTTTTGCCCGCCCGCGATTGCGCGCCGCGCGCGGCCCGCTAGAAAAGACGGCGGGACGAGGGGGGAATCAATGACGGACGCGACACCCGGGACGATCGAGGAATTTCCGGACGTGGAGGAGGCGCCCGAGGGGCAGCCTTTGGTCGCGGTGTTCTTTGCGGTGGCGGCGATCATCGGCATCACCATCTTCTCGCCGATCCCGCCGCTGGAAGGCACGATGGCGCGGCTGGTGACGGTTGGCGTGGGCACGCTGGCCGCGGCGATTCTGTGGGGCATCGCCTGGTTCGTGACGATCAAGCATGCCAGCATGGGCTGGAAGCTGGCCTCGTTCGCGCTGATCTGGGTCGCGGGCGTCGGCACGCTCGACCGCTGCATCGCGCGTTCCCATGCGGCGATGAAAAACGATGTCGAGGCGTTCAACAATATCAAGCTGGATCCGAACGGCCGCCCCGCGCTGCCCGAAAAGGCCGAGCGCGCCGGGCCGATCTCGAAGATGTTCGTCGATTTCTTCAAGGCGACGTCGGACGACATGAACAAGACCGAGGGTCAGATCGGCAATCTCGACCTCGAGATTCTCAATGACGGCTATCGCACGCAGGAGGATCCGAGCGTGCTGGAGAATTGCGAGCGGGCCGACAAGGGCAAGCCGCTGGTGCGCGATTTCGCCAAGCGCCAGACCAAGCGCGCCGCCGACCTGAAGGCACAGGCGGAAGCGATGTGGCTGCCCGAGGACGAGAAGGCACGGCTGCTGAAGACCGTCACCGCGCATGGCGGCGCGACGCGGCTGACCGAGCTGGCCGAGATCCAGGCGAAGATGTTCGACGAATGGCGCATCCGCTGCACCATCCTGAAGCGCGGCAACTGGAAGGCCGGGGGCTATATGTTCCTGTTCACCAGCCCGGCCGATCTGGAGGAAATGCGGGTCGCGGCCGAGCGCCACGGCAAGCTGCGCGTCGAATATAATCAGGTGTTCAACAAGGCGATCCGCGAGAGCGGGGCGTTCAACATGGGCATCCGGATGCCCTGAGCCTTATCCGGCGATCCGCAGCCAGAGGGCGGTGGCATCGTCGGAGCGCTTGAAGCGGGGGAAGCGGGCGAAGTCGTCGCCCGTTTCGATCGCACGCAATTCGGCGGCGAGCGCGGCGAGGCCACTGGCGCGGACCGCGGCCATCAGCCCGGCTTCGTCATAGGCGCCATAGCTATCGACCAGGGCCGCGAAGCCATCGGTCATCAGCAGCAGATCGTCGCCGGGCGCGCAGGGCGTGGCGGCGGTATCGATCTCCGCCATGGTGACCGGATCGACCGAGAGGACGCGGATGCCGGGGCGGCCGCGGCGTTCCTTGAGCGATGCGAGGATCGGCTCGCTTTTCTTGGGTGCGCCAAGGCCATGGCTGGCGAGGCTGGCGGCAAGCTCGGCCTCGGCATCGCGGGTCTCGCGGACCGGGCCGAGGCGGACGGTTGTTTCGCCAGATCCCAGCAACGCGACGCAATCGCCGAGCCATGCGGCTTCGAGTTTGCTGCCCGCAATGCGCGCGGCAAGGAACGAGGCGAGGGGGAGTTCCCAGCGGCCCTCGGGCTCGCGGGTGCGGGCTGCCTCGAACGCGGCGGCGAGATGCATGCCGACCGCGCGCGACATGGCTTCGACCGGGGCATCCGGGGTGGTGGCGAAGGCGAGATGGGCTTCGCTCGACAGCCATGCCGCGCCGCCGCGCGGGCCGACCAGCCCGGGCGGGCCGAGATCGGTGGCGCCGTCGATCACCCATGCCCGCATCTCGCCCGCGCCGGCGCGATCGTCATTGGGGACGGCGGCGTCGCCCGCGAGGCTGAGCGACTGGATCAGGTCGAAATGCATGCCCATGCGGTTAGCGCGGGGATGTGACAGATGCCAGACGGGGTGAAGGTCAATCCGCGAAGAGCAAAACCGGCGTCTCCAGCAGCTTCTTCAGCGCCTGAACGTAAGACGCCGCATCCCAGCCATCGACCACGCGGTGATCGCAGCTGATCGACAGGTTCATCAGCTTGGCGCGGACGATATCGTCGCCCTGGAATACCGGGCGCTCGACGATCTTGTTCGGGCCGATGATCGCGACTTCGGGGCGGTTGATCACCGGGGTGGTCGCGATGCCGCCGAGCGGGCCGAGCGAGGTGATGGTGATGGTGCCGCCACCCATTTCCTCGGGCTTCAGCTTGCTGGCGCGCGCGGCTTCGGCGAGGCGGGTGATCTCGCTGGCGAGCTGCCACACATTCTTGTCCTGCGCGTCGCGGATGACGGGGACGGTCAGGCCCGCATCGGTCTGCGTCGCCATGCCCATATGGACACGGCCCGAGCGCGTCACCACGCCACCCTCATCGTCATAGCGGGCATTGAGCATCGGGAATTGCGGCAGGCTGCGGCAGATCGCGACGATCATCAGCGGCAGCATGGTCAGCTTGGGCCGGTTGCCGCGATTGTCGTTCAGGTCGGCGCGCATCGATTCCAGCGCGGTCACGTCGATCTCGTCGACATAGGTGAAGTGCGGGATGTTGCGCTTCGCCGCCTGCATGTTCTCGGCGATCTTGCGGCGCATGCCGATGACCTTGATCGCTTCATCCTCGCGGGCGCGGCTGGCGTGCGGGGCATGATAGCCCTGGCCGCTGCTGTAGCGGAGATAGGCGTCGAGATCGGCGTGGCGGACGCGGTCGGACTCGGTCTTCACCGTGGCGAGATCGATGCCGAGATCCTTGGCGCGCTGACGCACCGCGGGGGAAGCGAGGGCGTGCTTGTCCGAAGCCGGGGCCGAAGCTGGGACAGGTGCGGGCGCCGGAGCGGGTGCCGCGACCGGTTCGGGAGCTGGCGTTGGTGCCGGGTCAGCTTCGGCCGGAGCGGCTTCCTCGACGCCGGGCGTTTCCGCCGCCACCTGCTGCTCGACTTCGGGTTCTACAGCAGGTGCGTCTTCACCCTCGGTCTCGATCACCACCAGCGTCGATCCGATCGCGATCTGGTCACCGACCTCGCCGGCCAGCTCGATCACCGTGCCCGCCACCGGGGACTCCATCTCCACCGTCGCCTTGTCGGTCATCATGTCGGCAAGGCGGCCGTCTTCCTCGACGCGATCGCCGATCTTCACGTGCCACTCGACGATCTCGGCCTCGGCAATGCCTTCGCCGATATCCGGCAGGCGGAAGCTGAAACGTGCCATCAGGTCCTCATGATCTTCTTGAGTGCTTCCCCGATGCGGACAGGCCCGGGGAAATAGGCCCATTCCAGCGAATGCGGATAGGGCGTGTCGAAGCCGGTGACGCGCTCGATCGGCGCCTCCAGATGATAGAAGCAGCGCTCCTGGACGAGGGCGGCGAGTTCGGCGCCGAAGCCCGCGGTGCGGGTCGCTTCATGGACGATCATGCAGCGGCCGGTCTTCTTCACCGATGCTTCGATCGTCTCGATATCGAGCGGCAGGAGCGTGCGCAGATCGACGATCTCCGCATCCACATTGCCCAGCTCCTCGATCGTCGAAGCGACCACATGGACCATCGCTCCGTAGCAGAGGATAGTGACGTCGGCGCCTTCGCGGACGACCGCCGCCTTGCCCAGCGGGATCTTGTAATAGCCCTGCGGCACCTCGCCGCCGGGATGGCCGGCCCAGGTGCTGGCCGGGCGATCATAATGGCCGTGGAACGGGCCGTTATAGATGCGCTTCGGCTCGAAGAAGATCGTCGGATCATTATCCTCGATCGCGGCGATCAGCAGGCCTTTGGCGTCGTACGGGGTCGAAGGGATGACCGTCTTCAGGCCCGAGACATGGGTGAAGATGCCCTCGGGCGACTGGCTGTGCGTCTGCCCACCGAAGATGCCGCCGCCGAAGGGCGAGCGCACGGTGATCGGCGCGATGAACTCGCCCGCCGAACGATAACGCAGGCGCGCCGCTTCGCTGACGAGCTGGTCGAGTGCCGGATAGATATAGTCGGCGAACTGGATCTCGGGCACCGGGCGCAGGCCATAGGCGCCCATGCCGACCGCGACGCCGATGATGCCGCATTCGGTGATCGGCGTGTCGAACACGCGGGTCTTGCCATATTTGGCCTGAAGGCCCGCGGTCGCGCGGAACACGCCGCCGAAATAGCCGACATCCTCGCCCATCACGACGACGCCCGCATCGCGCGCCATCATCACGTCCATGGCGGAGTTAATCGCCTGGATCATGTTCATGCGGACGGTGGCGCCTTCCTCCGCGCCCCAATCGCTATCGATCGCGCCGCTCAGCATGTCGCCGCTCACAGGCCCGCCGCCTTCTGCTCGTCCAGCATCTGCTGGCATTGTTCCTTCAGATGCCAGGGCGTCTCTTCGAACACCCCTTCGAACATGGTCTCGAACGGCTGGTGCATGCCGTGGCCGAGGATGCCGTTCTTCTCGGCTTCCTTCTGCGCGCGCTTCACCTCCTCGGCGAGTTCGAGATCCTGCGCGGCGTGGCGCTCCTCATCCCATTCGCCGAGGCCAATCAGGTGGTTCTTGAGCCGCACCACCGGATCGCCCATCGGCCATGCGGTCGGCTCGCCGGCCGAGCGGTACTGGGTCGGGTCGTCGGAGGTCGAATGGCCTTCGACGCGATAGGTGAAATGCTCGATCAGGGTCGGGCCCTGATTGGTCCGCGCGCGCTCGGCCGCCCACTGCGTCGCGGCATAGACGGCGAGGATGTCGTTGCCGTCCACCCGGATGCCCGCGATGCCATAGCCGATCGCGCGCGCCGCGAAGGTGGTCGCCTCGGCCCCGGCGAAACCGGAGAAGGACGAGATCGCCCATTGATTGTTGACGACGTTGAAGATCACCGGCGCGCGATAGACGGTCGCGAAGGTGAGCGCGGAGTGGAAGTCGCCCTCCGCCGTCGATCCTTCGCCGCACCAGGTGGCGGCGATGCGGCTGTCGCCCTTGGCGGCGCTGGCCATCGCCCAGCCCACTGCCTGCGGATACTGAGTCGTCAGGTTGCCCGAGATCGAGAAGAAACCGGCTTCCTTCACCGAATACATGATCGGCAGCTGGCGGCCCTGAAGCCGGTCGCCCTTGTTCGAATAGATCTGGTTCATCATGTCGACGAGGGACCAGCCGCGCGTCAGCAGGATGCCCTGCTGGCGATAGCTGGGGAAGCACATGTCGTCATAGGCAAGCGCCGAGGCGGCGCCGACCGACACAGCCTCCTCGCCGGTGGACTTCATATAGAAGCTGGTCTTGCCCTGACGCTGGGCGCGGAACATGCGCTCGTCGAACGCGCGGACCAGCGCCATGCTGCGAAGCATCTTGCGGAGCGTGTCCGGATCGAGCTTGGGGTCCCAGGGGCCGACGGCGTGGCCATCCTCGTCCAGCACGCGGACCAGCGTATAGGCCAGCTCGTGGAAGGTTTGCGCCTTGTCCGCCGTATCCGGCCGCCGCTGCGCGCCCGCGGGTGGCACCTCGATCTCGCCGAAATCGACCGCATCGCCGGGACGGAATTTGGGTTCCGGCACGTGCAGCGAAAGCGGCGGCAAATTGGATCGATCGCGCTCGACCGTCATGGACTCTCCGAACCTTTGATTGTCCCCCGGCAAACGCACGGGGACTCGCTTTGGAGCCTTGTTATAAAATTTCAACGGCGCGCGCAACAAGGTCAGCAGTGCTGACCTGAAATGCCGGGCGGTTCTGTTGCTGTGCCGAGCGGCGCGGGGCTATCCGCAGCGCAGATCGCCGTCCCCGGCAGGCGTGAAATCGGCGAGGCGGATCGCGGCGATAGCCTCGGGCCATTGCTCGAATGCTTCCCGGCCGCCGTTCATCAGCGTGCAGGTGCTGGTGCGGTTGCCCTTGTGGCCGGGCTTCACGACGATAAAGGCGCGATAGTTCCACCAGCCTTCGTCATTGTTGGCGACCGTCATCACGGTGGCGCCGGCGATATCGAGGGTGACCATCAGCTCGCCCTTGGCGGGTTTGGCATCATCGGCGACCTTGCGCGGATCGGCGGGCTGGCCATCCTTGATGGAGAAGATCCAGCTTTCGCCCGCGCGGACGATCAGGCCGGGCTGGTCCTGCGGTGCCGCGTCCTGGGCGGCCGCGAGCGGTGCTATCAGGAGGAGTGCGAGGCAAGCGAAGAAGTTGCGAAGGATCACCCTTGGTCTCCCATATCGTCACCCCGGCCGAAGTGCCGGGGTCCACTGTGCCTCACTGGCTGAACTTGGGCCTTACTTCTCCCTCGCCTCCCGGTGGACCCCGGCACTTCGGCCGGGGTGACGGAAGATGTTATTCGGCGTCGCCTTCCTCATCCCCCAGATCGCGCGCCACTTTGGGATCGCGCAGGATCTGGTCGATGCGGCTGCCTTCGTCGAAGCTCTCGTCGGCGAGGAATTTCAGCTTGGCGGCGTATTTGGTGTTCACCCGGCCGGCGACTTCGCGCTGGAGATAGGCGGTGTTGGTGCGCAGCGCCTTGAGCACCACGTCCTCGTCCTTGCCGAGCAGCGGCTTCACGAAGACGGTGGCGTGCTTCAGGTCGGGCGACATGCGGACTTCGGTGATCGAGACGAGGTGCTTCGCCAGCACATCGTCATGCACATCGCCGCGCTGAAGGATGTCCGAGAGGACGTGACGCACCTGTTCCCCCACCTTGAGCAGGCGGACGGAGCGGTTCTCGGGGGTTTCGACGTGTTTCATGTTTCTTCTCCCTCTCCCCTCCGGGGAGAGGGCCGGGGAGAGGGGCAGTTGCGTACTGCCGACACTGCCCCTCTCCCGGCCTCGCTTCGCTCAGCCACCCTCTCCCCGGAGGGGAGAGGGAATTATCACAGCGTCCGTTCGCGCAGTTCGACCTCGAAGGTTTCGAGATAGTCGCCCGGCTTGATGTCGGTGAAGTTCTGCGTGAACGTCACACCGCATTCCAGGCCCGCGCGGACTTCGGCCACATCGTCCTTGAAGCGGCGCAGCGACGCGATTTCGCCCTGATAGATGATGACATCCTCGCGGGTGATACGTGCCTTGAGCGCCTTGCGGATCGCGCCTTCGGTGACCAGCAGACCGGCGGCCTTGCCGGTCTTGCCTGCCGAGAAGACTTCGCGGATCTCGGCGCGGCCGACGACGGTTTCGAACGCTTCGGGGCCGAGCTGGCCGGCCATGCCGGCGCGGATTTCGTCCGTCAGATCGTAGATCACGTCGTAATATTTCAGCGCCACCTTGTGCCGGTCGGCGATTTCGCGCGCCTTGGCATTCGGACGAACGTTGAAGCCGATGATCGGCGCGCCCGAGGCCGCGGCCACGTTCACGTCGCTCTCGGTGATGCCGCCGACGCCCGAGTGCAGGATGCGCACGCGGATATCGTCGGTCGAGATCTTGTTGAGCGAGCCGATGATCGCCTCGACCGTACCCTGGGTATCCGCCTTGATGACCAGCGGATATTCCATCGCCTGCTTTTCCTTGAGCGCACTGAACATGCTCTCGAGGCTGGCGGGGGTGTTGGTGGTACGCTTGGTCTGGATGACGCCGGCGCGATAGGCGGCGACTTCGCGGGCACGCGCTTCATTCTCGACGACCTGCAGCGGATCGCCCGCCATCGGCACGCCCGAAAGGCCGAGCACCTCGACCGGCATCGAGGGACCGGCTTCCTTCATCTGGCGGCCCTTGTCATCGACCAGCGCACGGACCTTGCCGCTCTCGGCGCCGATGACGAACACGTCGCCGACCTTCAGGGTGCCACGGGTCACCAGCACGGTCGCGACCGGACCGCGGCCCTTGTCGAGCTTGGCTTCGATCACCGTGCCTTCGGCGGCGCGATCGGGATTGGCCTTCAGCTCGAGCAGTTCGGCCTGGAGCTGGATCTTCTCGATCAGCTCGTCGAGACCGGTCTTCTTGAGCGCGGAGACTTCGACGTCCTGCGTGTCGCCGCCCATGGCTTCGACCTGCACGTCATGTTCGAGCAGACGCTCGCGGACGCGCTGGGCATTGGCTTCGTGCTTGTCGATCTTGTTGATCGCCACGATCATCGGCACGCCGGCCGCCTTGGTGTGGTTGATCGCCTCGATAGTCTGCGGCATCAGCCCGTCGTCCGCGGCCACCACCAGCACGACGATATCGGTGACATTGGCACCGCGCGCGCGCATTTCGGTGAAGGCCTCGTGGCCCGGCGTGTCGAGGAAGGTGATCTTCGACTTGTCCTTCAGCGTGACCTGATAGGCGCCGATATGCTGGGTGATGCCACCGGCTTCGCCGCGCACCACATCGGTGCCGCGCAGCGCGTCGAGCAGCGAGGTCTTGCCGTGATCGACATGGCCCATGATGGTCACGACCGGCGGACGCGGCTTCAGCGTCTCCGGGGCGTCCTCGGCGGTGTCGGTCGCCAGATCGACATCCGAATCCGAAACGCGGACGATGTTGTGGCCGAATTCGGTCACCAGCAGCTCGGCCGTGTCCTGGTCGATCGTCTGCGTCATGGTGACGGGCATGCCCATCTTGAACAGCGTCTTGACCAGATCCGCGCCCTTTTCGGCCATGCGGTTGGCGAGTTCCTGGACGGTGATCGCTTCCGGCACCTGCACGTCGCGGACCTGCTTGGCCTGCGGCTCGCGCGGGCCGCCCATGCGGCGGTTTTCCTTCTCGCGGGCACGCTTCAGCGCAGCGAGCGAGCGGGCACGGGCGCCGTCATTGTCGCCAAGCGCACGGTTGACCGTGAGCTTGCCCGACTGGCGGCGATCGTCGCCCGGACGGCCGGCATTGCGGCTGGGACGCGCGGGCGG
>NZ_JARNTV010000082.1 GCF_029433115.1 Sphingomonas sp. AOB5 | reverse complement strand
CTGGCGCTGGCACTGGCCCGCCGCGCGGCGCTGCGTCCGGCAACGGCCAGGGCCGATCTGGAACGCGCCATCGCGCTGCTCGCCGACGTGGCGCTGACGCCGTGGAACGGCGCGTGGGACGGGATCGAGCTGATCGCGTTGATGGAAGCGAACGCGCTGATCCCGCGGCTCGAGGCGCTGGGCGGCAAGGCCGATCTCGATCCGCGGCTGATCGGGCTGCTCGACGTCGATCTGCGCGTGGTGGTCGATTGGGATACCAACGCGACCGATCTCGACCTGTGGGTCGACGAGCCGACCGGCGAGCGGGTGATCTACAGCAATGCGCGCTCCGCCATCGGCGGGCGACTGTCGAACGACATGACCAGCGGATACGGGCCGGAGGAATATATGATTCACCGCGCGCCCGCGGGTACCTACACGGTGCGCGCCGATGTTTATTCGAGCGACCGGATCGACCCGAACGGCGCGTCGGTGATCAGCGTGCGCCTGATCCGCAACTTCGGCCGCCCGAACCAGAGCGAGGAGAGCGTGGACATCGAGCTGCTCGGCAATGACGGCGGCGAGAAGATGGTCGGGAAGATGGTGGTGGGGCCGAAGCGCTAGGAGGCCGCATCCGATGGAGGACGGAAGCAGGACGATCCGGCTGCCGCAGGCAATCCGGCAGGCATGCGCGGAGGCGCTGGCTGCCGGCCGGCCGATCGGCGATACGAAAGCGGCACGCGTAGCCCGCATTGCCATCGCTGTGGATGGGCTGAATGCGATCGCCGCCAGCCTGCCGGATACCTATCACTGGCGCTTCACCACCGCCGAGGCGTTTCTGGTGAAGCTGGACGCGTGCCGTGCAAAGCGTGGAGGCGCCAAGGAGGTCAACGCGCTCTACTGGCGCGATACCGTGGCCACCATGGAAGCCTATATGGTGATGTCGGTGTGGCGGATGGTCGATATCGCCGATGCCGCGCTGGCACTGGTGGAAACCGACGCGATCGTGCCTGCGGCGATCCTTGCCAGATCGGCGCTCGAATCTGCGGTCCAATTCGTCCACGACGCCCGCACGATGGCCGCCAGCCTTGACCATGCCCGGACGCACGACATGGCGACCGTTACGGTCATGAGCGAGGAACTGGAGAAGTTCCTGCTGCAAACGGTCTATGCCTCGCGCCAGACCGGTACCGATCCACTCTACAAGTCGAAGAACATCCTGACGGTGATCGAGAAGGTCGCGAAAGTGGCGAAGGGCGATCCGATCGCCAGCGAATATGAGATGCTGTGCGAGCTGACGCACCCGAACTTCCTTGGCCGATCGGTCTATTTTGCCGGGGTGCAGCCGAAGGAAATCCCGGGCGACGAGGTTCGGCTGATCTCGCATCGCAACGGCGTGAACGCGGATGCCGTGCTGCAATCGACTTTATGGGCATTGTCCTGGGCGATCGAGCGGCAGGCGAGCTCGACGCATCTGATCCAGAGTGCGATTGGCGACCTGTTCGGCGCCTTCCCGTTCCTGACGAAGCGGACGATCAACTAGCCCCGAAAACGAAAGCCCCGCCCGGATCGGGATCCGGGCGGGGCCTGTCAGGTTCGATTCGTTACGATCAGAGCGTCGGAACGGTGCCGCCCGATGCCGCCAGTGCGGCGAGTAGCAGGAGCGCCACGATGTTCGTGATCTTGATCATCGGGTTCACCGCCGGGCCGGCCGTATCCTTGTAGGGATCGCCGACCGTGTCGCCGGTCACCGCGGCCTTATGGGCTTCGCTACCCTTGCCGCCATGGTTGCCGTCCTCGATATACTTTTTGGCGTTGTCCCATGCGCCGCCGCCCGAGGTCATCGAGATGGCGACGAACAGGCCGGAAACGATCACGCCGAGCAGCATCGCGCCGAGCGCGGCAAAGCCCTGGGCTTGCCCTGCGACGGCGGTGATGATGAAGTACACCGCGATCGGGCTGACGACCGGCAGCAGCGACGGCACGATCATTTCCTTGATCGCCGCCTTGGTGACGATGTCCACCGTGCGGGCATAGTTGGGACGGCTGGTCCCTTCCATGATGCCCGGATTCTCCTTGAACTGGGCACGGACGTCCTCGACGACCGAACCCGCCGCACGGCCCACCGCGGTCATGCCGAACGCGCCGAACAGATAGGGCAGCAGCGCGCCGAGCAGCAGGCCGACGATGATGTACGGGTTGGAGAGCTGGAAGTCGACGTTCAGCTCGGGGAAATAGTGCTGAAGGTCGGTCGTGTAGGCGCCGAACAGCACCAGCGCGGCGAGTGCGGCCGAACCGATGGCATAGCCCTTGGTCACGGCCTTGGTGGTGTTGCCCACGGCGTCGAGCGCGTCGGTGCGGTGACGGACGTCATCGGGCAGGCCCGCCATTTCGGCGATGCCGCCCGCATTGTCGGTCACCGGACCATAGGCGTCGAGCGCGACCACCATGCCGGCGAGCGCCAGCAATGCAGTGGCGGCGAATGCCACGCCGATGATGCCGGCGAGCTGATAGGTTGCGATCACCGCAACCACGATCACCAGCGTCGGCAGTGCGGTCGATTCCAGGCTGATGGCCAGGCCCTGGATCACGTTGGTGCCATGACCCGTTTCCGAAGCCTTGGCGATCGACTTGACCGGGCGATAGTTGGTGCCGGTGTAATATTCGGTGATCCACACCAGCAGGCCGGTGACGGCCAGGCCGATCAGCATGCAGTAGAACAGGCTCATGCCGGTATATTCGGCGGTGAGCGCGCTGGTGCCGGCAAGGAACGCATCGTCCCCGGCCACGCCGCCAATCACTGCGTTCATATCGCCCAGCACATATTGCGTGGCGAAATAGATGGCCGGGATCGACAGGATCACGGTGGTCCAGAAGCCCTTGTACAGCGCACCCATGATCGACTGGCCGCCGCCGAGGCGGACCATATAGGTGCCGATGATCGAGGTGATGACGCACACGCCGCCGATCAGCAGCGGCAGCGACATCAGCTTCATCAGCATCTCGCCGCCCACGCCGTTCAGCAGCAGCGCGATCGAGACCATGGTGAGGCCGAGCGTGACGACATAGGTTTCGAACAGATCGGCGGCCATGCCCGCGCAGTCGCCGACATTGTCGCCGACGTTATCGGCGATCACGGCGGGGTTGCGGGGGTCATCTTCCGGAATTCCGGCTTCGACCTTGCCGACCAGATCGGCGCCGACGTCTGCGGCCTTGGTGAAGATGCCGCCGCCGAGACGCGCGAAGATCGAGATCAGCGACGATCCGAAGGCAAGCGCGGTAAGCGCGGCGATGATCTGCTTGCGGCCTTCCTCATCGGCAAGGTCGAGGCCCATCGGGCCGACCATGTACCAGAAGATGCCGGCGAGCGAGAGCAGGCCGAGACCCGCGACGAGCATGCCGGTGATCGCGCCCGAACGGAACGCAAGCGTCAGGCCGCCCTGCAGCGAGCTGCGTGCCGCTTCCGCCGTGCGGACATTGGCGCGCACCGAGATGTGCATGCCGACGAACCCGGCGACACCCGAAAGGACTGCGCCGATCAGGAAGCAGACCGTGGAGGCCGTGCCGAGCGTGAAGAACAGCACGACGGCGACGATGGCGCCGACGATGGCGATGGTCATGTACTGGCGGCCGAGATAGGCCTTCGCGCCTTCCTGAATGGCGGCGGCGATGTCCTGCATCTTCTCGTTGCCGGCCGGTGCCTTCAGAACCTGCATGCTGGTCAGAATGCCATAGAGCACGGCGATCAGGCCGCACGCGATGGCCGCATAGACGATTGTCATGTGGTTAAACCCTTCCCCTATTCCTGGCGGGTGCCTGCTCGAACGGCAGGATTTTCCCCGTGGACCTTGAAGGTATAGGCGTGAGGGAGGCGAGCGCAAGCGCCCTAGGCGCGGTGGGAATATCCGAGCGCGGCGGGCAGGGCGACTGGCGCACCGCCTTCGATGAGCGTCAGGTTGGACCCAGCCGCGAAACTGCCCACCTGCGTGGCCGGCAGGGGCGGCAAGAAACCGGCGGGCGCAGCGAACAGCAGCTCGTAATCGTCGCCTGCCGTCGCGGCTTCGAGCGGTGTGCCCGGATAGGCGGCGGCGAGGGGGACCAGCGCCAGATCGATCGTTACCGCGAGGCCGCTGGCATGGGCCATGCGCTGCGCGTCGAGCAGCAGGCCGTCCGATATGTCCATCATCGCATGGACCTGCGGGGCGAGGGCGAGCCCCTCGGCCATGCGTGGTTCGGGGCGGCGATAGCGTGCGAGCAGGGCGGCATCCCCTTTACCCGCGCGGGCGATGGCGAGGCCTGCGCCTGCACCGCCGATTGTGCCGGTGACCCACAGCCCGTCGCCCGGCTGCGCCCCGGCGCGCGACGGGACGGTGGCTCCGGCGCGGCCGATGGCGGTGAGGCTGTAGCTGCGTGGCGCGCCCTTGGGCATCGCGACGGTATCGCCGCCGAGCAGGGGCATGGCGTAGCGATCGAGCGCCTCGCCAAGGCCCGACAGGAATGCCGCGTCCCATGCCGCGTCGCCGGACAAGGCATGGTTGAGCAGGCAGCCCGCGGGCGCCGCGCCCTTTGCCGCGAGATCGGAGAGGTTCACCGCGGCGAGCTTCCACCCGATCGCCTCGGGCGGATCGCTGGCGAGATAATGAATGCCCTCGACCATCGTATCGGTGGTGAGCACCAGCCCGTCGAGCAGCGCCGCATCGTCCAGCAACCCGCGTGCGCCGGGTGCGCTCGCGAGGCCGGTCAGCAGCGCGTGGAATTCGAATTCGTCGCTCACCTGCGATGCACTAGGTGATAGGAAGGGGTGCGACAATCGGGGAGGCGCGGATGCGGTGGTTGCTGATGCTGGCGGTGCTGTTGCTCGGGATGAGCGGCGTGGCGCATGCCGGTGAGGGGCGGATGGTGCGGATCGAGGCGTTCGCCTCGGAACGGGTGCAGCCGCGCGCGGTGACGATCTGGCTGCCTTCCGGCTATGACCGCGAACCGGCAAAGCGCTTCCCGGTGCTCTATGTGCAGGATGGCGGATCGGCATTCGGGCCGCAGCGGCTGGACATCGACGGTGCGATCTCCCGCCTGTCGGGCGAGGGCAAGATGCGGGCGGCCATCGTGGTGGCGGTTTCCGCAACCGAACTGCGCTCGCGGGAGTATTTCCCGGCCAAGCTCTACGAGCTGATGCCGCCCGATTATCGCGCTTCCGCCGACCGGTTCACTGGCGGCGCGCCGATGGGCGATGCCTATGCCGCCTTCCTCGCCACCGAGCTGAAGCCGTTTATCGACCGCGAATATCGCACCCTTGCGGGACCGGCGGACACGTCGATCCTGGGCGTGTCGCTGGGCGGGATGATCGCCTTCTATGCGCTCGGCGAATATCCCAAGGTCTTCGGGCAGGCGGCGGGGCTTTCGCCCTATTGGCCGCTCGGCAACCCGGTGGGGCCGCCGATCGGCACGCCGGAGGGCGCGACGACGATGGTCAATATCTTCGCCACCTGGCTGATGCGCAGCAAGGCCGATCCGAAGATCAACCGGCTGTACATGGATCGCGGCACGCTGACCCTCGACTGGGGCTTCGCGCCGTTCACCGATGCACTCAATCTGGTGATGCCGGCCCTTGGCTGGGTGCGCGGCAGGACCTGGGAGAGCCGGGTCTATCCCGGCGGGGATCACAGCAACGACGCGTGGCGCGTGCGGATGGACGTGCCGCTGATCTTCCTGATCGGAAGTTAGAGTCGTTTTCAGCTAAGCTGAATCGGCGCCAGCCCGCTCCCCCACCCGGCCTCCCATCCAGCATATTCTGTGGGAGGCCGGGTGGGGGAGCGGGCTGGCACCGTCCAACTGAAAAAGACTCTAGGCGCGGACTTCCTTGGCGATCGCGTCGAGCAGGCCGTTGGCGAAGCCCTTTTCGCGGCGGTCGTAAAAGGCGTCGGTGACGTCGAGATATTCGTTGATCACCGCGCCGACCGGCACGTCCTTGCGGGCGAGCAACTCATAGGCGCCGGCGCGCAGGATCTGGCGCATCGGCTTGTCGAGCCGGTCGAAGCTCCAGTCGTCGGCCAGCTTGGACGCGATCAGCCGGTCGATCTCGTCGCGGCGCGCATCGACGCCCTTGACGATATCGTCGAAGAAATTGGCGTCCGCATCGACATATTCGACCTCTTCGATGGTCGCGCCGAGGCGGTGCTGGTGAAACTCGTTGAGCAGCTGGGCGAGCGGTGTCCGCTCCATCTCGAGCTGATAGAGCGCCTGCACGGCAGCGAGCCGCGCGGCGGAACGCGCCTTGGAGCGGGATTTGGCAGAGGAACTGGGCATTTCGATCTCGTCTATAGCCCGTCCGGCACAAGAAAGGCGAACGGTTAGGATTTCAGCCGAATCGCAACCGACCGGGCGTGGGCGGGTAGCCCTTCTGCACCCGCAAGCGCAACCGCGGCGGGGCCGATGGCGGCGAGGCCGGCTTCGTCGAGCGCCAGGAAGCTGGTGCGCTTCATATAATCCAGCACCGACAGGCCGGAGGCGAAGCGCGCGCGGCGGCCGGTGGGGAGGACGTGGTTCGGGCCCGCGACATAATCGCCGATGGCTTCGGGCGTGTGGCGGCCGATGAACACCGATCCCGCGTGCCGTACCCGGTCGAACAGCGCCTCGGCATCGTCGCACGCGAGTTCGAGATGCTCGGGGGCGAGGCGGTCGCACAGCGGGATCGCGTCGGTGAGGGTCGGCACGACGATGATCGCGCCGTTGGCGTCCCAGCTGGCGCGGGCGGTTGCGGCGGTGGTCAGTTCGGCGATCTGGCGGTCGACCGCTTCGGCGACCTTGTCGGCGAAACCGGCGTCGTCGGTGAACAGGATCGACTGGCTGGTGGGGTCGTGCTCGGCCTGGCTGAGCAGGTCGGCGGCGATCCATTCGGGATCGTTCTTGCCGTCGGCCACCACCACGATCTCCGACGGACCCGCGACCATGTCGATGCCGACCACGCCGTAAAGCTGGCGCTTGGCCTCGGCGACCCAGGCGTTGCCGGGGCCGGTAATGACATCCACCGGGGCGATGCTTTCGGTGCCATAGGCCAGCGCGGCCACGGCCTGTGCGCCGCCGATGCGCCAGATCTCGTCGACCCCGGCGAGATGCGCGGCGGCGAGGACCAGCGGGTTGATATGGCCGTCCGGCGTGGGGGTGACCATCACGAGGCGGCCGACGCCCGCGGCCTTGGCGGGCAGGGCGTTCATCAGCACCGAGCTGGGATAGGCCGCGCGGCCGCCGGGGACATAGACGCCCGCGGCATCGACCGGCTTCCACCGTGCGCCCAGCCGAATACCGGCGCTGTCGATCTCGTCGCGATCCTGCGGGACCTGCTTGATGTGATAGGCGGCGATGCGTTCGGCGGCGAGTTCGAGCGCGTCGCGCAGATCGGGCGACAGGCCCTGCCATGCGGCGAGGCAGTCGGCGCGGTCGATCCGCCAGTCGAGGGCGTGGCGGTCGAAGCGTTGGGTATAGTCCCGGACGGCTGCATCGCCTTCGTCGCGGACGCGGCGGATGATCGCGGTGACGTCGCGGGCGACATCCTCATCGGCTTCGCGGCGGGCGTTGACGAGGGTGGTGAACGCCTCGGCGAAATCCGCGGACGAGGCGTCGAGACGGATCACGCCACGGCCTTGCGGAAGGCATCGACCAGCGGGACGACTTCGGTGGCGCGGGTCTTGAAGGCGGCGCGGTTGACGATCAGGCGCGACGTGACCTCGGCGATCACCTCGACCTCGACCAAGCCGTTTTCCTTCAGTGTGCGGCCCGAAGAGACGAGGTCGACGATGCGCGGCGCCAAGCCGAGCACCGGGGCCAGCTCCATCGCGCCGTTCAGCTTGATGCATTCGGCCTGCACGCCGCGACGCTCGAAATGCGCCTGGGTCACGTGCGGATATTTGGTCGCGATGCGGACATGGCTCCAGCCGCGCGGATCGTCCTTTTCCGCCATGTCGGCAGGCTCGGCGACCGAGAGGCGGCAATGGCCGATGTTGAGATCGACCGGGGCATAAAGCTCCGAATAGGCGAACTCGGCCAGCACGTCCGATCCGACGATGCCGAGCTGGGCTGCGCCATGGGCGACGAAGGTGGCGACATCGAACGCGCGGACGCGGATCAGGTCGATCGCCGGGCTGTTCGTCCGGAACCGCAGCGCGCGGCTGCCCTCGTCGGAAAAGGCCGGTTCGGGGACGATCCCGACATGCGCCAGCACGGGCAGGCACTCTTCGAGAATGCGTCCCTTGGGCACGGCGATGATCAGCGGCTCTTGCATGGTGAGCGGGGCTTTACTTGTGGGGGGATGCAGGCGCAATGCGCGGGCGGACGGAGAAGTTCTTATGGCCAGTGAAGAGAATGTCCGGGGCGCCTTCCGCATCCAGGAATTCTATTGCCGGCGCATGGACGCGCCGATCTATGCCGATATCTGCGTCGCCATCGCCGAGGGACTGACCCGCGAGAGCCGGACCGGCGCGCGCGTGCTCGACTGGACGGGCGAGCCGACTCGCGATGCACTGCCACTGCGGCTGATCGGCGGGCTGCACGCGCTGGTGATGGCAGGCGCAGACGCGGAACTGGCGGCGGTGTTTGGCGGTCAGGTGACGGCCGGGGCGCTGAACCGGGCGATGGCGCGCAACGACGATGCGTTGCTGCCCTGGCTCGACGGACCGCCCCAGACCAACGAGCCGGGCCGTTCGGGCGCGCTGATCGTGGGCCTGCTGGAAGTCGCGCGGCGGCATGGGCGCAAGCTGGAAATCCTCGAGATCGGATCGAGCGGCGGACTGAACCTGTTGATCGGGCGGTATCGCTTCGATCTGGGCGGGGCGACGCTGGGCCCCGCGGACTCGCCGGTGACGATCGTGCCCGAGTGGCGCGGCGAGACGCAGGTGCTGCCGCCGCTGGAGATCGTCTCGACCCGCGGATGCGATGTGCAGCCGCGCAACGTGACCGATCCGGCGGTCGAGGCGCGGCTGGCCGCCTATGTCTGGGCCGAGAAGCCCGAGCGGCTGGCGCGGCTGACCAATGCGATCGCGATGGTGCGCGAGCATGGCGTGCGGCTGGACGAAGGCGATGCGGCAGACTGGCTGGAAGCGCGGCTGGCGGAGCCGCAGGAGGCCGGTGTGACGCGAGTGTTGATGCATTCGGTGGTGTGGCAATATCTGCCTGACGAGTCTGCCGAGCGGATCCGGGTGGCGATGAAGGCCGCAGGGGCTGCCGCCACCGCCGAACGCCCGCTCGCATGGGTGGCGATGGAGCCGGATCGGGCGCTGGCCGAACAGGTGGTGTCGGTACGCAGCTGGCCGGGTGACGGGGAATGGCAGGTGGTGGCGACCGCGCATGCCCATGCCGCCTGGGTCCGCCCCGGCGACCGGGTGCCCGCGGCCGAGGGCGAAGGGATCGTGCTGGAGGCGCAGGCGCGGGTGATCATCTAGCCGCCGCGCGGGGCCAGCCATCCGCGCATCGCGGCATTGACCGCCTGCGGGTTCTCCCAGGGCACGAAATGGCCGGCGTCGACGCGTATGACGGTCAGGTCGGGCACATAGGCTTCGAGGCCGTCGAGCTGGCTGGGGAGCAGGGCGGTGTCGCCTTCGCCCCAGATCACCAGCGTCGGCTGGGTCACGGGCGGGAAGGGGCCGTCGAGCCATGCCGGGCGCTCGGGAGTCTCGCCGGGGGCGGGGACGATCAGCGTGCTGGCGCGGTACCAGTTGAGCATCGCGGTCATCGCGCCGGGTTGCGACCATTGCGCGATATAGGTGTCGCGTTCGGGCGCGAGCAGCGCCGGATCGGCATGCTGGCTGAAGGTCTTGCCGAAAAAGCCGGGGATGGTGAGCGCGGCAATGAACTGATCGAAGCCGGGATTGCGGAAGGCGGTGATGTACTGGCTGGCCGCGCGCTGTGCCGGATCGTCGAACAGGGTACGCTGGAAGATCAGCGGATGCGGCGCGTTGACGATGATCAACCGGGCGATGCGGCCGGGGTTCTGCAGCGCCGCCATCCACGAGATCGCGCCGCCCCAGTCATGGCCGATCAGGGTGAACGGGCCGATGCCGAGATGGTCGGCCAGCGCGATCAGGTCGCCGACGGTCTTGTCGGGCGCATAGGCCTCGACCCCTTCGGGCTTGGACGAGCCGGAAAAGCCGCGCTGGTCCGGCACCACGACATAATGGTCGCGCTCGAACTCGGCGATCTGGTGGCGCCAGGTGCGGTGCGATTCGGGGAAGCCGTGGAGGAAGATCAGCGGCGGATTGGCCGGATCGCCGGCAATGGCGACGTCGAGCTCGACGCCGGTGGGCAGGGCGATGCGCTGAAGTTCGAAGTCCGGCACGGTCCGTCTCCCTTGGTCCCCGAGATTGGATTCGGGTTGTTTGATGCAACTGATGTTAGGGCGTGTTGGAGGGAATGGAAGTGGTGGACGGCGCAAATCCCTCTCCCCTCCGGGGGAGAGGGAGGGAGCCGACGCAGTCGGCGGAAGGGTGAGGGTCTGTGCGGTGTGTCCATCTCTGACCCTCACCCTTCCCACCGCTTCGCGGCGGGCCCCTTCCCTCTCCCCCAAAGGGGAGAGGGAGAAAGACATCCGCTCGACTTGCCGGGACCGATATGGAATCGAGGGCCGCGGATCAGGGAGCCAGCATGAGCCAGTTCGAATTCATCTTCACGCTGTTCGGGCTGCTGCTCGGCCTGTCGATCGCCGAGGTGCTCGGCGGGTTTGCGCGGGCGATCGAGGCTCGGCTCAAGCCGGATACGGCGGTGCGGATCGGGTGGCTGGTGCCGCTGCTGGGCGTGTTCGTGCTCCTCGACCTGCTGAGCTTCTGGACCGCGGCCTGGGTGACGCGCGATCTGGTGAGCATCTCGGGCCTGTCGCTGATGGCGATCACCTGTTTCGCCGGGGCCTATTACCTTGCCGCGCGGCTCGTCTTCCCGCGCGAGCCGGAGGAGACGCCGGATTTCGACGCGCATTTCTTCCGCATGCGCCGGATCGTGCTGGGCGCGATGTTCGTGCTGCTGCTGTGCCAGTTGGCCTTTTATGCCAGTCAGCCCAAGCTGGCGCCCCTGCTGCTGCATCCGCTGTCGATGGGGCTGACTTTGGTGCTGGTCGCGCTGATGATCGCGGGGATGTTCGTCCGCGGCGCGGTGGCGAGCCGGATCGTGATGGCGCTGCTCGTGGCGCGCTATCTGGTCGTCTATCTGCTCTAGAGCGCGCGCTTGCCCTTAGTCCGGCTGGTCAGGTGGAAGGCGAAGCAGCGGTCGCAGCGATAGGGGCGCAGCACGAGGCCCGAGGTGTGGATCGCTTCCGCGGCCTCGGCGTCGTTCGCATAGCGTGCCTTGCGGCGGCAGACGCTCAGCTTGGTCCTAGGGATAGCTCACCGTCAGCGGGACTTCGGGGATGGGGATGAATTCCTTGTCGTCGCCGGGAACCTTGGGGAAATTGCCGGCCTTCCAGTCGGCCTTGGCCTGGTTGATCCGGTCGCGGCTGGACGAAACGAAGTTCCACCAGACATGGCGCGGCGTCTTGAAGTCCTCGCCGCCGCACAGGACGACGCGGCCGCCGTTTTCGGAGCGCAAGGTCGCCGCGATGCCGGGGCGCAGAACGTAGAGGGTGGTGGGTTCGAGCTTCATGCCGTCGACGCTGGCTTCACCCATGGCGACATAGAGCGCGCGTTCGTCCGCGCCGGCGTCGATCGGGATGCTCGCGCCGGGTTCGAGCAGGATGTCGGCATAGATGGTGCCAGCATAGACGGTGGTCGGCGCGGATTCGCCCCACAGGTTCCCCATGATGACGCGTGCCGTGGCACCGCCGGACTGGACGATCGGCAGGCGCGCGGCGGGAACGTGCTCGAACGCGGGCGCGATTTCCTCATAGCGTTCGGGAAGCGCGAGCCAGGTCTGGATGCCCGAAAGGTCGGGTCCCTTGTCGCGTTCGCTGGCAGGCGAGCGCTCCGAATGGACGATGCCGCGGCCCGCGGTCATCAGATTGACCGCGCCGGGCTCGATCGTCGCGAAGGTGCCGAGCGAATCGCGATGGTCGATCGCGCCGGCATAGAGATAGGTGACGGTGGCGAGGTTGATATGCGGATGCGGGCGCACGTCGATGCCGTTGCCGACCTCGAGATGCGCCGGGCCCATCTGATCGAAGAACACGAACGGTCCGACCATGGTGCGCGGGCGCGAGGGCAGGGTGCGGTGCACCTTGAAGCCGCCCAGATCGTGGGTGGTGGGTTCGATGGTCTGGATGAAGAGATCGTCGGTCATGCGGCGCTACCTCGAATTTGTCGACGACGGAGATAGAGGCTCGCGCTGCCCCGCAACAGCCCAACTTCGGAAAGCCTGTGTTTCAGGGCTGGTCCAGCAACGCGATCAGGTCTTCGGGGAACCAGGGTTCGTCGTGCGATGCCAGTTCGGCGCGGGTGAACCAGCGCCACTCCTGCATCACACGCTGTTCCAGCGGGGTGTGGCGGCTGGTGTCGATGTCCTGCGCATCGACGGTCACGCGGAAATAGCGTTCGTCGGCGCTGACCGGTTCGCCTTCGATGGTGACGAACTCGACATGGCGGCGAGCGACCTGCGGGCCGGGATCCGTATCGATGCCGGTTTCCTCGAGCAGTTCGCGGCGCGCAGCGGCTTCGTAGGTCTCGCCGGGATCGAGCGCGCCGCCGGGGGTGCACCAGAAGGGCGGGCGGTCGCCGGGCGTGAAGCGGAACATCAGCACGCGGTCCTCGGCGTCGAGCAGCAGGATGCGCGCGGCGGGGCGCGGCTTCCTCATTCGCCGGGCGCGCGGGTCTTCATCGCCAGCGCATGGATGCGGTGGACGAGCAGGTCGGCGAGCGCGGTGTTGATCAGGCGCTGGCGGGCGACGCGGTTCTTGCCCGCAAAGGCGGCGCTTTCGACCACCACTGTCCAGTGCGATTCGCCGGTGCCGTCGTCGCCCAGATGGCCGCGATGCTGGTGGCTGTCGTTGATCACCTCGAGCTGCGACGGGGCGAGCGCCGCGGTGAGGCGGGCGGCGATGATTTCGGCGAGCGGGGCGGTGGCGAGGTCGTTCATGCCGCCTATATAGGCCGATTGTTCGAGGGAGTAAGCGTGGCTGAGGGCCATCCGAAGAAAGACCGTCCGAATGCGCGTTTCCATGGCCGGGTGGAAGCGCCGGGGCGGCTGTGCGCGTCGCCGGGATGCAGCGAGCCGGGCGAGTTCCGCGCGCCGCCGCTGGAAGGCGC
>NZ_JARNTV010000081.1 GCF_029433115.1 Sphingomonas sp. AOB5 | reverse complement strand
CAAGCGCGGCACGGACCGCATCGCCGAGCGGCCAGCGCGCCACTGCACGGCTGCCCCCGGTGGCCAGCGCGACCGGACGGCCGGTGCCGTCCTGCGCCAATACCGAGAGATAGGGTTCGCCATCGTCGACGCGGCGGATCACCGATCCGATCGGGTCGTCATCGTTGAACCAGGCGCGGAAGCTCTTGTCCGCCACCATCACCTCGCCGCGCGCATTGCACGCGGCGGAGGCGAAGGCGCCGTGGTTCAGCTCGGCGATCCAGCCGGGTACCCGCGCCGCCGCTGCCTCGACCGACTGCTCGAACTCGGCCGGCGCGTGATCGATCGCGGCGGCGAAGCCATCGGGATCGTCGGCGAAGAGCGCGAGCGGCGGCTCGCGCCGTTCGAGCGCGCGGAACCGCTCGAGAAAGGCGGCGGCGCGCAAGACTTAGCGGGGCTTGCGGAAACGCAGCGTCATGCGGTCGCTCTCGCCGATGGCGATGTAGCGGTCGCGATCGACTTCCTTCTGCGACAGGCTGGGCGGCAGGGTCCACACGCCCTTCGGCCAGTCGGCCGTATCCTTCGGATTGGCATTGACCTCCGACGCGCCGACGAACTCGAAGCCTGCGGCCTGGGCGAGACGGCGGATGGTCGAGACCTTGATATAGCCGCTGTTGCGCTCGCGCTCGTCGCTGGCGCCTTCGGGCAGGCGGTGATCGACGATGCCCAGCGTGCCGCCGGGCTTCAGCATGGCGAACATCTGGGCGAATGCCTCGGCCGAATAATCCGCCTTGTCGGCGCGCTGATAGCCCATCCGCCAGTTATGGACGTTGCGGAAGGTCAGCACGACGTCGGCGGTACCGTCCGGAACCTTGGGCTGACCCTCGGCCCAGGGGAAGGCCGCGAGCTTCACATGGCCATAGGTGCCGGCATCGGCGGCCTGGCGGTTGGCGATATTCTTGTTGCCGTCGGGCCAGGGGCTGGCGGCCCAATAGCTGCCCTTGCCCTTGGTGAAGGGCGCGAGGATCTCGGTATACCAGCCGCCGCCGGGCCAGATCTCGACGATGGTGTCGGTCGGCTTCACGCCGAAGAAGGACAGGGTTTCGGCGGGATGGCGATACTGGTCGCGCACGGTGTTGGCAGGGGTGCGGGTGGAGGCGGCAACCGCGGCCTTGATCGCGGCGCTCGGCTCGGGGGCGTTGGCGGCGGCGATCAGGGTGATTGCGGTCGCGGCGATCGCCGTGACGAACAGGGGCTGGCGCATAACCTCTCCGTGACTATCTGGGGAGCCGGGACCCTGATCGGCGGGCGGGAATGATGCAACAGGAATATTGGTGGGTTGTGGGGGGGCTGGTCGCACTGGCGGTGCTGGCGAGTGTGGCGGACCGGCGGCGCAACCGGCGGCGCGATTACGACAATCCGGGCTTCATGCCCTGGGCGCTGATCCAGATATTGTCGCTGATCGGCGCGCTGATGGTGACGATCGTCATCTTGCACGACTGAGGAAAAGCGGGGTTGTGCTCCGGCGAAGGCCGGAGCGTTGGTCGTAGGGTGATCCGTTGATTGCCAACGCTCCGGCCTTCGCCGGAGCACAGGTCTATTTCTTCCAACTTGCCGCGACGGGATACGCGTCAAACAAGTTCAGGGTGACGGTGGGTTAGAGGCAGGCCTCGAGCATCGCCTGGTCGAAGCCATACTGCTTGGCCTTGTCCAGCGTGTAGGGGCGCAGGCCCATCGAGCGGTATTCGCCGATGATCTTGCCGTCGGCGCTCTCGTCCAGATATTCGAACTTGAACAGTTCCTGGGTGACGATCACCGGGCCTTCCATGCCGATCACTTCGGTGATGTTGGTCACGCGGCGCGAACCGTCGCGCAGGCGCTTCACCTGGACGATCATGTCGACCGAATCGGCGATCTGGCGGCTGATCGCTTCCTTGGGCATCTTGATGTCGCCCATCATCACCATGTTCTCCATACGGCCGAGGCATTCGCGTGGGGAGTTGGAGTGGAGCGTACACATCGAGCCGTCATGGCCGGTGTTCATCGCGGCGAGCAGATCGAAACACTCCGATCCGCGGATTTCGCCGAGGATGATGCGATCCGGGCGCATACGCAGCGAGTTCTTCACGAGATCGCGGATGGTGATCTCGCCCTGACCCTCAAGGTTCGGCGGGCGGGTTTCCAGCGGCAGCCAGTGCGGCTGCTGCAGGCGGAGTTCGGCCGCGTCCTCGATCGTCAGCACGCGCTCGCCGGGATCGATCATCTTCGACAGGGCGTTGAGCATCGTCGTCTTGCCCGAGCCGGTACCGCCCGAGATGACAATGTTGAAGCGGCTGGCGCCCGCGATCTTCAGCGCGGTGGCCATTTTCTGGCTCATCGATCCGAAGCCGGCCATCATGTCGAGGGTGATCGGCTTGTTCGAGAATTTACGAATCGAGATCGCGGTGCCGCGCAGCGACAGCGGCGGCACGATCACGTTGACGCGGCTGCCGTCCTTGAGGCGGGCGTCGGCCAGCGGCGTGGTCTGGTCGACGCGGCGACCGACGGAATTACAGATGCGCTGGGCGATCTGGAACAGATGCTCCTCGTCGCGGAACTGGATGTTGGCGAGTTCGAGTTTGCCCTTACGCTCGACATAGGTCTGCTCAGGGCCGTTGACCATGATGTCCGAGATGGCGCTGTCGGAGAGAAGTTCTTCCAACGGTCCGAGGCCGAGCAGTTCGTCGACCAGCACCTTTTCGAGCGCGAACTGCTCGCGGCGGTTGAGCGTCAGCTTCAGTTCGGCAAGCACTTCGCCGATGATCGGGCGGAATTCCTCGGCCAGCTCGTCCTTGCTGAGCGTAGCTGCGGCTTCGGGATCGACGCGTTCGAGCAGGCGCGGGAGCACCTGTTCCTTGATGCGGTGGACCGAAGCCTCGAACCCTTCGGTGCGCGAGGCGCCGGCATCGCCCGAGGCAGCCTGACGCTCGGCGAGTCGCTGCATCGCTTCGCCGGTATTCGGATTCTGGGGTGCGGACGAAACCGGTTCCGGCTCGGGTGCCGCGGAGCCGGGCAAAGGCACGCTGCCGACCGGCGGGAATTGCTCACCGCCGGGGCCGGGTTCTGACGGGCGAAGCGAGCCGCCACCCTGCATCGGCCGCGCGACGCCGAACGCGGGCCGGCCACCTGTGCCACCCCCCAAACCGCTGCGTCGACCGAAAGCACTCATGCGACTTCTATGATCCCCAGGAACCGCTCGATTACGGAGGGGTAGCGGCCAAGGTTTTACAATTGCCTAACCACGGCATCGGGGATTGCGGCGTTCAGACGAAGGGGCCCTTGGCGCGGACGCGGGCCTCTCGCGGGGCGAGACCTGCCAGCGCCTTGAAATCGCGGGCCATGTGCGCCTGATCGGCATAACCGGTCGCGGCGGCGGCATCGGCCAGCGGATCGGCGCTCGACTGGACCTCGATCAGCGCATCGCGAAAACGAAGTATGCGCAGATAGCTGCGCGGGGGCATGCCGAAATCGCGCGCGAACAGCCGCTGGAGGCTGCGATGGGGCAAGCCGGTGTGGCGGGTGATCTCCGCGACGCTCTCGGCGGTGCGGACCGCGGCGATGGGCGGCAGGGCGATGCCGTCGAACGCGCGGACGAGGCCGGGTACGGGATCGCCGGTTTCCGGGAGCAGGGCGGTGAGGGGATCGTCCGCCGCGATTCCGCGCCAGCCATCCGCGAAACCGGGGCAGGGTGCGCCGCCCAGCGCATGCCACGCCCAAGGCCACAGCTTGATCGCAGTGAAGCTCACATCGCCGCTGAAGCGGAGCTTGGCGGTTGCCTGGGCCAGACCGGTGACGAACAGGGCTGGTTGCTCCTCGCGCCAGATCGAGCGGCCGGTATGGCGGCGGATCAGCTCGATACAGCCATCGGGAGTGGCCTCATGCTCGATCCAGTCCGGGCTGTTCGCGGACAGCGTCCACACCGCGGCGACGAAGCCGTCGAGTTCCGGCGGCAGGGGCAGTTCGGCATAGTCCATTGCGCGAGACTGGCATGTCGTGTCGGTTCAAGCCAGCGAGTGGTGCTCCGGCGTAGCTGGGGGCGACCAACGGGAGGAATTGAGATGAAGCGTATCGCCCTTGCCTTGATCGCTGCGGTGCCGCTGAGCGGCGCGGCCATGCCCGCCAGCAGCGCGCTGCCCGGATGGCTGGCGGGGAGCTGGTGCACCGCGGACGGTGCGCAGGGGCGGACGTGCGAGCGCTGGGGGCCGGCGGCGGGCGGCATGATGATCGGCACGTCGCAGACGGTGAAGAACGGCCGGACGGTCAGCTTCGAATTTCTGCGGATCGCGCTGGACGGCGAGACGCCAGTCTATATCGCCCAGCCGGGCGGCAAGGCGCCGGTGGCGTTCCGCGGCGTGGCGGGGGAGAAGGGTGTGACCTTCCTGAACCCCGAGCATGATTACCCGCAGCGCATCCGCTACTGGCGCGAGGGCGATGCGCTGATGGCCGAGATTGCCACCAAGGATGGCGGCAACGCGATGTCGTGGCGGTACGAGAAAGCGGACTGAGGCGCTCTCAGTTGCCGCGGCGGAACAGCGCTACGGTGGAGGGCATGTCGCCCAGTTCGATATGGTTGGCGACAGTGATCATCGTGAGGCTGTCGCCATTTTTTGAGAGGATCGCGATCCGCGGCTTGGCCGGATCGCCTGCCGCACTGGGTGCGGGACCCTGATAGCCATGGGTAGCGGCCAGCGCGGCCATCCGCTCGAACCGGCTGTGCGGCGCATCGTCGACGAAGGTGACCGCGCAGCTTCGCGCCTTGTCGGTGGTGACCGACGCGACGAATACCGGTTCGCCCGCCGGGCCGCCTTTGGCCCACACCGCTTTGCCGCGTGGTGTAGACGGAACATAGCCGATCGCCGTCAGATCGCGCGGATTGTCGAACGCGATGCGGCCGTCGAGGATCTTCGGGCAGATTTCGAACAGCGCGGTTGCCACCGCGGCATCGTCGGCAGGTGCTGCTGCGATCAGGGCGGCGGCGAACAGGCTGGCGAACATGCGATGGCTCCGGACATGACAACGCCGCCGAGAGTGCCCGGCGGCGTGGATTGGTCAAGCGGCAGTTGCGTGGGGGCGCGTGCCCCCACGCGCAATCAGCCTGCGGTTTCGGCGAGGACGGTCAGGCCCTTGGCGTTCACTTCCGCAAAGCCGCCTTCGATGCGGATCGTCTCGGGTGCCGAACCCTGCGACTTGTAGATCGAAAGCTCGCCGTCGCGGATCGTCGACATGACCGGTGCATGGCCTTCGAGCACACCGAAGTCACCCTCGGTGCCGGGAACGACGACCATGTACACGTCCTCGGAGCGGACGAGCTTTTCGGGGGTGACGAGTTCGAAGTGGAGGGACATGGTTGTAAGGCTCTCTATTTCATCAGGATGATGGTGGTCGCCGGGTCCGCGCCGAACTCGCCGCCCGCATCGGCGCCGATGACGACCATCGTCTTATGTGCCGGCGCAGGTACGGCCTTCCTGCGCGTGATCTGGAGGAGCATCGTGCCGTCGCCCAGCGAAGCGGGGCTGCCGACCTGATAGCCGGTCGCGCTGGCTTCCGTCAGCACATATCCCAGCTGCGCCTTGTTGTCCGGTCCGCCGAACCAGATGGAACAGCTCGGATCTGCTCCGGCCTGTCCCGCGATGACGATCTTCGTGGCGCCTTCGCCGGTTTCCGCCCGGGGGATTTTCCCGCCCGGCGTCTCGCGCGGTGGCGTGGCCTTGTATCCGATCGCAGCGACCTGGGTGGGATCGGTTAGCGAAATCTCACCCGTGAAGACTTTCGGGCACAGATCGAACACCGCGTGCTTGATGTCGGCCCGGTGGTCCGGAACCGCAGCCTGCGCGCCGGCCAGTGCCGTCGCGAGGGCTGCGATCAGGATCGGGGCCGAGTACATCAGGCGTCTTCGGCCATCTTCTGGGCCTTGGCGACCGCTTCGTCGATGCCGCCGACCATGTAGAAGGCCGATTCCGGCAGGTGATCATACTCGCCATCGACGACGGCCTTGAACGACTTCACCGTGTCTTCGATCGCAACGAACTTGCCGCTGATGCCGGTGAAGACCTCGGCGACGTGGAACGGCTGCGACAGGAAGCGCTGGATCTTGCGTGCGCGGGTGACGGTGACCTTATCCTCTTCGGAAAGCTCGTCCATGCCCAGGATCGCGATGATGTCCTGCAGCGCCTTGTACTTCTGCAGCGTCTCCTGAACGCGGCGGGCGGTGTCGTAGTGATCCTGGCCGACAACGGCCGGGGTCAGCACGCGCGAGGTCGAGTCGAGCGGATCGACCGCCGGGTAGATGCCCAGTTCCGAGATGGCGCGGTTGAGCACGGTGGTCGCGTCCAAGTGGGCGAACGAGGTTGCCGGCGCCGGATCGGTAAGATCGTCCGCGGGAACGTAGATCGCCTGCACCGAGGTGATCGAGCCCTTGTTGGTCGAGGTGATGCGCTCCTGCAGCGCGCCCATGTCGGTCGACAGGGTCGGCTGGTAGCCCACGGCCGAAGGAATACGGCCGAGCAGCGCCGACACTTCCGAACCTGCCTGGGTGAAGCGGAAGATGTTGTCGACGAAGAACAGCACGTCCTGGCCTTCGACGTCGCGGAAATATTCGGCGATGGTCAGGCCCGAGAGCGCGACGCGGGCACGGGCGCCCGGCGGCTCGTTCATCTGGCCGAACACCAGGGCCACCTTCGAGCCGTCCGGCGTCGGGTTGCCGTCGGCGTCCTTGGCGATAACGCCGGCGTCGAGGAACTCGTGATAGAGATCGTTGCCCTCGCGGGTACGCTCACCGACGCCTGCGAACACCGAGGTGCCGCCATGGCCCTTCGCGATGTTGTTGATCAGTTCCTGGATAAGCACGGTCTTGCCCACGCCGGCGCCGCCGAACAGGCCGATCTTGCCGCCCTTCGCATACGGTGCGAGCAGATCGATGACCTTGATGCCGGTGACCAGAATGCTGGTCTCGGTCGACTGGTCGACAAATGCCGGCGCCGCAGCATGGATCGGAGCCGAATCGGTGTTGCCGATCGGGCCGCGCTCGTCGATCGGATCGCCGACGACGTTCATGATGCGGCCGAGGGTCTTCGGGCCGACCGGAACGCGGATCTGCGAGCCGGTGTCGGTCACGGTCTGGCCGCGGGTCAGGCCCTCGGTCGCGTCCATCGCGATGGTGCGGACGGTGCTTTCGCCGAGATGCTGGGCAACCTCGAGGACGAGCTTGTTGCCGTTGTTCTCGGTCTCGAGCGCCGAGAGAATGGCGGGCAGCACACCGTCGAAGCTGACGTCGACGACGGCGCCGATGACCTGCGAGATGCGGCCGACGCTGTTGGTCGTGACCGGAGCAGCGGCCTTGGTGGCGGCAGCCTTCGGAGCAGCGGCCTTGCGAGGGGCGGCCGGCTTCTTGGCCGGAGTCTTGGGAGCAGCGGTTGCCATCGATGTTTCCTTGCTTCGGATTGCTTAGAGCGCTTCGGCGCCCGAAATGATTTCCACCAGCTCGGTGGTGATCGCCGCCTGACGCTGGCGGTTGTAGACGATGTTCAACCGCTTGATCAGGTCACCAGCGTTGCGCGTGGCGTTGTCCATGGCGGTCATCTTCGAGCCCTGCTCCGACGCGCCGTTCTCACGGATCGCGCGGAAGAGCTGAATGGCGACGTTGCGCGGCAGCAGGTCGGCGAGGATCTCGGCCTCGTCCGGCTCATATTCGGTTGCGGCCGACACGCCGGTGTCGGCGACAGCCGAAACCTGCGGGATCGCCACCGGGATGATCTGCTGCGCGGTCGGCTCCTGGGTCAGCACCGACTTGAAGTTCGAATAGAACAGGGTCGCCACGTCGAACTCGCCGGCTTCGTAGCGGGCGATCAGGTCGTCCGCATAGCCGCGCGCGTCGAGGAAAGTCAGCTTGCCCAGATCGCCCGGCTCGATGCCGTGGATCATCTGCTCGCGGAACGAGCGGTTGAGCACCGCGCGGCCCTTGCGGCCGATCGTGTAGATCTTGACCGTCTTGCCGGCGGCGAGAAGGTCCTGCGCATGCTTGCGGGCGAGGCGGGCGATGTTCGTGTTGAACGCGCCGGCCAGACCCTTGTCGCTGGTGGCGACGACGAGCAGGTGGACCTGATCCTTGCCGGTGCCGGCGAGGAGCTTGGGCGAGGATTCGCTGACGGTCACCTTCGAAGCGAGCGACGCGACGACCGCTTCCAGACGCTGGGCATAGGGACGCCCGGCCTCGGCCGCTTCCTGCGCACGGCGCAGCTTCGCGGCGGCGACCATCTTCATCGCCTTGGTGATCTTCTGCGTCGACTTCACCGAGCCGATGCGGACCTTGAGGGCCTTAAGAGAAGCCATTGTCTTCCTTTTTCTCCCCTCCCCCGAAGGGGAGAGGGAAATGACTTACGCGAAGGTCTTGGCGAACGCCTCGAGCGCACCCTTCAGGGCGGCGCGGGTGTCGTCCGACAGATCCTTGCTGTCGCGGATCGCCTTCAGCACGCCGGCATGGTTGGCGCGCAGATCGGCGAGCATCGCCTGCTCGTAGCGAACCACGTCCGAAGCCGGGATCGCGTCGAGGAAGCCCTGGGTGCCGGCGAAGATCGAGGCAACCTGCTCTTCGAACGGCATCGGCGAGAACTGGGCCTGCTTGAGCAGCTCGGTCAGGCGCGCGCCGCGGTTCAGCAGCTTCTGGGTCGAGGCGTCGAGATCCGAGCCGAACTGCGCGAAGGCAGCCATTTCGCGATACTGGGCCAGCTCCAGCTTGATCGAGCCGGCGACCTTCTTCATCGCCTTGGTCTGCGCGGCCGAGCCGACGCGGCTCACCGACAGACCGACGTTGATCGCCGGACGGATGCCCGCGAAGAACAGGTCGGTTTCGAGGAAGATCTGGCCGTCGGTGATCGAGATCACGTTGGTCGGGATGTAGGCCGACACGTCGCCCGCCTGGGTTTCGATGATCGGCAGCGCGGTCAGCGAACCGCCGCCATTGTCGTCGTTCATCTTCGCAGCGCGCTCGAGGAGACGCGAGTGGAGATAGAACACGTCGCCCGGATAGGCTTCGCGGCCCGGCGGACGGCGCAGCAGCAGCGACATCTGGCGATAGGCGACTGCCTGCTTCGAAAGATCGTCGAACACGATCAGCGCGTGCATGCCATTGTCACGGAAATACTCGCCCATCGCGGCGCCGGTATAGGGCGCGAGGAACTGCATCGGCGCCGGCTCCGAAGCCGTTGCGGCGATCACGATGGAATATTCCATCGCGCCATTCTCTTCGAGGGTGCGGACCAGCTGGGCGACGGTCGAGCGCTTCTGGCCGACAGCGACGTACACGCAATAGAGCTTGGCCTTCTCGTCCTTGCCCTTGTGCGCTTCCTTCTGGTTGATGAAGGTGTCGATCGCGACAGCCGACTTGCCGGTCTGGCGATCGCCGATGATCAGTTCGCGCTGGCCGCGGCCGACGGGAACGAGCGCGTCGAGCGCCTTCAGACCGGTCTGCATCGGCTCGTGCACCGACTTGCGCGGGATGATGCCCGGTGCCTTCACTTCGACGCGCGAGCGCTGATCGGTGACGATCGGGCCCTTGCCGTCGATCGGGTTGCCCAGGCCGTCAACGACGCGGCCCAGCAGGCCCTTGCCGACCGGAACGTCCACGATGGTGCCGGTGCGCTTGACGGTGTCGCCTTCCTTGATCTCGGCGTCCGAGCCGAAGATCACGACGCCGACGTTATCGGCTTCGAGGTTGAGCGCCATGCCCTGAATGCCATTGGCGAATTCGACCATTTCACCGGCCTGGACATTGTCCAGCCCGTGAATGCGCGCGATGCCGTCGCCGACCGAGAGCACCTGACCGGTTTCCGAGACCTGAGCCTCGGTGCCGAACGATGCGATCTGGTCCTTGATGACCTTCGAGATTTCAGCGGCGCGAATGTCCATTGTCTTGCCTTCAGCCTTTCATCGCGTGAGCGAGCGAATTCAAACGGGTCTTGATCGAGCTATCGATCATCTGGGAGCCGATCTTCACGACCAGGCCGCCCAGCAGCGAGGGGTCGACCGAAAGGTCGACGGAAACGTCACGGCCAAGCCGCGTGCGAAGCTGCTGCTTCAGTTCGGTGACCTGCGCGGCGCTCAGCGGATGCGCCGAAACGACTTCGGCGGTCGCTTCGCCGCGATGGGCCGAAGCCAGCGCGCGGAACGAGCGGATGATCGCCGGAAGCTGGTTCAGCCGGCGATTGTTCGCCAGCACGCCGAGGAAGTTCGACACGGTCGAATCGAGCTTCAGCACTTTCGCCACCGCGGCGACGGCCTTGGCCGAATCCGTCCGCGAGATCAGCGGACTGGTGGTGAAAGCCTTGAAGTCGGCCGATTCGGCGAGCGCAGCGCCGACCGTGGCGATGCTCGCCTCGACCTGCGGCAGCGCCTTCGAATCGCGCGCGAGTTCGAACAATGCGGTAGCGTAGCGTCCGCTTAGGCTGGCCTGGATACCGCCGGAATTCTCCACGCGTTTGAGTTCCTCTTGGGAGCAGGAGTGGCCCCATCGAAATGGCGGCAGCACCTTATGCAAAGGGCGCCCCCCTATGGGTCGCGGCGCGGTTAGCATCGGAGTTGCTGCGATGCAACCCGAGTCGGGACCACACCGAAATCGGCGCGAGAATCGTTGCGCAGGCGACCCGGTGTCGTCAGTGTCCGCGCGGGCAAAGAAAGAGGGGATCACGGATATGCGCGTATTGTTTCTCCTGACGACCGGAGTCGCGATTCTGGCGGCGGCGCCAGCGGCTGCGGAGACGCTGACCATGACGGGGCTGTTCCCGGCGCCGTCGCGCGAAGCGGCGATGCTGCGGTCGATCTCGGTCGAGCGGCTGGGCGGGCGCGACGGCGCGGCGACCGGCATGGCGATCGAGCGCGCGCTGGGCCGCCCGAACCGCAGCGGCAATTCTTATTTCGAGATCGTCTATGGCGGGCGCCGCGGCAATGGCGGCGGGGCTGAGGGCGTCTTGTCCGGCGCGATCTCCAGCGGAGTCGAGGACAGCTATTACAAGCGTCCCGAGAAGCGCTGCATCCAGAAGGACAAGGACAACAAGTGCCTGAAGGAGGAGGAGGTGCAGATCAACTGCACCCGCCGCGTGGCGAACCTGAACGCCGATCTGCGCATCGTCCGCTATGACGGTCGCATCGTCTATTCGGTGAACCGCCCGCTGCGCGAGGAGATCACCTGGTGCCAGGGCCAGTCGCCCTCGCGTACCGCCGAAGAGATGATCAACGGCATGATCAACCAGATCGCCGAGGGCGTCCGTTCGGACACGGTGCCGGTGAACGACACCTACAGCATCCGCATCCTCGAAAGCTCGAAGGGCATCCCCAAGGAGCATACCCGCTTCTTCAAGGACACGATCAAGCTGACCCAGCGCAATCCGGGCCAGGCATGCCAGGATTGGGCGAAGCTGAACCAGCTGATCCCGAACAACGGGGTGATCCTGTTCAACATGGGGCTGTGCGCCGAGTGGCGCGGCGACCTTCAGGGCGCGCTGCAATGGTATCGCATCGCCAGCCCGCTGCTGGGGCGGCGCAACGAAGCCGATACCGGCACCAACCGCGTTCAGCGCCGGATGACCGCGGATGCCGATGCCGCGGAGCGGAACCGGCGGCGCTGAGGTTCACCAAGGAGTATGGCGATGGGTGGCGATTTCATCCGGATGACGATGACGGATGGTGCGGAGATCGCCGTCTATCATGCCGAGGCACAGGGGCAGCGGCGCGGCGGGCTGGTGGTGATCCAGGAGGTTTTCGGGGTCAATTCGCATATCCGCGAGGTTTGCGACGGCTATGCCGCGGACGGATATGAAGTGCTGTCGCCCGCCTTGTTCGACCGCGAGCATCCGGGATTCGAGGTCGGCTATGATGCCGAGGGGATTGCGGCCGGCGTGCGGCTGGCGCGGGGCGAGCATCCCTTTGCGCTGACGCTGGCGGATACGCAGACATGCATCGATGCGCTGGCGGACAAGGGGCCGGTGTTCATCACTGGCTATTGCTATGGCGGATCGGTGGCGTGGTTCGCTGCGACCCGCCTGAAGGGGCTGACCGCGGCGTCGAGCTATTATGGCAGCCTGGTGCCCGGCGCGGCGGATGCGGTGCCCGATTGCCCGGTGATCTGCCATTTCGGCCGCAACGATGCGGGCATCCCGATGGACGGCGTCGAAAAGCTGATCGCGGCGGGGCATCCGAACGTGGAGGTGTTCGTCTACGAGGCCGGGCACGGCTTCAATTGCGACCAGCGTGCGGATTACGATGCGGCCAGCGCGACATTGGCGCGGGCGCGAACCCTGCAGCTGTTCATGGAGAATGGGGGATGAGGATGCGGTGGATCGCGGGGCTGGCGCTGCTGCTGGGACTGGCCGCGCCCGCAATGGCGCAGAGTGCGGCGGGCGTCGCATCATTCCGTGTTGGCGGCACCGCGCTGCAACTCAAGATTCCGGAAGGCTTCTGCCCGCTGGACGAAGACGGCATGGCTGCCTTTCGTCGCGGCATGAACCAGCAGTCCAACATCCTGAACCTGATCCTGATCACCTGCGGCGATACCGGATTCCAGCGGGACTATTATGTACTGATGACCCCGCGGACGCTGGCGAACGAGACGATCCCGCGCGCGGCATTCCTTGAAGAGCTGAAACCGATCTTCAACGCGCCAGGCGCTGAGCAATGGTTCGGCGAGGTGTTCTCCAATGCGCTGAAGGCCTCCTCGGAGCGGAACGGCGTGTCGTTGGAGATTGCCGGCGCGGTCACACCGCGAGGGGTGGACGATGTGTGCGGTTATGCCGGCGGCGCAGTGACCATCCAGGGGCCGAATGGCGAGCGCAAGGCAGTGCAGGGCGGCTGCCTGACCACAGCGGGCGGGCGAGTGGTGTCGATCTACAGCAATGGCCAGGGCACCACCAACGCCGACGTCGCGAAGCATATGCGCCGCAGCCGGGACATGGCGCTGTCGATCATGGTCGCACCCAAGCCATGACCATCGAAGGCGATCGATCCGCCTGAAACGGAAAAGGCCGGGGCGAACCCCGGCCTTTCCTTCATTGCGATGCGTCCGGTGCTAGCGCGAACGGCCTGCGCCGTTGCGATGGCCGCTGCCCTGCGACGGGCGGCCCTGCCACTTGCTCTTGCGGGCATAGTCGCGCTGGGGCTGCTCGCCCTGCGGACGATCGGCGCGCGGCGCATCGTTGCGGCGCTGTTCGCCCTGACGCTCCGGACGTGGACCATTGTTGCGCGCATCCGCGCGAGGTCCGTTATTGCGCGCATCCGCGCGCGGGCCATTGTCGCGGCGCGCATCCGTGCGCGCGCCG
>NZ_JARNTV010000080.1 GCF_029433115.1 Sphingomonas sp. AOB5 | reverse complement strand
ACGCCGCCCGCGCGCTGCCCGACGATATGCTCGGGCCCTTCCTGCTGGTCGCCCGCGCCGCCCGCGAAGGGCTGCCCTGCCCAAGCGATGCCGAGATCGCCGCGACCTATGGCACCAGCTCGCTCGGCCGCGCGCGCCGCCTGATCGCCTATATCGAGAGCCGCGAGCTGTTCGTGTGCCGCGTCGATCTGGCGGGCAAGCGTTCGATCACCATTCCGCGGCTCGGCTGGACGACCCAACCGGCCGAAGCCGCCTGATTTCCGCCCCGATCCTCGGCCACGCCTGTGGCATGATCTGGAAACCGCTCCTCGCCATCGCCCTGCTCGCTGCCCCGGCGGACGAACCCGAACTGCTGGTCATCGGCGACGGCATCGTCGATGGCGTGGTCAACGGCGTGCCCGCGCGGATCAAGCTGGATCCCGGCGCACCCGGATCGCCGATCTTCAATCCCGATTTCGCGGCGCGCGCGGGCTTCAAGCCCAGCATGATCGGCTTCATCGCCCGGATCGGCCCGGTGAAGGTGCCCGGCGCCACCGACGTCGTGCGCATCGATATCGGTCGCGGCGAATTCAAGCGGCGCGCGGGCTGGTTCCAGGTGCCCTATGTGACGGGCGCGGACGGCGCGATCGGGCCGGGCATGCTCGATGCGCCGGTCGTCCGCTACCAGATGCGCCCCGCCCAGCCCGGCGAACGCGCAGTCAGCCTGCCGATGGCGGACTATGGCCGGGCGGGGATCGGGACGAAGCTGCAGGTCGGCGGTGACACCATCGTCGTCCGCTTCAGCCTGATGCGCGACTACAGCATCGCCACCGCCGGGGCGGGCGCGGCCATCGCCCAGTTCCAGAGCGGCGCATTCGACAAGCCGCCCGAGCAGATGCTGGTCTATCTCGGCGTGATCCGCACCGTGCGCCACATGGCGATCCGCTCCCCGCTCGAGATCGGGCCGCTGTCGATTACCGGGCTGATGGTCCGCACCGGCGATTTCGGGACGACCGAGAGCATCCCCGAAGCCGATGCGCCCGAAGCCGATCCGGACGAGATCGTCGTCACCGGCGGCAAGAAAGGCCGTCGCGAGCTGCGCGTCGAGATCGGCCGCGACTATCTCGACAATTGCTCGTCGATCGTCTTCGACAAGCCGAAAAAGACGATCACGCTCAGCTGCCGCTGAACCGCGCCACCGCCCCGCGCAGCCAAGCTTCGGTCGCCTGCGGGTAGACGACCTGCAGCATGTGCCCGCCCTCGATCAGATCGATGGTCGCCCCCGGAATCGCCGTCGCGGTATCGGTGCCGTGCAGCGCAGGCGCCAGGATCGCATCGCCATGGCCATAGAGGATCGCCACCGGCACACGCAGTCCGCCATAAAGCGGCGCCTGACGCAGCATCGAACCGCGCGCCATCGCCAGCTCGAACGCCGCCGACCGGAAGCTGCGCGGCCGCAGCACCAACGCGCCGCCGCCGCGGGTCGCGAAATCGGCGGGCACCGGATCGGGCGCGAACACCATCGCCGACTTGGCCTTGCCGGTGCGCATGCCGATGGGTGTTGCCAGCGTCCATGCGATCAGCCCGGCAATCGCGGGCGGCACGTTCATCGCCTTGAACGCCTCGGGCGGCTGGTCGATCGGCTGGGTATAGGGCGCGATCAGCGCCAGCCCGCGCAGCTTCTCCGGATGCGCCAGCCCCGCGGCGAGCGACACCGCCCCGCCCATCGAATGACCGACCAGCACCGGCCGGTCGAGGCCCAGCCGCTCGATCAGCCCCATGACGATCTCCGCCTGGGTCTGGATATCGGGCCGCGGCGACCACACGCCCGAATGACCCCAGCCCGGCCGGTCGATCACGATGACGCGGTGATCCTTGGCCATCGCCTCCGCCAGATCGGCGAAGTTGCGCATCCCGCCCAGGATGCCGTGGATCATCACGATGGCCGGCTCACCCGGAGCGCTCTCGCCCCGGTCGGTGTAATGGACCCGCCCGCCCATCACGTCGGCGAACTGCCCGTCGGCGGGCACCAGCTTCTCGACGCCCTGCGCGATGAACCGCGCCCAGAATGCCAGCCCGGCGATCAGGATCGCCAGCAATGCCAAGATCCACCACAAGATGCTCATCGCCTCTCCCGTCAGGCGGTGATCCCGCCCCCTTGTTCGGCCTCTTGGGCCTGTCTTGCCCACATCTCGGCATAAAGCCCGCCCAGACGCAACAGTTCGCCATGCGTACCGCGTTCGGCGACGCGTCCGCTTTCCAGCACGACGATCTGGTCGGCATGGACCACGGTGGAGAGGCGATGGGCGATCACGATGGTGGTGCGGCCATGCTCGATGGCCTCCAGCGTCGCCTGGATATCGGCTTCGGTCCGGCTGTCGAGCGCGCTGGTCGCTTCGTCGAGGATCAGGATCGGCGGGTTCTTGACCAAAGTCCGCGCGATGGCGACGCGCTGCTTCTCGCCCCCGGAGAGCTTCAGCCCGCGCTCGCCGACGCGGGTATCGAACCCCTCGGGCAGTGCCTGGATGAAGCCGGCAATCGCCGCGCCCCGCGCCGCGGTGGCGACCTCCTCGGGGGAAGCACCCTCGCGGCCATAGGCGATGTTGTAGCCGATCGTGTCGTTGAACAGCACCGTATCCTGCGGCACGATCCCGATGGCGGCGCGCAGGCTGGACTGCGTGACCTGGCTGATATCCTGCCCGTCGATCGTCACCCGCCCGCCGGTCAGGTCGTAGAAGCGATAGAGAATCCGCGCCAGCGTCGACTTGCCCGCGCCCGAGGGACCGACCACCGCCACGGTGCTGCCCGGCGGAATGTCGAGATCGATGCCCTTCAGGATTTCGCGATCCGGATCATAGGCGAAATGTGCGCCTTCGAAGCGGACATGCCCGGCGCTGACCGTCAGCGGCTGCGCGCCGGCGACGTCCTTCACCTCGGCATCGGTGTCGATCAGGTCGAACATGCTGCCCATGTCGATCACCCCCTGCCGGATCGTGCGATAGACCATGCCGAGCAGGTCGAGCGGGCGGAACAGCTGGCTGAGCAGGGTCGAGACCAGCACCACTTCGCCGGGCGTGAACTGGCCGGTCGACCAGCCCCACACGATCAGCGCCATGCCGGCGCCCATCATCGCATTGGTGATCAGGCTCTGCCCGATATTGAGCCAGGCCAGCGAATTCTCGCTGACCGTCGCGGCCCTGGCATAGGCGGTCACGGCATCTTCGTAGCGCTTCGCCTCGCGCGCTTCGGCGTTGAAATATTTGACCGTTTCGAAGTTCAGCAGCGAATCCACCGCATGCGCCACCGCCCCGGTATCCAGATCGTTCATCTGCTGACGCAGCTTGGCGCGCCAGTCGGTCACCCAGCGGGTGAAGGCGATATAGACCACCACCATCGCCAGCGTGCCCGCGACCAGCCAGCCCGAGAAGCGCGTCGCGAAAATCTGGAGCACCAGTGTCAGCTCGAGGATCGTCGGCGCGATGTTGAACAGCAGGAAATAGAGCATCGTGTCGATGCTCTTGGTCCCGCGCTCGACCACCTTGGTGACCGCGCCGGTCCGCCGCTCAAGATGGAAGCGCAGCGACAATTTGTGGAGATGGCGGAACACGTCCGCGGCAAGCCTGCGCGTCGCATCCTGCCCGACCCGCTCGAACACCACGTTGCGCAGATTGTCGAACACGGTCGACCCGAGCCGCGCCGCGGCATAGCCGACCACCAGCGCCACCACGAGCCACACCGCGTCGCGCGATCCCAGCGCCATCCGGTCGATCGCCCCCTGCAGCGCGAACGGTGCGCCATAGACCTGCACCAGCTTCGACGCGACGACGAGCAGCATTGCGATCACGATCCGCGCGCGCAGCGCCGGGGCGTCGGCCGGCCACAGATAGGGCAGGAAACGGCGCATCGTGGCCCAGAGCGGCCGCTCGGGACCCGATTCAGATGTTTGCGGCGGCATCAAGCGGCATTTGGGGCGTCCGGCGCACCGATGCAACGGCTCGGCGGAACAGGAGGCGTTTCCATCCGTTAACACTTCGGAAGGAGCGAGCGATGGAGCCGGTCTATTTCGTGATGGCGATCCTGGGGTGCAGCGATGACGGCATGTCGTGCCAGCAGGCGCGCGTCGAGCCGGCCCGCTACGAAAGCGCTGCCAAGTGCAACGCCGCGATGGGCGGGGTCCTGCCCCGCCATGCCGATCTCGATTTTCCGGTGGTGGGTGCATCCTGCCAGGCCAAGTCGGGCCGCTTCGCCGAGAACCGCCCCGTCAGCCGTCCCGCTGTCCGTCCCGGCAGCTGAGATTCGCCTATCCCGCTGATTTCCTGTATTCTTCCGCTTTCGTAACGAATGCGGGGCGCTTTCGATGTTGAGAAAGATACTGGGCACGCTGGCCGGTGTGGTCGTGGCGATGCTCACCGTCTCGGCGATGGACGGGCTGAGCCATTATCTGTTCCCGGGCAGCGTCGCCAAATCGATGTCCTATGACGATATCGCCGCGGCGGTCGCCGCAGCACCGCTCGCGGCCAAGGCGATCATGGCGTGCGGCTGGTTCCTCGCCGCGCTGATCGGCGGGCTGGTGGCATTCCGTGCGTCGAACTGGGCGCCATCGGGCTGGATCGTCGCCGGGCTGATCTTCGCGGCGTGCATGATCAACGCCTTCATGATCCCCGGGCTGCCGATCTGGATGTGGATCGCAGGCGTGGTCGCGCCGCTGTTCGCCGGGCTGATCGTGCAGGGTACGGCGAGCGAGGCCTGAGCCTCAATCGTTCGCGGCAACCGGCTCGCGCACGATCGGCAGGGCCCAGCGGATCTGGTCGCGCAGCAGCGCTTCGAGATCCTCGGCACCGGCATTGTGCGCCGCCGCCCGCTTGCGCAGCAGGGTCACCAGCAGGTCGGCGCGGGTGTGCGGCGGCCGGGGCGTGTTACGTCCGCGCGCCATGGCGCGGGAAAGTTGAACCGAAAGAAGCGTCACGGGGCATAACCTTGGGGTCGGGGGGCCGTCCCCAAAATGCCCTGCCGCGACTTGCCGAAACCTTGCCGGACGCGGTTAACGCGGCCGTGTCCACAGTCCGTCGCGACTGACCGGCGGATAGAGCGACTTGCGCCGGATCGCCTGCCCCAGCGACCGCGCGATCCAGCCGATCTTCTCGAAGCCCGAGGTCGTCACCCGGTGATCCCAGGCATGCTCGCCCCGCGCCGCGACCTTGCGCGCGATGTCACCATAGATGCCCGCCGCCGCCAGCACCGCCCATGCCGAGCGCCAGCCAAGCGCGGGCGTTCCGGCCCGCGCACTCGCCTCATGCGCCTCGGCCTTTGCCGCCATCCGCCGCATCAGCATCGCCAGGCGCGATCGGAACGGCGGCTTCATATGCTGGCCCGGCGGGATATCGACTTCGACCAGCCATTCCTCGGGCAGGTAACAACGGCCGACCCGGTCATCCTCCTCCACATCGCGCGCGATATTGGCGAGCTGGAAGGCAAGGCCCATGTCGCATGCCCGGTCGAGCACCGCATCGTCATCGGGCTTCACCCCCATGATCACGGCCATCATGCAGCCGACCGTGCCCGCAACATGATAGGAGTAACGGTAGAGATCATTCTCCGACCGCGGGCGCCAATCGGCTGCGTCCAGCGCAAAACCCTCGACCAGATCCCACACGAAGCGGTGCGGCATGTCGGTCTCGGCCACCACGATGCGCAAGGCGTCGAACGCCGCATCGCCCACCCAATGCCCGTCGAGCGCGGCCTGGGTCTTCTCGCGGATCACCGCCAGCCTTGCCTCGGCATCGGTGACGGCGGTCATGCCATGGCCATGGTCCTGCCCATCGGCCAGATCGTCGCAGGCCCGGCACCATGCGTAGAGCAGTTGCGCCCGCTCACGGGTCTTGCGGTCGAACAATTTGCTCGCCGCGGCGAAACTCTTCGATCCGCGCGCGATCGATTCCCCCGCCGTTGCGACGATCGCCGCGCGCGAAGGGAGCATCCCGCTCAAAGATCCTCACGCTTCATATGGATGATCGGCACCGTGGGCTGGGCGTTGGTCAGCTTGTCGAGCAGCCCGTCGAGATCGTCATCGACCAGCAGCAGGCCCTGATGCTGCGGCCGGACAAAGCCGACATTGCCCATATGCTCCCAGAACTCGACCAGCTTGTCATAATAGCCGGCGATGTTGAGCAGCCCGATCGGGTCGCTGTGATAGCCGAGCTGCGCCCAGCTCAGCGCCTCCCACAATTCGTCCATCGTGCCGGTGCCGCCGGGCAGGTTGATGAAGCCGTCGGCCAGCTCGACGAAGCGCGCCTTGCGCTCGTGCATCGTGTCGACCACTTCCAGGCTGGTCAGCCCCTTGTGCGCCACTTCGGCATTGACCAGCGAGGTCGGGATCACCCCGATCACTTCGCCGCCCGCCGCCAGCGCGCTGTCCGCCACCGCACCCATCAGCCCGAGGCGCCCGCCGCCATAGACCACACCGATCCCGCGGCTGGCGAGCGAATGGCCCACCATCCGCGCCGCCTCGATATAGACCGGGTCCGCCGGGGTGGCCGATCCGCAATAGATGGCGATACGCTTCACTTATTCTCTCCAAGCATCAGATCCGCCGTCGCCTTGGCGCTGCCCACCACGCCGGGGATACCGGCGCCGGGATGCGTGCCCGCACCGACGAAATAGAGGTTCGAGATCGCATCGTCCCGGTTGTGCGTGCGGAACCAGGCGCTTTGCGTGAGGATCGGTTCCAGGCTGAAGCCCGAACCCAGATGCGCGTTCAGATCGGTCGCGAAATCGGGCGGCATATAGCTGAACCTGGTCACGATCCGCTCGTCCAGATCGGGGATCAGCCGCTTGCGCAGCTCGGCAAGGATGCGCGCCTCCAGCACCGGTCCGACTTCGTTCCAGTCCGCCGGGAACTTGCCCAGATGCGGCACCGGCACCAGCGCATACATCGTCGCATGCCCCTCCGGCGCCATCGCCGGATCGGTCGCGCTGGGATGGTGGAGATAGATCGAGAAATCCTCGCTCACCACGCCATGGTCATAGATGTCGGCGAGCAGCCCCTTGTAACGCGGACCGAACAGGATCGAATGGTGCGGCACATGGGGGAAGCTCCCCTTCAGCCCGAGATGCAGCACGAACAGCGACGGCGAGAAGCGCTTGCGCTCCATCCGCGCCGCGGTCCGCTGCGCGCTGCGCGATCCCTTCAGCAGGTCGCGATAGCTGTGGACCACGTCAGCATTGCTCGCCACCGCATCGGCCTCGAACACCGCGCCGCTCTTGGTGCGCACGCCGGTCACCCGCTCGCCCAGCGTGTCGATCGCGGTCACCGGATCGCCCAGCTTCACCACGCCGCCCAGCCGCTCGAACAGCGCGACCATGCCCGCGATCAGCCGATTGGTGCCGCCCATCGCCCACCAGACGCCGCCATCGCGTTCCAGCTTGTGGATCAGCGCATAGATGGCCGAGGATTTCAGCGGATTCCCGCCGATCAGCAGCGTGTGGAAGCTCAGCGCCTCGCGCAATTTCTCGTTCTTCACAAAGCCCGAAACGACCGAATAGACCGATCGCCACGCCTGATGGCGCATCAGCGACGGCGCCGCCTTCACCATCGACATGAAGTCGAGGAACGCGACCTGCCCGAGCTTCACATAGCCGTCTTCATAGACCCCCGCGGAATAGCCGAGGAAGCGGCGATACCCCTCCACATCGTGCGGCGCGAGCCGGGCCAGCTCGGCGCGCAGCTGGACGTCGTCATTGCTATAATCGAACACCGTCCCGTCGGGCCAGCTCAGGCGATAGAAGGGCGAGACCGGTACCAGCTTCACATCCTCGCCGATGTCACGGCCCGAAAGCTTCCAGAGTTCGCGCAGCGTGTCCGGCGCGGTGATCACGGTCGGCCCCGCGTCGAAGGTGAAGCCGTCCCGCTCCCAGAAATAGGCGCGCCCGCCCGGCTTGTCCCGGCCTTCGATCAGCACCGTATCGACCCCGGCCGATTGCAGGCGGATGGCGAGCGCCAGCCCGCCGAATCCCGCACCGATGACGACCGCACGCCTCACTTCGTGTTCCTCTTTATCGCCGCGACCGCGCGCCCGATCGGCACCGGCGGTTTCCCGCTCAACACCCGCAGCCGGTCGAAATTGGTCGACTGTCCCGCATAGAATCGCGCGATCAGCCGCGGATCGAGCCTATAGAAGCGTTCGAGCACGCGATAGCGCTGATCCGGCTCGGCCGCGCGGAACAGCATCGCCGCCAGCATGCGATAGAAACCGCGCGCCTTCCAGGTCCGCTTGGCATGGCGATAGAGCAGGTCGTGCAGCCCTGCGCCCGACAGATCGCCCGCCTTCGCCACCAAAGCCGCAGTGCGCACCGCATCGGGCAGCGAATAGCTGGTCAGCGGATGGAACAGCCCGGCGCGCACCCCCGCCTTGGCCACCTTGTTGCCGCCCGATTGCCAATAGGCATCGAAATCGCCCCCGATCACGACCGCGATCGATCCGGCCTCCTCGCGCTGGATCCGCTCGACCTGCCAGCCGCGCGCCGCGACATAGTCGTCGATCCGGCCCTTCATCGCCTCGATATCGGGCACATGCTCGTCGCTGTAATAGGTGTCCTCGAGGAACAGCCGCGTCGCCGCAAAGGGCAGCGCGTACATGAAGCGGTATCCGTCGATCTGCTCGACCGTCGCGTCCATCACCATCGGCCGCGCCACATCGTGCGGCTCGTGCAGCCGCAGCTCGCGTCCGTAGAATTTCTGCCAGCCCAGATCGAGCACGCCCAGCTCGGCCGGCCCGCGGCAATCGATCACGCCCCCGGCCTCGACCCGGTCGCCATCCGCCAGCACCACCGCCTTGCTGCTCGCCGCCAGCACCTTGCGCTTCATCATCAGCGCCTCGGGCGGCAAAGCGTCGCGGACCACCTGATCCAGCCGTTCGGACTCGATCGAATAATAGGGCGCGCGCAGCGTCCGGCTGTGCGCCGGAAAGGCCACGTCATATTGCGACCAGCCATAGGAAACGAGCGGCGCTACCAGCCAGCGTTCCGCCGCCGCCACATCGCTGCCGAAGAAGGACCAGAGATGATTGCCGCCGATCCGCGGGCCGCCCTCGATCAGCCGGATCGTGCAATCGGGCCGCTTCCTGGCCAGGCCGAGCGCGATCAGCGCACCCGCAAGGCCACCGCCCACGATCGCGACGTCACACTGGTGAATGGAAGGCATGAACTGCGGTTAGCGTAACGATTCGCCGCTGACAAATGCCCCCTCCGGCATTGCTGCCGGAGGGGCAGGAAGGTGGGAGAGAGGCGTGATGCGGCCTCGCTCCACTTCGAAATGCTTTGCGGGTGGGACCACGCACCCTTCTCCCTTGATGGGAGAAGGAGGGGCCCGCCGCGAAGCGGTGGGAGGATGAGGGTGAGCGCGCCTCAGGCGATGGCGCTCGTGGATGGCTCACCCCCTCCCAACCCTCCCCCATCAAGGGGGAGGGCTTAAGCAGTCACGCCGCCTTCAGCAGCGGCAATTCCTCGGCCATCGCCCGCGCCACCGACGGCCGCGCGCGCAGTTTCGCGCGGTAGCGGCGCAGCGCCGGATACGCGTCGAGGCTCACCCGCGCATGTTCGCACCAGTTGAGCACCGCCAGCAGATAGGCGTCCGCGACCGTGAACCGCTCCTCCAGGAACTCGCGGCCCGTCAGCTGCCGCTCGATCACCGCCAGCGGCCGCGCCGCCTTGGCCCGCGCCGCATCGCGCTCGGCATCGCTGGCATAGCCGAGCAGCGGCATGAACACGCCCTTGTGCAGCTCGGTCGCGACGAAGTTGAGCCAGGCGAGCATCCTGTAATGCGCGTCGGAGAAATTGGTGAAGGACAAGGCGCCTTCGGGGGCCAGCTCGGCGATATAGGTCAGCACCGCCGGGCCTTCGGTCAGCACGAAGCCGCCGGGCGTCTCGATCGCGGGGACATAGCCCATCGGGCTCAGCTCACGGAAATCGCGCCCGTCGGGCAGACGGCCGTCAGCGGGGACCTCGATATACTCGGCGTCCAGCTCGGCTTCCTCGATCGCGATCCGCGCGGCCAGCGAGCAGGCGAAGGGCTTGAAATACAGCTTCATGGCGACGGCCTCCCTCGGCGACTCCAACACTTGATTTTTGTACAATCTCGCATGAAAATAGGGTCGTCAAGGAATTTTATGCGAGATTGCACAGAAACCCCGAAGCGGCAGCGCGGCCGCCCCCGCAATTTCGATCGCGACGAAGTGCTGCACGCCGCCGCTTCGCGCTTCCGCACGCGCGGCTTTTCGGGGACCTCGCTCGACGAGCTGACCCAGGCGACCGGCGTCAACCGGCCCAGCCTTGCCGCCGCGTTCGGCGACAAGCGCGCCATGTATCTCGCCTCGCTGGAACGCACCTATGCCTGGCTCGAACAGAGCTTCGCCGGGCTGCACGATGCGAAGCTCCCGCTGCGCGAAATGCTCGAGCGGATGTTCCGCTACACGATCAACGTCTATCTGGGCGGCGAGGACGGTCCGTCGGGCTGCATCGCGCTGAACACCGCCATCGCCGAAGCAGTGGTCGATCCCGATATCCGCGCCGTGCTCGATCGCGTGCTGATGCTCGAGGATCGCGCGATCGGCGCACTGCTGGTCCAGGCCGGCAGCCCCAGTCCCGAAGCGCACACCCATATCGTCACCTCGGTGATCCAGGCGCTCAGCATCCGCGCCCGCACCGGCCGCCCGCGCGAGGAACTGGAGGCCATCGCGAAGAGCTGCGTGGATCTGGTGGCGGGGCCGGCCGCCGGCTGAGGCCCTGCGAAGCCGATTGCCGAAGCGATATCGCCGCGTCAGGATCGCCGGATGATCGCTTCGCTGCTCGCCGCCATGATCCCCGCAGCCGCTCAGGACGCACCGCTGCCGCCGGTCCATTATCCCGCGCTGCGTTCGACTGCGGCGAGCGTGCAGGAATTCATCCCGCGCGGATGGACGATCGAGCAGCAATCGGGCGGCGATCTGAACGGCGACGGCCTGCCCGATCTCGTACTGGCGCTGCGCAAGCAGGACCCGCGCAACGTCCTGCCGACCGGCGGCCTGTGCGGTGACACCTACGACACCAATCCGCGCATCCTGGCGATCGTCTTCGCCGTCCGTGGCGGCGGCTATCGCCTGGCAATGCAGAACAGCAAGCTGGTGCCACGCCGCGACAATCCCTGCGCAGAGGATCCGTTCGCCGCCGATGGCGCGGGCGGCGGCATGGAAGTACGCGAGGGCGTCCTGCACGTCCGGCTCGGGCGCTTCATGAGCGCCGGCGGCTGGAGCGCGGGGACGACCAGCTTCACCTTCCGCTGGCAGCAGAATGCGCTGCGGCTGATCGGCTATGACTATAGCAATGTTCAGCGCAACACCGGGGAGACCGCGTCGCTGAGCATCAACTATCTCACCCGTCGCGCACGCATCGCGCATGGCCGGATCGATTCGGACAAGGATGCAGTCCGCTGGATCGATCTGCCCCGCCGCGAGCTCGCCACCATCGACGAGGTCGGCGACGGGTTCGATTATGATCCCGAAGGACTGGTCGGCGCACTGTGACCGGAATCGTCCGCACGCCGCTGCGCATCACGCGCCCCGCAATCTACGCCGCGCTCGCGCTGGCGGCTGGCTTTGCGATCACCCTCGTCCTGATGGATCGCCCGCCGATCTGCACCTGCGGCACGATCAAGCTGTGGCACGGCGCGGTCCATTCCAGCGAGAACAGCCAGCATCTCGCCGACTGGTACACGTTCAGCCACATCATCCATGGCTTCCTCTTCTATGCCGCCGCGCATTTCTGGCTGAAGGGCGATACCCGCCGATGGGCCTTCCCCGCCGCCATATTGGTCGAGGGCGCGTGGGAGGTGCTGGAAAACTCGCCGATCATCATCAACCGCTATCGCGAAGCGACGATCGCGCTCGGCTATTCGGGCGATTCGATCGTCAATTCGATGGCGGATATCGGCTGGATGAGCTTCGGTTTCTGGCTGGCGACGCGCCTGCCCGCGCGCGTCATCATCGGTATCGCGATCGCATTCGAGCTGATGACCCTGCTGCTGATCCGCGACAATCTGACGCTCAACGTGCTGATGCTCGTCTGGCCGATCGATGCGATCAAGGTCTGGCAGGGCGGCGCCTGGCTGACCTGAGCACGCCGATTGGAAGTGGCGCCCCGCTCGACTAGAGGAGAGCGGTGAGCATCGCCCTCGCCATCCTCCTCTCCGCAATCGCGATGACCCTCATCGTCGGCGTGCGGTACCTGATCGTCAGCGGCGCCTTCGATCTGGCCACCCGCGCGAAGCATCCGGGCCTCTATCGCGGCCTCACCCCGCAGATCCGCAAGGAGATCGGCTGGAGCCTCGCCAGCGCCGCCATCTATGGCGTGCCGGCGGGCGTTGTCGCCTGGGGGTGGCAGAATCGCGGCTGGACGGCGATCTACACCGACGCATCCGCATATCCGCTCTGGTATGTGCCGCTGTCGGTGCTGCTCTATCTGATCGCGCACGACACATGGTTCTACTGGACCCACCGGCTGATGCACCGCCCGCGCTGGTTCCGCATCGCCCATGCCGTCCACCATGCCAGCCGCCCGCCGACGGCATGGGCGGCGATGAGCTTCCACCCGGTCGAGGCGCTCACCGGCGCTGTGGTAATTCCGCTACTGGTGTTCGTCATTCCGATCCACGCCGCCGCGCTCGGGCTGGTCCTTGCGATCATGACCGTTATGGGTGTGACCAATCACATGGGCTGGGAGCTGTTTCCGCGCTTCATGTGGCGGGGGGTGTTGGGCGGCTGGCTGATCACGGCGAGTCATCATCAGCGGCACCATGAGCAATATGGGTGCAACTATGGTCTCTATTTCCGCTTCTGGGACCGGCTTTGCGGCACGGATCGGGGTGTCGGCAGTTTCGAAAGCGGTCCCAAGGGCATGCATCGCCGCCGCCGCAGCGATGCTGCTGCCGGGGATGGCGCCGCTTCATAGCGGCAGCCTGGACGTCGAGATCGTCAAGCTGCGGTCGAACAAGGGCATGCTGCGCCTGTGCCTGACCACCGATCCCAAGAGCTTCCCCGACTGCAAGACCGGCCACGCGATCCGCCACAGCGTGGCGGCGACCACCACCCGCATCCATTTCGAGGGCCTGCCGCCGGGCACCTATGCGCTGGCGGTGATCCATGACGAGAATGGCAATTCGAAGCTCGACACCATGCTGGGCATGCCGAAGGAAGGCTTCGGCTTTTCGCGCAACCCGGGCATCGGCTTCGGCCCGCCCAAGTTCAAATCGACCAGCTTCACGGTCGGCACCGGCGCCGAGCAACAACAGGTGCGCATCCGGTACTTGCTCTAGGTTTTTCGGCACCGGCCCGCTCCCCCACCCGGCCACCCATAGAATAACCTTCCGTTGGGTGGCCGGGTGGGGGA
>NZ_JARNTV010000008.1:60000-109463 GCF_029433115.1 Sphingomonas sp. AOB5 | reverse complement strand
CGGGCGGCGCACTGGTGATCAGCGTGCGGCTGTTGGCCGGCTGGTAGATGCCATAGCCGAAGCCGCACAGCGCCATGCGCCAGGCGATGTCGGCGAAGCTAGCGCCGGGCTCCAGCGTCGCGAGCAGGATCAGCCCCGCGGCGAACAGGATCAGCCCGACGCCGCCCTGCCGCCCCGCCTCGACCTTGTCGCCCAGCCATCCGGCGAGCGGCGCGGCGATGGCGAGTGCGATGGGCCAGGGGAGGAACAGCAGGCCGGTTTCGATCTGGCTGCGGCCGAGGCCGAGCTGGAAGTGGAAGGGCAGCACGACATAGGCGGTAAGCTGCGCAGCCGAGGCCGCGAACATCGTCGCGACCGAAAAGCCGAAGCGGCGGGTGCGCAGCATGTCTACGGGCAACAGGGGCTGGGCGGCACCCCTTTGCCGGGTCAGCAGCAATGCGCCCGCGGTTATTCCGGCGATGGTGAGCGATACGGGGAGGATCGCGGCGGCATCATGCGCGGCGGTATCCAGCGCGAGCAGGATCAGCCCGAACGTGGCCATGCTGAGGAGCGCGCTTTGCCAGTCGAAGCGGTGCACGTCGCGACCGCCGGGGGGCAAAGTGGGCAGGCCGATGGCGATCAGCAGGGCGACGATCGGCAGGTTGATGATGAACAGCCAGCGCCAGTCGGCCAGTGAGACGATCACCGACGCGATGCTTGGCCCCGCCGCGAGCGACAGCGCGACCAGCAGCGAATTGTTGGCCACGCCGCGCCCGAATTGCTCGGGCGGATAGACATAGCGTATCATCGCGTTGGTAATCCCTATGCTGCCCGCCCCGCCGCATCCCTGAAGGAAGCGGAAGACCGCGAGCGTGGGCAGATCGGGCGAGAGCGCACAGCCGAGCGAACCGATACCGAACAGGGCGACGCAGATCAGGTAGACGCGCTTGTGGCCATAAATGTCCGCCGCCTTGCCCAGCGGGAGCAGCGCGATCACCGCGGCGAGCTGATACGCGTTCACCACCCAGATCGCCTCGGCCGGATCGGCGTTCAGCTGGCGGGCGATGCTGGGCAGGGTGGCGTTGAGCATGACGCCGTCGAGCACCGAGACGGTGACGGCGAGCGCGACGGTGAGCGCGGCGAGGCGGTTGCGCGGGGTCCAGTGGGGGGAGGCAGGTTCAGGCATTCAAGTCGCACCCCGAAGTCCCTCCCCCTTGATGGGGGAGGGGGAGCCGCGAAGCGGCGGAAGGGTGGGGGTGACCTCTCCTCATCGGACAGCATCATGAGAAGAGGTCACCCCCACCCAACCCTCCCCCATCAAGGGGGAGGGCTAGGCATGCGGCGCGGTTACGCTAGCCCCCATGCCGTTCGAACACCGCCGCCAGCCCCTGGCCGCCGCCGATGCACATCGTCTCGATCCCATAGCGCGCGCCGCTGCGGTCCATTTCGCGCAGCAGGGTGGCGAGGATGCGGCCGCCGGTCGCGCCGACCGGGTGGCCTAGCGAGATACCGGAGCCATGGACGTTCATCCGTTCGAAGTCCGATGGGGTGAAATTCCATTCGCGCGTGCAGGCCAGCACCTGTGCGGCGAAGGCTTCATTCAGCTCGATCAGGTCGATGTCCTTGAGTGCCAGCCCGGCGCGCTCCAGCGCCTTGGCGACCGACGGCACCGGGCCGATGCCCATCGTCTTGGGCGGCACGCCCGCGACGGCCCAGCTCTTCAGGCTGGCATAGGGTTTCAACCCCAGTTCGGCGGCCTTTGCAGCGGTGGTGACGATGGCGACCGAGGCGCCGTCATTCTGCCCGCTGGCATTACCGGCAGTGACGGTCGATTCGGGGTCCTTTGCTGTCAGCGGCTTGAGCGCGGCCAGCGATTCCGCGGTCACGCCACGGCGCGGATGCTCGTCGGTGTCGATCAGGAGCGTCTCCTTCTTCGACTTCACCTCGATGGGGACGATCTCCTGCGCGAAGATGCCGGCATCCTGCGCCGCCACGGCGCGGCGATGCGATTCGGCGGCGAAGGCGTCCTGCTCCTCGCGCGGCACCGAATAGTCGCGGCGCAGATTCTCGGCGGTCTCGATCATTCCGCCCGGCACGGGGAAGTTGCATCCGCCCGCGCTGACCCGGCCCTTTTGCAGCGAATCGTCGAAATTCATGCCGCTGCCGGGAATGCCCCAGCGCATTTTCGTGGAGTAGAAAGCGGCATTGGTCATCGACTCCGCGCCGCCTGCCAGCACCAGATCGGAGCCGCCGGTTGCGACCTGCATCACGCCATAGATCAGCGCCTGAAGCCCCGATCCGCAGCGCCGGTCGATCTGCAGCCCGCCCGCGCTGATCGGCAGCCCCGCGTCGAGCCCGACCACGCGGCCGAGCGCGGGGGCGTCCATCGTCGGATAGCATTGGGCGAACAGCACATCGTCGACCTGCTCGGGCGGCAGGCCGGTCTTGGCCAGCAGGCCGCGGATCACCGCCGCGCCCAACTCATGCGCATGGAGCGATTTGAACACCCCGCCGAAGCGCCCCACCGGGGTCCGCAGCGGCTCGCAGATCACCACGTCGCGCAACATCACTCTCCTGTCTCGATTTCTGCCGTCATCGCCGGTCGACCGCCCGCGTCCGCCGTCCATAAGGCTGCCTTGCCATCCTCGCGCGCCAGATTGAGCGTGAAGGGCGCGATATCGAACAAAGGTGCGCGGGCGCGGAAGGAAAAGCCGGTCACTGCGGCCCGCGGATGCGCGCGCAGGAACAGGTCCATCAGCAGCGTCGCGGAGAGCGGGCCATGCACCACCAGCCCCGGATAGCCTTCGACATCGCGGGCATAGTCGCGGTCGTAATGGATGCGGTGGCCGTTGAAGGTGAGGGCGGAGTAGCGGAACAGCGCGACCGGATCGGTGGTGTACGCACGGCTGATATCCGCCTCGCGCGTCGATGCCGGCACTGCGGATGCGGCGGCGCCCGGCGCGCTCTCGCCGCGATAGACCAGGTCCTGCCATTCCTCGATGGCTAGGACCCCGCCGGCATGGATCGCGTGGCGGACGGTGACGAACACCATCTCGCCGCTGGCGCCGGACTTGGCGGTAACGTCCTCGATGGTCGAGACGCGTTCGATCGTCGATCCGACCGGGATGGCGCCATGGAATTTCAGCCGTCCGCCAGCCCACATGCGACGGGGCAGCGGGACGGGCGGGAGAAAGCCGCCGCGTTTCGGATGGCCATCGTCGCCGATCATCGACTGGCGTGCCTGCGGCAGGAAATAGAGCCAATGGCCGAGCGGCGGCACTTCGTCTTCCGCCCATGGCGGCGTCTCGTGATCGAGCAATGCGGCGAGTCCCGCGAGCGGCGCGGCAGACGCCACGTCCGATGCGCGCTCCTCGCGGCCGATCCACGACTTGAGATGCTCGATGTCCATGCCGCGCTTATGCTGCAACATTCATGGCCTGTCCCCCGAGGCGAGAAAATTTCCCCCGGCGCTGCGGAATTTTCATTGTTCCTGCCCGCCCGGAACCGCTCAACTCGCACCATGCCCAGCATTATCTTCATCGAGGCCGATGGCCGCCGCATCGAGGCCATGTTCGATCCCGGCGACAGCGTGATGATCGCGGCGAAGGATGCAGGGTTGTGGAGCATTGTCGCGCAGTGCGGCGGATCGTGCAGTTGCGCGACCTGCCACGTGTTCGTTGCGGCACCGGGCTTTGTGCCGCCCAACGCCTATGAGGACGAACTGCTCGATTGCACCGCCGTGCCTCGCCGCCCGGAAAGCCGCCTGAGTTGCCAGCTGCGCCTTACCGATGCCATGGACGGCATCATCGTTCATGTGCCGGAGCGCCAGATCCCGTGAAGCTGAGATCCCTGCTGTTCGTCCCCGGCGACCGTCCCGAGCGTTTTCCCAAGGCGGCGGCGAGTGGCGCCGATGCGTTGATCCTCGATCTGGAGGATTCGGTTGCGCTGGAGAAGAAGCCCGAGGCGCGGCTGGCGATTGCCGAATGGCTGGCGGGCGAGCGGCAGGTGCCGTGCTTCGTGCGGGTCAATCCGCTGGATGGTGCCGAGACGCTGGCCGATCTGGCGGCGGTGCTGGAGGCGAAGCCGGATGGCATCATGCTGCCCAAGGCCGAGGGCGCGGCGTCGGTGCGCGCGCTGATCGAGCTGGCGGGCGGCGCCTGTCCACCGATCCTGCCCATCGCCAGCGAGACTGCGGCTGCGGTGTTCGAGCTTTCGACCTATCGCGAAGTCGCCGGGCATCTGGCGGGCCTGACCTGGGGGGCGGAGGATCTGCCCGCGGCTATCGGTGCGGCGACCTCGCGCAATCCGGACGGCAGCTATACCGCGCCCTATGAGACGGTGCGCTCGCTGGTGCTGTTCGCGGCGCATGCTGCGGGCGTTCCGGCCATCGAGACCGTCTATCCCAATATCGCCGATACCGATGGCCTCGATGGCTATGTCGCGCGGGGCAGCCGGGACGGGTTCACCGGCATGATGGCGATTCACCCCAATCAGGTGACGCCGATCAACACCGGTTTCAGCCCCAGCGACGCGCAGATCGCGCATGCCCGCGCGGTGGTTCAGGCCTTTGCCGACAATCCCGGCGCGGGGGCACTGAAGCTGGACGGCAAGATGATCGACCAGCCGCACCTGAAACAGGCGCGGGCGCTATTGGCGCGCGCCGAGGGCTGAGAGCAGTTCGGCGAGGCGTTGGGGCATCGACAGGAAGGGCGAATGGCCGCTGTCGAGTTCGGCGGTGGCGATGCCGGGATAGCGGGCGGTCATGGCACGCTGGGCCTCTGGCTGGATCGCGCGATCCTGAAGGCAATGGATATAAGTCTTGGGCACGCGGCCGAAGCGCTCCGGCGTCAGCGTTACCGGGGTGGTGATCGCGTCGAGATGGGTCGGGCCGATCCGGGCGCTCGCCCATGCAACCGTCTCCGCATCGCAATCCTGATAGAAGATCGGCGGGGCCAGCTCGGGATCGAGCCGGGTCCATTCGCCGTCCAGTACCGTCGCGCCGCCAGCGCCGAGCGGCGGCACCGCGACGGTCGCGGCGGATTCGCCGCTGACTGGCAGCAATGCGGAGAGATAGATCAGCGCCGCGACCTTCTCCGGCGCGGCTTCCGCAGCTGCGCTGATCGCCATGCCGCCGAGCGAATGGCCGACCAGGATCGCGGGTTCGTCTATCGCCGCGATCAGCGCCTCCGCAGCATTGCCGCGAAGAGGCAGGTCGATGGCGGTCGATCCCGGCAGCAGCGGCAGCACGCGATCCCAGCACCATGCGCCATGGCAACCGCCATGGACGAGCAGGAAGCGCGGCATTCAGTCGAGCTTCGCGTAGACCGACTTGATCTCGGTATAGGCGTCGATCGAGCTGCGACCCAGCTCGCGACCGATGCCCGATTGCTTGTAGCCGCCAAAGGGCGAGATCAGATCGGTGTAGAGATAGGTATTGATCCACACCGTCCCGGCCTTCAGTGCGCGCGCCACGCGGTGGGCGCGGCCAAGATCCTTGGTCCAGACGGCGGCGGCCAGGCCGAAGCTGGTGTCGTTGGCGATGGCCAGCGCTTCCTCCTCGTCGTCGAACGGGATCAGCAGGGTGACGGGGCCGAAAATCTCCTCGCGCGCGATGCGCATGTCGTTGCGGGCATCGGCGAAGATGGTCGGTTCGACATAATAGCCGGGGCGGTCGAGCGCCTTGCCGCCGGTAACCAGCCGCGCGCCGTCCGCCTGCGCCACGCCGAAATAGCTGGTCACCCGGTCGAACTGCTCGCGGCTGACCAGCGGCCCCATCATCGTCGTCGCGGTCTCGGGATCGCCGACGTTGATCACCTTTGCCTGGTCGGCCAGCTTCGCCGCGAAGGCGTCGTGCACGCTGCGATGAACCAGGATGCGCGAGGCGGCGACGCAGATCTGGCCCGAGAGGAACCAGAAGCCCTGTGCGGTGCTGACCGCGGCCGCGTCCAGATCGGCATCGGGGAAGACGATGTTGGGCGATTTGCCGCCCAGTTCGAGCGTGACCCGCTTCAGGTTTCCGGCCGAGGCGATCAGGATCTTCTTGCCCACTTCGGTCGATCCGGTGAAGCCGACTTTGTCGATGCCGGAATGCGCGGCGATGGCTGCGCCCGCGGTCTCGCCGAAGCCGGTGACGATGTTGATGACGCCCGCGGGAACGCCCGCCTCGATCATCAACTCGCCCAGCCGGATCGAGCTGAGCGGGGTCTGTTCGGCGGGCTTGAGGATCACCGTGTTGCCGCATGCGAGCGCCGGCGCGATCTTCCACGCCGCGCTCGACAGCGGACCGTTCCACGGCACGATCTGGCCGCACACGCCGACCGGTTCGCGCAGCGTGTAGTTCAGGATGCCGCCGGGCGAGGGGTTGGTCTCGCCATAGATTTTGGTCGCCCAGCCTGCATAATAGACGAAGGTTTCCCCCACGCCCGCGATCATCATCCGCGCGATGCTTAGCGGCGAGCCATTGTCGCGCGATTCGATCTGCGCGAGTTCCTCGGCATTGGCTTCGATGGCCGCCGCGATCTTCAGCAACAGGCGCGAGCGGCCGTGCGGGTTCATGCCTGACCAGGCCGGATTCTCGAACGCCTTGCGCGCGGCCGCGACTGCCGCATCGACGTCCGCCGCGTCGCCTGCCGCGGCATGGCCGATCACTTCGCCATTAGCCGGGTTGATCGTCTCGAACGTCTTGCCGGATTGCGCCGGAACCCATTGGCCGCCGATCAGCAGCTTCTTCGCGCCGGACGCAATGAAGGCGTCGGCGGGCGATCGTTCGAGCGTGGTGGCCATTGGTCCTCTCCCGGATTTTGCGACTAGACTAGCGTGGCTCGCAGGCCTGCCCGCACGACTAATTCTCGATTCCCTCGGACCCGAGGTCATAGACGCGGCGGGCGGTACCATCGAACAACGCGGCCTTCTCCGCCTCGCTCGTGCCCTCGGCGATCCGCTTCAAGGCGTTCCACAGCGTGCGGTAGCTGCAGGTGACCTTGTCGACCGGGAAGTTGCTTTCGAACATGCAGCGGTTGGCGCCGAACGCCTCGATCACCAGCTCGACATAGGGGCGCCACGCCTCGGCGAGTGCTGCGGAGGTCGCAGGCGCGGCGCGGGTCTCGAAGCCGAAGCCGAAGCCGTAGCTCGGCATGCCGAGGCCGCCGAGCTTGACCGAGACGTTCGAATGTTTGGCCAGCGCGCGGATGCCCGCGGCCCACAGGTCGAACACTTCGTTGCGGCGGGCCGCATAGGGGCCCACCCCAAGCGGCGCGCCGAGATGGTCGAGGATGACCGGCGTTTCCGGGAATGCTCCGGCGAGCGAGGCCAATTCGCCGAGCTGGTGGAAATAGATCCACGCATCGAAGCGCAGCCCGAGCGGGCCAAGCTCGGCGAAGCCCTTGCGGAAATCGGGATCGAGCAGCAGTCCTTTCGGCGCCGCGATCCGCGCCATCGATCCCAGCTCGCCATCCCATTGCGCCTGGTGCCGGATACCGCGGAAGCGGCCGCTGGCGCGGCGGTGCGCCTCCAGCACCGGGCGGACGGCCTTGCCCAGCCGCAGATCGGCATGGCCGACGATCCCCGCGCACAGCCGCTGCGGGCCGAACATGCCCGATGCACTGACCGCCGCAACGCCGTTCACATATTCGGTTTCGCCCAGCGGCTTCATCGCTTCCGGACCGCCAGCGCGGTACATCGCATTGTTCTGGACGAACACGGTCGCGCGCACGTCATGGCCCGATTCCAGCTCGGCCATCAGCTCGGGCAGCTGATAGGCTTCGGGTGGGCGCTGCCACATGTGATGATGCGCATCGACGATCCGGCGGCCGGGATCGATCACGTCCTCGACATGACCGGCATGCCAGCGATCCAGTTCGGCAAGGCTGCGCTGGCCGGTCATCCGCTCTCCCATGTTCTGTATGTCGGGCAGCATACCGCAGTCGCGCCGCGCAGCAAGCGCCGCCGCATCGGCATGAGCATGGCTCATCCCCATGCCAGTAAAATTGGCTTGTTGTTCATCAGCCTGTCGGCGGATTGGATCGGGGAACAAGGGGGCCGCGCCACGTGTCGGCGGGCCAGCAAAGCGTAGACAGGCGGGGACCGAAATGGCGTCAGCGGCGAAACAGGAATTCGAGCGCGAGGATCTGATCCTCGTCCGCCGCGAGGATCGGCCGGAGGGCGGCTATGTCGCCTGGGTGACGATCAACAACGAAGCCAAGAAGAACGCGCTGCCGGTGGAAGGGCGCGCGCTGCTGGCCAAGATCATGACCGAGCTGGCGACCGAGCCGGAGCTGCGCTGCGTGGTGCTGACCGGGCACCAGAACTTCATCGGCGGGGCGAATATCGGCCAGATGGCCGATTTCCCCGATCACATCATCGCCGAGATCGGCAGCAAGACCACCCACCATGCGTGCGACTCGATCCGCCGCGTGCCGGTGCCGGTGATCGCGCGGATCGAGGGCTATTGCCTGGGTGCGGGGATGGAGATCGCGACTTCGTGCGACATGCGCGTGGCATCGACAACCGCGAAGTTCGGCATGCCCGAGGTCAAATATGGCGTGCCTTCGGGCATGGAAGCCTGCCTGATCCCGCGACTGACCGGCTGGGGCAAGGCGATGGAGCTGGTGTTCACCGGCGAGATCATCGACGCGGCCGAGGCCTATCACTTCAACTATGTCGAGAAGCTGGTTGCGCCCGAAGAGCTGGACGCGCAGACCGAGCGTTGGGTGAAATCGATCTGCGAGGCGGGCCCTCGCGCGATCCGGATCCAGAAGGCGCTGTGTCGCGATTGGGAACAGATGTCGATCAGCGACGCCGTTCAGGCGGGCATCCGCGCCGTGGGTCATGCGCACACCACCGACGAGCCCAAGCGGCTGATGTCCGCATGGCGCGAACGCCAGCGGCTGAAGCGTGAGGCGCGCGGTGGGGGGAAGGGCTGAGCAAGCCCCCACCTGTGCTCCGGCGAAGGCCGGAGCGCTGGCAGGTGCAGGCTTCGCCCTCCAACGCTCCGGCCTTCGCCGGAGCACGACTGCATCGGATGAGTGAAATGGATGCGTATCGCGCCGCGCTGACGGCAGTGGACTCTTACGTCGCCAAGGCGCGTGCCGTCGTCGAGGCGCAGGTCTCCGAAGGCGGCAAGGTCAGTGCCGATCTTGTTACGAAGCATCAGCATCTCGCGCACGGCTTCGCGTGGCTCGCCACTTATGCTGCGGCGTTACGTGCGCTGCTCGGCTGGGCCGAGCGGATCGCTGAAGACCGTCCGCTCGCCGAGATCGAGACGCTGATCCTCGCCACCGGCTTTGCCGAGTATGTCGGGCAGATCGGCGGCGGCCTGCCGATGAGCCAGGCCGAGATCATCCGTCCTTCCGATTTCGGGCTGGAAGCCGAAGCTGCCGGGCTGCTTGCGCTTGGCCTGAAGGGCGATCCCGGCCGTATCGCCGCACTGCTCGGCGACGGCGCGCATGCCGATACCGCGCTGGGCGACGAACTGCTCGAGATGATGGCGCAGCAATTCCGCCGTTTCGTCGATGACAAAGTCGCACCACATGCGCATGGCTGGCACCTCGCCAACGAATATATCCCGATCGAGGTGGTGCAGGAGATGGCCGCGCTCGGCGTGTTCGGGCTGACCATCCCCGAGGAGTTCGGCGGCGCAGGCCTCGGCAAGCTTGCCATGTGCCTGGTCTCCGAAGAACTCTCGCGCGGCTATATCGGCGTCGGCTCGCTCGGCACCCGGTCCGAGATCGCGGCCGAGCTGATCCGGCTGGGCGGCACCGAGGCGCAGCAGGCGCAGTATCTGCCCAAGATCGCGAGTGGCGAGATATTGCCGACCGCGGTCTTCACCGAACCCAATACCGGTTCCGATCTTGCCACGCTGCGCACCCGCGCCGAGCTTCGCGACGGGCAATGGGTGGTCAACGGCAACAAGACCTGGATCACCCATGCTGCGCGCAGCGATCTGATGACCTTGCTGGTCCGCACCAATGCCGACGAAGGCTATCGCGGGCTTTCGATGCTGCTGGCCGAAAAGCCGCGTGGCGATGATGCGGACCCGTTCCCCGCGCCCGGCATGACCGGCGGCGAGATCGAAGTGCTCGGCTATCGCGGGATGAAGGAGTTTGAACTCGCCTTCTCCGACTTCGCATTGCCCGAAGACGCGCTGCTCGGCGGGATCGAGGGGCGCGGGTTCAAGCAGCTGATGGAGACATTCGAAAGCGCTCGTATCCAGACTGCGGCCCGCGCGGTGGGCGTGGCGCAGAACGCGCTGGAACTCGGGCTGACCTATGCCCAGCAGCGCGTGCAGTTCGGCGAGCCGCTGATCGCGTTTCCGCGTGTCGCCAACAAGCTCGGCTGGATGGCCGCCGAGACGATGATCGCGCGCCAGCTCAGCTATGCTGCGGCCCGCGCGAAGGACGAGGGCCGCCGCTGCGATATCGAGGCAGGCATGGCCAAGCTGCTCGCCGCGCGCGTCGCGTGGAGCAATGCCGACAACGCGCTGCAGATCCATGGCGGCAACGGCTTCGCGCTGGAATTCCAGATCAGCCGCGTGCTGTGCGACGCGCGCATCCTGTCGATCTTCGAAGGCGCGGCCGAGATCCAGGCGCAGGTGATCGCCCGCGGCCTGCTGGGGCGCGGCAACTGATGGAAGTGATCGGCGTCATCGGTGCGGGAGTGATGGGGCGGGGTATCGTCCAGCTCTTCGCGCAGGCCGGGCACGAGTTGCGCGTGTACGATGCCAGCGCCGAGGCCGTGGACGCCGCGGTGAAGTTCGTCATCGGCATGATCGACCGGCAGGTGACCAAGGGCACGCTGACCGAGGAAAATGCTGCAGCGATTACCCGCAACATCAAGCCCTGCAACGCACTGTCCGATCTTGCTGGCTGCACCCTCGTGATCGAGGCCATCGTCGAGCGGCTGGACGTGAAACAGGCGCTGTTCCGCGATCTCGAGCCGGTGGTTGGTGACAGCTGCATCCTCGCCAGCAACACCTCGTCGTTGCTGATCAGCGTCATTGCCGCGGGCTGCGCGAAGCCGGATCGGGTGGCGGGCCTGCATTTCTTCAACCCCGTGCCGCTGATGAAGATCGCCGAGGTGATCCCCGGTGTCCTCACAGCACCGGACGTCGCGCCGCGTCTCGTGGCGCTGGTGGAAGGTGCAGGGCATCGCGCCGTTACCGCGGCCGACCAGCCGGGCTTCCTCGTCAATCATGCCGGTCGCGCGCTCTACACCGAGGGGCTGCGGCTCGTGGAGGAACGCGTCACCGATTTCGCGGGCGTCGACCGGATCGTGCGCGAGGGGATGGGTTTCCGCATGGGGCCGTTCGAACTGCTCGACCTGACCGGGCTCGATGTGTCGGGCGCGGTGATGCAGTCGATCTACGACCAGTTCCAGCAGGACCCGCGTTATCGCCCCTCGCCGCTGGTACCGCCGCGGATTGCCGCGGGGGTGTTCGGGCGGAAGACGGGAAGGGGCTTCTATGCCTATCCCGAGGGGCAGAAGGTCGAGCCTGCGGAAGCGGCGGTGCCGGATGCGGCAGGCAAGGTCTGGCTTGGCGAAGGCGTGAGCGATGCGGCGCGCGCACTGCTTGGCAATGCGGTGACGGCAGATTCTGACGCCGCCGACGTGCTGCTGATCTCGCCTTGGGGCGAGGACGTCAGCGGTGCGGCCACTCGCCTTGGCCTCGACCCTGCGCGCTGCGTGGCGCTCGATCCGATCACCGATTTCACGAAGCGCCGCACGCTGATGCGCTCGCCTGCGACCGGTGATGCTGCGGTCGCCATCGCCCATGCCCTGCTGGCGTCGGACGGGGTTCCCGTCAGCGTCACTGCCGATAGCGCGGGTTTCGCGGCACAACGTATCCTCGCGATGATCGTCAACACCGGCTGCGAGATCGCCCAGCGCGGCATCGCAACGCCTGCGGATATCGACGACGCGGTGCGGATCGGTCTTGGCTACCCGATGGGGCCGCTGGCGCTGGGCGACCGGATCGGCCCGGCGCGCATCCTGTCGATCCTCGAGTCGCTCCAGCGTATCACCGGAGATCCGCGCTACCGCCCGAGCCAGTGGTTGCGGCGAAGGGCGCTGCTGGGCATGAGCCTGGCATGAGCGTCCAGATCGATTCTCCCGCGCCCGGCATTGCCCGCATCCGCATCGACCGGCCTGAAGCCCGCAACGCGATCAACGACGCGGTGCGTGCCGGGCTGCTCCCGGCGCTCGAGCAGGTCCGCGATGATCCTTCGGTCCGCGCGCTCGTGATCGGCGGCACCGGCGGTGTGTTCTGCGCGGGCGGCGATTTGCCGAGCCTGGCCGGTCTGTCCGAGGATGCCGCCTATGCCCGGCTGCGCGACGGTCATCGTATCGCGTCGCTGGTGTGGAGCTTTCCGAAGCCGGTCGTGTCCGCAGTCGAGCGGTTCGCAGTCGGCGCAGGCGCTGGGCTGGCGCTGCTCGCCGACGAGATCGTGATGGGCGAGGGCGCGATGCTCAGCTTCCCTTTCGCGAAGCTCGGCCTGCTGATGGACTGGGGTCTGGCGGGCACGCTGCCGCGCCGGATTGGTCCCGAAGCGACGACAAGGCTCTATGCGATGGCGGCGACGCTCAAGGGGCCGCAGGCGCTGGAGCTGGGTCTGGCCGACCGGCTGGCGAAGGACGATGCGGTGATGGACGCCGCGCTCGACCGCGCCATCGAACTGGCGAAGGTCGCACCGGCTGCGTTTGCCAGTGCCAAGGCCCGCCAGCGCGGCGATGCCGAGGAAGCGCTCCAGCTCGACCGCGAGGCGCGCGAGCAGGCGGCATGCATCGTCTCACCGGCCTTTGCCGAGGGCTATGCGGCGTTCCGCGAGAAGCGTGAGCCGCGTTTCTAACCCATCAGCTGGGTCACACCCTTCACATAGGTGTAGCCGTCCAGCCCCTCGGCACCGCCTTCGCGGCCATATCCGCTGTCCTTGATCCCGCCGAACGGCACCTCCGGATAGGACGAGGTGTAGTGGCCGATCGACAGGCTGCCGCATTCGACTTCCTCGATCAGCCGGTCGGATACGCGGGCGCTGTCGGTAAAGGCATAGGCGGCCAGGCCGAACGGCACCGAATTGGCCTTGGCGATGGTCTCGTCGAGGGTCGATACCTTGTGGATCAGCGCCAGCGGGCCGAACGGCTCCTCGATCATCGCGCGGGCATCGGCGGGCATGTCGGCCAGCACGGTCAGTGGGTAGAGATAGCCTTCGTTGCCGATGCGCTGGCCGCCGCTGGCCACGCGTGCGCCGCGTGCGGCGGCATCGGCGACGTAACCTTCGATCGCGTCGAGACGCCGCTGGTTGATCAGCGGCCCCATCTGGCTCGCGGCGTCCAGTGCGGGACCTGTCCGCCATGCCTGTGCCGCGGCCGAGAAGCTCTCCACGAACCGGTCGTAGATCCGCTCATGCACGAAGAAGCGGGTCGGCGAGACGCAGACCTGTCCCGCGTTGCGCGATTTGCCGACCACCGATAGCGGCCCCAGCGCGTCGGGATCGGCATCTTCCCACAGGATCACCGGCGAGTTGCCGCCCAGTTCCATGATCGCGGGCTTCATATGCTTGCCGCACAGGGCTGCGAGATGCTTGCCCACCGGCACCGATCCGGTGAAGGTCACGAGCTTCACCGCGGGGTGCGGGATCAGATACTCCGAAATCTCGGCGGGCTTGCCATAGACCAGGTTGATCACGCCCGGCGGCACGCCTGCATCGTGGAAGGCGCGGATCAGCGCCATCGGGCCGGAGGGGGTTTCCTCGGCGCCCTTCAGGATGATCGAGCATCCGGCGGCCAGCGCGCCCGCCACCTTCCGGGTCGGTGAGGCGAGGGGGTAGTTCCATGGCGTAAACGCCGCGACCACGCCTAACGGCAGGCGCAGCGAGAGTTTGCGGAAGCCCGGTGCGGACGGGATGATCCGGCCATACAGGCGGCGTCCCTCAGCGGCGTCCCACACGATGCGCGCGCGGGCGGTATCCACTTCGCTTCGCGCCTCGGGCAGCGTCTTGCCCTGATCCAGTGCGATGGCCAGCGCGATCTCTTCCTTGCGCTCGCCCAGCAGGTCCGCGGCGCGCAGCAGGATCGCTTCGCGTTCGTTCGGCGGCACCTTCCGCCAAACCTCAAGCCCGCGCTCGGCAGCGGCGATGGCGGCGTCCAGCTCGGCGCGGCCGGCATGGGGCAGCTCGGCGATCACCGAACCGTCCGACGGGTTGATCACCTGTTCGCCCGGCGCGGCGCTGCGCCACTCACCGCCGATCAGGAATTTCAGTTCGGGATACCCCATGCGACCTCTCCGCTAGCTCCCATCGCGCTATTGTTATTCGGGAAACATTCCAAATGACAGATTTTCCGGATACGATCATTATATATCGGTTGAGAGGGAACGGCCTTTCACGGATTCGGAAAATCGAGCGAGAGGATTGGCCAAAGCCTGATGAATTTCGATTTTTCCGAAGATGTCGGGGCGATGCGCGAGGAAGTGCGGCGCATCCTCAGCGACAAGTTCCCGCGCGGCGAGGTGCGGCAGGCGGTCGACGCCGGGCGCCGGTTCGACCGCGACTTCTGGGCATTGCTTGGCGAGATGGGCTGGCTGGGCGTGGCGATCCCGGAGGAACATGGCGGGTCGGCGCTGGGATATGAGGCGCTGTGCATGATCGCCGAGGAAGTCGGCGCTGCGCTTCCGCCGGTACCGTTCATATCGACGATCCTTGCCGCCGAAGCGCTGACCTTGTTCGGCAGCGATGCGCAGCGGGCGAAGTGGCTCCCACGTCTGGCGACCGGTGAGGCTGTCGGGTGTCTGGCATTGGCAGGCGAGTTGCCTGTGGTGGATGGAGACATTGCCGATATCGCCATCGTCGCGAGGGATGGCGACCTGTGGCTTGTCGAACTCGATCAGCCCGGTGTGGTGCGGGAGCCCATCGAGGCGCTCGATGCGGTCCGCACCAGCGTTCGCCTGACCTTTACCGCCGCCGAGAAACTCTCCGGAGACCTGTCGCGCTTCCTCGATCGAGCCGCGATCCTGGTCGCGTTCGAGCAGGTCGGCGGCACCCGTGCCGCGCTCGACATGGCGGTGGGTTACGCGCAGGAGCGGTACGCATTCGGCCGCGCCATCGCGTCGTTCCAGGCGATCAAGCACAAGCTGGCGGACATCTATGTCGCGCTCGAGCTGGCGCGGTCCAACGCCTATTACGGCGCCTATGCGCTGGAGGACGAGGCGGACCTGCCCGTCGCCGCCAGTGCCGCGCGGCTGGCCGCGAGCGAAGCGTACAGCCTGGCCGCCAAGGAGAATATCCACACCCATGGCGGCATGGGCTTCACCTGGGAGTCGGACTGCCACCTCCATTACCGCCGTGCCCGCGAGCTGGCGGTGGGGCTGCATTCGAGCCGCTACTGGCGCGACCGGTTGATCTCCCATCTGGATAAGGCGGCCGCCTGATGGACTTCAGCGACACTCCTGAAGAAGCCGCCTTCCGCGCCGAGGCCCGCGCGTTCCTTGACGCGCATATGCCGCTCAAGGCCAAGGGCGCGCATGTCAGCCGGGCGATGACGCCGGAGGATGTCGCCGCGTCCAAGGCATGGCAGCGGCTGAAGGCAGAGAACGGCTTTGCCGGTATCCTCTGGCCGAAAGCCTATGGCGGCCGCGAAGGCACGCCGATGCAGCAGATCATCTTCGGGCAGGAGGAAGATCGCTACGCGGTGCCGACCACCGTGTTCAACCAGGGCGTCGGCATGGCGATGCCCACGGTGATGAGCTTCGGCACCCCCGATCAGCTCGCCCGCTATCCGCGACCGGCGCTGTTCGGCGACGAAGTGTGGTGCCAGCTCTTCTCCGAACCCGCCGCAGGCTCGGATCTGGCAGGCCTGCGCACCCGCGCGGTTCGCGATGGCGACGACTGGGTTATCAATGGCCAGAAGATCTGGACCAGCTACGCCCATTTCGCCGATTTCGGCATGCTGGTGGTGCGCACCGATCCGGGCGTCGCCAAGCATGCGGGCCTGACCTTCTTCGTGGTCGACATGACGACGCCCGGGATCGAGATCCGCCCGATCAAGCAGATCAGCGGCAGCTCGAACTTCTCCGAAGTGTTCTTCACCGATGTTCGCATCCCCGACAGCCAGCGCCTCGGCGCGGTGGGCGAGGGGTGGAAGGTCGCGTTGACCATGCTCGCCAATGAGCGTTTCACCGTGGGCAAGGCCGAGGGGCCGGACTTCGACGATGTGCTGGCGCTGGCCCAGCAGGTCGATCTGGACGGCACCCGCGCGGTGGACGACAGCGCTGTGCGCGAGCGGCTGGCGGGCTGGTATATCCGCACCGCCGGGCTGAAATATACGCGATTGCGGTCGCAGACGGCGCTTTCGCGCGGCAAGGCGCCGGGGCCGGAGAATTCGATCCTCAAGCTGGTCAGCGCGAACAAGCTGCAGGAGATCGCGACCTTCGGCATCGATCTGATGGACATGGCGGGCGCGATCACCGACCCCGAGATCGCGGCGATGCGCGGCCTGTTCCAGCAGGCGTTGCTCTATGCCCCGTCCAAGCGGATCGCGGGCGGCACCGACGAAATCCTGCGCAACATCATCGCCGAGCGCGTGCTGGGCCTGCCCGCCGATATCCGCGCGGACAAGGGACTGGCGTTCAACCAGATCCCGACCGGCGCGCGCTGATGGCCCGGCGCCCGGTTTATAGCCATGCCCAGATGAAGCGGCTGATCGCGCCGGAGACGGTCGCGATCGTGGGCCTCTCCCGCAACGGGAAGTCGTTCGGCGCGCGGACGGCTGCCAACATGGTCGGCTTCACCGGCCGAACCTATGGCGTGAACCCCAGCGGCGGCACGATCCATGGCGTCGAATGCTTCGCCTCGATCGGCGAGGTGCCGGTGCAGGTGGATTGCGCGGTGCTGGCGGTGCCCGCCGATGCCGTACTCGGCGTGGTCGAGCAATGTGCGGCGGCGGGGGTCGGCGGCTGCGTGATCTACGCGTCGGGCTTTGCCGAGACCGGTGCCGAGGAACAGATTGCTCTCCAGCAACGGATCGCCGCAATCGGCCGCGAAGCCGATATGCGGATCGTCGGGCCGAACTGCTTCGGGCTGATCAACAATGTCTCGCGCGCGGGACTCAGCTTCTCGGGCCGCTATGGCGCATCGCCCGGTGCGCAGGGGCCGGTCGGCATCGTGTCGCAATCGGGTGGGCTGGCGCAGGCGCTGGCGCAGGTTACCGAGCGTGGCGGTTCGTTCAGCCATTTCCTTGCCGCCGGCAACAGCGCGGACGTCGATGTGTGCGACTATGTCAGCTATCTCGCGGGCGACGAGACCTGCCGGGTGATCGCCTGCATTGCCGAAGGGCTGGCCGATGGCGAGCGGCTGCTGGAGGCGGGCGAAGCCGCGCGGGCGGTGGGCAAGCCGATCGTCATGTACAAGATCGCGACCGGCAGCGCGGGGGCCAAGGCGGCGATGTCGCACACCGGCACGCTGGCCGGATCGAACGCCGCCTATGACGCGGCCTATGCCCGGGCCGGGATCGTGAAGGCTGACAATATCGAGGACGTCTATCCAATGGCGGCCTTCTTCGCGAAGGCGGGCAAGCCCAAGGCGAAGGGTGTCGCGGCGGTGGCGGCTTCGGGCGGGGCATGCGTCATCACGCTCGACAAGTCGGAGGCGGCTGGGGTCGCCATGCCCTTGCCGGGTGCGGCGACCAAGGCGGTGCTGGAGTCCCATGTTCCCGACTATGGCGCGCCGACCAATCCGTGCGACATCACCGCGGGCGTGGCCTCCGATGCTGCGGCCTATGCGGCTTGTGCCGAGGCGCTGCTGAACGATCCCGCCTATTCTGCGCTGGTCGTCATGGCGCCGAGCATCAGCGATGCGATGACGCCGCGCAACGTTGCGATGTTCTCGCCGCTGGCGGCGAAGGCGGGCAAGCCGGTGTGCCTGTCCTGGATGTCCGAATGGCGTGACGGCCCGGGTTCGCGCGAGGCCGAGGCGGACCCGCATGTGGCGCTGTTCAAGTCGACCGGGCAGTGTTTCGACACGCTTGCCGCCTGGCATCGCTGGGCGGATCAGGGTTCGGCGCTTCGTCCGCGTACGCCCGGTACGAGCAAGGCACGCGATCTGCTCGACATGGCGGGTGAGCGGCTGACCGAGCGGGAAGGCAAGGCGATCCTCGCGGCTTACGGGGTGCCGGTCGCCACCGACCATGTGGTGCCGACCCGCGAAGCCGCGGTCGAGGCTGCCGAGGCGATGGGCTACCCTGTCGTGCTGAAGGTCGAATCCCCGGACATTGCGCACAAGACCGAGGCGGGCGTGGTGCGGCTGAAACTGGAAGGCGCCGACGCCGTCCGCGCCGCCTATGACGCGATCATCGCGGCGGCCCAATCCATCGAGCCGCGCCCCGCGATCAAGGGCGTGCTCGTCCAGCCGATGATCGCGGCGGGGGTCGAACTGGTCGTCGGTGCGCAGAACGATCCGACCTTCGGGCCGATGGTCGTGGTGGGGCTGGGCGGGATCATGGTCGAGCTGATCAAGGACAGTGCGGCCGAACTGGCCCCGGTCACCCACGAACAGGCCTCGGCGATGCTGAAGCGGCTGAAGGGCTATCCGCTGCTCACCGGCTTTCGCGGCTCCGATCCCGTGGACATCGATGCGATCGAACGCATCATCGTCGCCGTTTCCGAACTCGCCGCGGACCATCCCGCCGACATTGCCGAGATCGACGTGAACCCCATCATCTGCGGCCCCGGCCGCGCCATCGCGGTCGACGCGCTCATCGTGCGGACCTGAGGAGAATACCCATGGCCAAATGGCTGAAGTCCACCGATTTCATCACCTTCGAGGTGAAGGATCGCATCGCCACCATCACGATGAACCGGCCGGACAAGCGCAACGCGCTGTCGCCCGAACTCATCACCGAAGTGCATGACGCGATGCTCGAGGCGGACGATTTGACCTCGGTCCATGTCATCGTGCTGGCCGGGGCGGGGCAGGATTTCTGTGCGGGATACGATCTCGGCTTCGGGTCGAACGCGGCCAATCAGGCCGATCCCGAGGGCAAGTATCGCACCCGCATCGGCACGTTCGACGACGATGTGTGGACGATGCAGCGCAAGATGGGGAAGATGCTGATCATCCCCGAAGTGCACAAGCCGGTGATCGCCAAGGTGCAGGGCCGGGCGCTGGCGGGCGGGGCCGAACTCGCGCTGTGCTGCGATATCGTGATCGCTGCCGACGATGCGATGATCGGCCATCCGGGTGCGCGGGGCATCGGATCGCCGCCGGTCAATTACTGGTTCTACCATGTCGGCCCGCAATGGGCGAAGCGGTTACTGCTGACCGGCGACAGCATTGCGGGCAAGGATGCGGCGCGGATCGGCATGGTGCTGGACGCAGTGCCCGCCGCAGAGCTGGATGCCGAGGTCGAGGCACTGGCGAAGCGCATCGCGATCCTCGATCCCGAAATCAGCGCGGCGCAGAAGCGCATCGTCAATGTCCAGATGGACCTGGCCGGTGCCAAGCTGGCGCAGGGCTTTGCGCTGGAAGCGGACGCCCGTGCGCATCTGTCACAAGGGCCGGGCCGCCAGAAGTGGCGCGCCGACGTGAAGGAACATGGCGTGCGCGCGGCGATCAAGATCCGCGATGCGCAGTACGGAAGCGATCCGGTGCGGATCCGGTATATCGAGGAGTAAGCGAGTGTATCGGCACTCCGCCAAAAGGTCGGGGAAGTTCGCGCATTCGTGACCTTTCGCCGAGGGGAAATGGTCCTTTCTGCGCGAGCGAGCAGCGCCATGCGGAAGGGGTTCGACGGTTCAAAGAGCAACTGCCCAACCCGAGCAGCCGAACTCCAACATTGCAAGCGTGCCCGGCTAGCCGTGCCGCGATCCGATCCAGCGCCGGATCGCGTGCGCGGTGTCGGCGACGGCCTTGCGAGCCAGCGCGACGTCGCGCGTCATCTGCAGGAAGCCGTGGACCGCGCCGCGCCACACCTTGATTTCCGACGGCACGTTCGCCTCGCTCAGCCGAGCATGCAGCAACCGGCTGTCGTCGGCGACGGTATCGGCTTCGGCGATTCCCAGGAATATCGGTGGCAGACCCTGAAGCGGCGCACGCAGCGGCCTGGCCTCCAGCGCATCGTTGCCGCCCAGATAGTTGGACCAGTACCAATTCATCCGCTCGGCGGTCAGACCGTATCCGCCTCGCCCGAACACGCGCTGGCTCAGCGTATCCTCGTCCGGAGAGAAGCAGCCATAGAGCAACGCGCAGCCTTGCGGTGCCGGGCGACCCGCGTCCCGCAAACGCATCGCGAGCGCCAGCGCCATGTTTCCCCCGGCGCTATCTCCCCCGAACGCGTACCGATCCCCGAAGCGGGGCAGCGCCCAGTCGAAGCCCTTTGCGCAATCGTCGAGCGGGGCGGGGTAGGGGTGTTCGGGTGCGTGGCGGTAGTCCGGACTCACCACGCGGACACCGGTCTTCTCGGCCAGCATCCGCAGCATCCGGTCGTGCGTATCGACGCTGCAGGCGAACCAGCCGCCGCCATGGAGGTAATAGAGCCATGCCCCGTCGCGGCACCCGTGCGGGGTCAGTACGCGCACCCGCATCCCGCCGACGTCATGGTCCTCAACGCTCGCCATTTCGGGCAGGCCGTCGTTGAGCACCGCCGCGGCCTTGTCGATCAGCGCGCGGCCCTGCGCGGGCGGCATCGCCATGATGTCGAACGGCCCGGTCGCCGCGGCCATGACGGCGCGCACGGCAAGGATTTCGGGGTCGATCTCATACGCCATGACGCTGCCTAACATGCAGCACGAGCGACGTGACAATGACGAATTCCCGGCCCGGCATGACAAAGTTTCCGCCGCCGCCGCGATCCGTGCTGTTATCCCGTCCGCGAGAGGGAGAGCCGAATGCCCGGAATATTGGAAGGCCTGAATGTCGCGGAATGCGCTGCCTTCATCGCCTGCCCCTATGCGACGATGACGCTGGCGCAGCTGGGCGCCGACGTGATCCGTATCGACGGGATGCAGGGCGGCCTCGACTATAAACGCTGGCCGGTCGCGGCGAATGGCCGCAGCCTCTATTGGGCCGGGCTGAACAAGGGCAAGAAATCGGTCCGCATCGATATCCGCTCGGAGGAAGGCCGCGAACTGGCCCAGGCGATCATCGCCGCATCGGGCATCTTCGCGACCAACCTGCCCGCGACCGGCTGGCTCGCGCCGGAAGCGCTGATGGCAAAGCGCGCCGACCTGATCATGGCGACCATCGTCGGCAATCACGATGGATCGACCGCGCTGGATTACACAGTGAACTGCGCCGCGGGCTTCCCCGGCATCACCGGGCCGGAGGGTTCGGACGCGCCGGTCAACCATGTGCTTCCGGCATGGGACCTGCTGGCGGGGATGAGCCTCGCCACCGCGATCCTCGCCGCCGAGCGCCACCGGACGCGCACCGGCGAGGGCCAGCGCATCCGCGTGGCGCTGTCCGACGTTGCCTTCGCGGTGGTCAGCGATCTTGGTTATCTGGCCGAAGCGCAGATCAACGGTACGGCGCGCGCGCGGCATGGCAACCATATCTATGGCGCGTTCGGGCATGACTTTGCGACGGCGGACGGTCGCCGGCTGATGGTCGCGGCGGTTTCGGTGGGGCAGTGGAAGTCGCTGGTCGCCGCAACCGGGATCGAGCCTCAGGTTGTCGCCTATGAAGCGAATGGCGCCGATCTCTCGCTGGAGACCGACCGGTTCGAAGCGCGTGAGGCGATCGTTGCCTGGCTCGCACCATGGTTCGCCGCGCGCACCTTGGACGAAGCGCGCACGGCGCTGGATGCCGCGCGTGCCTGTTGGGGGCCGTATCAGGATGTGGCGCAGATGCTGGCCGGGGACCCGCGCGTTTCGCCCGCCAATCCGATGTTTGCGCCTGTCGCGCATCGCGGCCTTGGCGAGACGCTCACCGCGCGGACGCCGATGGATTTCTCGAAGGTCGGTGCCGTTCCGCCGCTGTCCGGTCCGGTGCTTGGCCAGCATACCGACGAGGTGCTGGCAACGCTGCTCCAGCTCGACTCGGGGGCGATCGGGGCGTTGCACGACCGGCATATCATTGGCGGCCCCGACGATCTCAAATGAGCCAATCGGGTTTGGATTATGATATATATTCCGTTTTACAGCACAAAAAGGGCTGATAGAGTTCTCGCCTGAACGCGCCGGATGCGCGAGAACAAGAGATCGATAGGAGCGGTTACGGACATGTCGAGCAAGGCCATGCGTCACGGGATCTTCCTCGCACCGCTCCACCCGGTCGACGAGAATCCGAACCTGCTGATCCACCGCGATCTCGAACTGATGGAATGGGTCGATCGGCTCGGCTTCGACGAGGCCTGGATCGGCGAGCATCATTCGGGCGGGTTCGAGACGATTGCCTCGCCGGAACTGTTCATCGCCACCGCTGCCGAGCGTACGCGCACGCTGAAGTTCGGCACCGGCGTGATCTCGTTGCCCTATCACCAGCCGCTGATGGTCGCGAACCGGATAATCCAGCTCGATCACCAGACGCGCGGCCGCGTGATGTTCGGCTTCGGCCCCGGCCTGCTGGTGTCCGACGCCGCGCAGCTCGGCATCGATCCCAACACCCAGCGCGACCGCATGGCTCAGGCGCTGGACGTGATCCTGCGCCTGCTCGACGGCCAGACCGTCACCGAGAAGACCGAGTGGTACAATCTGGTGAACGCCCGCGCGCACCTGTTGCCCTATACCCAGCCGCGGCCAGAGATCGCGGTGGCGAGTGCCGCGACGCCTTCGGGCGGCAAGATGGCCGGCAAGTATAACCTCATGATGCTGTGCGTCGCGGCGACCAGCCCGGACGGCGGCTTCAACGTACTCGACGTGAACTGGAAGTTCGCCGAGGAAACCGCGGCCGAACATGGCCACACGATGGACCGCGCCAAGCTGCGCCTGATGGGCCCGATGCACATCGCCGAGACCCGTGAGAAGGCGCGCGAGAATGTGCGTTTCGGGCTGGAGAAATATGTCGAATATGCCCGCACCGTCACGCCGGGCCGCTTCGGCAACATCGTCGGGCGCGATCTGGTCGATGTCGTGCTCGACTCCGGCCATATCGTGATCGGCACGCCCGACGATGCGATCGAGGTGCTGACGAAACTGCGCGAGAAGCAGGGCTATTTCGGCGGCTTCCTTCACCAGTGCCATGACTGGGCCGACTGGGAAGCGACCAAGAAGTCGTACGAACTCTATATGCGCTTCGTCGCGCCGAAGTTCGACAATTCGAACAGCAATCGCGACGAGAGCTATGGCGAGTGGAAGGCGCGCAGCCTGGAGTTCAGCGCCAAGAGCAACGCCGCGGCGCAGGCGACCTTCGAGAAATACGGCAAGTCCAAGAATGCCGAAGGTGCCGCCAAGCAGACCGGCATGATCGGGGCCAAGGCGGAGGCCTGATTTCACAAATCCTCCCCCGGAGGGGGAGGTGGCATGCGCAGCATGACGGAGGGGTAGTCTCCACAATCGAGACGCCTCGCCCGCGGACAATACCCCTCCCCCAGCTTCGCTGGTACCCCTCCCCCTCCGGGGGAGGATCGATGATGCGCATCCCTCATCCGCTCCCCTGAGAAAAACTCGTGGAGCAGGCCCTAACCCCCGATTTGTTTTACATTGCGGGATATGTCCCGAAATGCGAAGTTTCGTTCAAGAGAGGAAAGCGCATGGAAAACATCGCCGACATCGCCATGGACAGCATTGAGGACGCGCTCCACGCGCTCGCTCGGGGCGAGATGGTCGTGGTCCTCGACGACAAGAATCGCGAGAATGAGGGCGACCTCATCATCGCCGCCGAACATGCCACGCCCGAGGCGCTGGCCTTCATCGTGCGTCACACCACCGGCATCGTTTGCGTCGCCATCGAAGGTGAGCGGGCCGATGCGCTGCAGCTCGATCCGATGGTGCGCAGCAATGACGACCGCCACGGCACCGCCTTCACCGTCTCGGTCGACGCCCGTCGCGGCACCAGCACCGGTGTTTCTGCTTCCGATCGCGCCGCGACCATCGCCGCGCTGATCTCACCGGATACGATGCCCGACGATCTGATGCGCCCCGGCCATATGTTCCCCCTGCGTGCCCGCCCCGGCGGCGTGCTCGAGCGGCCCGGCCATACCGAAGCTGCGGTCGATCTCGCCCGCCTCGCCGGCTGCGCGCCTGCGGGCGTGCTGTGCGAGATCGTCCGCGACGACGGCGCGATGGCTCGCACGCCCGAGCTGATCCGGTTCGCGCGCCAGCACGGCCTGTGCATCACCACCATCGCCGATCTGATCGTCTACCGCCGCGAGGGCCGCGACCGCCGCCCCAGCGTCCATGCCATCCCGCACGCATCCGGCCTCGAAGCCGGGGCGATGCGCTGACCGTTGAGAGGACCGACATGTTCCTGACAGCCCTGCCAGAGCGAAAGACCGTAGCCGGCGCCGAAACCGAATTGCTGATCAAGGGCGAGGGCCAGCCGGTGCTGTTCCTGCACGCTGGGCACGGTTTCGATCCTTCCGATCCGCTGATCGAGCGGCTGGCGAAGACGCACAAGGTCGTTGCGCCCTCGCTGCCCGGCTTTGGCGCCAGCCCGCGCCCGCATGACGTCACCACGGTGGACGACATCGCCTATCGCGTGCTCGATCTGATCGAGGAGCTCGACCTGACCGACATCATCCTGGTCGGCGTGTCGTTCGGTGGCTGGGTCGCGGCGGAGCTGGCGACCAAGGGCACCGGGCGCATCGCGAAGCTGGTGCTGATCGATCCGCTGGGCGTGAAGTTCGGCGACCGGGAGAGCCGCGATATCGTCGATATCTATGCGCACACCGCGCAGGAGATTCCCGCCATGTTCTTCGCCGACGAGGCCAAGGGCATGGAAGTGCTCCACAATCTCGACTTCAAGGACCTGCCCGAGGAGACCGCGCTGCGTTTCGCCCGCAACCGCGAGGCGCTGACGCTCTTCGGCTACAATCCGACGCTCTACAATCCCAAGCTCAAGAGCCGGCTGCACCGGATCAAGGTGCCGACCCTGGTCGTGAGCGGCGCCGAGGACCGGATCACCGTTCCCGATTACGGCCGCAACTATGCCGCGGCGATCCCCGGTGCGCGGTTCGAGAACATCAGCGGCGCGGGCCATTACGGCTATCTCGAACAGCCCGCAGCCTTTGCCGACAAGATCGAGGCATTCCTGGGCTGAAGCCCGGAACAGCATCCAGGAGAGCATGTATGGAATTCTGGCACTTCAGCGAACAGTCGATGCACCCGGCGTGGAAGGACATCGAAGGCCCCACCAAGGTGGTGGTCGACAACCGCCACTGCGATCCGCAGGTCGCGCACGAACTGTACAACCGCTATCTCGACGAATGGGTGGTGGCCGACAGACTGGGCTACAACATCTTCGTCAACGAGCATCACGCCTCGGCCAACTGCATGTCGGCATCGTGCCTGCTGACCCTCGCGATCCTCGCGCGCCAGACGACGCGGGCGCGGCTGCTGTGCCTGGGCGTGCCGATCACCAATCGCACCGATCCCTATCGCGTGGCCGAGGAGCTCGCGATGATCGACGTCATCTCCGGCGGACGTCTCGAGATCGGTCTGGTCAAGGCCTCGCCCTTCGAACTGGCTATGTCGAACCAGAATCCGGCGGGGATCATGGACCGCTATTGGGAAGCGCATGACTTCGTCGTGAAGGCGCTGACCCATCAGGGCGGCCCGTTCAGCTGGGAAGGCGAGCATTACAACTACCGCAACGTGAACGTCTGGCCGCGGCCGTACCAGCAGCCGATGCCGCCGATGTGGATCACCGCATCGGGCGCCAGCACTGGCCGCAAGGTGGCGGAGCTGGGCTATACGCTCGCCACCTTCTTCAACGGCGCGGGCACCAAGCCGCTGTTCGATGCGTATAAGGAGACCTATCTCGCGACGCACGGCAAGATGCCGGGTCTCGACCGGTTCGCCTATCTCGCCATCGTCTGCTGCGGCCGCACCGAAGCCGAAGTCGATACGCGCTACGCCAAGATGAAGCCCTATCTCGACGTCCAGCCGCGCACGCCCAAGGCATGGTCGAACCCGCCGGGTTACGAGACCGCCGAGCTGAATGCGATGGCGCTGAAGAAAGGCATCACTGGCCGCATCAATTTCGGCCTGCCGCCCAATCCCTCGCGGCAGGACATGGCCGATGGCGGGATCATGTTCACCGGCACGCCGGACCAGCTTTACGACCAGATCACGTCGTTCTGCGATCGCGCGGGCGGGCTTGGTCATCTGCTGATGCTCGGTCAGGCCGGGTATCTCAGCCACGAGGAAACCGTGGACTCGATGACCCTCTTCGCAACCGAGGTCATGCCGCGCCTGCGCGAATATGCAGCGAAGAAGATCGCCGAACTGGGCGTCGAGCCGGCCAAGAGCGTCGACGGGCAGTACGCGATCGTTTGATCCCTCCTTGTGCTCCGGCGAAGGCCGGAGCGCTGGCAGCGGGCGACACGCGTCGTAACGCAGGGCTCCGGCCTTCGCCGGAGCACATCAAGTTGGGAGAGGCCGGAGCCATGGACTTCACCGGCAAGCGCGTCCTGATCGGCGGGGGCAGTCGCGGGATCGGGCGCGCCATCGCGGAGGGCTTTGCCAAGGCCGGGGCAACCGTCTCGGTCTCCGGCCGCGACCGCGAGGCGCTGGCGGAAACGCAGCGGCTGACCGGGGCGCATGTCCAGATCTGTGACCTCGCGGACGGCGATGCGGTGCGCAGCCATGTCGAGGCCGCGGCGAATGCGCTGGGTGGCTTGGATATCGTCGTCAACAACGGTTCGGCTTTTGCGACCGCAGATACGGCGGAGGGCTGGACCACCGCCTTCAATGTCGACCTGATGGGCCTGTTCCACACCAATGCCGCCGCGGTGCCGATCATGGCGGCAGGCGGGGGCGGGGCCATCGTCAACATCTCGTCGATCTCGGCCTATCACCCGACGCCGCGCTCGGCGCCCTATGGCGCGATCAAGGCGGCGATCGTGCACTACACCACCAGCCAGGCGCTGGGCCTCGCCGCGCAGAATATCCGCGTCAATTCGGTCGCGCCGGGCGCCATCGAGTTTCCCGGCCATTTCTGGGAGGAGCGCCGCACCAGCGACCCCGAGGGGTACAAGCGCATCGTCGACAAGATCCCGTTCGGCCGCCTCGGCGCGCCCGATGAAGTGGCCGATGTCGTCCTGTTCCTCGCGTCGCCGCTCGCCCGCTGGGTCACCGGGCAGACGATCATGGTCGATGGCGGCCAGGAACTGACGTGAGCGTCTGAGATGACCGAGCGCAAGAGCTTCTGCCGCATCTGCTTCGGCACTTGCGGGCTGATCGTGAAGCTCGACGACAACGCGCGCGTGACGAGCGTGAGGGGCGATCCCGATCATCCGCTCACCTCGGGTTTTGCGTGCAGCAAGGGCGTGACCTCGGGCGAACTCCACAATAGCGACCGCCGCCTGCTCCGCCCGCTCAAGCGCATGCCCGATGGCAGCCATGCAGAGATCGGGATCGAGCAGGCGCTGGACGAGATTGCAGAGCGGCTCAAGGCGAGCGTCGCTGCGCATGGGTCGAACAGTCACGCCATCTATCAGGGCATGGGCGGCAGCCTGAACGCCGCGGTGCGCGTGGTGCTGCGCGGCTGGCTGAATGCCATGGGATCGACCAGCTACTATTCGTCGATGACCATCGACCAGTCGGCGAAATGGGTCAGTTTTGAGCGGCTGGGCATGTGGGCGGCGGGCAATACCCCGTTCGACACGGCGGACGTGTGGATGGGGTTCGGCTTCAATCCTTTGGTTTCGGTCTCGGGCGCGCTCAGCGGGTTCAACAATTACAATCCGGTCGCGCGGCTGAAGGCGGCGAAGGCGCGCGGCGCGAAGATCATCGTGATCGATCCGCGCAGGACCGAGACCGCGCGGCTTGCCGATATCCACCTTCAGCCGATTCCGGGTGAGGATTCAGCGATTGCGGCCGGGTTCCTCAATCTGGCTCTGAGCGAAGGCCGGGAAGATAGTGAATTCTGTGCCGCGCATGCCGAGGGGCTGGATGACCTCCGTGCGGCGGTCGCGCCCTTCACGCCGGCTCATGTCGCGGCGCGGGCCGGGATCGACGAGGCACTGTTCCGCGAGGCCGCCGACATCTTCTTCGCGGCAAAGCGGGGCGGGGCGTTCACGGGCACCGGCCCGAACATGGCGACCGGATCGAACCTGTCGCAGCACCTGATCGATGCGCTCAACGTGGTGTGCGGCCGCTATCCCCGCGCGGGCGATGCGGTGCCCAATCCCGGCGTGCTCGGCCCGCGCAAGCCGGTCCATGCCGAGGCGATCTCGCCCGGGCGCTCGTTCGAGCGGAACGGCATGTTGTTCGGCCAGAAGATGACCGGCGCGCTGGCTTCCGCGATCACCGGGCCCGGGCCGGACCGCATCCGCAGCCTGATCGTCGTGGGCGGCAATCTGGTCAGCGCGATGCCCGATCAGGCGCGCAGCATCGCGGCGCTCTCCGGTCTCGACCTGCTGGTCACCATCGATCCGCAGATGAATGCGACCGCGCGGCTGGCCGATTACGTCCTGCCGCCGCGGCTGATGTTCGAGCGCGACGACATGACGATGGTGCATAACGAGCGGAACTATTTCCCCGCGCCCTTCGCCCAATATGCCCCGGCCATCGCCGCGGAGCCGGAGGGCGCTGAACTGATCGACGATCACGCGCTGTTCTGGGGACTGGCAAAGCGGCTGGGCCTGACGCTCGATTATGGCGGGCAGGCGCTGGACATGGGGGCCTGCCCGAGCGGCGCGGACCTGCTGGCGATCACCGCAGCGCACAGCCAGATTCCGTTCGCGGAGATCAAGGCGAGGGAAGGCGGCGCGATCTGGCCGGTCCAGCCGCAGATCGTGGAGCCTGCCCGGCCGGGTGCGGGCCGCTTCCAGTTGCTTCCGCCGGACGTGGCGGAGGAGTTTGCGGAGATGGCGCGGGGCGAACCTGTCGATCCGGCCTATCCGTTCCGCTTGGTCGTGCGGCGCATGCGCGAAGTAATGAACAGCTTCGGCCGCCACATCCCCTCGGTCCAGCGCCGCAAGCCCGAGAACCGGCTGCAACTTCATCCGGACGATCTCGCGGCGCTGGGGATTGAGACGGGCGAGCAGGTCATGCTGCGATCCGCACATGGTGCGATCCCGGCGACGGTGGAGACCGATGACACACTGCGGCCCGGCACAGTGACGCTCACCCATGGCTGGGGCGAGCTTCCGGGCGACCGCGATGCGATCGGCGTCGCGATCAACCGGCTGACCGATGCGGGGGATACGGTCGAGCGGATCAACGCCATGCCGCGCTTCTCGGCACTGCCCGTCCGCATCGAGCGCTGCGCCGCGTGACCGAAGAGCGGCCCTCCCGCGCGGCCTGGTATGTGCTGGTGGTGCTGTTCCTCGCCTATGTCTGCAACGTCGCGGACCGGCATATCCTGTCGATCCTCGCCCAGCCGGTGAAGCAGGAACTGCAGTTGAGCGACTGGCAGGTTGGGCTGCTGATCGGTCCGGCCATCGCCTTCTTCTATGCCATCGTAGGCATCCCGATGGCGTTCGTGGCGGACCGGGTGCACCGCGTGCGCTTCCTCGCGGTCTGCCTCGGCATGTGGAGCCTGCTGACTGCGTTGGGCGGCGCTGCGGGCAATGCGTGGCAGTTGGCGTTGACCCGGATCGGTGTCTCGGCGGTGGAGGCGGGGGGCAGCCCGGCATCCTCCTCCATCGTCGCAGACTATTTCCCGCTGGGACACCGGCCGATGGCGATGGGGATATTCGCTTCGGCGGCGACCATCGGCCTGTTGATGAGTTTCGGTCTGGGCGGGTTCGGCGCGGACCATTTCGGCTGGCGCTGGACGCTGGTGCTGGCGGGCGCGCCGGGGATATTGCTCGCGCTGTTGCTGATCGCCTCGGTCCGCGAGCCGGTTCGCGGGGCGTTCGATGCACAGGCCGAGGTCAGGCCGCCCCAGCCTTTGCTGCCCACCCTTGGCATCCTGTGGCGCAACCTCCTGTTCCGCCGGGCGGTGCTGGCGGTGGGCGTGTCCAATTTCTGCTTCCACGCGATTATCAACTGGGGGCCGTCGCTGATCATCCGCAAATTCTATGCGGGGACCGGCCATGCGGGCGCGGCGCTGGGGATCGGCATCGCGCTGTTCGGCGGGGTGGCGGCAATCGTCAGCGGGCGCGCGATCGGGCGAATGGCGGCGGACGGCATCGCCCGGCCGCTGCGCATCGCCGCGTTGTTGATGCTGCTCTCCGGACCTGTGATGCTGGCTGCGGTGTTCGCACCGCGGCTGGAACTGTGCGTCGCGTTGATGTGCCTTGCCTATGGGCTGCAGTCCTTCTCGATCCCGCTCTACTGGACCGTCGCCCAGTCGCACGTGCCGCCGGAGACGCGGGCGATGGCCGCGGCAATCCTGTTGCTGGCGCTGGCGATCGTCGGCTCGGGCATCGCCGCGCCGGTGCTGGGCGCGCTGAGCGACCGGTTCCAGCCCTGGGCGGGGCAGGCGAGCCTGCAATATGCGCTGGCGGCGGGCACGATCATGAATCTGGTGTGCGCCGCATTGTTCTGGCGCGCGTCGCGTGCAGCATGATCGCATGATACAAGGTCATCCCAGAACCGGATAAAGTCGTTTGTGATGATCCGGGACGCTCTCCATCATTCAGACTGAGAAACCAGAAATCGGGTCGCGCAAATTGCGCGCGAACCCGCCATGATACGGGGAGGAGAGGGTCTGATGAACCATATTCGCAAGATTGCCACGCTGGCAGCCGCGAGCACGCTGGCGATTGCGCTGGCAACGCCGGCATTCGCGCAGAACGCGCCGGCCGCGCCGCAGGAGACCGAAGAGGCGAGCGGCCTGACTGAGATCGTCGTCACCGCGAACCGCCGCGCGCAGAACCTGCAGGACGTGCCGATCGCGATCACCGCGGTGACGGCCGAAACGCTCGAATCCTCGGGCACGGTCAACACGCTGCAGCTCGAGCGCATCTCGCCGGGTCTTCAGGTCTATCAGACCGGTTCGGCGGCGCTGCCGTTCCTGCGCGGCGTCGGTTCGAACCAGTCGAACCCCGGGTTCGAAAGCCCGGTCGCGATCTATATCGACGGCATCTATCAGGCCGGCAAGATCGGCAACGTGTTCGACCTTCCCAATGTCGAGCGGCTGGAAGTGCTGAAGGGTCCGCAGGGCACGCTGTTCGGCCGCAACGCCACCGGCGGCGCGATCTCGATCATCACCCGCGATCCCGGCCCGGCGCCGGAATTCTCGGCCGAGATCGGCTATGGCCGGTTCAACGACATTCGCGGCAAGGTGTATGCCGCCGGTCCGATCACCGACACGCTGGGCATCAGCGTCTCGGCCACCGCGCGCAAGAGCGACGGCTATATCTACAACGCCTTCCTGCGCCAGGACGCCAATCCGTCGAGCAACGTGATGGGCATGGCGAAGCTGGTCTGGACGCCGACGCCGGAATTCACCGCGAAATTCTCCGGCTCCTATTTCGAGAATAACGACCCGACCTTCTTGGCGGCGCACGTGGTGGAAGGCACCATTCCGCCGGGCACTAGCCCGACCGGCGCGGGCGGCCTGTTCGTCACCAATTACGACAAGTTCACGATGCGCTCGAACCACGAGACCTATGTGAACACCCATGGCTATCGCCTGTCGGCCGACCTTCAGTACGATCTGGGTCCGGTGAAGCTGGTGTCGCTGACCGGTTATATCGACGTCTATTCGGAGAATGTGTCGAACTCGCCGGCTTCGGAATCGGCGGCTTCCTATTCGGGCTCGGGCACGCCCAGCAAGATGTTCTCGCAGGAACTCCAGCTGCAGTCGACCGGCAGCGGGGCGCTGACCTGGATCGTCGGCGGCTATTTCTCGTCGACCAACGAAGGCTTTAGCGACCTGATCTCGGTCGCGAACGTGCCGTCGCCTTTCCGTCCGGCCGATCTTCTGGTCGCGGGCGCCAGCGTCACCGCCTTCCATGTCGAACTGAAGACCCAGGCGTTTGCGGGCTTTGCCGAAGCGAACTACCAGCTGACCGACAAGCTGCGCTTCACCGCCGGCCTGCGCTACACCAGCGAAGAACGCTCGATCGAAGGCTATCGCTACAACCCGACCGCCGTCAGCTCGACCGGCAACACCAATATCCCGATCTATAACGGGGTGCTGGGCGCCGAGCCGCTGGTGTTCGGCCGCAACGTCGCCGCTGCGTCGATCACCGATCGCAGCAAGACCTTCCAGCGGGTCACCTGGCGTGCCGCGCTCGATTACAAGGTTACCGACGATGTGATGCTCTATGCGTCGTACAATCGCGGCTTCAAGTCCGGCAGCTACACCGCGACCTCGCTCGGCGCGACGGTCAATCCGGTGAACCCGGAAGTACTCGACGCCTATGAAATCGGCTTCAAGTCCGAGTTCGCGGACCGCACGATCCGCTTCAACGCGGCGGCATTCTATTACGACTATTCGAACATCCAGGTCGGCCTGATCACCGGCGCGGGCGTGACGACGGTCGAGAATGCGGCGGCGGCGCGGATCATGGGCATCGATGCGGAACTCACCTGGCAGCCTTCGCCGGTGTTCCAGGTGCGCACCGCGATCAACGTGCTCGACTCCGAGTACAAGAATTACGGCCGCGCCCAGATCTTCCTGCCCAAGACCAGCGCCGCGGCCTGCACCGCGCCGCCGCCGGCGATCACCCAGGCCCAGGCCGAGGCGATCGTGGCTGCACCGAAGTTCGCAGGGGCCTGCTCCTACGCGCTCGACGCCAGCGGCCTGCCGCTGATCTTCTCGCCGGACTTCACCGCGAATATCGGTGCGGACTATACCATCCCGGCAGGCGACAGCCGCCTCGTGCTGAGCGGTTCGCTCTACTACAACAGCGGCTTCGACATCACGCCGGGCGGCTATTTCAGCCATGTGAACGGCTATTCGACGCTCAGCGCCTCGGCGACCTGGCATGGCCCGAACGACCGCTATTTCCTGCGGATCTGGGGCGACAACCTGACCGACAGCAAGCACGCCATCTACATCTCGCCGCAGGCAGCGGCGTTCCAGGAAGTCACCGCACGGCCGATTTCCTACGGCGTGACTTTGGGCTTCAAGTTCGGGAACTGATCCCCCCGGACAGCTTCCACGAGAGGGGCGCGACCGAAAGGCCGCGCCCCTTTTCTAATCCAGCCCGAGCAGCCACCGGTCCAGCCGGACCGCGCTGATCGTCGCGCCGGGCAAAGTGCGGTTGAGCTGGCTGCGGTGGCGCATGATCCAGCTGAGGCAGGCGAACTTGCTGGCGAAGGTCGCGAACTCGTCGCGGCTGGCGCCCAGCGTGTTGCGATCGACCACGAAGCGGGCGCCGGGATAGCAGCCGGGCGCGGCCTTCCAGTCCTCGCAGGGCGCGATGACGATCGGCACCCAATAGGTGCGGTTGCAATCGAGCAGATTCACATCGGCGCGATGCATGGGTTCCTCTCCCCTCCTGCGCCGCGGGCAGCCGCAGCGGGTTTTTCCGCCACGGCTGCGTTTTCTTTTATGTGCGGCGCCTGGCCGCCCCGCTTATGCGAGGTCGAACCGGTCTGCGTTCATCACCTTGGTCCAGGCCATGGCGAAGTCCTTGACGAACTTCTCCCCGGCATCGCTCGACGCATAGACTTCGGCCAGCGCCCGGAGCTGCGAGTTGGAGCCGAACACCAGATCGGTGCGCGTGCCGGTCCATTTCTGCTCGCCGCTGTTGCGGTCGGTACCGGCGAACACCTCGTCACCTGCTTCGTCGATCTCCTTCCACGCCGTGCCCATGTCGAGCAGGTTGACGAAGAAGTCGTTGGTCAGCTTGCCCGGCCGGTCGGTGAATACGCCGTGCGCCGATCCGTCGGTGTTGGCGCCCAGCACGCGCAGGCCGCCCACCAGCACGGTCATTTCGGGTGCGCTGAGGCCCAGCAGCTGGGCGCGATCGATCAGCAGCTCCTCGGTCGGCACGCTGTAGCGGACCGACAGATAGTTGCGGAAACCGTCCGCGCCCGGCTCGAGCACCGCGAAGCCCTCGACATCGGTCTGCTCCTGCGACGCATCGGTGCGGCCCGGCGTGAAGGGCAGGCGGATATCGTGGCCGGCATCGTTCGCGGCCTTCTCGACCGCCGCGGTGCCGCCCAGCACGATCAGGTCGGCGATGCTGACCTTCTTGCCGCCCGAAGCCGCCCCGTCGAACTTCGCCTTGATGTCCTCATAGACGGCGAGAACCTTGGCCAGCTTCGCCGGTTCGTTGACCTTCCAGTCCTTCTGAGGCGCGAGGCGGAGACGGCCGCCATTGGCGCCGCCGCGATGGTCTGACCCGCGATAGGTCGAGGCCGAGGCCCATGCGGTGCTCACCAGCTCGGCCACGCTCAGGCCGGAGCCCAGGATCGACTTCTTCAGGTCGGCAATGTCGCCGATATCGATCTGGGCATAATCGGCCTTGGGGATCGGATCCTGCCAGATCAGGTCCTCTGCGGGCACTTCCGGGCCGAGATAACGGGCCTTGGGGCCCATGTCGCGATGGCACAGCTTGAACCATGCGCGGGCGAACGCGTCGGCGAAATAGGCCGGATCGCTGCGGAACTTCTCCGAGATCTTGCGATATTCCGGGTCCATCTTCATCGCCATGTCGGCGGTGGTCATCATCGTCGGCACCTTGCGGTCCGGGCTGTGCGCGCCGGGCGCCAGCGTCTCTTCGGGATTGCCGACCGGCTGCCACTGCTTCGCGCCCGCCGGGCTCTTCACCAGCTCATAGTCATGGTCGAGCAGCATATCGAAATAGGTCATGTCCCACTTGATCGGGGTGGGGGTCCATGCGCCTTCGATGCCGCTGGTGATGGTGTGATCGCCCATGCCGCTCTCGTGACCCGAGAGCCATCCAAAGCCCTGCGTAGCGATATCCGCGCCTTCCGGCTCGACGCCGACCAGCGAGGCATCGCCTGCACCATGCGCCTTGCCGAAGGTGTGGCCGCCAGCGGTCAGCGCACAGGTCTCCTCGTCGTTCATGCCCATGCGCGAGAAGGTCATGCGGATGTCGCGCGCCGAAAGCAGCGGATCGGGATTGCCGCCCGGACCCTCGGGATTGACGTAGATGAGGCCCATCTGGATCGCGGCGAGCGGGTTTTCCAGCGCGCGGCCGGCTTCGTCGTCGATGCGGGTCAGGCTGTCGGGGCTGCCGACCCATTGCTCCTCGGTGCCCCAATAGATGTCCTTTTCGGGCTCCCACACATCGGCGCGGCCGCCGCCGAAGCCGAACACCGGGCCGCCCATCGATTCGATCGCGACATTGCCGGCCAGGATCATCAGGTCCGCCCAGCTCAGTTTCGCGCCATACTTCGCCTTGATCGGCCAGAGCAGGCGGCGTGCCTTGTCGAGATTGCCGTTATCGGGCCAGCTGTTGAGCGGGGCGAAACGCTGCTGCCCCGCACCCGCGCCGCCGCGGCCATCGCCGGTGCGATACGTGCCGGCCGAGTGCCACGCCATGCGGATGAAGAAGGGGCCGTAATGCCCGTAATCGGCCGGCCACCAGGGCTGGCTGTCGGTCATCAGCGCGGTCAGGTCGCGCTTCACCGCGGCATAGTCGAGCGACTTGAACGCCGTGGCATAATCGAAATCGTCGCCCATCGGATCGCCCGAGGCGCCCTTCTGCTGAAGGATCTCGATGCTCAGCTGGTTGGGCCACCAGTCGCGATTGGTACGGCCGAGAAGCTTCCGCAGCGCGGCCTTCTCCTGCATCGGGCATCCGCTCAACGGGTCGCCGCTGGTCTTCGCGTCCATATCCACAATCCTCTCTCTGGTGGCTTTCGCACACGCTAGGCCTGCCGCAGCGCGCGCAGAAACGAGGAAAGTCGGTCAGCGAAAACTGGAAAATCGATCAGACGGCGGTTGGGACCGGCGCAAAGAAAAGGGCGGCACCTTCCGGTACCGCCCTGTTCCCCCTTTATTGTCGGCTATTAAAACCGAAAACCGACCGCAACGCCATAGGTTAGCGGAACAATTTCCTGCCGCGACTGCTTCAGCGCCGACATATTCACGCCGATTACGCGCTGATCGGTAAGGTTTGCGCCGAAGACGCGGACGTAAACCGGCATGCCGCCCGGCTCATAGGTCAGCGATGCGCCGAGCGAATCATATTCGAACACGCGATCCTGCGGCCCGACACCGACCTTGAACCCGTCGGTGCGGAAATAGCTGGCCGAGAAGATCAGCTTGCCGTCACCGGGCAGGCGCGCGGTGTAGTCGACGCCCAGGTTGAACGACCAGCTCGGCGCGAACAGGCCCTCGGTGCCGCTGGCGTTGAGCACGGTCTGATTGCCGTTGCCGGTCACCGGATCGGGCACGAACGCCACCGCATTGGGGAAGGAGTCGTACTCGGCATGCATCAGCGTGCCGCTGGCGCGGAAGCGCAGGTCGCGGGTCGGCTGGACGATCATGTCGAGGTCGAGGCCGTAGATGGTCTCGCTGGCGGCGTTCTGCAGCGACGTCGTGCCGCCGCCACCGCCGCCCGCGACGATGATGTCGAGCTGGATGTCCTTATAATCGTAATAGAAGGCGGCGAGGTTGAGCTGCACCGTACGGTTCGCGAACTGGCTCTTTACGCCGACTTCATAGGCATCGAGCTGTTCGGGCCGCACCGGCACCTGGCCGGGGGTGAAGTCGTTCATGTTGAACGTGCCCGACTTGAAGCCGCGATTGTACGAGACATAGCCCATCACGTCGGGCGCCAGCTCCTGATCGACCGCGAGGCGCCAGGTCAGCTTGTCGAAGGTCGCTTCGAGGCCGGAGTCGCTTACCAGCGGTACCAGCGTGGCCGAATAGAAGAGCGGCGCGATCTGGCCGATGCCCTGCACGTTGAAGTCGTAGCCGCGGGTCTCGCTGGTGTAGCGCAGGCCGGCGGTGATCTTGGTGGTGGGGGTCACCGCCCAAGTGAGCTGGCCATAGCCGGCGATGGCGCGGGTGCGGCCTTCCGCATTCACATGCGTCGCGGTGGCGCCCGGCGTCGCCGCGATCTGGCTGAAGCTGTGGGTATAGGGGGCGTTCTGGATGATGTTCAGCGGCTCGATCTGTGCCGTGCCGTCGAAATAATAGGCACCCAGCACCCATTGCACCGGTCCGCTGCCGGTCGAGAGCAATTGCACTTCCTGCGAGAAGTCCTCGACGCCCTGAATCTCGTCGAAATAATAAAAATCGGCCGACGTGCCGTCATAGTCGAGCTGCGAGATGACGGTGGTTTCGACATAGCCGGTGATCGACACCAGATCGACGCCGGGGAAGGAATAGCGGATCTTGCCGGTGGCGCGGAACGCCTCCACCCCGAACGTGTTCGGGCTGCCCTGATATTCGTAGATATCGGGATCGAAGGTGCCGCCGAAGAAGGTGCCGACCGGCATCGTCCCGCGCACCGGATTGAGGTTCGAGTTCAGGTTGGTGGTGGTGCGATCCATGTACATCGCGCCCAGCGTGATCTCGAGATTGTCGCCGGGCTTGATCAGCAGCTTCGCGTCCACGCTGTCGCCGGTGCCGCCGCCGAACTTGCCGGGATAGCGGGTGCCGGTGTTGGTCGCGAAATCGCCGCCGCCGGTGTGCATATAGCTGGCGTTGAACGCGATGCTGTCGCTGATCGGGCCGGTCACATAGCCCTTGGCCACCCACTGATCGAAGCGGCCGTACGAGGCCTCGGCCGAACCGCTGAATTCGAACTGGGGCTGGCGGGTGACGATGTTGATCGCGCCGCCGGTGGCGTTGCGGCCGAACAACGTGCCCTGCGGACCCTTCAGCACTTCCATCCGCTCGATCGAGTTGAACTCGAGGATGTTGGCCGATTTGTCCGACTGGTAGACGCCGTCGATATAGACCGCGATCGAGCTGTCGTTGCCCGTCGCCGGCGAGTTCGACCCGACGCCGCGGATATAGGGGATGAAGAAGCTGTTCGCCGCAGTGGGCGAGGTGGTGACGCCCGGTGCGATGCGCGGCAGATCGAGCGCGTTGAGCACGCCCGCAGTCTCGATCTGGCTCGGCTCGATGGTGGAGACCGCGATCGGCACGTCCTGCAGCCGCTCCTCGCGGCGCTGGGCGGTAACGACGATATCCTGGATGCCGGTGGCTTCCTCGGTTTCCTGTACCGGCGGCTTGGCATCCTGCGCCCAGGCCGATGCCATGGGCGATGCCGAAGCCAGCAGGAAAAGAGCAAGTTTCGCGGGCGCGCCCGACGTGAACGACTTGATCATACGATCCTCCCCAATTTTCTTATCTTTAGATCCGGGAAGCTATCCGTGGGGCAGCACAGGCGCCAATCAGTAATGGTTGGCGCTGCATGCCATTCCCTCATGCCGCGGTGCGGCGATTACGGGCGGCTTTACTTGGATGTTTAGCCGTTGGCGGCGCGGGCGGACTGCGCCGCGCCGAAATCGTTTCGTGCGCGGAACCGGATCGGCATGTGCTTGATGCCCCAGAACAGGTTCGAGCTGGCCCATTCGACCGGCCCGGCCAGTTCGATATCGTCCATATGCGCCAGCACTTCGCCGAGCATCACCGCCATGTCGAGCCGCGCCAGATGCGCGCCGAGGCAGAAATGCTTGCCCACCGCGAACCCCAGATGCGGATTGGGGCTGCGGCGGACATCGAACTTCTCGGGGTTCTCGAACACGCGCGGATCGCGATTGGCGGCGTGGAACCAGATGACGGCCCAGTCGCCTTCCTTCATCTGCTGCCCGCCGACCTCGACATCCTCCGTCACCGTGCGCAGCGTGTGGGTGAGCGGCGAGGAATAGCGGACGAACTCCTCCGCAGCTGCGCGCAGCACCGCCGGATCGTTGCGGTTCGCGCGCAGCCATTCGAGCTGCTCGGGGTCTTTCATCAGCTCGAGCAGGCCGACGCTCATCGACGAGCGGGTGGTCTCATGCCCGGCGGCGAAGAACATCAGCCCGTTGAAACCGATCTGGGTGTGGGTCAGCGGCACGCCGTCGATCTCGGCCTGCACCAGTGCGGTCAGCAGATCGTCCTGCGGATTGGCGCGGCGCAGTTCGGCGAGTTCGACTACGGTGCGCATGATGTTGCTGACGCCCGCGGTGCTGGTCTCGACCGGCGTGCCGATCGAGAACTCAGGATCCTCGGGTGCGGCGAACATGTTGTTCCACAGGTAGAAATCGTCCCACATCTCGCGCGGTACGCCCAGGATCGCGGCGATCACTGCGGTCGGCAGGCGGCCGGCATATTGGGTGGTGAAGTCGCACGTCCCGCGCGGCAGGATATCGGCCAGGATCTCGTCGCTGACCGAACGGACCAGCGCCTCCAGCGAATTGACGCTGTTCGAGGTGAACTGGGTCGAGAAATAGCGGCGCAGCGCATTGTGCGGTTGGCCGTCCATGGTGGCCAGCTGCTGCGCGCTCTGGGTCAGCTGGGTGAACAGCGAATCCTCGGGATTCTCGAACTCAGGCCCCATCGGCAGGTTCGCGCCCGCACGCTGCACGCTGAAGATGCGCGTGTCGTTCATCAGCATGAACTTGGCGTCGGCATGGCGGGTGACCGACCAGAATTTCTTGGTGAGCCGCCCCTCGGTCCAGTGCACCGGGTCTTCCTCGCGCAATCGCCGCCAGATCGCGTGCGGATCGCCATCGGCGAAGAATACGGGATTGGTGAGGTCGATATCGTCCTGGCGCATGGCCGTCCCCTCCGGTTGCGGCGCTTTGGCCGCTTTCGGGAAAGGCTATGCGGGGGCAGGGCAGGCAACCAGAGCAGATTTTCTCATGCCGCCATCACCAAAGTCCGGTGGCGGGGGCGGCGGGGAGGGCGCAGAAATCCGGCTCATGGAAGAAGCACCCCTATTGATCGAACGGCGCGGGCCGATCCTGATCCTGACGCTCAACCGGCCGCATGTGCGTAACGCGATGAACGCGGCCTCGTCGCAGGCGCTGACCGCGGCGCTGGACGACTATGAAGCCGATCCGTCGCTGTTCGTCGGCATCATCACCGGCGCGGGCGGGCATTTCAGCGCGGGCGCGGACCTGAAGGCTTCGGCGGCACAGGGTCATAGCGGATCGCGCACCGCGCGCGGGCCGATGGGCATTTGCGAGCGCCCGCCTGCCAAGCCGATGATCGCCGCGGTCGAAGGCGCGGCGGCAGGCGGCGGGTTCGAGATCGCGCTGGCCTGCCACCTGATCGTCGCGGCCGAGACCGCTCGGATGGGGTTGCCGGAAGTGCGGCACAACCTCGTCGCGAACGGTGGGGGGCTGTTGTACCTGCCCAGCCGCATCCCCACGAACATTGCTGCCGAAGTGGTGCTGACCGGCGACCTGTTCCCGGCAGAGTTCTTCCACCGCCACGGCCTGATCAACCGGCTGACCCCGCCCGGCGAGGCGCTGGCCGGGGCGCTGGAACTGGCCGAACGGCTGATCCGCAATGGACCGACCGCGCTGGCCGCCGCCGCCGCGATCCTGCGTGCTGCACCGGGCTGGCCGGCTGACGAAGCCTGGGCGCGGCAGGCCGAACTGGCCCGTCCCGCGCTGGAATCGGAGGATCGCCGCGAAGGCGCCCGCGCCTTTGTCGAGAAGCGTCCGCCGGTGTGGCAGGGGAAGTAGTCCCTTTTCACTTCCCCAGCGAAGGCTGGGGCCCAGTTGCCAAGGTCGGCGTAACGGCGTGCAGGCGCTGACCAAGAGCGCCTTGCACCTGGACCCCAGCCTTCGCTGGGGAAGGCAAGAAGAGGGAGTGGGATACCTCACGTCAAATCCCCTTCTGGCGTCGGGCGCATCTCTCCACTAATAGCGCGCGCCAACATGGCACGTATCGAAACCCCCAAGCGCATTCGCGGCACCCAGGACATTTTCGGCGACGAGCAGCGGCGCTTTGCCCATGTGCTCGACGCATTCGATCGCGTGCGCCGCCTCTATTGCTTCCAGCGGGTCGAGATCCCGGTGTTCGAAGCGACCGGCGTGTTCGCGCGCAGCATGGGCGAGACGTCGGACGTGGTCTCGAAGGAGATGTACACGTTCGAGGACAAGGGCGGCGACCTCATCACCCTGCGGCCCGAATTCACCGCCGGCATCTGCCGTGCGTACATCACCGAAGGCTGGCAGCAGTACGCACCGATGAAGCTGGTCACCAGCGGCCCGGTGTTCCGCTACGAGCGTCCGCAAAAGGGCCGCTTCCGCCAGTTCCATCAGCTCGACGCCGAGATCATCGGCGCGGCCGAACCCGCTGCCGATGTCGAGCTGCTGGTGCTGGCCGATCAGCTGCTGCACGAGCTGGGCATCGCCGACGGCGTGACGCTCCAGCTCAACACGCTGGGCGATGCCGAGACGCGCGACGCATGGCGCGCGGCTTTGGTCGCGCATTTCGAAGCGCACAAGGATCAGCTGTCCGAGGACAGCCTGACCCGGCTCGAGAAGAACCCGATGCGCATCCTGGATTCCAAAGATCCGGGCGACCGCGTGGTGGCCGACAGCGCGCCGGATATCGACGCCTATCTGACCGAAGAGGCCGCGGCGTTCTTCAAAGCGGTGACCGACGGCCTCGACGCTGCGGGGGTGAACTGGACCCGCAACGCACGGCTGGTGCGCGGGCTGGACTATTACCGTCACACTGCGTTCGAGTTCGTCACCGACCGGCTGGGCGCGCAAGGCACCGTGCTGGCGGGCGGCCGCTATGACGGGCTGATCGGGAATCTGGGCGGGCCGGAGACGGCGGGCGTGGGCTGGGCGGCGGGTGTCGAGCGGCTGGCGATGCTGATCGAGGAGCCAACAGCAGGTTCGGTCGAGGTGGTTGTCATCCCGATGGGTGATGCAGCAAACCTCAAAGCGCAGTCGATCCTGGCGGAACTGCGCCGGGACGGCATCTCTGCCGACATGGCGTTTCGCGGCAATATGAAACGGCGGATGCAGAAGGCCGATGCGCTTGGCGCTCGTTACGCCATCATTCTGGGTGATGACGAACTTGCCCGCGGCGAGGCTGCCGTGAAGCGGCTTGCCGACGGTACGCAGCAGTCGGTTCCGCTGGACGATCTGTGTGATGCGATGTGGGCGCAGATAACGGGAGACGAGTTTCCCGATGCGGTCACGACCGTTGACGATGAAGTCGTGAAGGGGCCGTTCCAGCCGTGAAAATCCCTGCTGACCGCATCGCGGCCATCGAGGCGCGGCGCGACGAACTTCAGGCGATGATGGCGACCGGCGATCTGTCGGGCGAGCGTTTCGTGCAGGTGTCGAAGGAATATGCCGAGCTGGAGCCGGTCGCGGTCGCGGCGGGCGAGGTGCGGCGGTTGCGGGCCGAGGGGCAATCGCTGCTGCTGATGACGCAGGACGCGGACGACGAGCTGCGGCTGATGGCGTCCGAGGAACTGCGCACCAACAGCGAGACGCTGGAAACCGCCGAGCGCAAGCTGGCGCTGGCGCTGCTGCCGCGCGATGCCGCCGACGAGCGCGCCGCGATGCTGGAAATCCGAGCGGGCGTGGGTGGGGATGAGGCAGCGCTCTTCGCCGCCGATCTGTTCCGCATGTACCAGCGCTATGCCGACCGGATGGGCTGGCGGGTCGAACTGATCTCGGCCAGCAGCTCGGAAGCCGGCGGCTATAAGGAAGTGATCGCCAGCGTCACCGGCGCGGGGGTGTTCGCGCGGCTGAAGTTCGAAAGCGGCGCACACCGCGTCCAGCGCGTGCCAGCGACCGAAGCGGGCGGGCGTATCCACACTTCGGCCGCGACCGTCGCGGTGCTGCCCGAGGCCGAGGAAGTCGATGTGAAGATCGACGACAAGGACCTGCGCATCGACATCTATCGCTCGTCCGGCCCCGGTGGCCAGTCGGTCAACACGACCGACTCCGCGGTCCGCATCGTCCATATCCCGACCGGTCTGGTCGTGATCCAGCAGGACGAGAAGTCGCAGCACAAGAACAAGGCCAAGGCGCTGAAGGTGCTCCGCACCCGCCTGTACGAGCAGGAACGCGAGCGGCTCCATGCCGAGCGCGCCGGCGCACGCCAGTCGATGGTCGGATCCGGCGACCGTTCGGAGCGCATCCGCACCTACAACTTCCCGCAGGGCCGGGTGACCGACCACCGCATCAACCTGACCCTCCACCGCCTGCCCGAGATTATGGAAGGCGAAATGGACGAGCTGATCGGCGCCCTGATCGCGCAGGACGAAGCCGACCGGCTGGCGCAGCTGGATGGCTGAGACTGCCGATCTCGGACCGGCACTCATTTCGTATCTGGGCTACCAGCGCGCCTCATACCCGCAATCCGATTGGCGGGCGGTGGTCGATGCGCTCGGGATGGAGCGCGCGGATGCCGTCGAACTACCGATGCTCGATTTGCTGGCCCGGCTTCGCGAAATGAAGCCTGATTGGCAGGCGCTTTCGCTCTATCAGGGCAGCGAATGGGCGGTGCGCGAACTCCGCCGCGCGTCTCCCGAACTCGACGATCGCGCGAGCAAGCCGCTCGTCTGGCTCTTTTCGTACGAGAACAAGTGAGCGCCGTCTGGTCCGAGCTTGCGCAGGCTGCCCAGCAGCTCGCGCCGATCAGCGACACCGCGCGCCTCGACGCCGAACTGCTGATGGCGCACGCGCTGGGTGTCACGCGCGAAGCGATGTTGTTGCGCGGGCTGGAGGGTGAAGCGCCCGAAGGTTTCGCAGCCCTCCTCCAGCGTCGCCTGAACCATGAGCCGATCGCGTACATTACCGGCACCCGCGCCTTCTGGACCATCGACCTCGAAGTCGGCCCCGGCGTGCTGGTGCCGCGTGTCGACAGTGAAACGCTGATCGAAGCCGCGATCCTCCATTTCGGGGAGCGGGCCCCGTGGCGGATCCTCGATCTCGGCACCGGGCCGGGCACGCTGCTGCTCGCCGCGCTGGACAATTGGCCCGAAGCGACCGGGTTGGGCGTCGATGCGTCGGAGACTGCTTTGGCGTATGCGCGACGCAATGCCATGCGGCTGGGGATCGATCGCGCCGAGTTCCGCCTTGGCGACTGGGCAGAGGGGATCGAGGCGCGGTTCGATCTGATCCTGGCCAACCCGCCCTATATCGGCACAGCGGAACAATTGCCGCCCGAGGTCCGCGATCACGAGCCGGGCGAGGCGCTGTTCGCCGGGGCCGACGGGCTGGACGATTATCGCCGTATCGTGCCGGAGCTGCCGCGCCTGCTCGCGCCCGGCGGAATCGCGGTGATGGAGATCGGCTACACCCAGGCCGAAGCGGTTTCCGCATTGGTCGCCCAACATGGGTTAAGACCGGCGGTAACCCGCGATCTTAAGGGACTTTCCCGAGTAGTGACCGCCGTTGAATTGTAGCATTTGGGACATATATTTCTGCTTGGAGATTGGTGCTGCACCCGCTAAGACCGGGTTGGGGTAGGGCACTTTCAACCAGGTTGTTGAAAAGCAGGTCGTTGAACAGCGCGACCCCAATCCAGGTCATGTGAGCCGCCCCGTCCGGTGGCCATGGCGGCGGGATGTTCCGTTGGAGCATGCCGCGAACGGTAACACGCATCCGGGACCCGATGGATCGACGGACAGCTTTGTAAAAAGACAGGACAAACAGACCTTGATGAACAATCGTCAGGCGAACGGCCGCAGGCGCGGTCGTGGCGGACAGCAGCAGCGTTCGGGCGGTGGCCAGGGTGGCCAGCGCGACAACGGCAACCGGATCGATAACCGCGCCCGCGGCAACGCTGCCCAGCTGCTCGAAAAATACAAGAATCTGGCGCGCGACGCCCAGATGCAGGGCGATCGGGTCAACACCGAATATTATCTCCAGTTCGCCGACCATTATTTCCGCGTCCTCGCCGAGACCCGCTCGCGCTTCGAGGAGAACAACCCCGGCCAGCAGCAGCCGCGTCATCAGAACGGCACCGACGATTTCGCCGACGATTTCGGCTTCGAAGCCGAAGGCGACCGCGACGATCAGCCGCGCGGCGACGAGGGCGGCCAGCGTGAAGATCGCGATCATCGCGGCAACCGTGAGGACCGTGACAATCGTGGCAATGGCCGCGAGGCGCGCGGCGACCGCGAAGGCCGTGGCAATCGCGACACTGGGCGCGACAATAGCCGCGACAACGGGCGTGACGGTGGCCGCGAAGATCGTGGAAACCGCGAGGAACGCGCTTCGCGTGAGGATCGCGACGATCGCCGCAACGGCCGCGCCAATGGCAACGGCCATTATAATGGCGACGAAGCCGAGGCTCCCGAAGTCCAGGCCGAGGAAGCGCCGCGCGCCCCGCGCCGCGGCCTGCGCACCCGCCGCGACCGCGAAGCCGCTCCGGAAGCTGAGGCTTCGCACGGCATCGACGCCGCGATCCTGCCGCCGGCTCTGGGCATCGACACCGGCGCTTCGGAAGAAGCCCCGGTCGAGGAAAAGCCCAAGCGCCGCGGCCGTCCGCGTCGCGACGCCGAAGTCGCAGCCGAATAACCTCTTTCCCGTCACCCCTCGTTCGTGGGGGGTGACGGAAATAGGGGTTAATTCGTCGCGAACCCCCTATCCCGCGCCTGCCGACCTGCTACCATCATGACATAGCAGTTCGGGGAGGTTCGCGATGCGCTGGTTGGCTCTCACCCTCATGGCGCTGCCTGCCGTGGCGCAGGCCCAGACCGCGGCGGTGCCCGCTCCCGGCCAGACCGCCCAGGGCGATGTCTCGGTCACCATCTACAACAACGATCTCGCGCTGGTGCAGGACACGCGCACGCTGACCCTGCCGTCCAGCCGCATCCGCCAGGAATTCGCCGACGTCTCGGCCAGCATCCGCCCCGAAACGGTGACGGTGAGCGGATCGGGTCTGACCGTGGTCGAGCAGAATTTCGATTACGACCTGCTCAGCCCCGCCAAGCTGATGGAGAAGGCGGTCGGCACCACCGTGACGCTGGTGCGCCGCAATGCCGCGGGCGTGGAAACGACCGAGCAGGCGAAGATCCTCGCCAACAATGGCGGCACTGTCATTCAGATCGGCAACCGTATCGAGATCCTCGAGCAATATGGCGCGCGGGTGATCTTCCCCACGCTGCCGCCGAACTTGCGCGCGCGGCCGACTTTGTCGGTAACCTTCGACAGCAGCAGCGCCGGGGCGCGGCCGGTGACGCTCAACTATCTGTCGCGCGGGCTTGGCTGGAAGGCCGATTACGTTGCGCTGTTCGACGATAGCGCCGGCAAGATCGACGTGCAGGGCTGGATCACGCTGACCAACAATAGCGGCACGACCTTCAGCAATGCGCGCACTCTGCTCGTCGCGGGCGCGGTCGGCGGGGGCAACAGCGGGCGGCCGAGCTCTCGGCCCTATTATAACGGGAACCAGAGCATTCCGGGCAACCGCCCCGGCACCCAGACCGCCCCGCGCGAGCAACTGGGCGACTTCTATATCTATCCGCTGGCCGAGCGGACCACGATCGCCCAGGCGCAGCAGAAGCAGGTCAGCTTCCTCGACGTCGCCGGGGCGCCTGCCGCGCGCGGCTATTTCTATCGCAACCAGTGGCTGGGCAGCCTGAACGAAGCGGTGAGCTTCGATACGGTGCTGCGCTTCTCGTCGTCGCGCGAAGGCGGGCTGGGCGATGCGCTGCCCGCGGGCTCGGTGCGCGTCTATATGCGCGATGCGCGCGGCCAGCCGCAGTTCATCGGCGAAAGCGCGATCCCGCACACGCCGATGGGTTCCAGCCTGGCGCTGAAGACCGGCGAGGCGTTCGATGTGAAGGTGAAGCCGACGGTCGAGAAGCGCGAAGCGCTGGGCCGCGATCGCTGGCGGACGACGATGCGCTATACGATCACCAATGCGCGATCGACGCCGGTGACGGTCGATCTCGCCCAGTCCGGCCTCGACAGCTATTGGGACGACACCCGCATCGAGAGCGAGAGCCAGAAGAGCGAACGCGTCTCGTCCGACGAGACGATGTGGAAGGTGACCGTGCCCGCCAATGGCGAAGCGACCGTCACCGCCGTTTTCCTCACGCGCTTCTGACCCGCCGGTGCGGCCGATCCGCGCCCTGATTGCCCTGATCGCCACGTTGCTGGCGAGTGCGCCTGCGTTCGCCCAGACGGTATCGTCGCCAGGGCCGGAGTCGGTTGCGGTCACCATCTATCGCGCGCCGGGCTATGATCCGGCCGACGACCAGCAATTCGAGACGCAGTGGCTCGAAGGCTATGCGCTGGTCACCGAGCAGCGGACGATCACCATTCCCGCGGGCCGCGGCACGATCCGGTTCGAAGGTGTCGCCGGGGGCATCCTGCCCGAAAGCGCGATCGTCACCGGCCTGCCCGACGGGGTGCGCGAGAAGAATCTCGATGCCGATCTGCTCAGCCCGCGCTCGCTTTATGATCGCAGCCTTGGGCGGCCGGTCACGATCCGCCGGACGGTGAACGGCAAGAGCGTCGAGGAGCCCGCAATCATCCGCTCCGGCCCGAACGGCGCCGCGATCGTCCAGACCCGCACCGGCTTCATCGCACTGAACTGCGGCAATGAGGACGAGGCGATCGTCTATAATGAAGTGCCGCCGGGGCTGACCGCCAAGCCGACCCTGTCGATCGAAACCGATTCCCCGGTCGAGCGCAAGGTGACGGTCACGCTTTCCTATCTGGCGTGGGGCTTCGAGTGGAAGGCCAGCTATGTCGCGACGATGCGGCCCGATGGGAAGACCGCCGATCTGTTCGCCTGGGTGACTTTGGCCAATGGCGACGTGACCAGCTTCGAGAATGCCGAGACGATGGTGGTCGCGGGCGAGGTCAATCGCGAGGACGAGGATTCGGGCGAGCCACTGAGCGGGGGCTCTCCGCTGGAGATGCGCTGCTTCGCGCTGCCGGAGCTTCGCGGCGGGGTGACCGACAGCCTGCCGATGGCCGCACCTCCAATGGAGATGGCGGATGTGGGCGATTCCGAGATCATCGTCACCGCGCAGCGCATGTCTTCCCCGGTACAGGTGCAGCAGGAGGAACTGGGCGATCTGAAGCTGTACCGCGTGCCGCATCGCACGACGGTCGCGTCGATGGGGATCAAGCAGGTCGCGCTGATGGACCGGGAGTCGGTGCCGGTCGACGTGGTCTATAAGGCCAGCATCCGGAACGGCTCGGAATATGGCGTCTATCTCTACCTTCGTGCGCAGAACAGGAAGGACAAGGGGCTGGGGCTGGCTTTGCCCGCGGGGCAGGTCGCTGTGTTCGAGCCGCTGGGCGACAGCCGCGCGCTGATCGGCGAGGGTTCGATCACCGACAAGGCGGTGGGCGAGGAAGTCGAGATCCAGATCGCCGAATCCTATCAGGTCAATGCGATGGTCGACGAGACCGGAACGAACGACGACGGCAGCTGGACCGATCAGCTGCTGACGGTGACCAACGCCAATCCCTTCCCGGTCCGCTTCGAAGCCGAACTGACCGCCGACGATGGCTGGACGCGCGCGCGGACTTCGGCGCGGCTGAAGCGCAAGAACGGGCGCGACGTCTGGGCGGTGGAGATCCCGGCGAACGGCAAGGTCGAGCTGCGCTACCGGCTGGTCGAGCAGCGGCGGAACGACTGAGCGCACGGGCTTTGCATTCATGGGCGATTCGTGAGATTCTCAATCGCCTGAACAGCATGAGGAGAGGAGCGATGACGATCGCAGCAATCCTGAGCGGCAAGGGCAATGCCGTGGTCTCGATCTCGGGCGATCGGACCGTGGCCGAAGCGGTGACGCTTCTGGCGAGCAAACGCATCGGTGCGGTGCCGGTGCTGGAGGGCGGCGCGGTCGCCGGTATCTTCTCCGAACGCGATGTCATCTACTGCCTCGAACGCGAAGGCCCCGCGGCGCTGAACCGCACGGTCGGCCAGGTGATGACGGCGCCGGCGATCACCGTTGCACCCGGTGAGACGATCCTCGGCGCGCTGGCGATGATGACGCGGCGGCGGATTCGCCACCTGCCGGTGGTCGAACGCGGCAAGTGCGTCGGCTTCGTGTCGATCGGCGATCTGGTGAAGCACCGGATCGAACGGATCGAATCCGAGGCCAATGCAATGCGCGACTATATACAGCAGGCCTGAAGCCGGCGGCGCTTACTTGCCGCGCTTCCTCACCATGTCGACCACTTCCTCGATCGTGCCGCGGGCAAAGATGGCCAGCCACGCGCCATAGGCCGCGGCGCCGGTGCAGACGAGGAAGCCCAGCCGGGCGATGGCGGGCATCGCCGGCAGCACATCGTCGAGCAGACTCACCACCAGCGCCATTGCGACTGCGGCCATCGCCGCCGGTGTGATCGCATCGACCAATTCGCGGGCCTTCACTCCGATCACCGGCAGCGTGCGCCAGGCACTGATCCCCAGATAGAGCGGATAGGCAGCGAACCATGCCGCGATCAGCCCCTCGATTCCCCAATTCACGCCGACCAGGAATGCAAGCGGGAGCAGCATCGCGCCGGTAAAGCCGTTGCGCGCGCCGATCTCGGGATGGCCCAGCGCGTCGCTGGCGGGGGCGAACAGGGTCTGGATCGTCATCATCGGCATGGCGAGCGCGAGCCAGTGGACGATCGGCGCGGCCTC
>NZ_JARNTV010000008.1:0-55000 GCF_029433115.1 Sphingomonas sp. AOB5 | reverse complement strand
CAAGGGTTCCTGCGCAAGGCTAATCCGCGCAGGGTGAGCCGGCCCCTAAGACGAGCCCGAAGGGGGTAGTCGATGGGAACCACGTTAATATTCGTGGGCCTGGTGGTGTGTGACGGATTTCGTGTGTTGTACGTCCTTAACGGATTGGACGTGCTTCGAAGAAGTCCCAGGAAATAGCCCCACCGTATAGACCGTACCCGAAACCGACACAGGTGGTCAGGTAGAGTATACCAAGGCGCTTGAGAGAAGTGTCCTGAAGGAACTCGGCAAATTGCCTCCGTACCTTCGGAAGAAGGAGGCCCAGCATAAGCGCAAGCTCTTGTTGGGGGCACAGGCCAGGGGGTAGCGACTGTTTAGCAAAAACACAGGGCTCTGCTAAGTCGGCTTCAAGACGACGTATAGGGCCTGACGCCTGCCCGGTGCCTGAAGGTTAAGTGGAGGGGTGCAAGCTCCGAAATGAAGCCCAGGTAAACGGCGGCCGTAACTATAACGGTCCTAAGGTAGCGAAATTCCTTGTCGGGTAAGTTCCGACCTGCACGAATGGCGTAACGACTTCCCCACTGTCTCCAGGACATGCTCAGCGAAATTGAATTCTCCGTGAAGATGCGGAGTACCCGCGGTTAGACGGAAAGACCCCGTGCACCTTTACTGCAGCTTCAGAGTGGCATTAGGAAGGAACTGTGTAGAATAGGTGGGAGGCTTTGAAGCATTGGCGCCAGCCGATGTGGAGCCACAATGTGAAATACCACCCTGTTGTTTTCTGATGTCTAACCTCGAACCATGAAACTGGTTCAGGGACCCTCTGTGGCGGGTAGTTTGACTGGGGCGGTCGCCTCCTAAAGAGTAACGGAGGCGCGCGAAGGTTGGCTCAGGCCGGTTGGAAACCGGCTGTTAGAGTGCAATGGCATAAGCCAGCCTGACTGCGAGACTGACAAGTCGAGCAGAGACGAAAGTCGGTCATAGTGATCCGGTGGTCCCTCGTGGAAGGGCCATCGCTCAACGGATAAAAGGTACGCCGGGGATAACAGGCTGATAACCCCCAAGAGCTCATATCGACGGGGTTGTTTGGCACCTCGATGTCGGCTCATCACATCCTGGGGCTGGAGCAGGTCCCAAGGGTTTGGCTGTTCGCCAATTAAAGTGGTACGTGAGCTGGGTTCAGAACGTCGCGAGACAGTTTGGTCCCTATCTGCCGTGGGCGTCGAAATTTGAGAGGAGTTGACCCTAGTACGAGAGGACCGGGTTGAACATACCTCTGGTGTACCTGTCGTCGTGCCAACGGCGCAGCAGGGTAGCTATGTATGGACGGGATAACCGCTGAAAGCATCTAAGCGGGAAGCCTCCCTCGAGATAAGATTTCTTAGGACGGTGAAAGACCATCACCTTGATAGATCGGATGTGGAAGCGCGGTAACGCGTGGAGCTAACCGATACTAATTGTCCTATTCGCGCTTGAGAGTCCCACCATCAATGTCAGCCCTGGGTAAAACCAGCTGTCATCTGATGATGGATGATCATCGCAGCCCGTATTACGAATACCAAAGTGCACGGTATCGATTTGAAACCCAATTTCTCAGCTACACCGGCTTCATTGCTTGGTGGCTATAGCGTCTGTGCCCCACCCGATCCCATCCCGAACTCGGCCGTGAAACCAGACTGCGCCGATGGTACTATCGCTCAAGCGATGGAAGAGTAGGTCGTCGCCAGGCATTGCAGCCGGTGTGCGCTGAGAGATGAAGTTTCCTCGGAAGAACCCATTCACAACGTCAGAGACACCTCCGAAAGCCGGTAGTCTGCGAAAGGCCGATCGGCCGCCTGAGGGCAACGAAATTGCCGCGGGATGGAGCAGCCCGGTAGCTCGTCAGGCTCATAACCTGAAGGTCGTAGGTTCAAATCCTACTCCCGCAACCAAGACAAATAGGCCGTCGACCCTCGGGTTGGCGGCCTTCTTGCGTTTTGGGCCCCGCTGTCCGACACTCTCCGCACGCGGGCGCACCATCCCCGGCCTGACCGGGCCGCGGGAGCAAGGAGAGCTGACATGGCGACTGCGCTGTTTCCCGAATCCGACCTGTCCGATCGCGCCGCGAGGCGCGGGATCACCATCACGCCGTCGACGCCGACGATCGGTGCGGAGATTTCCGGCGTGGATCTCGATGCACCGCTCAGCGACAGCGAGGCCGAGATCATCCGCGATGCCTGGCTGAGCCGGAAGGTGATCTTCTTCCGCGATCAGGACATCAGCCATGAGAGCCATCTCCGCCTCGGCCGCATGTTCGGCGAGCTGGAGGGGCATCCGGTCATCCCGCACGTCGACGGGCATCCGCACATCCTGATCATCCGCGGGGTCGAGGGCGTGACGCCGACCGCGGAGACGATCGAGCCGTTCAAGGCATTCAACAAATGGCACACCGACGTGACCTTTCGCGAACGGCCGTCGATCGCATCGATCCTGCGGATGCGGCTGATGCCGGCCCAGGGCGGCGATACGATGTGGGCGGATACCGCCGCGGCGTATCGCGGGCTGCCCCAGGCAGTGAAGGACCGCATCGCCGATCTAGACGCCGAGCATGATATCGTCCGCAGCTTTGGCGGGCGGGTTACCGAGGAGCGCCGCGCGCAACTGGCGCGCGACTTCCCGGCGGTCCGCCATCCCGTCGTCCGTACCCACCCCGAGACCGGCGAGAAGATCCTCTACGTCAATCACACCTTCACCAGTCGCATCCTCGACATTCCCGAGGCGGAGAGCGACCAGCTGCTCCGCTTGCTGTTCGACCGGATCAAGGTGCCCGAATATCAGGTCCGCTTCCGCTGGACGCCCAACGCGATCGGCATCTGGGACAATCGCTCCACCCAGCATTACGCGGTTGGCGATTATTGGCCGCAGGATCGCGTGCTCGAACGGGTGACCGTATCGGGCGATGTGGTCACGCGATGAAGCAGTTCTTGGGCAAGTATCGCGGTATCGTCGTCGACAATCTCGATCCGATGATGCTCGGCCGGTTGCAGGTGTCGGTCCCGCAGGTGCTGGGCGAGGTGATGAGCAGTTGGGCGATGCCGTGCGTGCCTTATGCCGGATATCAGGTCGGTTTCTGCATGACGCCGCCGATCGGCGCGGGTGTGTGGGTGGAGTTCGAGGGTGGCGATCTCGACTATCCGATATGGGCGGGCTGCTATTGGCGGGAAGGCGAGCGGCCGGCCGGCGCCGAACTGCCCGAGAACCGGATGATCCGCACCGACGCCTGCGAACTCCGGCTGAGCGATGCGCCGGTCGAGGGCGGGTTCACGTTCAGCGTGACCGGGCCGGCAGTCGTGACAGACGTGATGCTGACCGCCACCAACGAAGGCTTCAGCATCGCCGTCGGCGACATCGTCTATACCCTGGACGAGAGCGGGAAGCTGGTACCCGGCGCGCTGCCGGACTAAGCCCTTCAACATGCTTCACAATGACAATCTGACCGCCGAGCGGCCGACCTTCGTCACCCATCTCGAATGCTCGATGACCGGGGAGCGCTATGAGGCCGACCGGCTGCACGGGCTTTCGAAGGTCGGGCGGCCATTGCTGGTTCGCTATGATCTCGACGGAGCCGGTGCAGCACTCACCAAGACGGATCTGGCCGGCCGGCCCGCGGATCTGTGGCGGTATCGTGAGCTGCTGCCGGTACGGCGGACGGAGAATATCGTCAGCCTTGGTGAGATCTCCACCCCGATCATCGAGCTTCCCGCTGTCGCTCGCGAGGCGGGGGCGAGCAATCTGTGGGTCAAGGACGAGGGGCGGCTGCCCACCGGATCGTTCAAGGCGCGGGGCCTCGTCATGGCGATTGCGATGGCGAAGGAGCTGGGTGTCACCACCATCGCGATGCCGACCAACGGCAATGCCGGGGCCGCCGCGGCGGCCTATGCCAGCCGGGTGGGGATCGAATCCGTCATCTTCTGTCCGGCCGATACGCCCGAGATCAACGTCCGCGAGATCGCGGCGCAGGGGGCGCGGGTTTACCGTGTCAACGGCTTCATCGACGATTGCGGCAAGCTGGTCGGGCAGGGTGCCAGGGAACGCGGATGGTTTGATCTGTCTACCTTGAAGGAACCATATAGGATCGAAGGCAAGAAGACGATGGGGCTCGAACTGGCCGAACAGTTCGGCTGGGAATTGCCCGACGTGATCTTCTATCCCACCGGCGGCGGCACCGGGCTGATCGGCATGTGGAAGGCGTTCGACGAGATGGAGGCGCTGGGCTGGATCGGGGCCAAGCGGCCGAAGATGGTCGCGGTGCAGGCCGAGGGCTGCGCGCCGATGGTCCGCGCCTGGGAGGCCGGCGAGCGGCACGCGACCCGTTGGGAAGGTGCGCATACCATCGCGATGGGCATCCGCGTGCCGCAGGCGGTTGGCGATTTCCTGATCCTCGACGCCGTCCGCGCCTCGAACGGTTTCGCCATGGCGGTGAGCGACGAAGCGATCACGCAGGCCGTCGACGATGCCGCGCGCAAGGACGGCCTGCTGCTCTGCCCCGAGGGCGGGGCGACGCTAGCCGCGTGGCGGGAGGCGTTGAGCAAGGGGCTGATCTCGCCGGATGACCGCGCGCTGCTGTTCAACTGCGCGACAGGGCTGAAATACCCGATGCCCGATCAGTCGAAGACGCTCGACAAGGATGGGCCGATAGACTTCGCGATCCTCTAGCTGCCCGGGAACAGCTCGACATGGGTTTCGGCGGTGCGTCCGAAATACATGGCACGGCGGCCCGGGATCGAAACCAGGTATCCGGCGCACCCGGCTGCCCGCACCCGGTCGCAGAAGCCCGGATACGTATAGCCCGCGACCAGCATCTGCGCGTCGCGGATTGCGGCCCGGATCGTCTCGACGTCGAAGGCCGCCGCGATCGCCACCGGGCTGACATGGGCTGGCAGGTCCAGCGTCTCGCCGCTCCCGTGATAATAGGTCGCGGTGCCGCGGCGATAGTCGATCAGATAGCCGTCGAACCCGGCAGCGGCGAGCAAGCCGACTGCCTCCGGAAAGCTGATCGTGTCGGTCTCCGCGCCCGCAAGGCAGCGGCGCGCCAGCGCCTGGTTTGCGGCATTCATGCAATATCCCCGGTTCAGTTGACGGGCGTCGCCGACAGGCCGTGCGTGCCCACGAGTTGGCGCATGAGCCGCTCGATCGTGGCGCGATCCTCGGCGGATAGCGCGCTGAACCACTCGGCATCATTCGCATCGGCAAGCGCGGCGAGCGCGGGAACCAGCGCCAACCCGGCATCGGTAAGCGAGAGGAGATGCGCCCGCTCGTCCTCCTCGCTCTCCGCCCGCGCAACCAGCTTCTTGTCGATCAGCCGCACCGCCAGCTTGCTGATCGCTCCGCGCGTCATGCCCAATCGCTCGGCGAGGCGACTGGGGCCGATCGAATCGGCATCGTATAGCGTGCGAAGAAAGACCCATTCCGCGACGGTGACGCCCCGTCCCTCAAGTTTGCGGGCAAAGCCGTGCGAGACATGGTTCGATACATGGCGCAGCCAGTATCCGAGATGCGCAGTGAGTGGCGGCAAAGGCGGGCGATCGCTCATGTTGACTAGGAAACTATAGGCGGAAAGTTTCCTAGTCAACCAGATTGCGCATGTGGCTAGGCCGCCGCGCCATTCCCTCCTATCCTCGACCCCATGAGCGAGCATGAATGGTGGCGGGGCGCCGTCGTCTATCAGATCTATCCGCGCAGCTTCGCGGACTCGAACGGCGACGGGATCGGCGACCTGACGGGCATCACCGCGCATCTGGATCATGTCGCGTCGCTGGGCGTGGATGCGGTGTGGCTATCGCCTTTCTTCACCTCGCCGATGAAGGATTTCGGCTATGACGTGAGCGATTATCGCGACGTCGATCCGCTGTTCGGCAGCCTCGCCGATTTCGACGCGCTGATCGCCCGTGCGCACGAGTTGGGCCTGAAGATCATCATCGATCAGGTCTATTCGCACACCAGCGACCAGCATGACTGGTTCCGCGCCAGCCGGGCGAGCCGGACCAATGCCAGGGCCGACTGGTATGTGTGGGCCGATCCCAAGCAGGACGGCAGCCCGCCCAACAACTGGCAATCGGTGTTCGGCGGCCCGGCTTGGCAATGGGACGGGCGCCGCGGCCAATATTATCTCCACAATTTCCTGGTCGAACAGCCCGATCTGAACTTCCACAACCCGGAGGTTATCGAGGCGTCGCTGGAGACGGCGCGTTTCTGGCTGGATCGCGGCGTGGACGGCTTCCGCCTCGATGCGATCAACTTCGCGGTGCATGATGCGGCGCTGCGCGACAATCCGCCGGCGCCCGACACCGGCCGTATCCGCACCCGGCCTTCAGACTATCAACTGCCGACCTATACCCGCAACCAGCCCGAACTGCCCGCCTTCTTCGAGAAGCTCCGTGCGCTGATCGACAGCTATGGCGAGCGCTTCACAGTGGCCGAAGTGGTTGGCCGCGCGCCTGAGCGCGAGATGCATGAATATACCCGCGGCAACACCCGGCTGAGCAGCGCATACGGCTTCAACTTCCTCTATGCCGACCGCCTGACCCCGGCGCTGGTGCGCGATGCCGCTGCCAAATGGCCGGGCGAGCCGGGCGAGGGATGGCCGAGCTGGGCGTTCGAGAACCATGATGCGCCGCGCGCCGTCTCCCGCTGGATCGGCCCGGAGCATCGCGCCGCATTCGCGCGGATGAAGATGCTGTTGCTGCTCACCCTGCGCGGCAATCCGTTTTTGTATCAGGGCGAGGAACTGGGGCTGACCCAGGTCGAGATTGCGTTCGAGGACCTTCAGGATCCCGAGGCCATCGCCACCTGGCCGCTGACCCTTGGCCGCGATGGCGCGCGGACGCCGATGCCGTGGCGGGCGGATGCGCCGCTTACGGGCTTCAGCACCGGCAAGCCGTGGCTGCCGATCGGCCCCGATCACCCGGCACTGGCGGTGGACCGGCAGGATGGAGACCCGCATTCGCTGCTGAACCTGACCCGTCGCCTGATCGCGATCCGCAAGGCGACGCCCGATCTGGTGACCGGCGGCATGCGGGTGGTGCGGGCGGACGAAGCGCTGCTGGTGTTCGAACGCGGGGGACTGGTGTGCGCGTTCAATCTCGGCCCCGATCCGATCGAATGGCACGGCGCGGGTGAGATCGTCGCCACCGTGAATGGCGCGAACCCGGCGCGACTGCCGGGCTATTCGGGCGTGGTTCTGCGATAGGCCGATCTTCGCGCTGGCGATTGGCCGGGGCAGGCGGTAACGCCATGCCGTGATCCAGTCAGCAGAGCATCGCGACGCGGCTTCCCCGGGGAAGCGATCTTGAGCAAATCCTATTGGCGCAAGGGGCGGGCCGACCGGGCCAGCGTCATCGTCGATGCGGAGGATTATTTCCGCTTTGCCCGCGATGCGATGCTGAAGGCTCGCAAGCGGATCATGCTGATCGGATGGGATTTCGATGCGCGGATCGAGCTGGTTCGCGGCGACGACGCTGCGGACGCAGGCCCGGCGCCGATCACCGTCGGCGACCTGATCTACTGGCTGGTCGAACAGAATCCCGAGCTGGACGTCTATCTGCTGCGCTGGGATCTGGGCGCGCTGAAATCGCTGTTCCGCGGCAAGACGATCCTGACCGTCGCGAAATGGGCGATGCATCCGCGGATCCATGTGCGGCTCGATGGCCATCACCCGCCTGCCGCCTCGCATCACCAGAAGATCGTGGTGATCGACGACAGCTTCGCCTTTTGCGGCGGGATCGACATGACCGCGGACCGCTGGGACACGCGCGACCATGAAGATGACGATCCGGATCGCAAGCGGCCCGACGGCACGCCGTCCGAACCCTGGCACGATGCCAGCACCGCACTGCAAGGTCCCGCCGCCGCGGCGCTGGGCCAGCACGCGCGCGATCGCTGGGAACGCGCCTGTGGCGAGAAGCTGAACGGCATCCGCACCAAGCATGATTGCTGGCCGGACACGCTGCCGGTGCAGTTCGCCGAGGTGGAGGTCATGATCGCGCGCACCGCGCCGCGCATGGACGACCAGCGCGAAGTGACCGAGATCGAGCAGCTTTATCTGGAGCAGATCGCCCGGGCGAAGCGCTGGATCTATGCCGAGAGCCAGTATTTCGCGTCACGCCGGATTGCCGAGGCCATTGCGCGCCGACTGGACGAGGCGGACGGGCCCGAGATCGTCATCATCAATCCGGAGGCCGCGCAGGGCTGGCTCGAGCCGGTCGCGATGGATACCGCACGCGCCCAGCTGGTCGAGGCACTGCGTGCCCGCGACACGCATGGGCGCTTGCGCGTCTATCACCCCTACACGCGCAATCGCACGCCGATCTATGTCCATGCGAAGGTCCTGATCGTCGACGATGCGATCCTGCGGGTCGGATCGTCGAACCTCAACAATCGTTCGATGCGGCTCGATACCGAATGCGACATCGCGATCGATTGCGGGGGCGAGGGCAATGCGGATTGCGGCGACGCGATCGCGGCGGTCCGCGACGGGCTGATCGCAGAGCATCTGGGCTGCGATGCCGGGACGGTGGCGCGGAGAATCGCGAAAACCGGGTCGCTGATCGAAACGATCGAGGGGCTGCGTTTCACCGGCCGCAAGAACGCCAAGGATCGCCGCCGCACCCTGCTTCCCTATGAGGTGCCCGATCTCTCTGCGGTCGAGGCATGGCTGGCGGACAACCAGATCCTCGATCCCGAGGGGCCGGACGAGATGTTCGAATCGCTGGACGAGCGTGGCCTGTTCCGGCGGCTTCATCTGTGGCGCCGTTCGGAATAAGCGCGGCTCCCCGGTTCAACCCGGCCCGCCGATAATATAGCATCCGCCCCACAGTCCCCCGTGGAGGTGATCGCGATGGCAGGATTCGCACCGCAACAGCCCGGCGTCTTCTATCTTACCGAGGGCGGGCAGGAGACCGAGATCCAGTATCGGCACGGGCATGATCTGCCCGAGTTCGCCATGTACCCGCTGCTCGACAATCCCGCGGCCATGGCGGACCTGAAGGCGATGTACAGCCGGGTGCTGGATGTCGCGGCGGAGCATGGCTTCGTGCCGATGCTGTCGGGCCTCGACTATCGCGGCAGCCCGGATTGGGGCGACAAGCTAGGTTATTCGCGCGAGGGACTGGCGGACGCGGTCGCGCGCGGCATCGGCTTTCTGCGTGACGTTGCGGCACCGTATCGGGGGCAGATTTCCGATATCCTGATCGGCGGGCAGGTGGGGCCGCGCGGCGACGCCTATTCGCTCAATCGCACGATCACCGCGGACGAAGCGGAGGAGTATCACAGCTTCCAGCTGGAAGTGCACAAGCGTGCGGGCGTGGATTTCGTGTGGGCGGCGACGTTCAACAATATTCCCGAGGCGCTGGGTGTGGCGCGGGCGGCGGCGCGAACGGGCTTGCCGCTGGGCATATCGTTCATGCTGGATGGCGATCACCGGCTGAAATCCGGCCCCAGCCTGAAGGAAGCGATCGAAGCGGTCGACGCGCAGGCGGGCGATGCCCGGCCCGATTTCTACGGCATCAACTGCTCGCATCCGATCGAGTTCGAACCGGCGCTGGAGCCGGGCGACTGGATCGCGCGGGTGCGCAGCCTGCGGCCCAATGCCAGCGCGAAGGACAAGATCGAGCTGTGCACCATCGGTCACCTCGAGGAGGGCGATCCGGTCGATCTGGGTCAGCGCATCGGCGCGCTCGCGCGGCGCTATCCGCATATGGATATGTTCGGCGGCTGTTGCGGCACCCGGGCGACGCATCTCGACCAGATTGCGCGGAACGTGCGTGAGATGGCGGGATAGGCGGCGGCGCTCAGTGCCCGCGAGCCAGCGGCACGATCTCCGCCTCGACACGCCCCCGTAACGCCTGCCCGATCAGGCGGAAGAAGCCGCGATCCACTGCGCTCGTGCTGCCGTTCCACTCCGGATGCCATTGCACCGCCAGCACCTGACCGCCGCAGGGCGAGGCGGAAAAGGCTTCGATCAGGCCGTCGTCATCGGCCACGGCTTCGATGGTCAGGCCGCTGCCCAGCCGGTCGATCCCCTGGCGGTGGACCGAGTTGACGGTCACCTGGCGGATGCCGGAAGCGGTGGCGAGTTCGCCTGCCTCGGCCAGCGTCACTTCGTGCTGGTGCTCGAACAGAGCCTCGAAGGGCAGGCTGGCATCGTCGCGGTGATGGGCGCCGCCGGGCAGGTCGCGGGCCAGCGTGCCGCCGAACAGGACGTTGAGTTCCTGCAAGCCGCGGCAGATGCCGAATACCGAACGGCCGGCCTCGATCATCCGCTCGGCGAGCAGCAGAGCGACGGCGTCGCGGCGCTCGTCCAGCGGGTCTTCGGCCAGGAACTTGCCGCCATAGCGCGCGGGCGAGACGTTCGAGCGCGATCCGGTGAGCAGCAGGCCGTCGAGCCGCTCGACCAGCGCCAGCATGTCCAGCACCTCGGGCAGCGCGGGGACCAGCAGGACGGTCGCGCCCGAGATACGGCTGAGCGGATCGATGAAGCGGCTGGCGACCGACTGGATCGGGCGGTCGAGCGTCTCGTTGCAGCATAGCACGCCGATCACCGGCTTTGACGGGATGCTGGGGCGGCGGCGGAAGAAGGGGGCGGTCATGCCGCGGCCCCGGTCAGGCGGGCGGAGAGGCTGGCGGCGCCGTCCGGGTCGAGCCGGACCGCCTCGGGCTGGACGAGGACGCTGCCGGGGGCGACATCCTCGAGCAGCCACACATTGCCGCCGATGATGCTGCCCCGCCCGATGGTGACCGGGCCGAGGATCGTCGCGCCGGCATAGATCACCACATCGTCCTCGACGATCGGATGGCGGGCGAAGCGGTCGCGCGGGGTGATGCGGCTGAGGCCCAGCGGGCTGCGCGCGCCGAGCGTGACATGCTGGTAGAGCCGGACATTGGCGCCAACGATGGCGGTCTCGCCGATCACCACGCCGGTGCCGTGATCGATGAAGAAGCTGGGGCCGATGGTGGCGCCGGGATGGATATCGACGCCGGTGCGCGCATTGGCGAGTTCGGATACGATCCGCGCGACGATGGCCGCGCCCAGCGTGTGCAGCGGATGGGCCAGGCGGTGATGCAGCACCGCGAGCGCGCCGGGATAGCTGATCAGGATTTCGTCGATGCTGCGCGCTGCGGGATCGCCGACGAATGCGGCGGCGACGTCGCTGTCGATCAGGGTGCGGATCTCGGGCAACTGGGCGGCGAAATGGCGGACGATGGTGTCGGCCTGATCGGGATCGAACGGGTCACGGCATTCCGCCTGCCAGTAATCGAGCTCGTTGGCGATCTGGACCTGCAGGATGGCGAGGCCGCGGCCAAGCTGTTCGGCGACGAAATCATCCTCGCGCGCTTCGCCGCCGCGGAAACCGCCGAGGCGCACCGGATAGAGGGCGGCGGACAGATGTTCGATGGCTTTGGCCAGCTCGGCCGGGGAGGGGAAGCTGGTGACGAGATGGCGCCCCGCCTGACGCTGGCGCCAGTTCGAGCGGGCGATGTTGAGGCCGGAGACCGCATCGGCGATCTCGGCATCCAGCTTGTGGGGGCTATGTGCCGTCTGCGTCATGCGGCATATAATCCATCATTTTAATAGGAATTGAAGTGTAGAAAAGATGTGGCGAGCGCAAAGCCAGCTTAGCTGCGCGGGCGGCGGCGGCGGGCAAAAAATCCCCTTCGCCAGAACCGATCCGCTCGTTACACGTTGGTTACGCTGTGCCAACGGAAGGGACCCCCATGGCCACGACATTCACGCTGAACGGCAAGCCTGCGAGCTTTGACGGCGATCCCGAGACGCCCTTGCTCTATGTGCTGCGCGACCATCTTCACCTGACCGGCACCAAATATGGCTGCGGCGTCGCCCAGTGCGGCGCATGCACCGTGCATCTGGACGGCAAGAACCGGCGATCCTGCATCACGCCGGTCAGCACCGTGGCGGGCAAGAAGGTCACCACCATCGAGGGCGTCGAAGGCAAGGAAGCCGAGGCGATCCACAAGGCTTGGGTGGCGATCGACGTGCCGCAATGCGGCTTCTGCCAGTCGGGGCAGGTGATGTCGGCGATCGGGCTGCTCAAGGCCAAGAAGCGGCCGAGCGACAGTGATATCGACAATGCGATGGCCGGCAATATCTGCCGCTGCGCCACCTATGTCCGCATCAAGCAGGCGATCCGCGACGCCGCCAAGAGCGTGGAGGCCTGATCCCATGAACGCCATCACGCCAACCCGCCGCGGCTTCATCGCTTCCACCGGACTCGTGCTCGGCATGGCGCTGCCGATGGGCAAGGCCGCGAAGGCTGCCCCGGCACAGGCCGCCGCGCCGTTCGCGCCGAACGCGTTCGTGCGCGTCTCGCCCGACAATCTGGTCACCGTGATCATCAAGCATGTCGAGTTCGGTCAGGGTCCCGCGACCGGCCTCGCCACTTTGGTGGCCGAGGAGATGGATGCCGACTGGGGCCAGATCCGCGTCGAAATGGCCCCCGCCAACGACCCGCTCTACAAGAATTTGTTCTTCGGGACGATGGGTACCGGCGGTTCCTCCGCGATCGCCAACAGCTGGATGCAGATGCGTAGCGCGGGCGCTTCGGCCAAGGCGATGCTGGTCGAGGCCGCGGCCAAGCGCTGGAGCGTGCCCGCTGCCGAGGTGAAGGTCGCAAAGGGCGTCGTCAGCCATGGCACGAAGAAAGCGAGCTTCGGCGATCTGGCGTCTGATGCCGCCATGCTGAAGCCGCCCGAAAAGCCGGTGCTGAAGACTGCCGACCAGTTCGTGCTGATCGGCAAAGATACGCCGAAGGTCGACAGCGTCGCCAAGACCGACGGCACTGCGATCTTCACCATGGATATCCAGCGGCCGGACATGGTGCACAGCGCCATCGTCCATCCGCCCGCATTCGGCGGGACGGTGAAGGACGTGAAGGACGCCGCCGCGCTGGCGGTGCCGGGCGTGCTGGGGGTGAAGACGATCCCGCAGGGCGTCGTGGTCTATGGCGTCAACGGCTATGCGGCGCGCAAGGGCGCCTCGCTGCTCGACGTGAGCTGGGACCTGTCCAAGGCCGAGAAACGATCGAGCGACGATCTGTACGCCACGTTCGCCGAAAAGAGCGAGGAACCGGGCAAGCAGGTCGAGAAGACCGGCGATGCCAAAGCGGCGTTCAAGGCCGCGACCCTCCGGCTGGAGGCGGTGTACCAGTTCCCGTTCCTCGCCCATGCGCCGATGGAGCCGCTGGACGCGGTGATCGAGATGCAGGGCGACCAGCTCCATGTGTGGATGGGCAGCCAGTTTCAGGTCGGCGAGCTGGGTGCGATCTGCCAGACGCTCGGCGTGCCGATGAACAAGGCGCATCTGCACGAGCAGTTCGCCGGTGGCAGCTTCGGGCGGCGCGCGACGCCGTTCATGGAGTTCGCGGTCGAAGCCGCCACGGTGTTCAAGGCGTGGGGCAAGGGTGCGGTCAAACATGTCTGGACCCGCGAGAACGACATTCGCGGCGGGCGCTATCGTCCGCTGACGGTGCACACGGTGCGCGGCGGACTGGATGCGAAGGGCAGCATCGTGGCGTGGGACCAGGTGGTCGCGTCGCAGAGCTTCTTCCAGGGCACGCCGATGGAGCCGATGGGGATCAAGGACGGCATCGACGATTCGCTGACCGAGGGCATCGCCGACAGCTATAAATTCCCGAACCAATATGTCGGCCAGCACATCATGCCGGGCGGCGTGCCGACCCTGTGGTGGCGGTCGGTCGGCAACACCCACACCGCCTATGCGGTGGAGACCTTCCTCGACCAGCTGCTCGAGATGAGCGGCAAGGATGCCGTCGCCGGCCGCCTCGCGCTGATCGCGGACGATCGGATGAAGGCGGTGGTCGCCAAGGTCGCCGAGATTGCGGGCTGGGGGAAGAAGGTTCCCGCGGGCCGCGCGCGCGGCGTGGCGGCGTGGAAGAGCTTCGGCTCCTATTGCGCGCAGATCGCCGAAGTCTCGAAAGGGCCTGACGGGCTGCCCAAGGTGCACAAGGTGTGGTGCGCGATCGATTGCGGCATCGCCGTGAACCCCAATGTGATCCGCGCGCAGATGGAAAGCTGCATCGGATACGGCCTTGGCCATGCGCTCTATGCCGAAGTCGTGCTGGGGCCGGGCGGGGAAGTGCAGCAGGGCAATTTCGACAGCTATCGCTCGCTGCGCATCGGCGAAATGCCGGACGTCGAAACCGCGATCATCGTTTCCGACAAGGACCCGACCGGCGTGGGCGAACCGGGGCTTCCCCCGACCGCGCCTGCGGTGGCGAATGCGTGGCGCAAGCTGACCGGCAAGGCGGTGCGAAGACTGCCCTTCACGATAGGAGGCAAGGCATGAACCGCGGCGTCATCGCGCTGGGCGCGTCGCTTCTCGCGCTGCCGCTGGCCATTGCGGCCTCCGCACAACAGGCGCCGGGACTGAAGCCGGTCTCGGCCTTCGATTCGATCGCGGACAAGGGCGCGCGTTCGGTCGCGCTGTTCGAGGAAATGGGCAAGGTGCTGCAGCATCCGCGCTGCGTGAACTGCCATCCGCGGACCGACCGGCCCAATTCGGGCGACCAGTCCGTGCCGCACGTCACGCCGGTGACGCGCGGGCCGGACGGTCATGGCGCGCCGGGGCTGGAATGCTCGACCTGCCACGGCCCGACCAACGTGGCCTTCTCCAACGGCAAGGGCAGCATTCCGGGGCATCCCGACTGGCATCTGGCGCCGAAATCGATGGCCTGGGAGGGCGCGTCGCTGGGCGCGATCTGCCAGCAGCTCAAGGATCGCACCCGCAACGGCGGCAAGACGTTGGCCCAGATCGCCGAGCATAATGCGCATGACGGGCTGGTCGGCTGGGGCTGGAACCCAGGTCCGGGCCGCACGCCGGTGCCGGGCACGCAGGCCGAGTTCGGGGCGCTGACCCGCGCGTGGATCGCGAACGGAGCGCTTTGCCCGAAGTCGTAGGGCATCGACGTTCAATCTTGCCGTGAAAAATCCTCCCCCGGAGGGGGAGGGGGACCGCGAAGCGGTGGAGGGGTAGTCTCAACCGGCGACATCGCTCGCGGATAATACCCCTCCGTCAGCCTGCGGCTGCCACCTCCCCCTCCGGGGGAGGATTGGTGGAGTGCTTATCCGCTATCATATCGAGCGCCCTCAACCCTTCACCCAGCCCACCGCCGGATCGTCGAAATCCAGCACGTCGTTCAATTCCCAGACGTTGCGATAGCCATAGCCGACCAGGTTGATGAAGGTCTGGATATTGAGCGCCACCGGCGCCGATTTGAGCGGCACCGGGTTGCGGTGATTCGAGAAATTGTTGTTGCAATAGATCAGGATCGGCCGGTTGCGGTTCGGCCCGATCACTTCGGCCAGGCTTTCCGCGGTGAAATCGGTGAAGGGCAGGTTGACCGCGCCTTTCAGGTGACCGCGGGCGAACGCGTCGCGCGAACGGGCGTCGAGGATCAGCGCGCCCTGTGCGGCGCGGGCGCGGAAGCTGGCGAAATCGATCAGCCGGTCGCGGCGCAGCGTCCGGGTTTCGGACGTAAGCCGTTCGAATCCGGGATAATCGACCTGCGGATTGTTATAGGCGATCCGGGTCTGGGCCTGAGCGGGCAGAGCGGCGGCGATCAGCGCGGACGACGCGATCAGCAGAGCGATTTTCATGGACGATTTTACCTCCCGATTCGTGAAGGTTGCCCGCCGCCGGCTGCACGGAAGCTGAATGCTTATCAAAGACGTAATGGAGTTTATTGACGCGGGCCGCGACAGGGTTCAGCATGGTGGAAAGGCCGGTAGGGGTTCGTCCGGCAACAGAGGGAGAATTTCCATGTCCGAGGGTTTCGCTCCGTCGCGCCGTCAGTTTTTCGCGGCCGGTGCCGTTGCGGCCGCCGCGCTGCCGGGGGCCTCGTCGATGGTGTCGGCGATGGCCGGTACGCCGATCGCACTGAAGGGCCATGACGAGTGGCAGGCGCATATCGGCAAGCAGTTCGTGCTCGACGGTACCGCGTCGATGAAGCTGGTCGCGGTCCACAAGGGCGGCCGCCAGCCGGGCGCTTTCGGACGTGGCCAGTTCTCGGCCGTGTTCGAGCTGGACCGCGCCGCGCCTTCGGACGGCACCTTCTCGGTCGCCAATGCCGAACTGGGCTATGCCGAGCTGTACATGCAGCCGGGCAAGAGCCAGTCGGGCAAGCCGACGCTTTACGCCGCATTCAGCTGATCGCAGCGCTGGCGCTTCGCCGGCAGACAGCTATAGGCCCGCGTCGAAAGGCGCGGGCCTTTTGCTTGCATGGAGGACAGGATGGGCGGTTGGACGATCGGAATCATCGGCGGTTCGGGCCTCTATGACGTTGGCGGGATCGAGGATGGCGAATGGGTGTCGGTCGCCAGCCCCTGGGGCGCGCCGTCGGACGCCTGCTTCACCGGCCGTGTCGGCCACGCGAAAGTGGTGTTCCTGCCGCGCCATGGCCGCGGGCATCGTATCAGCCCTTCGGAGCTGAATGCCCGCGCCAATATCGATGTGCTCAAGCGGCTGGGCGTCACCGATGTGCTGGCGGTGTCGTCGGTCGGCAGCCTGGTCGAGGATCGCCCGCCGGGCAGCTTCACCATCGCCGACCAGTTCATCGACCGGACCAAGGGCCGCCCGTCCAGCTTCTTCGGCACCGGCATGGTCGCCCATGTCTCGATGGCCGATCCGGTCTGTCCGCGCCTGTCCGCGCTGGCCCGCGACTCGGCGATCCGCGCGGGTGCGCAGGTCGATCATGGCGGCACTTATCTGGCGATGGAGGGTCCCCAATTCTCGACCCGCGCCGAAAGCCATCTCTATCGCAGCTGGGGCTGTCACATCATCGGCATGACCGGCATGCCCGAGGCGAAGCTCGCCCGCGAAGCCGAACTGCCCTATGCGCTGGTCGGCATGGTCACCGACTATGACTGCTGGCGCGAAGGCGAGGAAGCGGTGGACGTGGCGCAGGTGATCGCCCAGCTCGGTGCGAACGCGGAAAAGGCACGCGTGATGGTGATGGACCTGCTCCGGAACCTGCCCGAGGAACGCCCGGCATCGCCGATCGACACCTGCCTCGACATGGCGTTGATCACGGCTCCCGATGCGCGCGATCCGGAACTGCTGGCGAAGCTGGACGCGGTGGCGGGGCGGGCGTTGGGCTGAGGCTCAGCCGCAGACCGCCTTCAACAGCGCCTTGCCGATCGAGTCCTCCGGCTTGATGCTGGCCTCGCCGGGCTTGTAGTCCCGGGCATTGACCAGCTTGCCGTCCAGATGCTGCTCGGTGCGGCGCGGCTCGAGCGTCTGCGCCTTGCAGTCGGCAACCGTGTCGGCAAGGCCGATGCCGCCATTGGGCTGCGTCATCTTCAGGCGGAAGCTGCGCGTATCGCCATCGGTCTTGATGCTGTTCGTGTCGACATAGAGCACCGCGCCATTCTCATCGGCGACCTTCACCCAATTCTCGGCCGGCGGGGCCGCGCCGGTGAGGAGAGCGAGAAGCGGGAGGAAATGGATCATGGCGCGGTCCCTTCGGGTCGATTGCGGCCAGCCTAGGACCCGCGTGCGACTGCCGCAACGGGATGTGCGGCTCAGGCGGGTTCCGACGGTTCGGGATACCGCGCGCGCATTTCGTCGAAATAGGCCTGTTGCTGGGCTTCGCTGGCGTCGCGGCGAGCGGTGTCGTGGCGGACGCCACGGCGCCGGAAGCCCCAGCGCAGCCAGAACAGGCCGTATCGTTCGATATCCGCCAGCGCCTCGCGCAATGCGGCTTCGATGCCGGCGGCATCGTCGGGCGGATAATTATACTGAAAGTCCCGGCGGACTTCGGTCACTTCGCCGAGCCAGACGCCGCCACGGATGAGGCCGGGGACGGTATCGAAGAAATGCTCGTCGGCCTTGGCGCGTGCGATCAGCCTGGCCGGATCGCTACCGGGCATCAGCGAGCGGGCCGCGATGATGGAAAAGCGGCAGAAGCCGGTGCCGTTCCACTTGTCCTGTTGCAGCAAAAGGCCCTGCACACCCCATGGTGGACAGGGCCGGAAATAACGGACGCCATGGCGCGCGAAGCCCAGTTCGGCGAGCCGGGGTGCGAAGATCTTCCGCACCCCGGCCTCGAACGGCTTCGAGGCCATCGGCGATCAGGCCGCCAGCTTGCGCAGCACGTACTGAAGGATGCCGCCGTTGAGGAAATATTCCAGCTCGTTGACGGTATCGATCCGGCAGCGGGTGAGGAAGGTTTCCTGCTTGCCGTCGGCGCGGGTGAGGGTCACCTCGACGTCCTGACGCGGACGCAGACCGGCGACGCCGGTGATGGTGAAGCTCTCGGTGCCGTTCAGCTTCAGCGTCTCGCGGGTCACGCCATCGGCGAACTGCAGCGGCAGCACGCCCATGCCGACCAGGTTCGAGCGGTGGATACGCTCGAAGCTTTCGGTGATGACGGCGCGGACGCCGAGCAGGTTGGTGCCCTTCGCCGCCCAGTCGCGCGACGAGCCGGTGCCATATTCCTTGCCCGCGACGATCACCAGCGGGGTGCCGTCGGCCTTGTGGCGCATGGCGGCATCATAGATCGGCATCACCTGATCGTGATACTTGGTCATGCCGCCTTCGATGCCCGGGACCATCTCGTTCTTGATGCGGATATTGGCAAAGGTGCCGCGCACCATGACTTCGTCGTTGCCGCGGCGTGCGCCGTAGCTGTTGAAGTCCTTCTTCGAGACCTGACGCTCCTGCAGGAAGGTACCGGCCGGGCTGTCCGCCTTGATCGAACCCGCGGGCGAGATGTGATCGGTGGTGATCGAATCGCCGAGCACCGCAAGCAGCTTGGCATCGAGGATGTCGTTCACCGGTGCCGGGGTCATCGTCATGCCCGCGAAATAGGGCGGGTTGTGGATATAGGTCGATGCGGGCGGCCAGTTATAGGTGTCCGAACCCTCGACCACGATGCCCGACCAGTGCTTGTCGCCCTGATAGACGTTGCCGTAGCGGGCGCGGAACATGCCGTCGTCGATATTGGCGGCCATGACCGAGGCGATCTCGTCATTGGTCGGCCAGATGTCCTTGAGGAACACCGGGCCATCGGTGCCTTCGCCGATCGGGGTTTCGTGCATGTCCTCGGTCACCGTGCCCTTGAGCGCATAGGCGACGACCAGCGGCGGCGAGGCGAGGAAGTTGGCGCGCACGTCCGGCGAGACGCGGCCTTCGAAGTTGCGGTTGCCCGACAGGACCGAGGCGGCGACGATGTCGTTGCCGTTGATCGCAGCCGAGATCGGCTCCGCCAGCGGACCCGAATTGCCGATGCAGGTGGTGCAGCCATAGCCGACCAGGTTGAAGCCGACCGCGTTGAGGTCTTCGGAGAGACCCGCCTTGTCGAGATAGTCGGTCACGACCTGCGATCCCGGCGCCAGCGAAGTCTTCACCCAGGGCTTGCGGGTCAGGCCCAGCGCACGCGCCTTGCGGGCGACGAGGCCGGCGGCGACCAGCACCGAGGGGTTCGAGGTGTTGGTGCACGAGGTGATCGCGGCGATGACGACGTCGCCGTCGCCGATGTCATGGTCCGCGCCCTCGACCGCGACGCGGGCCGGGCCGTCCTTGTGATAGACCTTGGTCAGATCGCCGTTGAACACTTCGTCCACGGCGTCGAGGCTGACGCGGTCCTGCGGGCGCTTCGGACCGGCGAGGCTGGCGCAGACGCTCGACATGTCGAGCTCGAGCGTGTCGGTGAAGATCGGATCGGCCGCATCTTCCTCACGCCAGAAGCCGTTGGCGCGGCAATAGGCCTCGACCAGCGCGATTTCCTCGTCCGGACGGCCGGTGAGGCGGAGATAGTCGAGGCTGCGGTCGTCGATCGGGAAGAAGCCGCAGGTCGCGCCATATTCGGGCGCCATGTTGGCGATGGTCGCGCGATCCGCCAGCGTCATCGCCGACAGACCCGGGCCATAGAATTCGACGAAGCGGCCGACCACGCCCTTGGCGCGCAGCATCTGGGTGACGGTCAGCACCAGATCGGTGGCGGTGATGCCTTCGCTGAGCTTGCCGGTCAGCTTGAAGCCGACGACTTCGGGGATCAGCATCGACACCGGCTGGCCGAGCATCGCGGCTTCAGCTTCGATGCCGCCCACGCCCCAGCCGAGGATGCCCAGGCCGTTGACCATGGTGGTGTGGCTGTCGGTGCCGACCAGCGTGTCGGGATAGGCGATCTCGGCGCCGTCGGTCGCCTTGGACGACCAGACTGCGCGGCCGATATATTCCAGGTTCACCTGATGGCAGATGCCGGTGCCGGGAGGAACGACCTGGAAATTGTCGAGCGCCTTCGAACCCCATTTCAGGAACTCATAACGCTCCAGATTGCGGTCATATTCCAGTTCCACATTCTGTTCGAACGCCTTGGGCGAGCCGAATTCGTCGACCATCACCGAGTGATCGATGACGAGGTGGACGGGAACCTGCGGATTGATCTTGCCCGCGTCGCCGCCAAGGCCGGTGATCGCATCGCGCATCGCGGCCAGATCGACCACGCAGGGCACGCCGGTGAAATCCTGCATCAGCACGCGGGCCGGGCGATACTGGATCTCGCGGTTCGAACGGGCATCCTTCTGCCAGTCGACGATCGCCTGCGCGTCTTCGCGCGTGACGGTAACGCCATCCTCGAAGCGGAGCATATTCTCGAGCAGCACCTTCATCGAGAAGGGCAGGCGGCTGATATCGCCCAGCTTCTTCGCGGCCTTGGGCAGCGAGTAGAAGTCGTACGACTTGCCGTTCACGTCGAGCGTGTCGCGGATGCCGAGGGTGTCGTTGCCGATCGCGGTCATTGTGGGCGGGTCCCTTTCCCTGTGTTTGCGGCCGGCGGGGCGCTCGGGGAATGCGTGGAACCCTGAGGGGAGCCATGCGGGCGCAGCCTGCCGGTGCTGCGATTGCGAAGAGTCGCGTGCGCCTTAGCGCCAGATGGGGGTGGGGGGAAGGGGAGGGGTGACCGGTTTGATTGGACGCATGGGGCAAGCCTTGGCATCACCGCCAAGGACAGGGCGTAACCGCATGATCCGTGGATCATATTTTTACGCTTTCCATGTCAGGGCGCGGCGATGACGAAAGGGGCTGGCCGATGACCGTCTACCGCGCCGCCGATCCGGCTACGCTGCGCATCGTTCCGCTCGACGCGCTGACGCTGATCTATCACCGGTCCTCATGCATCACCCATGTGGTCGACGCGCCGGTACCGGAGATTCTGGAGACGTTGGGCAGCGAAGCGATGAGCGTGGACGCGCTGCTGGCGCGGCTCTCCGAACAATATGACCTGGCCGATGCCGATCCGCTGACGCTGGCGGTGCGGCTGGACGAACTGGTCGCGGCGGGACTCGTGGAGCGCGCATGAGGCATTCGACCAGCCTGCGGATCGGGCCGGTGGGGTTCCGCATCGGATGCGACTGGCGCGCGCCGATCGCCGAGATCGAGCACCTCTATCGCGATTATCCGAAGCCCGACGATGGCATCCCCGATTTCAACGTCCATCTGTTCGCCGCGCGGCCGTGGCGCCGGGTGTTCCGGCCATCGGTGCATATCGGCGGCGATTTCGTGATCCCCGATGCGGCGCCGCTGCCGCTGTCGATGGGGCTGCTCGCGGCCGAGATGGGGATGAACCTGCAGATGGCGCTGGGCCAGCGCCGCTATCTGCTGCTCCACGCCTCCGCCGCCGAGCGCGACGGGCGGGCGCTGCTGATGAGCGGCATTTCCGGCGCCGGCAAATCGACGCTGGCCGCGCTGCTGATGGCGCGCGGATGGCGGCTGATGGGCGACGAATTCGCGCTGGTCGATCCGGCCACCGGGCTGGTCCACGGCTTTCCCCGGCTGGTGAGCCTGAAGAATGAGGCGCTGCCGGTGGTGGCGGATGCGCTGCCCGGTGCGCGCTTCGGCGCAGTGATGACGGGAACGCCCAAGGGGACGCTGCGCCATCTGGTGCCCGATGCCCGCGCCATCGCCGCGATGCGCGAGCCGGCGAAGCCCGCGCTGATGATCTTCCCGCGCTTCGGCTTCGAAGCCGCCGACCGGATGATGATGCCGAGCGAGACCTTCGTGCGCCTCACGCAAGCCTCGACCAACTATACCCAGCTGGCCGAGCGCGGCTTCGATGCGCTGACCCGGCTGGTGCGCGAGGTCCCGGCGCACGCGATCGACTATCCCGATACCGACACCGCCATCGCGCAGGTCGATCGGCTGTGGGGTGAACTGTGAACGGTGCGATCCTCACCCGGGCCCTGCGCGACCCTCAGTCGACCGGGACGCTCGACAGCAAAGGCTGGACCGCGCTGCTCGCCATCGCTCGCGCCGAGCAGCTGATCGGCACGCTGGCGCACCGGCTCGACGGACTGCCCATGCCGGAAGCCGCGCGGCGGGTGTTGTCGGATGCCCGCGCGTCGCACGAACAGGGCCGGATCGTCGCCTTGTGGGAAGCCGAGATGGCGCGGCGGGCGCTGGCGCCGACGGGTATCCCGGTGGTGTTGCTGAAGGGTACAGCCTTTGCCGCGGCGGGCCTGTCGCCCTCGCCGGGACGGCAGATCGGCGATCTCGACATTCTCGTGCCGCGCGACCGGATCGAGGAAGCCGAAGCGGCGATCCTCGCGGCGGGCTGGGAATGGGTGAAGCCCGATCCCTATGACGACGCCTATTACCGGCAATGGATGCACGAGCTGCCCCCGCTGATCCACCGCGAGCGCGACCGGATGATCGACGTGCACCATACGATCCTGCCGCTGACCGCGAAGATCAGGCCCGATGCCGAGGGAATGCTGGCGGACAGCGTGGCGCTCGGCGCCGGTAATGCGCCCGGGGACCTGCGCATCCTCAACCCCAACGACATGCTGTGCCACGCCGCGGCGCATCTGTTCGCCGATGGCGATCTGGCTGGCGGGCTGCGCAACCTGTGGGATATCCATTGCCTGATCGAGGAGTTCGGGACGAGCGGGCTGGAGGCTCGCGCCGCGCATCATGGGCTGTCATCGGCTGTGGCTCGGGCAGGACGGCAGGCGAACCATCATTACGGCACCGAAATCCCGGAGAGCTGGCGGGTGTGGGACAGCCTCGATCCGCTTTATGCCCGTCGCCTGCTCGCCCGCGATGGCTGGGGGCGGCAGACGCGCAAGCTCACCCGACTTGGCTTCTATGTCCGCAGCCACGCGATCCGCATGCCGCCCGCAATGCTGGCGCGGCATCTGTGGACCAAATATCGCAAGGGCTATCGCCCGGTCGGTTGAACCCATTGGAACATAATGAGAACATTTCCTTGGCCCGGTCCCGCCGATCTGCTAGACTAGCGGCGCTTCAGGAGAGGATAGCCGCATGTTCCGCAAGGTCGCCTTCACCATGTACCCGGTCACCGACATGGCCCGCGCCCGCACCTTTTACGAAGGCGTGCTGGGCTTCACCCAGAGCAGTGCGCCGGAAAGCGTGCCATGGGTGGAATATGACATGCCGGGCGGCGGCTGTTTCGCGATCACCACCGTGACCGGCGATACGCCCTCGGCCAATTCGGGCGGCACGATCGCGTTCGAGGTCGAGGATCTCGACGCGCTGTGCACCGAACTAGAGGGCAAGGGCGTGACCTTCCACAGCGACCTGATCCACAGTCCGGTGTGCCGGATGCGCGTGATCGGCGACAGCGAAGGCAATGCGATCCTGCTGCATCAGTTGAAGAACCGGGCGGATTGAACCGTCGCAATCCTCCCTGGCGGGGGAGGATTAGCGGGCCCCCAACCGCTCCAGCGTCGGGATCAATTCGTCATACCCGTCGATCACCGCGTCGGCGTTCAGTTCCTCGACCGGCTGCATCAGGAAGCCGAAGCTGACCGCGATGCTGGGGATGCCGGCATTCTTCGCGGCCAGCGTGTCGTAGATCGAATCGCCGACGAACGCCGCGGTGCCGCCGCCGCAGCGCCGGATCATCTCGTGGATCGGCAAGGCGGAGGGCTTGGCATTGCCGCGGCCCATCGTGTCGCCGCCGATCAGCGCCGCGAATCTGTGGCTTAGCCCCAGTTCCTCGATCAGTTTCGTCGCAAAGCGTTCGAACTTGTTGGTGACGATCGCGATCTTCACGCCGCGCGCATCCAGCGCGTCCAGCGCGTCGAGCATGCCGGGAAAGGGGATTGTACCGCCCGACAGATTGGCTTCGTAATAGGCCAGCAGCTCGGGATAGACGCGATCCATCAGCGGCTGGTCATAGCCGCCCGAGGCTTCGAGGCTCATTTCCAGCATCGCCTTGGCGCCGCGGCCGATCATCGTCTTCACTGCCGCCAGATCGAGCAACGGGCGCCCGGCCAGCGCCAACGCGTGATTGGTCGCCGCGGCCAGATCGGCGCTGGTGTCGAACAGCGTGCCGTCCAGGTCGAAGCCGACGATATCGAAAGGGAAGTCTGCCATCGCCGGCCCGATTGCCAGCCGGGCCGGGGCGTTGGCAAGGGGAAGCGCTCAATAGGCGATAGCCATGTCGTCCCACCGCGCCGCCTGGGCGAGCAAGGCGCCGGAGACGATCCACGACAGCGCGAAGACCGCGTTGAGCGCGAACAGGCCGGTCGGCCCCGCAGGTTCGTCCAGCGCGACCGGGCCGGTGGCGACGATCAGGCCCAGCATTAGCTGGATCGCGGCGGTGCAGTACATGGTGCGCGCCATGCCCTTCGCGCGGAACTCGGCGGCGAAGGACCCTACCGCGGCGACCGCGGCCAGCCCGAAGAAACTGAGATTGACCGGATTGTCCTCCGCCCCGGCAATGCCCACGGCCAGGTTCATCCAGCAGATCAGCAGCGCGGTGACCGCTGCCAATGCCGCGCCCGCGCGATAATTCCAGCGTACCTTGGTCATGTCGCATCTCCCTTGCTTACCCTAGCTGCTCTACCCGTGCGGCTTGCAGCCCGGATGGGCGCGATGTGAGGTTTCGGTGCAGAGCGGGCCGAAACCGGCGATGCCGAACGGAAAATTTGCCATCCGCGCGCCGGAAGCCGGTGGCGCTATGGAATTGGCAACATGTTCGTGGCAGGGGCTGAGGGCAGTGGAGGGCAAATGACAGCACCGATTGCCGCGATCATCCTCGCTGCGGGCAAGGGCACGCGGATGAAGTCAGACCTGCACAAGGTACTGCATCCGATCGCAGGCCGCGCGATGCTGCTCCATCTGATCGACAGCCTCGACGCCGCGGGCGTGACCGAGCGCGTGGTGGTCGTGGGATCGCTGCGCGAACAGGTCGAGGCGGCGGTGACGCCGTTGGGCGCCAAGATCGCGGTGCAGGAGGATCAGCTCGGCACCGCGCATGCCACGCTTCAGGCGAAGGACGCGCTGGCCGGGTTCGATGGCGTGGCGGTGGTCTGCTTCGGGGACGTGCCGTTTCTCACGACCGGAACGATCACCCGGCTGGTCGAGCGGCTGGAGGCCGAGGACAAGCCGCGCGTCGCGGTGCTGGGCTTCCGGCCCGAAGACGCCGCCGCCTATGGCCGGATCATCGCCGAGGGCGACGGGCGCGTGCTGGCGATGGTCGAATACAAGGACGCGAACGAGCGCCAGCGGGCCGAGAAGCTGTGCAATTCGGGCGTGCTCGCGGCGCGCGCGGCGGACCTGTGGGCGCTGCTCGAGCGGGTCGAGAACAACAATGCCGCGGGCGAATATTATCTGCCCGACGTGGTGATGCTGGCGATGAAGGATGGCGACCGATCGGTCGTGATCGAGGCCAGCGAAGCCGAGGTGATGGGCATCAATAGCCGCGCCGAACTGGCCGGCGCCGAGCTGGTGTGGCAGCGCGCCCGGCGGGTACAGGCGATGGCCGATGGCGCCAGCCTGATTGCGCCGGAAACGGTGTGGTTCGCCTATGACACGAAGATCGGCCGCGATGTTGTGATCGAGCCGAACGTGTTCTTCGGCGCCGGTGTCGAGGTCGCGGATCGCGTCACCATCCATGGCTTCTGCCATATCGAGGGCGCACGGATCCTAAGCGGCGCGCAGGTCGGGCCCTATGCCCGGCTGCGGCCCGGCACGGTGCTGGAGCAGGGATCGAAGGTCGGCAATTTCGTCGAGACCAAGAAGGCGGTGCTGGGGCCGGGCGCGAAGGCCAACCACCTGACCTATCTGGGCGATGCGAAGGTCGGCGCGGGCGCCAATATCGGCGCAGGCACGATCACCTGCAATTATGACGGCTTCCTCAAATACGGCACCGAGATCGGTCACGGCGCATTCGTCGGATCGAACAGCGCGCTGGTGGCGCCGGTGAAGATCGGCGACGGCGCGATCGTCGCGGCTGGATCGGTGGTGACCCGCGATGTCGAGGCGAACGCGTTGGGGATCACCCGCGCGAAACAGGAAGTGAAGCCGGGCTGGGCGCGGAAATTCCGCGAGATCATGCAAGCCAAGAAAGCAGCGAAATAATGTGCGGAATTGTCGGAATCCTGGGCACCAGCGACGTCGCGCAGCGGCTGTTCGATGGCCTCAAGCGGCTCGAATATCGCGGCTATGACTCGGCCGGCATTGCCACGCTGCATGGCGGCGAGATCGACAGGCGGCGTGCCGAGGGCAAGCTGGCCAATCTGGGCAACCGCCTTGCCGAAAGCCCGCTGCCCGGCCTGATCGGCATCGCCCATACGCGCTGGGCGACGCATGGCGCGCCGACCGAGGACAATGCCCACCCGCACATCGTGGGCGACGTCACCATCGTCCACAACGGCATCATCGAGAATTTCAAGCCGCTGCGCGACGAGCTGATCGCCGAGGGCCGGGAGTTCAAGAGCCAGACCGACACTGAAGTCGTCGCCCATCTGGTCGATCGCGAGCTGAAGGCGGGCAAGGCGCCGCGCGATGCGGTGGCCAATGTCCTGCCCAAGCTGCACGGCGCGTTCGCCATCGCCTTCCTGTTCCGCAACCAGCCCGACCTGCTGATCGCCGCCCGCCTCGGCGCGCCGCTGACCGTGGGCTATGGCGATGGCGAGAATTACCTCGGATCGGACGCGCACGCGCTCGCCACGCTGACCCAGCGCATCGCCTATCTCGACGAAGGCGACTGGGCGGTGCTGACCCGCGAGAAGATCGAGATCTTCGACCGCGACAATAATCCCGTCACCCGGCCTATCGTCCAGTCGGGCGCCACCGCCGAAGCGATCGACAAGGGCAACCACGCCCATTTCATGCTCAAGGAAATCTACGAGCAGCCGGTGGTCGTGGCGCAGACGCTGCAGTCGTATATCCGCCCGGTCGAGCAGATGGTCGCCATGCCCAACATGGATTTCGACCTGAGCCGGATCGAGCGCGTCGCGATCGTCGCCTGCGGCACGGCGTCCTATGTCGGCATGATCGGCAAATACTGGATCGAGCGGTTCGCGCGCGTGCCGGTGGAAGTCGATGTGGCGTCCGAGTTCCGCTATCGCGATCCTGTCCTGCTGCCGCACACGCTGGGCGTGGTCGTCAGCCAGTCGGGCGAGACGGCGGACACGCTGGCGGCGCTGCGCCACATGAAGGCGAACGGCGTCACCACCGCGGGCATCATCAATGTGCCGACCAGCTCGATGGCGCGCGAAGTCGACCTGCTGCTCTCCACCCATGCTGGGCCGGAGATCGGCGTGGCCTCGACCAAGGCCTTCACCTGTCAGCTGGCGGTGATGGCCGCGCTGGCGGTCAACCTCGCCCGCGCCAAGGGGCTGATGCCGCCGAGCGAGGAGCGGCAGATCGTCCGCCATTTGATCGAAGCGCCGGCCTGCATCAACGCCGCGCTGGCCCGCGACGAGCAGATCGCGGCGATGGCGCCCAGGATCGCCGAGGCGCGCGACGTGCTCTATCTCGGCCGCGGTCCGGATTATCCGCTGGCGCTGGAAGGCGCGCTGAAGCTCAAGGAAATCAGCTATATCCATGCCGAAGGCTATGCCTCGGGCGAGATGAAGCATGGCCCGATCGCGCTGATCGACGACTCCGTGCCGCTGATCGTGCTGGCGCCCTCCGGCCCGCTGTTCGACAAGACCGTGTCGAACATGCAGGAAGCCAAGGCCCGCGGCGCGCGCGTGGTGCTGATCTCCGACAAGGAAGGGCTGGCCGCGGCGGGCGACGATGCCGAAGCGGTGATCGAGATGCCCAGCGTCCACCCGCTGATCGCGCCTTTGGTCTATGCGGTGCCGGTGCAGCTGCTGGCGTACCATGTCGCGGTGGCCAAGGGCACGGACGTGGACCAGCCGCGCAATTTGGCGAAGTCGGTTACGGTCGAATAGTCAGGGGAGCAGCCGGGCCAGGGCGGAAAGGATCGCCGCCTCGCGATAGGGCTTCTCGATCAACGGCCGGTCCTCGAACCCGTCCGGCGCGGCGCCATAGCCGCTGGCGAAGGCGAAGGGGATGCCTTGGCCGTTCAGCGCCTCGGCGATGCCGGTGCTGCGTTCGCCGCCAAGGTTGATGTCGAGGATCGCAGCGTCGAGGCCACCGGCTTCCGCCAGCGCGAGGCCTTCGGATAGGCGGCTGGCCGGGCCGATGGTGATGCAGCCCAGCCCCTCGAGAATATCCTCGAGGCACATCGCGACCACCGGCTCGTCCTCGACGACGAGGACGCGAAGCCCTTCGAAGCGGGTCATGCCGTGACCTCGGGCAGGGGCGCGTCGACGGTGCAGACCAGGCCCGACGCGGCGAAATCGATCTTCACCGTGCCGCCCAGCTCGGCGGCGAGACCGCGTTCGATCATCCGGGTGCCGAAGCCGCGGCGTGTGGGCGCCACCACCGGGGGGCCGCCGCTTTCGGTCCAGACCAGCTTGAGGCGCTGTTTGGCGCCACCCGAACGGTCCCAGCGGATCGCGACGCGGCCTTCGGGCTGCGACAACGCGCCATGCTTCACCGCATTGGTCGCAAGCTCGTGGATCGCCAACGCCAGACTGATCGCGGTCTTGGGCGCGATGGCGATGTCCGGCCCGTCGAGATCGAACCGGCCATTGTCGCCGCCATGCGGGGCGGCGACCGCTTCGATGATCCGCATCATCGAAACCGGCCCCCAATATTCGCGGGTCAGCAAATTATGCGCTTCGGACAGCGCGGCCAGCCGCCCCTCGAATGCATGCCGCGCCGCGACCGGATCGGTGCCGCTTTTGAAGGTCTGCTGGGCGATGCCCTGAACGATGGCGAGCGTGTTCTTCACCCGGTGGTTCAGCTCGTCGATCAGCAGCTTCTGGTGCGCCTCGGCACGCTTGGCCTCGGTCATGTCGCGGCCGATCGCCTGCAGTGAGACCGGGCGGCCCTGATCGTCGGTGCTCAGCCGCGAATTGGTTTCCCAGATCAGCTCGCGCCCGTCCTTCGCGCGGACCTTGATCGTCAGGCGGGTGGTGCCGCCTTCGCTCAGCTTGCGATTGAGCGCGGCAAGGCTGAGTTCGACCTGATCGGGATCCATGAAATCGGCGATCGAGCGGCCGATCACCTCGTCCTCGGCATAGCCCAATGTCGCCAGCACCGCGGGGTTCACCGAGGTGATGGTCTGATCGAGCGACAAAGTGATGATGAAGTCGTTGGCCTGTTCGAACATGGTGCGATAGCGGATCTCGCTCTCGCGCAATTCCTCTTCGGCATGCTTGCGTTCGGTCACGTCGAACGAGACGCCGACGAAGCGGGTGGCGCGCTCGTCACCATAGATCACCCGGCTGCCATGGCTTTGCAGCCAGCGTTCCTCGCCATTGTCGGCGCGGCGGATACGATATTCGATCCGGTAGGATTCTCCCTTGTCGATGCAGCGCTGGAATGCCGCGCGAGCGACGTCGCGATCCTCGGCGACCACGCGGCCCAGCCAGTCCTCGACCGTGCCGCGCATATCGGGCGTGCGGGGCAGGCCGAGCAGGTCGAAGCGATTGGGCGACCAGGCGCCTTCCATCGTCGGCAGGTCCAGCTCCCAGGTCGCCATCCCGGCGCCCTCGATGGCGAGGCGCAGCGTCTCTTCGCCCTTGCGCAGCGCCGCCTCGTCCTCGCGTCGCTGCGTCACATCGAGCGTCACCGCGAGCACGCCGAACGGCTCGCCATCGGGGCGGCGGATCACCGAGACCGAATTGTTGACCCACACGATCCCGCCATCCTTGCGGATATAGCGCTTCTCATGGGTATAGGGTTCGCCCACTGCGACCGCGCGTTCGAACAGGCCGACATTGCGCTTCAGATCGTCGGGATGAGTGATCGACAGCATCGTCTGCCCCATCAGTTCGTCGCGGCTCCACCCGGCGATCTCGCAGAAACGGTCGTTGATCAGCGTGAAGCAGCCCTCCAGATCGACCTGCGCGAAGCCCGCGGTCGACTGGCTGATATAGGCCGAAAGCTGCGCCTCGCGGTCGCGCAGGGCGAGTTCGGCTTCCTTGGCTTCGGTGATGTCGTGGGCGACGCCGATAAAGCCGATATGCCGCCCCTCGGCATCCCAGCGCGGGGACGAGGTGGAGTTGAGCCAGCGCCACGCGCCGTCATGGCGGCGATAGCGGCCTTCCAGCGCGAAGGTCTGCAGGCTGGCCTCGCCCGCGATCGATTCCTGCAACAGCCGCATCGCGTCGCCGGGATGGATGATCTGGCGCCAGTCGAACACCAAGGCCTCGTCATAGGGCACGCCCAGAAACTCGACATAGGCGCGGTTGACGAAGCTGCGCTGGCGATTGAGCCGGGTGACCCACACCGCCACGGGCGCGCTATCGGCGATCAGGCGGAACTCATCCTCGCCTGTCGGCAGCGTCTCGATCGGGGGCGAGGGGGACTCCATTCGCGGCGAACCTAGCCCTTTATCGCGGTGAATCAACGCCCTAGTGGCGCTCGAACTTGTCCTTCGGGCCGAGCGCGGAATCGCCCTGGTCCAGTACGGCTTTTGCCCGGTCGTCCTGCATCAGCGTCCAGCGCCAGAACAGGGTGGTCAGCCGGATCAGGATCGGGCGGACATGGCCGTCCGGCGCCGAGCCGTGGCTGCTGAAATCCTGCCCGCCGAACGCGGCATGGTTCGCGCCCTCGAACACCAGCAGATATTTCCCACCCGCGGGCATCGCGCGATAGGGGCGCTGGCGATCGGCGGCCTTGACCGGGGTGATCGGCACTTCGTCCTCGCTGCCGGTGATCGAGAAGAAGGGGATGGTGATCGCGCCGAACGCATCCTCGTCGGTGCCCGGCCCGCGCATCGGCGGGGCGGGGCTGAAAGCGATGGCCGAGGCGATACGGGTATCGGCGACGGTGGAGCCGCGCGCGAAGCGCTGGCCCGCCACCGCCTGTGTCGTATGCGCGCCGAAGCTGTGGCCGGACATGCCGATATGCGCGGTGTCGGCCTTGGCCAGATCGCAGGCGCCGGCCTTGGGATGTTTGCCGATCTCGTCGATCACGAAGCGGACATCGCCTGCGCGCGCGATCAGCTGTTGCGGCGCCATCGCCGCCTGTGGGCCGTTGGCGCGCACCGCGGGGCCGTCGCTACCGGGGTGCTGGATATGGATCACCATGAAGCCGGCCTCGGCCCAGGCGATGCCCCATGCCTTGCCCGCCTCGATCGATCCGCCAAGGCCGTGGCTGAACAGGATCACCGGCGCCTTGGGCTGATTGCCGCCGGGCATGCGGATGCGGACGGGGATGTCGCGGTTGCGCTGGCTGTCATGCCAGACGGCCTCGCAGACTGTCGGCGCCGCGGGCGCGGATATGGCGAGCAGCAGCGGGAGAAACATCGGCCTGACCTTCCGCGAATGGACGATAGCGGATTAGGCGCTGGCCGCGCCGCGGACAAGGCGGCGCGGCCAGCATGCGGTCAGCGCCGCACGAAGGAATTGCTGAGGATCGACCAGACCGCCTTGCCGGCGCCATCGTAGAGGACGAGATTGCCGTCGCCCTGCAGGGTCAGCCGCTTCGCCCGGTTATTGGCCGTATCGGTGTGCGACAGCGGCTTCGTGCCGGCATAGATGACGAAGTTTCCATCATATTGGAGCACGGCGCGGGTGGACGCCTCCCCATGGGTGGAAGTCGACGCCATCGGGCAGCGATCGACATCGCGATAGACGACGAAATTGCCGTCCTTCTGCATCACCGCTTCGAACGCGTTGTTCTGCGAGACCAGCCGCTCGCCCGGCTTGAGTTCCTCTTCGGTGCCCAGGCTGTCGCGATGCTTTGTGCCGGAGGCGTCGACGAAGCTGTTGCTGGCGATGATCGCCGCGACGGGATCCTCCGAATCCTTGCCGAAATGCCCGGCATAATCGAGCACGGTGATCCATGGCTTGCCGCCCGCCCATTCGCGCAGGAACTTGCGGACCTGCGGGTTGAGATCGTCGGCGAACTCGCCCGGCGTGCGCGAGGGCCAGTCGTTCGCGGAAATGAACGCGATGCGCAGATCGTCCTGATCCGTGGCCGTCTCGGCATAGCCCTTGCGGATCGCCTCGATCTTCCGGCTCAGGCTCGATTTGAACACATTGGTGAAGACATCCCACGCCTTGCCGGCCCAGTTCCCCTCGATCGTCAGCGGCGCATACACGTCCTGGATCGCAAAGCGGACCTTGGTGCCGTCGCCCTGCACCTGCTCTTCATTATAGACCGCATTGTCCTTCAGGTTGGCGAAGATGCCGAAGCCCTTGGTCTCATAGGTGCGATTGATCAGGACCCATTTGCCGCGCACGTCCTTCAGGACGGGAACGATGGATTTGGTGTAGGGAGCGGGCGTCTTCGGCGATGCCTTGGCGCGGGCCTCCAGCAGCTTCTTGATCGCGTCCGATGTGCCGCTGCGGTCTCCGCCGTCCTCGTCCTTGATGCTGACCAGCACGGTCTCGGTCGGATTTGCCTTCAGGAACTTCTCGACCATGTCGAGCGCCTCGGGCAGCTTCCAGTCGAGATAGGCGCTGCCATGATAGAGCGGCAATTCGCCATTCTCATGCTTCACCCGCAGGTCGAGGAAGCGCACGCCGTGATCGAGTTGTGCGGCGACGTCGATCGCCTGGCACTGGACGAACTTCTTGTAGAGCCGCACCCGCGCGATGCCCCAGCCCAGCGCGGCATAGTTCCAGTTGCTCGCCCATGCGGTATGCGTCGCAGCATCGTGCGTTCCCGGAAGCGCGATCCTGCCGACGGATTGCGTATCCGGAATCGCCGACATCCAGTTCTTGCGATCGACCATGTAGTTTCTCCCCCCAAGGATATTGCGGTCCGGCACCGACGCGCTCGCGCGCAGGCGATGGCAAAGGGCCGGTGATTTCATGAAGAACAGGCGAGAAACGCCGCCGCAGGCCGGACGATAGTCACGGCCAAAGCCGAATCAATTTCATTCCGGATGGATTTTCGGCGGGGTCAAACCGGAGCCGCAGGGATCGGTTGCGGCTCCGGCTTGCTCCCGTAGCGCCACTCCTCCGGGCGGGGAGAAGCGACGATCACGCTCACGCGCAAACCGCCCGGGAGGCGAACGGCTCGCTACGCCCTTTACTCCCGATTAACGCTGCACGGTTACTCCGTGGAAATACTCTATGGGGGTGACACAGGTGCGCATTCTGATCGTGGATGACGAACCGGCGATGCACGAGTCGTATCGCCAATGCTTCGGCAGCAAGGCCGGGGGCGGCGCGGACTCGTCCGCACTGTCGGCGATGGCCGCCGAACTGTTCGGCGACGATGACGACACGGCAGCGGCGCCGGTCGCGGCAAACGATGCCGAATTCGACTGCGCGCATTTCATGCAGGGTCTCGACGCGGTGGAAGCCGTGGAGCAGGCGATCGCCAGCGGCGACCGCTTCTCGGTGGCGTTCATCGACGTGCGCATGCCCCCGGGCATCGACGGCAAGGAAACCGCACGCCGCATCCGCGCGCTCGATCCCGACATCAACCTGGTCATCGTCACCGGCTATTCGGATTTCTCTCCGCTCGACATCAGCCGAGCCGCCGGTCCCGCCGACAAGATCTTCTACATCGCCAAGCCGTTCCAGGCCGAGGAAGTGATCCAGACCGCGACCGCGCTGGGCAGCCGCTGGCAGGTCGATCTGGAGCTGAAGGCCGCCCGCACCGCGCTGGCCGAGCAGGTCGTCGTGCTGGAAGAGCAGAAGCTCGAACTGGCCGCGAACGAATCCAAGGCCACCCACATGGCCAATCACGATTCGCTGACCGACGCGCCGAACCGGCTCGCCTTCCTGCGCGTGCTGACCGACTATGTCCGCGAGCGCGAATGCTTCGCCATGGCGATGATGGATCTCGACCGGTTCAAGCTGGTCAACGACACGTTCGGCCATCTGGCCGGCGATGAGCTGATCCGCATGGTCTATGCCATCCTTCAGGAGAATATCGGTGAGGACGGCTTCGTCGCGCGCCTGGGTGGTGACGAATTCGCGCTGCTCAAGAAGTGCGGCAGCGAGGACGAGGCGGTGATGACCAGCGAACAGCTGATCAAGGCCTGCTCGACCAGCTTCAAGGTGTTCGGCCATTCGGTGCAGGGCGGTTGCTCGATCGGTCTGGTGATCGCCAATGCCGGCGAGGACAATGATCCGATCGACGTGATGCGCCGCGCCGATCTGGCGCTGAACGAAGCCAAGCGCGGCGGCCGCGGCATCGTCCGCGTGTTCGACGAGAGCATGGACGAATCGATCCGCTTCCGCCGCCTGATCGAGGCCGGCCTGTCCGGCGCCATCGCCAATGGCGAGCTGAAGCTGGTGTTCCAGCCGATCGTCGGCGGCAAGGGCCTCGAAGTCGTCGGCTTCGAAGCTTTGCTGCGTTGGTGCAGCCCCGAATATGGCATGATCTCGCCGGGCATGTTCATTCCCATCGCCGAGGAATCGAACCTGATCCACGAGCTGGGCGACTGGGTGATCGACGAGTCGGTCCGCGTGCTTCAGCAATGGCCGGGTCAGTATGTGTCGGTGAACTTCTCGCCCCGCCAGTTCCGCCGTCCGAACTTTGTCGGGCACATCATCGAACGGGTACAGCATCGCGGCGTCAGCCCGATGCGCTTCCAGATCGAGATCACCGAAACCGCGATCTTCGACGATGTAGAGCGCGCGTCGGAGACGCTGTTCCGCCTGCGCCAGATGGGCTTCCGCATCGCGCTGGACGATTTCGGCACCGGCTATTCGTCGCTCTACAATATCCGCAAGTTCGCGCTGGATTGCCTGAAGATCGACCGCAGCTTCATCGACGGCATGGGCCGTGAGCGCGAAAGCGCCGCGATCGTCCATTCGATCATCCATCTCGGCCGCGCGCTGGGGCTGGAAGTCGTGGCCGAGGGCGTCGAGACCGAAGCCCAGCTCCAGGCGCTGCGCGTCGCGGGGTGCAGCCATCTGCAGGGCTATTACCTCGCCCGCCCGATGCCCGAGGAAGACGCGCTGTGGCTCGCCACGCAACGCTTCATGGCCGTCGAGGAGGACGTGGAAGAAGCGATCGAACCGGAAATCCAGGCAGGTAACGGGACCCACGGCTGATGTCTGCTCGCTCGGTCGAGCGAGGGGGCAGGCGCTTCGCCGTCCCGGCATCGCTCGGCGCCAAATTGGTGCTCATCCTGACCGGCGTCGGGCTTCTCGGCGCGGTCGCGCTGACCCTGCTGCTCGCCACCGTCATCACCCCCAGCTTCAACCAGCTTGAGGATGGGGCAGTGGACGGCCATGTCCAGCGCACCCGCGCGACGCTGACCGAATTCGCCTCCAAGGTGGAGAATACGGTCAAGGACTATGGCGACTGGACCGACAGCTATAATTACATGGGCGAGCGCAACGAGGCGTTCGAACGCGACAGCTTCTCGCCGCTGGCGATGGTCAATCTCGGCGTAGACGGCATGGCCTATATCGGCAACGACCGCCAAATCGTGATCGCGCGCTGGCTCGATCCCAAGACCGAGCAGGACGTGCCCGCGATGCGCGCGGTGCTGACCCGCACCGTCGCCGCGATCGATCCCGAAAAGGCGCTGAAGGGCAAGAGTTCGGCCAGCTTCTTCCTGAAATTCGGCGACCGGCTGGCCGCGGTGGGCATCGCCCGCGTGCGCAAGTCGGACGGTTCGGGCGAACCGCGCGGCTATGTGATGATGGCGCGTACGCTCGGCTCGGCACAGCTCAGTACCTTGCTTCAGCTCACTGCCCGGCTCGATCTGGGCCGCACCGCCAACGACGTCATCGTCACGCCGCATGACGGCAGCATCAACATCGCCGTGCCGATCCCCGGCGCGGATGGCCGCGCGGTGGCAACCGCCGCCTATGACGTGCCGCGCGACCTCTCCACGCTGGGCCAGCGCATGCTGTTGCTGGCGGTGGTGGGATCGAGCGTGCTGTTGGCGGTGGTGCTGTGGGTGCTGCGGCGGATGATCGTCCGCATGGTGCTGCGCCCGCTCAACCGGGTCGAGCAGCATATGGGCGTGGTGCAGGAATCCGGCTCGCTCGGCCTGCTGATCGAGGAGCCGCGCGGCGACGAGATCGGCAGCCTGATCACCAGCTTCAACGCGATGCTGAAGCAGCTCAAGGACCTGCGCGAACAGCTCGAGGTACAGAGCTTCACCCTTGGCCGCAGCGAAAGCGCCGTGGCGGTGATGCACAATGTGCGCAACGCGCTGAACCCGATCAGCACCGTATTGAGCCAGGGCGCATCGCGGCAGCAGCCGATCGACAAGGACATTCTCGATCGTGCGCTGGGCGAACTGGTGCGCGGCGACATTCCCGAGGCGCGGCGGCAGAAGCTGGTCGCGTTCCTCGCGGCGGCGGTCCACGCGGTCGAGGAAGAGCGCGAGAACCGCAAGCAGCAGATCCAGATCGGCCGCGAGGCGCTGCACCATGTGCTCGAGATCATCGGCCAGCAGCAGGAAGCTGCGCATGAGCGGCCCCAGCTTGCCGCGTGCGACATGTCAGACATCGTCGCCCAGAACGCGACCATCGCGCGCTACTCGGGCGGCAGCTCGATCGCGTTCAGCTTCCCGTCCAAGCCGCATCTGGTGATGGCGAACCGCGTGATCCTGAGCCAGGTGGTCGGCAATCTCTTCTCCAACTCGGCCGAGGCGATTGCCGCGACCGGCCGCAACAGCGGCAGCATCGCGGTTTCGATCCATGATCGCGGCGACCGCGTCGAGATCGTGATCCGCGACGATGGCGAGGGCTTCGATCCCGAAAAGACGCCGACCCTGTTCCAGCGCGGCTTCTCGACCCGCGAGCACAAGTCGGGCGGGCTGGGGTTGCACTGGTGCGCCAATTCGATGCTGGCGATGGAAGGCACGCTGGAGCTGAAGAGCGAAGGCAAGGGCCACGGCGCCCGCGCGGTGATCACGCTGAAGGCGGCGCAGGTAGTGCCGGTGGAGAAGGCGGCCTAGGCCATTCAAAATCCTCCCCCGGAGGGGGAGGTGGTAGCCGGAGGCTGACGGAGGGGTACTATCCGCGAGCGATAGTGCCTGTGGAGACTACCCCTCCACCGCTTCGCGGTCCCCCTCCCCCTCCGGGGGAGGAATTAGGTCCGAACCTATTCTTGCCCCGGCAAGGTTGGCCCCGCCTTCAGAATCTCAGCGCAGCCGCGCCACGAACGGATGCTCCATCGACGAACCCGGCGTCACCGCCGCGCTGCGGATATGCGAGACCGCTTCCACCGCGGTTCGGTTCGTCTCCAGCCCGAAGCTGCGACCGGCGAGGATCTCCTCGTAAGACCGCGTGTGCAGGTCGGTGAACCCGCCCGAGAACTCGATCTCCTCGCCATCGACGGTGATCGAACGCCAGGTGCGCTGGCCCTTGGCGCGCGCTTCGGCGGGCACGTCGTCGATGTCGATCGACATGAACCAGCGGACGCGGGCATGCTCATATTCGAGATAGCCGGCGGCGTGGCGGTCGTCGTGCCAGTGCACCTCGTTCGCCTGCAACGCGCCGAAAATGTAATGCAGCATGTCGAAGAAATGGACGCCGATATTGGTGGCGATGCCGCCCGACTTGGGCACATCGGCCTTCCACGACTGCATGTACCAATGGCCGCGCGAGGTGATGTAGGTCAGATCGACCTCATGCTTGGTGTTGCGCGCCTCGCCCTGCACCTTCTCGCGCAGCGCGACGATGGCGGGGTGGAGGCGGAGCTGGAGGATAGTGTGGACGTGGCGGCCGGTCGCCTGCTCCATCTCGAGCAGGCCGTCGAGATTCCACGGATTGAGCACGATCGGCTTCTCGCAGATCGCATCCGCGCCGCTGCGCATGGCGAAGCGGCAATGCGCGTCGTGGAGATAATTGGGCGAACAGATCGCCATATAGTCGATCGCGTTCTCGTGCGTGCCGCGGGTCAGGTTGTAGATGTGCCGGTCGAACCGCTCGAACTCGGTGAAGAAGTCGGCATCCGGGAAATAGCTGTCGATGATGCCGACGCTGTCGTTGACGTCATAGGCAACGGTGATGCGGTTGCCCGTATCGCGCACGGCGGACATGTGGCGCGGCGCGATATAGCCGGCGGCCCCGATCAACGCGAAATTCTTCATGACTTCCCCTCGGCTTGCGGGGCGGCTTTAGGCGCGGTCGCAAGGGCCTGCAACCATGCTAGGGACCGGGCATGATCTGGAGAGCGATGGCACCCGAAGACATCCCGGCGATCGGCGCGCTCTCGCGCCGGTTGCTCGGTCCCTATGCCGAGGATGACTTCGTGTTCTCGGAGCGGCTGGCGCTGTGCGGGGAGGGGTGCCGGACGCTGGCCGACGGATCGAAGATTGGCGGCTATCTGGTCAGCCATCCGTGGCGGCGGGCCAGCCCGCCGGCGCTCAACATCTTGCTCGGCGCGATCCCGGACGATCACGATTGCTGGTATCTCCACGATGTCGCGGTGGACGAAAACTTCCGCGGCGCGGGCGCGGTGGCGCAGGCAGTCGACGCGGTGGCCGTGCTGGCGAAGGGCAGGGGGATCGCCTTGCTCGCGCTGGTCGCGGTCGGCGGGGCGGCGAGCTATTGGGCGCGGCTGGGTTTCGTCGATGCGACGACCAATGCCTTGCGGACGAAGCTGACAGGCTACGGCGCGGACGCCGCCTATATGGAACGGGCCGTCTAGCTCGCGCGGCGTTTGCGCACCACATCGTCGGTCCGCCGCAGATAGGGGGCGACCAGATTGCGGGCGCGGAAGAATTCCTGCGCGGCGGGATCGAGTGAATCGAAATTGCCGATGACGCGGCGGCATTCGGGCGAGCGGCACTGGCAGATCATGTGCCAGTTCGATTCCCGCAGCGTCGTCGAATAGTCCCAGGCGATCTCCTCGCCCTTCAGAATCGCGCGGATCGCGACCAGGAACACGCCCTCGTCGGTGAAGCGCAGCCCGGCATTGGGCGCGCAGCTATGGTTGACCAGATCGTCGATCCGGCCGCTGGGCCCCATATAGTGATCGGGCGTGACCTGGACGAAACGGTCGCCTTCGCCGCTCATCAGGCTGGGCACCTGATCGGCGCGGAAGCGGCGGCCGGTGAATTCGATCAGCGTATCGCCTTCGTTGAAGTTGGCGGCGGCGAATACGGCCTTGCCCAGATGGGTCTCGTCGACCCGGAACATGCCCGATTGCGGCTTGAACCGGTCGAGGAAGAACAGCCCGCCACGGCGCACGCCGAACGAGCGGAGCGGGTTGATCGTGGCGAGGCCGATCATGAACCAGACGCTGGCGTGGCACAGGAACTCGATCAGCACATAGCTGAGTTCCGCCACGCCCGGTTGGCCCGCGCGGACCGCGACCAGCAGGGTGGCGAGATCGCCGAAGGTCCACAGGCCCCATGCGGGCGAGCGTTCGCGGCTGCGGTCCTGCATCGCGCTGACCCAGGTCGGCCAGAAGCTGACCGGCACCGCGGCGACCACCAGCATGTGCGCCCAGAAGGTTTCGCGGAACACCAGCCATACGACCAGCGATGTCATGCAGGCGGCGATACAGAAGGTTTCGGTGTTGCTGGGCGGCGCCCAGGACGAGCGGCGCCAGATGCCGAGGGTGACGGCGAGACAGGCGACCGAGGAGACCGCGAACACCCAACCCTGCGGCGCGCCGGGGTTCACCGCGGCATAGGTGAGCGCCTCAAGCCCGGTCGAAGCGGCCCAGATCAGCCAAGACGCACGGTTCGGCCGGACGGTCTGCCGGCGCAGGCCCATCAGGTAGACAGCATAGCCGGAAAAGCTGAATCCGACCGCCAGCAGGAACCACAAGTCGAAGCCCAAAAACCCCACTCCCGAACGACCTGTTTACCATGTTCGGAAGAATCCGTCTATCCGCGACTCGTGGTGACTCCACGAGTCGCGGCGAATCAACGGCTAGTGGGTCGGCTGGAATCGCGGCCGCAGAATCGAGTGGTGGCGGCCCCGAAAAGGGTTTCTGAACCATTGTGCGGGCAAGGTGGCGCCATGCTCGCAAAAGCCAGTCCAGCCCCCGCCCATGGCGTGAAGGGGATCATCCTCGCCGGGGGATCGGGCACGCGCCTGTATCCCGCGACGCTGTCGATCTCGAAGCAGCTGCTGCCGGTGTTCGACAAGCCGATGATCTATTACCCACTGTCGGTGCTGATGCTGTCGGGCATCCGCGACATATTGATCATCTCGTCCCCGCGCGACCTGCCTGCCTTCCGCGCACTGCTGGGCGACGGATCGGAGTTCGGGATCAATCTCAGCTATGCCGAACAGCCGAGCCCTGATGGCCTCGCCCAGGCCTTCCTGATCGGCGAGGAGTTCCTCGACGGCGGACCCGCGGCGCTGATCCTTGGCGACAATATCTTCCATGGCGACGGCATCGGCGCGAAGGGCCGGGCGGCGGCCGAAGCGGCGGTGGAGGGTGGCGCGACCGTGTTCGCCTATCAGGTCGAGGATCCCGAGCGCTACGGCGTGGTGAGCTTCGACGAGGACGGTATCGCCAAGTCCATCGTCGAGAAGCCGAAGAAGCCCAAGTCGAGTTGGGCAGTGACCGGCCTGTATTTCTTCGACAAGGGTGTGACCGACATCGCCCGCAAGCTGAAGCCATCGCCGCGCGGCGAACTGGAGATCACCGACGTGATCGGGGCGTATCTGAAGAAGGGCGATTTGCAGGTGAACCGCCTCGGCCGCGGCTATGCCTGGCTCGATACCGGCACGCATGACAGCCTGCACGATGCGGGCAGCTTCGTGCGCACCATCGAGCATCGACAGGGGATCAAGATCGCCTGTCCCGAGGAAATCGCCTATGATCTCGGCTATCTCGACGCGCCCGCGCTGCTGCGGCGCGCGGATATGCTGGGGAAGACCGATTATGCCCGCTACCTCCGCCGCTGCGTCGAAGCGCATCATTGAGTAGCGTCCTCGTCACCGGAGGCGCCGGCTTCATCGGCTCGGCGGTGTGCCGGCTGCTGGCCGGGCAGGGGCGGCGCGTCGTCAATCTCGACAGCCTGACCTATGCCGGTAATCCCGCGGCGGTGGCGATGCTGGAAGGATCGCCGCACTATCGCTTCGTTCATGGCGATATAGGCGACACGGCACTGGTCGGCGAGCTGCTGCGCGAGGAGCGGATCGGCGCGATCATGCATCTGGCGGCCGAAACCCATGTCGACCGATCGATCGACAGCCCCGCCGCGTTCGTCGAGACCAATGTGGTCGGCACCGTCCGCCTGCTCGATGCGGCGCTCGACTATTGGCGCGAGACCGGCGACGGCTTCCGCTTCCACCATATCTCGACCGACGAGGTGTTCGGTGACCTGCCGTTCGATCATGGCGTCTTCACTGAGGACACCGCCTACGACCCGTCCTCGCCCTATTCGGCGTCCAAAGCCGCGAGCGACCATTTCGTCCGCGCCTGGGGGCATACCTATGGCTTGCCGGTGTTGCTTTCGAACTGCTCGAACAATTACGGGCCGTGGCAATTCCCGGAAAAGCTGATCCCGCTGACGATCCTCAACGCGCTCGAGGGGCGCCCGCTGCCGGTCTATGGCCGCGGCGCGAATGTCCGGGACTGGCTGCACGTCGAGGATCATGCACGCGCGCTGTCGAGGGTGCTGGAAGCCGGGAAGACCGGAGAAACCTACCTGATCGGCGGTCGCGCCGAGCGGACCAATTTGCAGGTGGTCGAAGCGATTTGCGATCTGATCGACGCACGGACGGGCGAGGGCGGCCATCGCGACCTGATCGCGTTCGTCACCGACCGCCCCGGCCACGATCGCCGCTACGCGATCGACCCAAGCAAGACCGCAACCGAACTGGGCTGGTCGCCCGACGAGACGTTCGAGACCGGTCTGGCCGCGACGGTCGACTGGTATCTGGCCAACTGCGACTGGTGGCAGGCGATCCGCGCCGGCGCCTATTCGGGCGAGCGGCTGGGGGTTCGCTAGAGTCGTTTTCAATTAGACGGCACCAGCCCGCTCCCCCACCCGGCCTCCCATCCAGCATATTCTGTGGGAGGCCGGGTGGGGGAGCGGGCTGGTGCCGTTTCAGCATCGCTGAAAACGACTCTAGGCTTTCAGGATCAGCGTATCCTGAAGCACCAGCACGTCGAGCGCAGTCTCGGCGAACAGCGATACCGCTTCGGATGGCGTCTCGACGATCGGCATGCCGCGGCGGTTGAAGCTGGTGTTGAGCAGCACCGGAATGCCCGTGATGCCGTGGAAGGCTTCGATCAGATCATGGAAGGCGGCGTTCCACCCGCGGTCGACTGTCTGGACCCTCGCAGTGCCGTTGACATGGGTGACGTTGGCCAGCGCATCGGCAAGGCCGGGCTTCGTGCGATCGACCAGGATCATGTACGGGCTGTCACGCCCGGACTCGAAACAGGCGGCCGCGTGATCGGGCAGCACCGCCGGGGCAAAGGGGCGGAAATCCTCACGGAACTTGATGTTGGCATTGATATGGTCGCCCATGCCCGGCCAGCCAGGATGGGCGAGGATGCTGCGATGCCCCAGCGCGCGGGGGCCGAACTCGCTGCCGTCGCGGAACCAGCCCACGGTCTTCCCTTCGGCCAGCAGCGCGGCGACCCTCGCGGTCAGTTCCGGCGCAGCAAGATCGGCGATGCGCCAATCGGCCGGGGCGTCTGCCAGCGCCTGCCGGACTTCGGCAGAGGCGTAGCTGCGGCCGAAACAGGTATTGCCGTCATGCGGCACCCGGTCGCGGCCAAGCACCTTCATCCAGCCGTGAAACGCACAGCCCAGCGCGAGGCCGTTATCGGCTGCCGCCGGTTCGATATAGAGTTGCTGGACCAGCTTCTCGTCGAGCAGGCGGGCATTCGCCACGGCGTTCAGCGCCACGCCGCCGGCATAGGCGACGCGATCGGCCGGGAAACGCGCCAGCCTTTCGCGGAATAGCGCGGCGATCGCACCTTCGACTTCGCTCTGCGCCCAGCACGCGATGTCGGCATAATATTGGAAATCGGCACGAAACGCGTCGTAGTCCGAAGCGGGACGGTCCAGCGCCGCTGCCCATTCGTCCTGCACGAACAGCCTGCCGTCGCGCACCACAAAGGCGGCGTGCGGTACGGCGCCCGGCCGGCCATAGGGCGCCAGGCCCATCAGCTTGCCGACATCGTCGAGATTGCCGAACACATAGTTGCTGACATCGGCATAGAAGCCGCCGATCGAGTGGCGCGTGGTCCCCCTTCGCGGCTGCCGCTCATGTCCCGTGGTGCGTTGCAGGCACGGGCTGAAATCCTTCAGCAGCGGCACCACGTCGCGCCCGTCGAAGTGATAGAAGCTGTCCTTCTCGTACCATTCACCGGCATAACCGGGTTCGGATGGCGCGGGGATCGCGGGATCTAGATCGGTGCATTGTCCGAACGGGCTGCCGCAACCATCGATGATGAGGATGGCGCCATCCTCGAACGGGGTCGTGCCGGCGGCGCTCCAGGCATGGGCGAGGTGATGCGAGATGCTGACGATGGGCGGGTGGTCGCTGCCGGCGAAGATCCGCTGGCCCATGAAGCCGTCGCGTCGGGGAATTTCGAAATTCGCGCACTGGACGACCAGATCGACGTCGGACAGCGCAATGCCCTCCGCGTCGAGGCAATAGCGGATGGCCGCTGTATCGTTTCCGCCGTCATGCTTGCGGCGGGTGACGCGTTCCTTTTCGATGGCAACGCAGACACGGCCGTCCTTCAGCAGGACGGCCGAGCCGTCATGCGACAGCCCCGTGCCGAGGACATAGACGGGTTTCAGCGCGACCCTCGTTCCAAACCAGGTTGATCGAGGGCGATCCTACTACGCGCCGCGGCCAACGCCCACCAGCGTGAAGCCGGCCTTCGCGGCTTCCTCGGGCGGATAGATGTTGCGCAGGTCGACCAGCAGGGGGGTCTTCAGCAGCCCCTTCATCCGGCCCAGGTCGAGCGCGCGGAATTCGTCCCATTCGGTCACGATCACCAGCGCGTCGGCGCCGTCGGCCGCGGCATAGGGGCTTTCGGAGAATTCGACATCGGTCAGCATCTTGCTGGCCTGCTCGACACCCTCGGGGTCATAGGCCTTCACCGTGGCGCCGGCGTCCTGCAGCGCCTGGATCACCGCGATCGACGGCGCATCGCGCATATCGTCGGTGTTGGGCTTGAAGGTGAGGCCCAGGATCGCGACGGACTTGCCGCGCACGTCGCCGCCCATCGCCTTGATGACCTTGCGGCCCATCGCGCGCTTGCGGGCGTCGTTCACCTGCACGGTCGCCTCGACGATGCGCAGCGGCGTATCGTTGTCGTCGGCGGTCTTCATCAGCGCCAGCGTGTCCTTGGGGAAGCACGATCCGCCATAGCCGGGGCCGGCATGGAGGAACTTGGCGCCGATGCGGTTGTCCATGCCGATGCCGCGCGACACTTCCTGCACGTTCGCGCCGACCTGTTCGCACAGGTCCGCAATCTCGTTGATGAAGGTGATCTTGACCGCCAGGAACGCGTTGGCGGCGTATTTGATCAGCTCCGAGGTGCGGCGGCCGACGAACAGCAGCGGGGCGTTCTGGTTGAGCGAAAGCGGGCGATATATGGCGCGCATCACGTCGCGGGCCTTCTCGTCCTCGGTGCCGATCACGACGCGGTCAGGGCGCTTGAAGTCCTCGATCGCCGCGCCTTCGCGCAGGAATTCGGGGTTGGAGACGACCATCGCGCCCTTGCCCGGTGCGAATTCGTTCATGATCCGCTCGACCTCGTCGCCGGTACCGACCGGGACGGTCGATTTGGTGACGATCACCGAATCCTTCGTCAGGTTCTCCGCGATCTCCTGCGCGGCCGCGAAGACATAGGTCAGATCGGCATGGCCATCGCCGCGGCGGCTGGGCGTGCCCACGCCGATGAAGATCGCGTCGGCATCCTTGATGCCCTCGGCCAGATCGGTGGTGAACGACAGGCGGCCCGCCTTCACGTTGCTGGCGACCAGCTCGGCAAGGCCCGGCTCGTAGATCGGCATCACATTCTGATGCAGCAGCTCGATCTTGCGAGCGTCCTTGTCGACGCAAACCACGTCATGGCCAAAATCCGAAAAACACGCCCCGGAGACGAGTCCAACGTAGCCGGTGCCGATCATCGCGATACGCAATGCAAATCCCCTGACGTTTTGATTGGTTTGGAAACGCCTTAGCGCCCCTGTCGGCTAGGGCAAGATCATGGCGTTCGAATGACAGCGGTCACCTGCACCATCGTGAGGCGATTATGTCGTAAAAGTAACGATCAAAGCATTCGAATCGAGCATGAATCAAAAAAGCCGCAGGGGAACCCCGCGGCTTTTGAAACCGTCCGGACCGGTCAGCATGTCTTAGTCAGAAAGACACTCCACCGCCGGTCCGGAAGTAGCGATCAGCTTACAAGGGGCGAATTTCGTCGCCGCCAACGCCGTCGCGGAAAAGAAGCGCGAACAAAGTCATTTCAGTCTCCCATCGGTACGCACTAGTGCGCGATTCGGTGGTTAATGGGAATTTAACGATGAATCAATACGGGTTTCTGCGGATTGAGCGCGTTGTCAGGGATTTGGGCGGGTCAAGGACAGCGTTCGCTTAACCCTTCTTTCAAGGGTGAAGGGCTAGTCACGGTACAGATGTCGGCAAGGATAGAGCCTCCCGCGCCAGATAAGGGCGTGCCTCTCCCCGCCACGGCGGGTCCCGGCGTGAGCGGGGAACGCAGCACCGTATCCACCGGCGACGGCTCGCCGCGCAGGACCGAAGCCCGCTTCATGCACCATATCCCGCGCCGTCCGACGACCGCGCGATCCGGCCGCGGCGACCGCCGTCCGGAGGGCCGTTTCTGGCGGATTCTGGTGCTTTGCCAGATCGACAATTTCACCACGCTGCGCCGCCATCTGGGCCGCCCGCGCGCCGATGCGCTGGTCCATGACGTTTCGGATCGCATCGCCGAGCTGTGTCACGATGTGCGAATCAGCATCGCCGGCCGCGCGATCGTCGAGATCGCGTTCGAGCGTGACAGCTGCGAAGCGGCCGCTGCCGATATCGATCGCGTCCGTCAGGCGTTCCAGCGCCCGATCGACCTGGACGGCGAAGGCTATCAGCTGAACCTGCAGTTCGGTATCGCCGCCGCCCCGTCGACCGAAAGCGACGAGGTCCGGCTGGCCGAGGCTGCCGAATCGGCGCTGGAGCAGGCTCATGCCGAGAATCGGGTGGTGATGCTCGATCTGTCGCGCGCCGATCTGGCGTTCGACAAGCTGACCCTGATGCGCGAACTGCCCCGGGCGATGGCCGCGGGCGAGATGTTCCTGCAATATCAGCCCAAGGTGCATGTCCGCCGGCAGGAGATCAGCTCGGCCGAGGCGCTGGTGCGCTGGGAACATCCGGTGCGCGGGCTGATCCTGCCGAGCGACTTTATTTCGGTGGCCGAACAGGCGGGCGAGATTTCGGCGCTGACCTTGTGGACGCTGCGTCAGGTGATCCAGGACCAGCAGACGCTGGTGAGCGACGGGCAGGACCTGACGCTGTTCATCAACATCTCCGGCGTGCTGCTGGCGGACAAGGCGTTCGTCGAGGAAGCCTGCGAGATCGTGAGCAGCACCGATGCCAAGATCGGTTTCGAGATCACCGAGACCGCGGTGATCCGCGATCCCGAAAGCGCGATCCGCCACCTCAACCGCTTTGCCGAGATCGGCGTGACGCTGGCGATCGACGATTATGGCGCGGGCCTTTCGTCGCTGGCCTATCTCAAGCAGCTTCCGGCCAAGGAACTGAAGATCGACAAGATGTTCGTGATGCAGCTCACCAGCAGCAATCGCGATCCGCTGATCGTCCGTTCGACCATAGATCTGGCGCATGCGCTGGAGATGGAAGTCGTCGCGGAAGGCGTCGAGACGCCGTCGGCGCTGGCGCTGCTCAGCGTGATGGGATGCGACATGGTGCAGGGTTATCTGATCTCGCGCCCGCTCGGTTTCGACGCGTTCCGGCAGTTCCTTGCCGACGACAGCTATTTCTCGGGCGCCGGCGGCGCGAATTCGTTCATCCGCCCCGAAAGTTTCTGGAAGCGCGCCTGATCCCTAGCCGCGCTTTAGGGGTGCCTTAATTCCCTGTATGCAAGACTGACGCTGAAATGCGTGCATCCATTCGCCTTCTGACCGCGTGTCTCGCGCTGCTGTGCTGCCTCCCGGCGGCACAAGCGGTCGCGCAGACCGCCGCTGCGCCTGCGCCGCAGGGCAAGTCGCCGGTCGACGCCGCACTGGAACGCGCCCGCACCACGATGGTCGCCGATCCCGAGGAAGGGCTGCGGCTCGCCGGGGTCGCGGAGCAACTCGCCAGCCGCCTGCCGCCGGGGCAGGAACGCACCGTTGCCATTGCCACGGCCCGCTGGCTGACCAGCGAAGCCTATCTGCGGCTGAACCAGGTCGACAAGGCGCGCCCGATCATCGCCCAGACGCTGGCCGATACGCGCGGCATGACGATCAAGCTGCGTGGCGACCTTTTGCTGTCGCTCGGATCGCTGCAGATGGACGACGGCAAGGCCGCGCTTGCGCTCGGCAGCTATCAGGAAGCGTACAAGATCTTCAAGCAGCTGGGCGAGGCGCGCAGCCAGGCGCTGGCCTTCCATTATCTCGGCAGCCTCTATTCCGCCGCCAACGGCTATGACCGCGCCGAGGATTATTATCGTCAGGCGGCCGAGGCCTATGACAAGGATCCGTCGCTTTCGCTGACGCTGTACAACAGCCGCGGCAACATGCTGCTCGAGCTGAACAAATATCGCGAGGCCGAAGCGGAGTATAACAAGGCGCTGAAGATCGCGCGCGAGATGGAAAAGCCGCTGCTCGAAGCGCGAATCCTCGGCAATATCGCCCGGGCTCAGGTCGAAGACGGGCGGCTCGACGAAGCCGAAGCGACCCTCGCGCGTGGCTTCGCACTCGCCAAAGGCGAAAACAGCCGCAATTTTCGCCAGCAATTGCTCGCGACTGCCGCGCGCGTCGCGATGGGCCGCGGCGATTATGCGCGGGCGCGCGGCCTGATCGTTCAGGCCTTCGAGGGTGTCGATCTGGCCACGACCAGCTCGAATTTTCTCGACGCGCATCGCTTTGCCTATGAGATTTTCCAGAAGACCGGCGAGACCAGCCTGGCGCTCCAGCATCTCGAGGCGGTGCGCCGACTGACGGACGAGGCCGCGAAGGTCGCCACGACCTTCAGCACCGCGCTGAGCTCGGCCGAGTTCAACGACGAGGGTCAGAAGGCTCGCATCGCCGAGATGAAGGCCGAGACTGAGCGCCGCACCGCCGAATATCAGCGCAATCTGTTCCTCAGCCTCGGCGCTGCCAGCCTTATCGTGATGGCGGCGCTGGCATGGGGCCTGATCAGCATCCGCCGCAGCCGCAACAAGGTGCGCGACGCCAACATCGTGCTGGGTGAGACCAATGTCGCGCTGGAAAAGGCGCTGAAGGCCAAGACCGAGTTCCTGGCGACCACCAGCCACGAGATCCGCACGCCGCTGAACGGCATCTTGGGCATGACGCAGGTGATGCTGCACGACCAGCGGCTCGACCCGTCGATCCGCGACCGGATCGGCATCGTCCATGGCGCGGGGATGACCATGCGCAGCCTGGTCGACGATATCCTCGACGTGGCGAAGATGGAGACAGGCAATCTGACCGTCGACGCCGCGCCGATGGACCTGTGCGCCACGCTGAAGGAAGTAACGCGGATCTGGGAAGAACAGGCGCGGGCCAAGGGGCTGGCGTTCAACCTGCACCTGAGCCACGCGCCGCACTGGATCGTCAGCGATGCCGGCCGCCTGCGCCAGATCGTGTTCAACCTGCTGTCCAACGCGATCAAGTTCACCGAGGCGGGCGGCGTCAGCGTCCGCGCCACGGCCGAGGGCGAAGGCGATGCGCGCCGCCTGAAGCTGGAGATCACCGATACCGGCATCGGCATCCCGGCGGAGAAGCGCGACGAGATATTCGAATCGTTCAAGCAGGCCGATTCGGGCACCACGCGTAAGTTCGGCGGCACCGGCCTGGGCCTGACCATCTGCCGCAACCTTGCCCGCGCCATGGGTGGCGACATCGCGGTGGACGGCGCCGAGGGCAGCGGATCGAAGTTCACCGTCGATCTGCCCTTGGTCCCCGCCGAAGCTCCGGAAGTGGAGGCACCCAGCGGCGCGAGCGGCATGATGCTGATTCTGGACCGCAATCCGATCGCGCGTTCGATGTTGAAGACGTTGTTCGAGCCGCGGGTGGGTGCGCTGAAGTTCCTGGCGACGCCCGACGAAGCGCTGGAAGCGCTGAAGGCCGGGGGTGTCACGCAATTGCTGGTCGACGAAGCCACGCTGAAGGCGGCGGGCGACGATCCGTTCGGGGTTCTGGCGGGGCTGGCGGCCGCGGCGGGCGAAATCGGGGCAGCTAGTGCAATTTTGTGGATGAAACCCGACGAAGCGGTCATGACCTCTCTGAAAGGCAGTGGCGTGGGCCAAGTCATTGAAAAACCTGTTGCCGGAGCCGCTTTGATCGAGGCGCTGATTCCGCAGACGGAAGAAAATTCGGGCACTCCTGGCTCCGGGCCGCTTGTTTCGCGCGCGGCTTGAGACGATAGCGGGACACGGAATGAAAACGGTCGCTCAATTTCACTGGCCCGCAAGAGGCTGCAACGAATGAATATCCTCTTCATCGAGGACGATCCGATGAACCGTCGGGTCGTGAAAGACATGCTCGACGTGGCAGGTGCGACCATGGCGGAAGCCGGTCTCGCCGAGGAAGGTCTTGCGCGCATCGAATATGAGGAATTCGATGTCGTGCTGATGGACCTGCGCATGCCCGGCATGGACGGCATCGAAGCGATTCGTCACATCCGCGCACGCACCGACGAGAAGGCGAACCTGCCGGTTATCGTGGTCACGGCTGACACCGGTGCCGACCTGCGCGAGCGCTGCCTGGATGCGGGCGCGGACGATGTGCTGTTCAAGCCGGTGGCGATGGACGCGCTGTTTGATTCGATCGGCCGCGTGCTGGCGATCCGCGGCGGCGGCGGCATGATCCTCTGACGTTCTGGCCGCGCGGAACTTCACACTAGCTTCATACTGGTCCGGCCCTATCGCGCATATCTGCGGCAATGGGGTCTGGCGGTTTCAAAGAGCGGCCCCGGCCGGCGGAGCGCGCTGAGCCAAAGCAGGCGAAATCCAACATTTCAAGGCCGAGAAATCCTCCCCCGGAGGGGGAGGGGGAGGGGGACCGCGAAGCGGTGGAGGGGGCTTGCCCCAAGCGATATCGCCCGCGGCGCCCCCTCCGTCAGCTACGCTGCCACCTCCCCCTCCGGGGAGGATTTAATCCTCCAATATCTTCGAATGCTTCTGCGTGTCGCGCATCGTCAGGTAGGTCACCAGCGAGATGGCTATCATCGCGGTGACGTAGAGATAGAAGCCGCGTTCCCAGCCCCATTCCTTGAACTTCAGCGCCATCGCAGGTGCGGTCCCGCCGAAGATCGCGTTCGCCAGCGCATAGGGCAGGGCGACGCCCAGCGTGCGGATATGCGCGGGAAACAGTTCGGCTTTCACCACCGCGTTGATCGAGGTGTAGCCGGTGACGATCACCAGCGCGGCGGTCATCAGCAGGAAGGCGCCGACGGGGGTGCTGACCGTCTCCAGCGTGGTGAAGATCGGCCAGGTGAAGATCACGCCCAGCACGCCGAAGCCGATCATCAGCGGCTTGCGCCCGATCCGGTCGGACAGTGCGCCCGCCAGTGGCTGCAGGCACATGAAGACGAACAGGGCCGCGGCGTTGATCTGGGTCGAGACTTCCTTGCTGAAGCCGCTGGTATTGCTCAGGAACGTCAGCAGGTAGATCGAATAGGCATAGAAGGCGAGCGTGCCGCCCGCGGTGAGCAGGACGACCACCATCGCCTCGCGCGGATGATGCTTGATCAGCGCGAACATGCCCGATTGCTGACCCGCCTCGCGCTTCGCGAAGCTCTCGGTCTCGGGCAGCTTGCGGCGCAGCCAGAAGACGATCACCGCCAGCATCGCGCCGACCAGGAAGGGAATGCGCCAGCCCCAGTCGGACAGATCCTCCTTCGCCATCACGCTCTGGAGCAGGATCAGCACGCACAGCGCGATCAGCTGACCCGAGATCAGCGTGACATATTGGAAGCTGGAGAAGAAACCGCGGCGCTGCTTGCCCGCCATTTCGGAGAGATAGGTGGCGCTGGCGCCATACTCGCCGCCCAGCGACAGGCCCTGGATCAGGCGTGCCACGACCAGCGAGATCGTCGCCCATGCGCCGATGGTCTCGTACCCCGGCGTGATCGCGATCATCAGCGAGCCGAGGCACATCAGCGTCACCGACAGCGTCAGCCCCGCCTTGCGCCCATGCCGGTCGCCATAGACGCCCATCAGCCAGCCGCCGATCGGGCGCATGAAGAAGCCTACCGCGAAGATCGCCCAGGCGTTGAGCTGGGTCGCGACCGGATCGCCCTTGGGGAAATAATGCGGGGCGAGATAGGCGGTGAAGGCCGCATAGGCATACCAGTCATACCATTCGACCAGATTGCCCGCCGAACCGCCGAGGATCGACTTGATCCGCTTCGCTTCGCTCATGGCTTCCTCCCCAGCATCCGGCGCGTCCATCGCACGCCGCCCAGCACGGGATAGAGGAAAGACAGGGATTTGGGCAGACGCCCCGTGGCCCGGTCCGCAGGGTTGGCCGCCAACGCGCCCAGTTCGCTCAGCTTGTAGCCGATGCCGGGACGCAGCAGCAGGCCGGCGGCAAGCACCGGCAGCATCGATCGCGCCATCGGGCTGGCATGGTCCTTCGCTTCGAATTCGCCGCCGAGACACGCCTTGGCGATGCGCACCAGCCTTCGATGCGCCGCATCGGCGCGCAGTTCCTTCGCGAAGGCCGGCGACAGGTCGAGGCCGAGCATCTCGTGCAACAGCAACAGCCCCTGCGCCGCGCAACGCCCGACGCCCATCGCCTTTGCTTCACGATAGCGTGTCTCGGGCCCGAGCGGATCGGCCGCGAGCAGCGCGTTGACGTCGGCCAGCCATTTCAGGCGGAACCAGCCATGATGGGCGCCGTGCGCGAAGAGATAGGGGAAGAGCAGGGCATCGCCCATGGTCGGCACGTCGAGGCCGGGCGCGATCGCGATGCGCTTGCGCGGGGCGTCCAGCGCGGCCTGTGGCAGCAGCGCGGGGTTCTGCAGCAAGCGGCTGTGCAGTTCTACGATCAAACCGTTGCCCGGATGCCGCCAGCCGGTTTCCTTCGAGACCTGCATCCAAGCCGCGACCTGATCGTCGGCGATCTCCGGGCCGGGCGAGAAGCGGACATAGCCGGCCTCGCGGAACAGCGCTGCGGTGCGTTCGGCGCCCGCGACGGGGATCAGGATATCGATATCGTTCGCGGTCTTCACCGACAGATTGCCATAGCCCTGGATCGCGACGGGCAGCCCCTTGAAGGTGATCCAGTCGATCCCCGCCGCATCGAGCATCGCGCCGAGCCGCTTGGTCTCTGCCGCCGCACCCAGATTCTGCCGCGCGATCCGCCCGGCCTGTTCGGACAGCGCCTTGTCGAGTTCGAGCGGGACGGGGATCTTCGACGCGCGGACCGCATCGGCGACCAGGCCCCAGACGCGATGGCGCTTGGTGATCTGCGCCACCCGGCTCCAGTCGATCCCTGGCACCGCGGCGGCTTCGCACACCGCCCCGTCGCGTGCCGCGCGCGGCCAGCGGCAGGCGGCGCAGACGAAGCGGAATTCGGGGCTGGGATTGTCCGGTGTGGGCGCCATCGCGCCACCTATATCAGCGCCCCGCCCGCCGGATAGCCCGTCAGGAGGCTGCCGGGTCCCGCGAGCAGGGCGCCGTCGCTCCCCCCGGAGCGACAATTCAGGGAGGAAGCCTTTCTTCGCCCAGGGGGCACAGAAGGGCGAGAAAGGCTCCCTCCAGCGTGGCGCGGCCCCTACAGGGGAGAACGGGCCGCGATCACGCTCCTCTCTGCGCAACGGCAGGAGAGGCTAGTCGAGTTCATTCAGCGGCGGCGGCCCTCCCGTGCTGCAAGGCCGGAAAGCGGAAGGGCCGCCACCCGCACGGCATCACCGTGCGATTCCGATCACCGCGCTGGCGGTGTAGCCGGCCGCGACCGATCCGCTCATCGTCGGGGTCTGCTGGGCGATCTGTGCCGAACTATTGTCGCCGAACACATTGTCGCCGTTGAGCGTGACGCCCGCGAAGGCGCTGATGCTGGCCGAATAGCCGGTGGCGTTATTGTAAACCTGGGTGCAGGTCGCGCTGGGCATGGCGAGCTGCGAGGTGAGCACCGCATAGCGGCCGCCGGTCGCGGTCGCGAGGCTCGAGAACACCTCGAAGTGCATGTGCGGCCAGCGCCCGGAATAGCAGCCGGGGAAGATGGTGGTGAAGGTCACCTGCCCATTGGCATCGGTCACCAGCACGCCGCGCAGATAGCTTTCGGCGGGCAGGTCGTAGAGCGAGTATTTCCCGTCGCGGGTGCAGTGCCACAGATAAATGGCATAGCCCGCCAGCGGCGCGCAGGCGGCGTTCACGTTCACCACCGTCAGCGTGATGGTCAGCTGCACGCCCGCCGCGGTGGCGGTGGACGATCCGACGAAGCTCGAGCGGATATCGCTGCGCACGACGTTCGCGGCGGTCAGCACGTTCGAGGTGGTGCCGCTCGACGTGTTGGTCCCGTCGGCCGGATAGGGGCCGCCGGTCTCGGACGGATCGGCGATGCAGCCGGTGGTGGTCGGCGTTGGCGTAGGTGTCGGCGTGGTGGTGGGAGTCGGGGTCGGGGTCGGGGTCGGGGTCGGCGTCGCGGTGGTACCGCTCGTGCCGGTCGTCGTGCCGCCGCTGTCGCAGCTGGTCAGCATCGCGGCGGTGCCGGCGCCTGCGAACCAGCGCAGCGCCCGGCGGCGGCTGGTCAGCGCAGCCAGCGCCTTCAGGTCGTGCGCCAGTCCCAGATCGTGATCGTGCAGATCGTGCATTCGGTGTGCCTCGTGGTGTGGCACCGAACTGCACGCGCAAATGCATCCGCGAATTTCGCGGCATCGCACAAAAATTTCAGTTGTTTGCAGGCTCCACCGGCAAGCGCACCCGCACGCATCCGCCGCCCTCGGTGCGGTTCTCGAGGCTGACGGTGCCGCCATGCGCCTCCGCGATCGATCGGACGATGGCGAGGCCCAGGCCGGTGCCGCCGGTCGCGCGGTTGCGCGAGGATTCGCCGCGTACGAACGGGGTGAACAGGGATTCGGGGTTCGCCGGGAATCCGGGGCCGCGATCCGAGACCGACACCTCTACCCATCCCGGATCGGCTGCGCTGTAGGCGATGTTCGCCACTTTCCCGTAGCGCACCGCATTCTCGATCAGGTTCGCGAACAGCCGGCGAAGCGACTGCGAATCCCCGCGCAGCACGACGCGGGGGCCGGACTCCATGTCGACCGGCGTGCCGGCGGCGGTCATGTCGTCGACCAGGCTTTCGATCAGGCTGCCCAGCTCGATCCGGTCGCGGGCGTCGGCGCGCTCGTCGCGGGCGAAGCGCAGCACGGTGGCGAGCATCGCGCGGATCTCGTCGATATCGGCATTGGCGCGGTCGCGCGCGGCGTCGGGCAATTGCTCGACCCAGAAGGCGAGGCGGGTGATCGGCGTGCCCATGTCGTGCGCAATGGCGGCCAGCATCGTGGTGCGCCCTTCGGCCTGTTCGAGGATGCGGCTCTGCATCGCGTCCAGCGCGCCGGCGAGTTCGCGGACCTCGCGCGGGCCTTCGCGCGGGATCGGCGTGCGGGTGCC
>NZ_JARNTV010000079.1 GCF_029433115.1 Sphingomonas sp. AOB5 | reverse complement strand
GGCGCCGGCGTCGCGGCAGCGGGCGCCGCAACCACGGCCTTGGGCCGGGGCGGCGCGATGACGGCCACGAAGATGCGCCATTCGGGACCCATACAGCGGATCACCACCGCGTCCTTCGCATCGTTGCGCCATTCGAGCTGCGGCGCCGGACAGGCGGCCAGCTTCAGCCGGTTGTCGATCGCGGAACGCGCGCCGCCTTCCACGCCGATCGGCTTGCCGGTGAACTGGGCAACGATGGTGTCGAGCATCTGGGTCGACTGGAACGGCTGCGCCGCGGCCGGGGTGGCAGCAGCAAGCGCGAGAAGGAGCAACGGCATCTTCATCTCCGGAAGAGGATAAGTGTCGCCGCGTGAGCGGCAAGATTGGTTTGCCGGGCGGCAGATCATTGCCGCCCCCCGTCATAGCCCGAGGTCAGCACCACGCGGCGCTGATCGACCCCGGTCGAAATCGCGATACGCCCCGGCGTTGCGGCACCCGAACGGACCAGCCAGGCAGCAACCGCGCGAGCGCGGTCGGCGGCCAGGATCGCGCCGCTGCCGGTCAAGGCATCGACATCCTCTGGGCTGCCATCGACTTCACCCGCGATACGCAGCCGGGTGCGCGGATCGCGCGCCGCCTCGCGCGCCCATTCGAGCGCAGCGGGCGAAGGCTGGAATTCGGACGATCCCGGCGCGAAGCCGCCGACCAGCGCCAGTTCGACCGGCATGGCATGCGGCTTGTCGGTGAAACCCGCGCGCAGGGCGGCGGCAAGATCGCGCGGGCCGATCTGCTGATTGGCCTGAAGGAACACGAAGAAGCCGACGAGCAGCAGCGACAGATCGGCCAGCGTCATCAGCCATACCGGGCGCGCCGGGGCTTCGTCTTCGAACTCGAGGAACGGATCGGCCGTCACGCGGCGAACTCGCGCATCTGCCTGGGCACCGCCGGTTCGACCACCGCGAGCGCGGCGAGCGGCGCGATCAGGCGCGTACGTTCTTGTGCCTCGGCGCGCGCAAGACGGCGCAACCGGGTGGCGATGGGCAGGCCCACAAGGCTGGCGACGATCGCGCCATAGAGGGTGGTGAGCAGGGCGATGGCCATCGCGCTACCGATCGTCGCGGGATCCTTCATCGAGGTGAACATCTGGACGAGGCCGATCAGCGTGCCGATCATGCCCATGGCCGGTGCGATATCGGCCACGCCCGACCACATCTCGATCCCCGCCCGGTGCCGCTCGAAGCGCGCGGCGATGCGGTGCTTCACCAGCGCCTCGACATCGGCAGGCTCGCCGCCATCGACGGCAAGCTGGACCGCGGCGGCCATGTCCGGATCCTCGATCACCGACTTGTCCAGCGCGAGCACGCCGTGCCGCTTCGCGATCCGGCCGAACGCGGCGACCTGCGCCACCAGCGGATCGGCATCGAACCGCTTCCGGCCCAGCACCCGCAGCGCCGAAAGCCCGCGCACCAGATCGCGTCCCGGCGTCCGCAGCACCACGGCAAGCGCCGTGCCGCCGCCGACGATGGCGAGCGCGACAGGATCGAGGAACGGGCCGAAGCCGGGAAAGGCGGAAATATCCATGCCCGTGTGACTGCAAGAGGCGGGCCATTTGCGTCGGCAAGCGGTGGCGGCACCAGCGCAGCGTCACAAAAGCGCCGAGCGGCAAGGCGATGGCACCCCGTTGCCGCCCACCGGCAAGATCTTGCCGCCCGCTGCCGCCACAGAGGGGAAATCGGGGTTATCCACAGGCTTCGGGCAAACTGGCACGGCCATTGCAGAGATCGCGTACGAACTTTGTGCGGGAGAACCCACGATGGCGAATGAAGGTCTTTTCGGTGTGCACGGCACGGCGCTTGCCGTCCGCTCGCAGCGCATGGGCGTGCTCGCCTCCAACATCGCGAACGCGTCGACCCCTGGCTACAAGGCCAAGGACATCGACTTCCACGCCGCGCTGCAGGCAGCCGAGGGCGGCTCGCTCGACAACGCGATCGATGGCGCGACGATGTACCGCATCCCGCTTCAGCCCAGCGCCGACGGCAACACCGTCGAGCTGACCACCGAACAGACCGCCTTCGCCGAGAATGCGGTCGCCTATCAGACCACGCTCGCATTCCTGAACGGCCGCATCGGCACGATCACGCGCGCGCTGAGGGGAGAATAAGCCATGGGTGACCGTCCCCTTTCGATCTTCGAAGTCTCTGGCCGCGCGATGAGCGCGCAGCTGGTGCGCATGAACACCACGGCATCGAACCTGGCCAATGCCGGCGCCGTCGCATCGAGCCCCGACGCTGCCTATCGCACCCAGAAGCCGGTGTTCCGCACGCATTATGATGCGGCCAGCGGCATGTCGACGGTGGATGTCGAGCGCGTCGTGACCGCCGGCGCCGAGCCGACCAAGCGCTACGATCCGGGCAATCCGATGGCCGACAAGGACGGAAACGTCTGGGAGAGCGCCGTCGACGAGACGCAGGAGCTGGTCGACATGCTCGAGACCGCCCGCTCGTACCAGAACAATGTCGAGGTCCTCCAGACCGCGAAATCCCTCATTCTCGACACCCTCAAGCTGGGCCGCTGATCACCATGACCACCACTTCCTTCGATAGCGCGCTGGCCAATCTGGGCATCAAGCGGACGGGCGCCTCCACGGCGAACACCCCGACTGCCGATACCTCGCAGCAGATGGACCAGAACGACTTCCTGACGCTGATGACGGCGCAGCTGAAGAACCAGGACCCGTTCGAGCCGGTCGACAACTCGCAGATGGTCGCCCAGATGGCGCAGTTCTCGAGCCTGGCCGGCATCAGCGAGATGAATTCGACGCTGAAGGCGATCTCGGAGCGGCTCGGCTCGACCACCACCACCGACATGATGTCGTGGGTCGGCCGCACCGTGCTGACCCCGGGCAATGTCGCCTATCCGCGCACCGATGGCTCGCTGGGCGGCACGATCGATCTCGGCGCCGACGCAACCAACGTCACGGTGACGATCGAAGGCCCCAACGGCGCGATCCTCAAGAGCATCGAACTCGGCGCCCAGAGCAAGGGCAGCTTCGATTTCGAATGGGACGGCACCACCGACACCGGCGAAGCCGCCGGCGCTGGTCCGTTCACGATCCGCACCGCCGCGCGCAACGCCGATGGCGGCAGCGTGACCGCGACCCCGCTCGTCTGGGCCCCGGTGACCGCAGTCACCATCGGTTCGGACGGCTCGCCCCTGCTTACCCTGCCCGGCATCGGTCAGGTTTCCGCCAATTCCGTCCGCAAGGTCGGCTGAACCACTTTCAAGGAGTAACCAATATGTCCTTCTACACTTCGCTCAGTGGTCTCCAGGCCGCCCAGACCGACATGTCGACGATCTCGCACAACCTCGCGAACGTCTCGACCAACGGCTTCAAGCGCTCGATGACGATGTTCGCCGACGTGATCGCCTCGACCAAGGATTCGAACCCGAACCAGATGGTCGGCTCGGGCACGGTCGTGAAGGCGATCCGCCAGCAGTTCAGCCAGGGCGGCTATACCCAGTCGAGCTCGTCGCTCGATCTCGCCATCACCGGCGACGGCTTCTTCGCGGTCCGCAACGACACCGGCACCGGCGGCGTGATGTTCACCCGCAACGGCAGCTTCACCGTCGACAGCGAGCGTTATGTGACCGACCAGCAGGGCAACAAGCTGCTCGTCTATCCGGTCGACGGTTCGGGTGCGGTCGTCGCGACCGGCATCGATTCGGCGCAGAGCCTGCGCATCCCGCAGACCAGCGGCACCCCGCAGGCGACCGAGAATGTCGCGCTGTCGCTCAACCTGTCGGCCAATTCGGCGATCCCGTCGCAGGCCGGCCGCTTCACCGACACGCCCTATGCCTTCGATCGCTTCGATCCGGGCACGTACAATCAGTCGTCGCAGACCACGATCTATGACGCCAACGGCAATGCGCTGACGCTGACCAACTATTATGTCCGCGAGACCGCGCCGACCACCGGCGACGCGACCAGCACCTGGAGCGTCTATTCGTTCGTCGGCGATCAGCAGCTCGACGCCGACACGGCGACCGCGGGCACGCAGCAGATCACGCTCGAGTTCGACTCGACCGGCAAGATCACCGCGCCGACCGGTGCGACGAACTTCTCGGGCTTCCTGTCGCCGGGCGCGACCGCCGAGCAGTTCGTCAGCCTGAACTTCGGCACCGCCACCACCCAGGTCGGCTCGCCGTTCAGCGTCAACTCGCGCAGCCAGGACGGCGCCGCGGTCGGCCAGTTCGAGAGCGTCACGGTCGGCGATGACGGCATCGTCCGCGCCAGCTTCTCCAACGGCGACCTCCAGCCGCTGGGCAAGGTGATGCTCGCCAACTTCACCAACCCGACCGGCCTGCGCCAGCTGGGCAATTCGACCTGGGCCGCCACCGGCTTGTCAGGCGAAGCGCGGCTGGGCGAACCGAACTCGAACGGCTTCGGCTCGCTGATGTCGGGTGCGGTCGAGCGGTCGAACGTCGACATCACGGAGGAACTGGTCGGCCTGATCGCCGCGCAGCGCAACTTCCAGGCGAACGCCAAGGCGCTCGATACTGCGAGCCAGATCTCGCAGACCATTTTCAACATCCGCAGCTAATCTGAAAGCGGACGGGAGCTAGATCATGGACCGGCTCGTCTACACGGCACTTTCCGGGCTTCGCAGCCAGATGAACGCGCAGGCGTCGATCGCGAACAACATCGCGAACGCCTCGACCATCGGTTATCGCTCGGACCGCATCAATTTCGATCGCGTGCTGCTTCGCGGCGGCGCTGCCCTGGACGGGCGGACGCTGGCCGCGGAGGAAGTCACCGATGCGGACCGCACGGCGGGCACCATCATCCAGACCAATCGTCCGCTGGATATCGCGGTGACCGGAGACGCCTGGATCGCGATCCAGGCCACCGACGGCACCGAAGCCTATACGAGGCGGGGCGACCTTTCGGTCTCTCCCTCGGGCGTGCTGGAAACCGGAGACGGTTTCCCGGTGATGGGGTCGGGGGGCCCCATCACCGTGCCGCCCTATCAGTCGATTTCGATCGCCGGCGACGGCACCGTTTCGATCGTCCCGCCCGGCGGCGACCCGAACCAGCCGCAGGTGCTCGACCAGATCAAGCTGGTCAGCACCGAAGGCACCAACACCGTGAAGGGTTTGGACAACAACTTGCATGTGAAGGGCGGCGGCACGTTGCCGCAGGACATGGAAGCTACGGTTCAATCCGGAGCGCTGGAACAGTCGAACGTTAACCTGACGCAGGCTTTGGTCGACATGATCGAGAACCAGCGTGCGTACGAAGTGCAGGCGAACCTTCTGAAGGAAGCCAAGGCAATGGACGAGAGCACCGCATCGCTGATGCGCGTGTCCGCATAAGGAGCAAGGAATATGGGTTCCGCAGCAATGCACATCGCGCGTACCGGGCTAGACGCCCAGGATACGCGCATGCGGGTCATCTCGAACAACCTCGCGAACGTGAACACCACGGGGTACAAGCGCGACCGCGCGTCGTTCCAGACGCTCGCCTATCAGGTCGTCACCGCGCCGGGCGCCGCGAGCACCGCGCAGACCCAGTATGCCACCGGCACCAATCTGGGCACCGGCGTGCGCATCCAGGGCACCTCGCGCATCGAGACCCAGGGTTCGCTCCAGACCACCGGCAATGCGCTCGATCTGGCGCTGGACGGCAATGGCTATTTCCAGATCCAGATGCCGGATGGCACGCTGGGCTATACCCGTGCGGGCAATTTCTCGCGTTCGCCCGAGGGCCTGCTGATCACGTCGGAAGGCTATCAGGTGATGCCGGGGATCACCGTGCCGGAAGGCGCGACCTCGATCACCGTCGGCAATGACGGCACCGTCTCCGCGACCGTCGCCGGCCAGACCGAAGCGACCCAGCTGGGCCAGATCCAGATCGCCAGCTTCCCGAACGTGGGTGGCCTGCAGTCGAAGGGCGACAATTACCTGATCGAGACTTCGGCCTCGGGCGCGGCGTCGCTGGGCAATCCCGGCGAGGGCGGCCGCGGTTCGATCCGCCAGGGCATGCTCGAAGGCTCGAACGTCAATGTCGTCGAGGAGCTCGTCGACATGATCGAGACGCAGCGGGCCTATGAAGTGAATTCGAAGATGATCTCCGCCACCGACGAGATGCTGAAATATGTCAATCAGAACATCTAAGCGCGCTGGCGCAGCCGCACTGGCCCTCGCGGTCGCCTTCACGGCGACTCCGGCGAGCGCGCAGTTCCTCGGCCTCGGCAAGAAGAAGCCGAAGGAAGATTATTCGGTCACCATGCCGACGCAGGCGCCCGTCGCCGCGCGTCCGGCCAATGGCGGGATCTTCCAGGCCAGCGACGGTTATGCCGCGCTGTACGAAGGCAATCGCGCGCGCCGCGTCGGCGATCCGCTGACGATCGTGCTGGTCGAGCGGACCCAGGCATCCAAGTCGGCCGGTACCAAGCTCGATTCGGGCGGGGGCTTCTCGATCACGCCGCCGACCACCGGCAACCTGTCGCTGTTCCGCGGCACCGATGCTTCGGCTTCGGGCGCGCGCAACTTCAACGGCACCGGTTCGGCCGACCAGTCGAACGCGCTGTCGGGCGAAGTCAGCGTCACCGTGGCCGCGGTCTATCCGAACGGCACGATGCTGGTTCAGGGCCAGAAGCGCGTCACGCTGAACCGCGGCGACGAGTTCATCCAGATCAAGGGCATCGTCCGCATCGTGGACATCACCGCGGACAACCGCGTGGCCTCCACCCGCGTCGCCGATGCCCGCATCGCCTATACCGGCAAGGGCGATGTCGCCCGCGCCGCGCGCCAGGGTTGGCTGTCGCGGTTCTTCTCCGTCATCAGCCCCTTCTAAGAACGGAGCAACAGGGACATGATCCGTTTCATCCTCGCGATCCTCGCCGCCGCACTGGTCGTTTCACCGGCCAGCGCACAGCGCGTGAAGGACCTGGGCGCCTTTCAGGGCATCCGTACCAACCAGCTGACCGGCTATGGCGTGGTCGTGGGCCTTCCGGGCACCGGCGACGACAATCTGGAATATACCGTCCAGTCGATGAAGGGCATCGCTTCGCGCTTTGGCTTCACGCTGCCGGCCGGGGTCAATCCGGGCCTGAAGAACGTCGCGGTGGTGATGATCACCGCCGAGCTGCCGCCCTTCGCCAAGCCGGGCCAGCGGCTCGACATTACCGTCTCGTCGATGGGCAAGGCCAAGTCGCTGCGCGGCGGCACGCTGGTGATGACCCCGCTGCTGGGCGCCGATGGCCAGATCTATGCGATGGCGCAGGGTAACCTGGCGGTCGGCGGTCTGGGTGCCGAGGGCAAGGACGGTTCGTCGGTGGTGGTCAACATCCCGTCGAGCGGCCGCATCCCCGAAGGCGCCACGGTCGAGCGCACGGTCGATACCGGTTTCGATTCGACGCCGTTCCTGACCTTCAACCTCGCCCGCTCCGACTTCACCACGGCACAGCGCGTCGCCGACGTGATCAACACCCGTCTGGGTGCCGGTCGCGCCCGCGCGGTCGATGGCGTGTCGATCGCGGTGATGGCCCCGCCGGGCGCGGACGTCCGCGCGCAGATCATGAGCGAGATCGAGAACCTGCCGGTCGAGGCTGCCGAGGCGCCCGCGCGCGTCATCGTCAATGCACGTACCGGCACGGTGGTGATCAACTCGGCGGTGCGCGTCAGCCCCGCCGCGGTGACCCATGGCAAACTGACCGTGCGCATCGAAGAGCAGCAGCGCGTCAGCCAGCCCCAGCCGTTCAGCAAGGGCGAGACCGCGGTCGAACAGTCGAGCACGCTGGGCGTGAGCGAAGAGAAGCGCCCGATGTTCCTGCTGGAGCCGGGTCCGCGTCTGGCCGATGTGGTCAAGGCAGTGAACGCCATCGGCGCGTCGCCGGCCGATCTGGTCGCGATCCTCGAGGCCCTCAAGGAAGCCGGCGCACTGCGTGCCGAGCTGATCATCCTGTGAGCGGCGCGATCGACACTTCGGCGAAGCTGACCGGCACCGCGGGGGGCGTGTCGAACGATCGCACGCGCCTGGCGTCGAAGGAAAATCTCGACGCTGCGGGCCAGCGCTTCGAGGCGATCTTCACCGGCATGATGCTGAAGTCGATGCGGGCGACCAAGCTGAGCGACGGCCTGTTCGACAACAAGGCCAGCGAGCAGTTTCGCGACATGCAGGACACCCAGCTCGCGCAGAGCATGGCGGTGCACGCGCCGATCGGCATCGGCAAGGCGATGACCGAGTTCCTCGGCCGCAGCCAGCCGGTCGAAGCGGCGGCTGCGACGCCTGCCGCAACCGATGGCAGCACTGATGCCGGCACGAACGGGAGCGTCAAATGAGCGACATGCTCTCGATCGGCGCATCGGGCGTCCGCGCCTATCAGACCGCGCTGACCACGGTTTCCGAGAATATCGCGAACGCCGGCAACACCAATTATGCCCGCCGCACGGCGAACCTGAAGGAAGTGATCGCGACGAGCGCGACTTCGGGTTCGTCGATCACCGGTCTGGGCGTGGTCGCCAATGGCGTGGTGCGTCAGGGCGACGATCTGCGCGCCGGCGATGTGCGCAATGCGGGTGCCGACCTCGCCAAGACCGAAGCGGGCGCGACCTGGCTCGAGCGGATCGAGGGCGCGCTGACCGGCAACCAGCTGGGCGACCGGCTGACCAGCTTCTTCAACAATGCGACCGCAGTCGCGGCCGATCCCTCGGCGCTCGCTCCGCGTGCGACGATGCTCGAATCCGCCGCCAGCCTCGCCACTGCCTTTTCGTCGACCAGCGATGCGCTGGCCGGTGCCGCTGCCGATCTCGATGCCACCGCCGAAGCCGCGGTCGGCAATCTCAACAGCCTGCTTTCGGGCCTCGCCAAGATCAATTCGGCCATCGGCCGCACGCCGCAGGGCACCAGCGGGTCCGCCGCGCTGATGGACCAGCGCGACCAGATCCTGGGCGCGATGAGCGCGATCACCGATGTTTCGGTCAGCCTCGACGTCAATGGCCGCGCCACCGTGCGCGCCGGCGGCGATGGCGGCCCCGTGCTCGTCCGCGGCGACCAGGCGGCGACGATCACCTATGTCCAGAATGACGAAGGCGCGATGTCCTTCGCGGTCCATGGCAATGGCGAGACGCAGGTGATGACCCCGATGGGCGGCGCGCTGGCGGGCATGGCCGAAGGCGCGCAGCGCATCGCCGCCGCGCGCGAGCAGCTCGACGCGATGGCGACCTCATTCGTCGACGGTGTCAACGCGGTGCAGGCCGGTGGCGTCGATCTTTCGGGCAATTCGGGCGCGCCGATGTTCGAGGCAGGCGATCCGCCGAGCCAGATCAAGATGGTCCTCACCGATCCGCGCGGTATCGCCGCGGCGTCGACCGGTGGCGGATCGCGCGACAACAGCAACCTTGCCAATCTGACCGCGCTGCGCAGCTCGGGCGGGTATGAGACCGGGCTGACCGATCTCGTCTCGACCAACGCCGCCGCGCTTTCGGCACGTCGCACCGTTGCCAGCGCCCAGACGGCGATCCGCGACAGCGCGGTTGCCGCGCATGCATCGGCAACCGGCGTCAATGTCGATGAGGAAGCGGTCGACCTGATCCGCTTCCAGCAGGCCTATCAGGCATCGAGCCGCGTGATCCAGATCGCGCGCGAGACCCTCCAATCGATTCTGGATATCCGCTGATGCGTATCGCCACTTCGCAGTCCTATGACCGTCCCGCGACGCTGATGGCGTCGCTGAACAGCAAGGCCGACCTGCTCCAGACCCAGATCGCGACGACGAAGAAATATTCGGCGCCGTCGGACAATGCGGCTGCCTATGTGCAGGTGCAGGGGCTGAACCGCGCCGACGCCAATGCCGCTGCGTACAACGACAATGTGAAGCTGGCGCAGGGCATCATCACCCAGGCCGATGGCGCGCTCGCCAATGTCGAGACCGAGCTTCAGCGCGCGCAGGAACTGGCGCTGCAGCTGTCGAACGGCACACTGACCGGGACCGATCGCGCCGCTGCCGCATCGTCGCTGACCGCGATCATCGACGGGCTGCTGAGCATCGCCAACGCCACCGACACACGCGGCCAGCCGGTCTTCGGTGGCGCGACCGGCGATACGGCCTTCGTCAAGAATGCGGATGGCAGCATCACCTATGCCGGCACCGGCCAGCCTTCGGCGATCCCGATCGGCGACGGCGATTCGGTGGTTCCCGGCGTGACCGGCGACCGCGCGTTCGGCGACATGTTCGCGACTCTGGTCGCGCTGCGCGACGCAGCCGTAGCAGGCGACGAAGTGCCCGAAGGGACACTCGAGGGGCTGAGCAGCTCGCTGGACAGCGTGACCGCGGCACGTGCATCGATCGGCGCCCGCGGCGCACGGCTCGATCTGGTCTATGACCGGATCGCTGACACCAAGCTGTCGAACGAGGAAGCGCGCACCGCGATCGAAGGCACCGATATCTCGGCCGCGATCACCGAGCTGCAGAAGACGCTCACCGTGCTTCAGGCGACCCAGGCGAGCTTCACCAAGCTCAGCAGCATGTCGCTGTTCGATTATCTGCGCTGATCCGGGTCGAATTAACCATATTTCGACGCCTTTCCGCTCAAGGTCCGGACAAGACGGTCGTTAACTAAGACAGAGAGCCGGGTTCCCGGCAGTCGGGGGAAGTTCGAAACGTGTTTCCGGTAATCGGCCTTGTCGTCCTGCTGTTGATGGTTTTCGGTGGTTTCGCGATCACCGGCGGCGCCCTTGGGCCCGTGATGGAAGCTATCCCGCACGAAATGCTGATCATCGGCGGCGCCGCACTGGGCGCGCTGATCATCGGCAATTCGGGCAAGGAGCTGAAGGCGCTGGGCGGCGGCATCACCAAGGTGCTGAAGGGCCCGAAATACAAGAAGCAGGACTATCTCGACACGATCTTCCTGGTCAGCAAGCTCATGAAGATGCTGCGGACCGAAGGCCCGATCGCGCTGGAGCCCCATGTCGAGGACCCCAAGTCCTCCGCGGTGTTCGCCGAATATCCGCGCCTGCTGGCCGATCATACGCTGGTCAACCTGATCGCCGATACGCTTCGCCTGGTCGTCGTCTCGTCGGGTACGCTCGACGTGCACGCGGTCGAGGAGGTCATGGACAACATGATCAAGACCCACCACCACGAAGTGCAGGGTCCGCAGACCACGCTGACGTCGCTCGGCGACGCACTGCCCGCACTGGGCATCGTCGCGGCGGTTCTGGGCGTGGTGAAGACCATGGGCTCGATCGACAAGCCGCCCAATATCCTGGGCGCGATGATCGGTTCGGCACTGGTCGGCACCTTCCTCGGCGTGTTGCTCGCTTATGGTATCGTCGCGCCGCTGGCCAACCGGCTGCAGCAGGTGATCGATGCCGACGCCGCGATCTATAACGTGGTCAAGCAGATCATCATCGCATCGCTGCACGGCCATCCGCAGCCGCTGGTGATCGAAGCCGCACGTTCGGGCATCGCCCATCACAACCAGCCGGGCTTCGGCGAAGTGTTCGACGGGCTTCGCGGGCGCTGATCATGAATTGGCTTCGCCAATACGGCACCAGCCCGCTCCCCCACCCGGCCACCCACGACGGTAACCTGATTGGGTGGCCGGGTGGGGTGCATCACGGTCGGTCATGCCCCCGGCATGACCTGAACGGCGCGGGGCGCCGTTCACCGGATGCAGGCTGGTGCCGCCTCCGCGCGAGCGGAGCCGAGTAATGGCCCGCGCGCCTCACGGATCCAATCAGCCTCCGAAGATCATCTACAAGAAGGTCTATATCGAGGGTCATGGCGGCCATCACGGTGGCGCCTGGAAAGTCGCGTATGCCGACTTCGTGACCGCGATGATGGCGTTCTTCCTGCTGATGTGGCTGCTGGGCGCAACCAACGAGAAGCAGCGCAAGGCGCTCGCCGACTATTTCGCGCCGACCCTGGTCGAGATGAAGCAGGGTAGCGCAGGCTCGAACGGCCTGCTCGGCGGTGATGCGCTGAATGCGAAGGACAATTATCCGAACGCGGCCGGACAGACCGGTACGCGGTCGATGACCGTCCCGGTCGGCGGCGTGGGCGGCAAGGATGTCGGCACCGGCGAAAAGGGTACACTGAAGGACCAGCGCGCGATGCAGGCGCAGGACCAGAAGAACTTTGCCGAGATGAGCAAGGCGGTGCAGCGCCGCATGCAATCGACCCCGGCGCTGGCCAAGCTGGCCAAGCATGTCCGCTTCGTGCCGACGCGCGACGGGATGCGGATCGACCTGCTCGACGACGCCAATTATTCGATGTTCGACCTGGGCACGACCGCGCTCGTCCCCGATGCCAGCACGCTGATCGGGCTGATCGCGGAGACGATCGCGGGCACCGAGAATCCGATCATGATCCGCGGCCATACCGACAGCCTGCCCTATGGCGACCCGCGCGCGATGAACAACTGGATGCTATCCAGCGGCCGTTCGGAAGCGACCCGCCGCCGGCTGGTGTCGGGTGGCGTGCCCGATGCCCGGTTCGAGCGGATCGAGGGCGTTGCCGACCGCGAGCCGCTGATCAAGGAGAACCCCGCCGATCCGCGCAACCGCCGCGTCTCGATCACCCTGCTCTATCGCCGCGCCGGCGAGACCGGCAGCGGACGCCAGCCCTTCGGTTCGCAGCCGCGCATCGGAGCCCCGCAGGGCACCCCCGCTGGAACGATCAAGCTACCGTCACGCCCGGCGATCGTCCCGCCGAAGCACTAGTTCGGACCGGCATTACCCTTTCGGGGTAACAAGAGTCACAAGAGTCACACTGGCAAGGCGCGCGGAAAAGGTCGCCGCTCGGCGGTTGGACCTTACCCTTCCGGAGACGATGCTTGCCGTCGCTACGGCATGTCAAAGAGCGGCCGGGCAGCAACCCGGCACGCCCAGTGCAGCAGCGGAAATCCTACATCGCAAGCTGTTCCCCGACGCGGGTCAGAAGAACAGCTTACGGACGCTGAACCGGACGATGCGCCCGGTCGGATCGAGCAGGTCGGGCTGATAGCTGGGCGGGACGATGCCGTTGCGATCGGTCACGCGCTGACGGGCATCGAAGATATTGTCGACCGACAGCGTCAGCCGCATGCCGCGCAGCCAGCGATGCTCGCGGACCAGCTTGAGCTGTTGCCCCATATCGACGAACGCGCGCAGGTTGATCGTGGTCAGATCGGAGAAATCGAGCCGGTCGCCGCTGCCCAGCGCACCGCTGTTGACGCTGGTGCCGCTCTTCCAGTTGCCGACCAGCCGCAGGCCATATCCGTCCTTGGAATAGCCGGCCTGGGCCTCGATCTCGTGCCGCGAATTGCCGCCGCGGCTGCCGGTCGCCGATCCGTCGAGCAGATCGAGCACGGGCAGGCCCGGGTTGATCAGGATCTGATCGCGCAGGCGGATGGTGTGATAGAGGCTGAACTGGATGCGGCCGGCCAGCGAGCCGGGTCCACCGAACCCGCCAAAGCCACGGCCGCCGCCCGGACCACCGGGCCCGCCGGGACCACCCGGACCGAACCGCC
>NZ_JARNTV010000078.1 GCF_029433115.1 Sphingomonas sp. AOB5 | reverse complement strand
CGCGGCGCACGCCCTGCGCCGCCGCCAGCTCGAGCAGCGCCGCCGATCCGGCATTGCCTACGCCATCCACCGTGAACCCGGCGCGCCGCGCGGCCTCGGCGGTTGCCTTGCCGACCGCCCAGACCGGCAGTTCGAGCAGCCGCACCAGCCCCGGCCCGCCATGGCGCATCGCATTGGCGCTGGTGACGATCAGCGCGTCATAATCCTGCGCATCGGGTGCCGCCCACGCCACCGGTCCCGCAGCGAACAGCGGCAGGCGAATCGCGCGGCCGTTTCGGGCTTCGATGGCGATGGCAGTGACGCGATTGCCCGGTTCGGGCCGCAGCACGGCGATTGCGCGGCTCATCCCTCGAACAGCCGCCGTATCTCGGGCGGGGCACGATCGAGCAGGTCGCGCGCGATTGCCACCGGCAATGCCGGATCGCCCGGCGCACTGGCTTCCTGCGCATGGACGTGGAAGGCGCCATCCTCGGACAGCAGTTCCGCACGCAGCGTCAGGATCGCGCCTTCGATGGTCGCCAATGCGCCGACCGGCGAATGGCAATCGGCCTTGAGCGCCGCCAGCAGCGCGCGTTCGGCCAGCACACAGCCATGGGTCTGTACATGGTCGATCGCGCTCACGATCCCGCGGGCGTGCACATCGTCCGCGCGAACCTCGATCCCGACGATCCCCTGCGCGGGCGCCGGCAGCATGGTTTCGACCGGCACCGCATGGCCGACATCGGGTCGCCCCAGCCGCTCCAGCCCTGCCGCCGCCAGCAGTGTCGCGTCCGCCTCGCCCGCCGCCAGCTTGGCGAGGCGCGTGTCGACATTGCCGCGGAACAGCACCGTGATCAGGTCCGGCCGCAGCCGCTTCAACTGCGCCGCCCGGCGCGGCGAGCTGGTACCGATCACCGCGCCCTGTTTCAGCGCCTCGATCGACTCCACTCCCACGATCCGGTCGCGCACATCGGCGCGCGGCAGCACCGCGGCGATGGCGATGGCATCGGGGCGGAAGGTCTCGACATCCTTCATCGAATGCACCGCGCAATCGATCTCATTGTCGATCAGCGCGCGGTCCAGCTCCTTGGTCCACAGCGCCTTGCCGCCGATCTCGGCCAGCGCGCGATCCTGCACCCGGTCGCCGGTGGTCTTGATCGGCACGATCTCGACCGCATCGGGCGTCCAGCCATGCGCGGCGAGCAGCGCATCGCGCACCATATTGGCCTGAACAAGCGCAAGCGGCGAACCGCGGGTACCGAGACGAAAGCGAGGCATGGCGGGTTGTGCTAGCGATGCATCGGCCTAGATGGAAGCTGCATGTCCCTGATCCTTGGCCTTGAATCGAGTTGCGACGAGACCGCCGCCGCGCTGGTGACCAGCGATCGCGAAGTCATCGCTCAGCGTATCGCCGGACAGGAAGCCGCGCATCGGCCCTATGGCGGCGTCGTTCCCGAGATCGCCGCGCGCGCGCATGTCGAGGTGCTGGCGCCTCTGGTCGAAGCCGTGCTGGCCGAAGCCAATGTCTCGCTGAGCGACGTTGATGCCATCGCCGCGACCGCCGGTCCCGGCCTGATCGGCGGCGTCATGGTGGGCCTTGTCACCGGCAAGGCGCTGGCGCTGTCGGCGAACAAGCCGCTGATCGCGGTCAATCATCTCGAGGGCCATGCGCTCTCGCCGCGCCTGACCGATCCCGATCTGCAATTCCCCTATCTGCTGCTGCTGGTCTCGGGCGGCCATTGCCAGCTGCTGCTGGTCCAGGGCGCCGGGCAATATCGCCGCCTTGCCACCACGATCGACGACGCCGCGGGCGAAGCCTTCGACAAGACCGCCAAGCTGCTCGGCCTCGGCTTTCCCGGCGGACCGGCGGTTGAGGAAGCCGCGAAGTCCGGCGATCCGCGCGCGGTGCCGCTGCCGCGCCCGCTGCTGGGGTCGGACGAGCCCCATTTCTCGTTCGCCGGCCTGAAAAGCGATGTCGCGCGCAAGGTCGGCAAGTACCGCGCCGAGGATCTCGCCGCATCCTTTCAGCAGGCGGTGATCGATTGCCTGATCGACCGCACGCGCCGTGCTTTGCGCAATGTCGAGGCGACGGCGCTGGTCGTGGCCGGAGGCGTCGCCGCCAATCGCGGGGTGCGCGCCGCGCTGGAGGGGCTGGCGGCCGAACATGGCCTGCGCTTCGTCGCGCCGCCGCTCTGGCTGTGCACCGATAATGCGGCCATGATCGCATGGGCAGGCGCCGAGCGGTTCAAGCTCGGGCTGACCGATCCGCTCGACATGCCCGCGCGTCCGCGCTGGCCGCTCGATCCGGATGCGGAGAAGGTGCGAGGAGCAGGCGTGAAGGCATGAAGATCGGAGTCATCGGAGGCGGCGCCTGGGGCACCGCATTGGCGCAGGTGGCGGCTCGTGGCGAGCAGCCCGTCCTGCTCTGGGCGCGCGAGGCCGAGGTGGTCGAGAGCGTCAACGCGATCCATGAGAATCTGGCCTTCCTGCCCGGCGTCCCGCTTTCCCCCGCGATCCGCGCCACCGGCGATCTGGGCGAACTGGCGAGCATGGACGCGCTGCTGGTCGTCGCACCCGCACAGCATCTGGGTTCGGTGCTGGCACAAACGCCGGTCGGCTCCACCCCGCTGGTACTGTGTGCCAAGGGGATCGAGGCGGGGACCAAGCGGCTGGTTTATGACGTTGCGCACGAACTCCACCCGCAGGCACCGATCGCGGTGCTGTCCGGGCCGACCTTTGCCCGCGAAGTGGCCGAGGGGAAGCCGACCGCAGTGACGCTGGCCTGCGAGGATGACGAACTTCGCGCGCGCTTGTCCGAGCGGCTCGCGGGTCCTGCTTTCCGCACCTATGGCTCGTCCGATGTGATCGGCGCGGAGATCGGCGGGGCGGTGAAGAACGTCCTCGCCATCGCCTGCGGCGTGGTCGAGGGTGCCGGTCTCGGCCAGAATGCCCGTGCCTCGCTGATCGCACGCGGCTTTGCCGAGATGACCCGCTTCGGGCTGGCGCGCGGCGCGCGCGCGGAGACGCTGGCGGGGCTTTCGGGACTGGGCGATCTGGTGCTGACCTGCTCGTCCACCGCCTCGCGCAATTTCTCGCTCGGATACGGGCTGGGGCAGGGCCAGAGCGCCGCCGCGCTGATGGCGGATCGCCGGACCGTGGCCGAGGGTGCCTTCACCGCGCCGGTGCTGCGCGAAGCCGCGGCCGATGCGGGGGTCGACATGCCGGTGACCGAAGCGGTGTGCGCACTGCTGGAAGGCACGCCGGTCTCGGCGGTGATCGAGGCGATGCTCAGCCGCCCCTTACGCGAGGAAGCGCTTTGAGGTGGGCGGCGATGCTGCGGGGGATCAACCTCGGCAATCGCCAGCTCAAATCGGCCGAGTTGAAAGCGGTGGTCGAGGGCATGGGCTTTACCGAAGTGAAGACCCTGCTCGCCTCGGGCAATGTCGTGTTCGAAGCCGGCGATGCGAAGCCCGAAGCGATCGAGCGCGATCTGCATGCCGCGCTGGAAAAGGCGACCGGGCTGAAATCCGAAGTGTTCGCGCGCAACCGCGCCGATCTGGAGGCCGTGGTCGCCGCCAACCCCTTCCCTGACGAGGCACGCGAGCGGCCGAGCTTCCTCGTCGTCTCCTTCCACCGCGATCCCGTCGACAAGGCGGCGATTGCGAAACTTGCCGAGAGCTATGACGGCCCCGAACGCATGGTGGCGATCGGGCGCGAGCTGTTCACCGATTTCCCGGACGGGCAGGGTCGGTCGAACCTGATTCCGGCGATGCAGAAGGCAAAGCTGTCGCACGGCAACACCGCGCGCAACTGGAACACGGTGACGAAATTGCTGGCCGCGCTCGGCGACTAGAAGTCGACCGCGATGCCCTTCAGCTCCCAGTCGCCATAGCGGGTGGGGTCCTGACCCAGCGGATCTTCCTGCTTTTCGGCCAGCTTTTCCGCCGGATCGGGCAGCGGCGGACTGGGCGTCAGATATTCTGGCGGCTTGAGATGCGGCGGTCGCTGGCCCATGGGCGTTGCCTTCATTCCGAAATATCGACGTTGGCGCCCCAGATCGGCGCACAGGCAAGTGAGGTCAAGTGAACCATCGACCCGGCAATCGCCGCCCCACAGGGAATCGCGGCAATGAGCGCCCGCAGGCGGATCCGCCCGGCGTTCCCGCGCGCCGCGCCGCGCTGCGCGTGCTCGACGCGGTGCTGCGGCAGGGCAAGGCGCTTGAAGCCGCGCTCGACAACGCCGCGCAGGGACTGGCGCCCAACGATCGCGGCCTGGTCCACGCCATCGCCGCGGAGACGCTGCGCCGCCTGCCCGATCTCGACGCGATGATCGACAGCGCGACGAAGCAGGTGCTGCCCGAAGATGCCAAGGCGCGCTTCGCGCTGCGCATCGCTTTGGTTCAGGCCTTTGCGCTCGGTACGCCCTCGCACGCCGCGATCTCGACCGTGCTGCCTTTGGTCGATGGCGGCCCGCGCAAGCTGGTCCATGGCGTGTTCGGCACGCTGAGCCGCGCCAACAAGGGCCTGCCCGATCAGCCGACCCTGCCCGATCCGGTCGCGATCCGCTGGCACGCGGCATGGGGCGATGGAGGAATCGAGGATGCCGAACGCGCCATCGCAGCGCCGCCGCCGCTCGACCTTACGCTGCGCAAGCCGCTCGATCTGGACGATGCGACCAGCCTGATGCCGGGTCATGCCCGTCTGCCCGCAGGCACTTCGGTCACCGAATTGCCGGGGTTCGAGAGCGGCGATTTCTGGGTGCAGGACCTTGCCGCCTCGCTGCCCGCCCGGCTGATCGGCCCGGGCAAGGGCCACGCGCTCGATCTGTGCGCCGCGCCGGGCGGCAAGACGCTTCAGCTTGCCGCGGCCGGATGGGACGTGACTGCGGTCGACGTGTCCGAACCCCGTCTCGAACGGCTGCGCGAGAATCTGGGACGCACCGGGCTGAACGCCAAGGTAGTCGTCGGCGACCTGCTGTTGTGGAAACCTGAGCAGCAGGCCGATGCCGTCCTGCTCGACGCGCCCTGCAGCGCCACCGGCATCTTCCGCCGCCACCCGGACGTGCTCCACCGCGTCCGCCCCTCGATGATCGCCGAGATGGCCGAGCTTCAGGCCAAGCTGATCGATCGCGCGGCAGGCTGGGTGAAGCCCGGCGGCACCTTCGTCTTCGCCACCTGCTCGCTCGAGCCGAAGGAAGGCGAAGCCCATGTCGCCCCCTTCCTCGCCGCACATCCGGAATTTGCGATCGACCCGATCCGCGCGGAGGAACTCCCCGAAGGCGTCACGCCGCGTGAGGACGGCACGCTGCGCACCCTGCCCGGCATGATTGCCGACAAGGGCGGACTCGACGGCTTCTTCATCGCGAGGTTCCGCCGCACCGGATAATCCACAACCCTGTGATCATTACGGAGGCGTGCCCCGGTTGCGTGCGAGTCGGCGCATGCTAAGGATTCGCCCATGCAGCCCGTCCGTATCGCCCCGTCCATCCTGTCCGCCGACTTCTCGAAACTCGGCGAGGAGATCCGTGCGATCGACGCGGCGGGGGCCGACTGGATCCATATCGACGTGATGGACGGGCATTTCGTGCCCAACCTCACCATCGGCCCGGCGGTGATCAAGGCGCTGCGCCCGCACACCGCCAAGCCGTTCGACGTGCATCTGATGATCGCGCCGGTCGATCCGTTCCTCGAAGCCTTTGCCGACGCCGGGGCAGACTGCATCTCGGTGCACCCTGAAGCAGGTCCGCACCTCCATCGCACGCTGCAGACGATCAAGGCGCTGGGCAAGCGCGCGGGCGTCGTCCTCAATCCCGCCACGCCGCTGGACTCGATCGATCATGTCATGGACCTGATCGATCTGGTGCTGGTGATGAGCGTGAACCCCGGTTTCGGCGGCCAGAAATTCATCACGAGCCAGCTGCCCAAGATCACCGAGCTGCGCCGCCGGATCGATGCCAGCGGCCGCGCCATCGACCTCGAAGTCGATGGCGGTGTCGACCGCTCGAACGCCGCACAGGTGATCGCGGCCGGTGCAGACGCGCTGGTTGCGGGCACCGCCAGCTTCACCGGCGGCCCGGGCCAGTATGCCGCAAACATCGCGGCGCTAAGGGGCGGGTGAGCGAGAACCCTCCCGATTCCGGAACCGACGGGATCGAGGAAGGCAAGCGGCTGATCCGCCTCGGCGGGGACCGCGGACTCTCGCTGGCCGACCGTATCGCCGAGCGCTTTCAGCGCCTGACCTGGAGGACCCCGATCCACACCATGCGCCTGCGCGGACGTCATCCCCTGAAACTGATCGCCGTCGCCGACGACCCGTTCATGGGCGATGTCGAGCGCGGCAAGGCGCTGCTGGAAGGCGTGGTCAGCTTTCGCGGCGAGGAACGCGCGGTCACCGCGCTCGACTTCGTCCGCCCCAATTTCTCCAGGCCGTTCGCGGAATATCTGCACAGCTTCGCCTGGTTGCGCGATCTCTCGACGGTCGCCACGCGCGCCCATGCCGCGCCGGTCGCGGAGGCGATCACGCGCCGCTGGCTGGCCGCGCATGGCGATAAAGTGTCGGAACCGGCATGGCGTGCCGATCTGTGGGGCCATCGCGTACTGTTCTGGACCGCGCATGCGCCGCTGATCCTTTCCAGCCCCGATCTGGTCTATCGCTCGACCGTGCTGCACGCGCTGGCACGCGGCGCCCGCCATCTCGATCGCGCAGCCGACCGGGTGCAGATCGGCCCGCCGCGCCTTGCCGCATGGTGCGGCGTGCTGGTCGCGGGGCTGATGATCCCCGGCGGCGATCCGCGCCGCTCGTTCGGCGAAGCGGGCCTCCATCGCGCGCTCGCCGCATCGCTGCTGATCGACGGCGGCACGGTCGGCCGCTCGCCTGCGGGGCAGCTCGAATGCGTGATCCTGCTCTCGATGCTGTGCGAAGCCTATCTCGCGCGCCGACTCGAACCGCCCGCCTTCGTCCAGGCCGCGCTGTCGAAGATGGTCACCGCGCTGCTCGGCGTGTGCCATGGCGACAAGGGGCTGGCGAGCTGGCAGGGCAGCGGCCCGGTTTCGGGCGAGATGATCAGCCAGGTGATCGAGGCTACCGGCGTGCGCACCAGGCCGCTGAAGCAGGCGCGCGAATGGGGATATCAGCGGCTCTCGGCACAGGGCACGGTGCTGATCATGGATGCCGCCCCGCCGCCGCTCGCCCGGCTGATCGAGGGCGGCTGCGCCTCGACCCTCGCCTTCGAACTGTCAGACGGGCCGCACCGCATCGTCGTCAATTGCGGCGGATCGCGCATGGCCGACAACCGCCTGCCCGCCCAGCTGATCGAGGGGCTGCGTACCACCGCCGCCCATTCGACGCTGACCGTGGGCGACAGCAATTCCACCGCGATCCATGCCGATGGCACGCTGGGTCGCGGCGTTGCCGAAGTCGAACTGAGCCGGCAGGAAAGCGACGCCTCCAGCCGGGTCGAGGCCAGCCATGACGGCTATGTCCGCCGCTTCGGCCTGATCCATCGCCGCGCCATCTCGCTCGGCACCGATGGCAAGGATGTGCGCGGCGAGGACATGCTGCTGCCCGCCGACCGGCGCCGCAAGAAGGTGGGAACGCCCTTCGCGATCCGCTTCCATCTGGCGCCCGGCATCGAGATCGCGCCGACCGCCGATGGGCAAGGCGCGTTCCTGCGGCTTCCAAATGGCGCGGTCTGGCAGTTCCGCTCGCGCGGCGGCAGCCTTGCGGTCGAGGACAGCGTGTGGATCGACGCCAAGGGCAAGCCGGTCTCGACCGAGCAGCTCGTCGTCACCGCCGAATCCCCGGCGGGCGGCACCAACGTCACCTGGGTGTTCCACCGCGCGAAATAGGTGCGCTTGCCCTGCGGAATCGCACCGGAATCGGAATCGATCGCGCTTGCCGCGCCCCGGCCCGCCTTTTAGCCCCGTTGCCGGACAATTCGCCTGGGGAGGGGCACGGCCATGAGCACGATCACGATCAATTTCCAGAACGCGATGCTTACCAGCACGACCACGCAGATCATCGTGACCGGCGGCAGTTTCGCGCTCGAAACCGCAAGCGCGCTTTCGATGTCGGGAACGATCAGCTTCAGTTCGCTCTACGTCACGTCGGGCGCGATCAACTTCAACATCGAATGGGGGACGACCTTCAACGCTGCCGTCGTGGCGCCGCTCAACACAACGGGCGGGGCGCCGATGATCGAGATCACCAACTTCGCCGGTACCGTGACCATCACCTGGCCGACGGCGTCGGGCCTACAGACCCAGCAGGTCATGTCCGGCGATCCGATCATGCTCAACGGATATGTGAGCTAAGCGCGGGCACAGGAGGCTTTCCATGAGCGCCATGGTTTCGATCGACATGGCCGCCGGCGTGGCCTCGACCAATGTGGTTCAGCTGCTTTTCGGGCAAGCCGAGATTGCGCTCGGCGCCAATCAGGGCGTGTCGTGCTCGATTATCGGCATCGCCAACATCGCGATCACACCGGAGTCGGTCACCTTCGCCACGGTCACAGGCGGGTGCTTCAACGGATCGCTGGCGATGGCGCTGCAACTGTACCCGTCAGAGGAACCGACGATAACGCTCAACAATCTGGTCCCGGGACAGAACGGCTATCCCGCGACGATATCCTGGCCGACCGCAAGCGGACTCCAGACGCAGATCCTGACGCCCGGAAATCCGCTGACGCTGTGCGGGATCGTCAGCAGCTGAAGTGGAAACTTCGAACCCGCCAGAGTTCGCAAGCGCGAACGCGCGCCCGAGCTTATGCGAGGCTCTTCAGAAAAAGGAGTAATGGCGCACCCGAAGGGATTCGAACCCCTGGCCTCTGCCTTCGGAGGGCAGCGCTCTATCCAGCTGAGCTACGGGTGCGTGGACGGGAGCGCCTAGCAAAGCCGCGCGGGGTGCGCCAGTCGTTTCGCGCGGGACGCCCCGATGGTTTCGTTGCAATGCCGCAACGATTTGATTCGACAATCTTCAGGTTTTCGCAGACTCAACGCGCAGAACAGCATTTGGGGGGATGCGCGTGGCACAGCCATATCTGGGCGAGATCCGCATGTTCAGCTTCGGCACGCCGCCGGCCGGGTGGGCGCTGTGCGACGGTTCGACGCTGCCCTATTCGCAGGCCACGGCGTCGCTCTATGCGCTGATTGGCATGACCTTCGGCGGGACGTCCCCGCCGCCCGGCCAGCAGCCGACGGGGGTCGTGCTGCCCGATTTGCGGGGACGCACACCGATCTCGATGGGGCAACGCGACGGCGGCACCTATTACATGCTCGGCAATACAGGCGGCAGCGAGACGACGATGGCGCCGGGTCACGCCCATCTGCACCAGTTGATGGCCACCGCCGCCGCGGCAACCTCGCCCAGTCCGGCGGGCCGGGTCTATGCCGATGTGGGCGGCACCACGCCGACCTTCTACGACAGCCCGACGCCCTATGCCGCGCCGCTGGCCAACAGTCCGATCCAGCAGGCGGGCGGCGGCCAGCCCTGGAACAGCATGCAGCCCTTCGGCGTGGTCCAGTTCATGATCTGCATCAGCGGGCTGTGGCCCCCGCGTCCCTGAGAGAGGCAAATCGATGGAACCCTATCTCGGCGAGATCCGGCTCTTCAGCGGCACCACAGCCCCGACCAACTGGGCGTTCTGCGACGGATCCGCACTTTCCCGCACCGAGCATGAGCTTTTGTTCGAGCTGATCGGCACCAGCTATGGCAGTTCGAGCGCGGACACGTTCAACCTGCCCAATCTGGTCGAGCGTATCGCGCTGGGCGCCGGACAGGGGCCGGGCCTGACCAGTCGCGCGCGCGGCGATACCGGGGGCGCCAACACAACCACGCTGACAGTGCAGAATATGCGCCCGCACACGCATCCGGTGGCGGTTTTCCCGAACGTGGCGAATGTCGAGAACCCGGTCGGCGCGGCGCTCGGCGCGGTCCCGGACACGTTGGCCGCGTACGTCCCTCTCAACGCCGTCACCGGCTATGACGTGATGGCCCCCGCCACCGTCGCCAGCGGGCCTGCCGCGCAACCGGTGCAGAACCGCATGCCGGGCACGCGCATGACCTTCATCATCTGCCTCAACGGCATCCATCCGACTTTCTGAGGGACCGGATCATGGACGGCTTTATCGGCGAAATCCGCTATTTCGGCTTCGGCTATGCCCCGGCGAACTGGATCGCGTGCAACGGCCGGCTCCTCAGCGTGCAGAGCAATCGGCAGCTCTACGCCGTCATCGGCAATACCTATGGCGGCGTGGCCGGACAGAGTTTCGCCGTGCCCGATCTTGGCGGCGCGGCGATGGTCGGGGTCGATTGCGCGAACAATCCCGGCGGACTCGGCTCGCGGGCAGGAGACGCCCAATATACCTATGGCGATGCCAATGTGCCGCCGCACAGCCACGACTTCCGGATCGCCAAGGGTCCCGCCGACGCCAAGCTGTCGGTGCCGGATTATCATGGCAGCATGCTGGGCGGCTTCGTTGTGACCAGCGGCGCCCTGGTCCCCGCATTCGCGGCGGCGGGGAGCCCGCTCGCGCCGATGGAGCCGGTCATTCAGCCCAATCCCGGTCAGCCCGGCAACACATCGTACAGCGTCATGCAGCCCTATCTGGCGCTCAACGCATGCATCTGCGCCGTGGGCACACATCCGGTGTGACGCGGCGGCGCACTACTTCGCCAGCGTGACCGGCTGAAACTTGCCCAGCCCACAGGTCGGACCGCTCATCTGCAGATTGTCGCGCAGCACCGTGATCGTATCGAGCGAGCAGATCTGGTTGAGCGAGGTGCGGTGGATATAGCGGCCCTCGAAACCCAGCCCCGGGCAATCGTGCGGCAGCGTGTTGCGATAGACCTTGCGCCGGCTCACCACGAAATCGATCACCCGGTCGCTGCGCACATGCGTCTCGCGGATCTGGCTGAGCGACAGGCACGACACCGGCTCGCCGTCCGGCGTCGCTTCGGGAATTTTGTCCTTCTGCGCAGGCGCATCGGTGGCGCCGAGCAGCATCAGAGCGGGGATCAGCAGGATACGCATCGCGATTCCTCTCAGCTTGCCGTGATCGCGGCGCCCTTTACCCGAGGCGCTGCCGTCTTGGGCTTGAACGCGCACAGATCGGCAACGATGCAGCGCCAGCATTCGGGCGTCCGCGCCTTGCACACATAGCGGCCGTGCAGGATCAGCCAGTGATGGGCGTGCAGGCGAAAGGGCTGGGGCACGGCCTTTTCCAGCTTCAGCTCGACCGCGAGCACCGTCTTGCCCTTGGCCAGCCCGGTGCGGTTGCCGACGCGGAAGATATGGGTGTCGACCGCGAAGGTTTCCTGCCCGAAGGCGGTGTTGAGCACGACATTGGCGGTCTTGCGCCCGACGCCGGGCAGCTTCTCCAGCGCATCGCGGTCCGCGGGGACCTCGCCGTCATGATCGCGGATCAGCTGTTCGGACAGCGCGATGACGTTCTTCGCCTTGGTGTTGAACAGGCCGATGGTCTTGATGTGCGTCTTGAGCCCCTCCTCGCCGAGCGCGACCATCTGTGCCGGCGTCTTCACCTCGCGGAACAGCGCGCGGGTCGCCTTGTTCACGCCGACATCGGTCGCCTGTGCCGACAGGGCGACGGCAACCAGCAGCTGATAGGGGTTGCCGAACTCCAGCTCGGTCTCGGGGTGCGGATTTTCCTCCGCCAGCCGCGAGAAGAACTCGACGACCTGCGCCTTGTTCACACGCTCAGGACCTGGTCCATCGCGTAGCGGCCCGGCTGCTGCCCGGCGAGCCACAGGGCCGCCTGCACCGCGCCGCGCGCGAAGATCGCACGATCGTCGGCGCGGTGGGTCAGCTCGATCCGTTCGCCATTGCCGGCGAAGATCACGGTGTGATCGCCGACGATCGATCCGCCGCGCACACTGGCAAGGCCGATCGTCCCGCCGCTGCGCGCGCCGACCGTACCCGCCCGATCGGTCACACCGATCTCGGCCAGCGTCGTGCCCAGCCCTTCGGCTGCGGCCTGGCCCAGCATCTGGGCAGTCCCCGAAGGCGCATCGAGCTTGTTGCGATGATGCGCCTCGACGATCTCGATATCCCAATTCTCGTCCAGCCGCGCGGCCGCGTCGCGCACCAGCCGGGCGAGGAGCCCGACGCCGAGCGAGGTGTTGCCGGTCTGGAGCACCGGGATGTGCTCCGCCGCTTCGTCGATCAGCGCATGATGGCGGGCGTTGAGGCCGGTGGTGCCGATCATGATCGGCGTGCGCGCGGCGCGGGCGGCAACGAGATGCGCCTCGATCGCGCTGGCCGCGGAGAAATCGACCAGCACATCGGCCTTGCGCGCGATATCACTCGGATCGTCGGCCATGTCCGCACCGCCTGCGATGCTGGCGCCGAGCGAAGGGGCGAGTTCCGCGATCGCCTGCCCCATGCGGCCGAGGCTGCCATAGATGCCGATACTGGTCATGCCGCCGCTCTAGGGGCCGCTTCGTGCCGCGGCAATGGGTCTGTGCCGCCGCTGTACGGCGAGCATCATCGGGGAGGGTGACCTTGCACGAATGCTGGGGCATGCTGCGCAAAAGCGGGGGATTCGCACGAATGGTGGATGTTGGGCATGGGCCGCTGGCCGGGGTGCGGATCGTCGAACTGGACGCGGCAGGCGCGGTGCCATTGGCGGGGATGCTCCTCGCCGATCTTGGTGCGGACGTGGTCCGCATCCGCCGTCACGGCCCCGATGGCAGTACCGTGGCGCCCGCGCTGTATCGCGGCCGCACCGACGTTTCGCTCGACCTCACCAATGTCGCCGATCGCGAAAAGGCGCTGGCGCTGATCGCCCATGCCGACGGACTGATCGAGGGATTCCGCCGCAACCTGATCGAGCAGATCGGCCTCGATCCGGCGCGCTGCCTCGCCGCCAATCCGCGGCTCGTCTATGGCCGGGTCAGCGGCTGGGGGCTGGACGGCCCGCTGTCCGGCGCTGCGGGCAACGACATCAACCATCTGGCGATCAGCGGCGCACTGCATGCGATCGGGCCGGGTGCGATGCCGGTCGCCCCGCTCAACCTGCTCGGCGAAAGCGCGGGCGGTGCGCTCTATCTCGCGCTGGGCATGGTAGCGGGCATCCTGCGCGCGCAAGCGACGGGCGAGGGGCAGGTGATCGACGTTGCCCAGATCGACGGCGTGTCTTCGCTGATGACGCTCTACTATGCACTCCACAGCGCCGGTCGCTGGGCGGACAGCCGCGCGTCGAATCTCGTCGATGGCGGCGCGCCCTTCTATCGCTGCTATGCCTGCGCGGACGGGCGGCATGTCGCGGTCGGCGCACTGGAGCCGCCTTACTTCATGGCGCTGTGCGAGGGGCTGGGGCTGATGCCCGGCCGCTTCCAGCAATATGATCGCAACTGCTGGACCGAGATGGGGGAAGTCTTCGCCGAAGCCTTTGCAGCGCGCAGCCGCGACGACTGGATCGGGATATTCGAAGGCAGCGAAGCCTGTGTCTCACCGGTGCTGTCGCTGTCCGAAGCGCCGCAGCACCCCCACAATGTCGCGCGCAACGCGTTCACGGATCTGGGGGGATCGATGCGGCCTTCACCCGCCCCGCGCTTCTCCGGAACCCCGACCGAGGCAGTGCCTTCGCAAGCGGAAACGGCGGACGCGGTAATCGATCGCTGGGCTTAGAATCTGATCCGCTTGCGCGGATGCGGCACCGGCCCGCTCCCCCACCCGGCCACCCATAGAATACACTGTCGTTGGGTGGCCGGGTGGGGG
>NZ_JARNTV010000077.1 GCF_029433115.1 Sphingomonas sp. AOB5 | reverse complement strand
TGATGGCGGCGGTGACCGCGGTCCGCGCGGCGGCGGCGAAGGCCGTGGCCCGCGCCGTGAGTCGAACGAGGACAAGGGCGGCGAGGATATCGGCCTGCCCGCGTTCCTGACCGGCGACCGCGACTAATCTGCAAGATACCGGCGAAAAGCCCGGAGAGGATGAAGGGGCCTGGCGGAAACGCCGGGTCCCTTTTTCTTGGGCCCGACCGATATCGCTCATTTCGGGTCAAAGCGTCGTTGACAGCGGCGGGCAAGCCATTCCACCCTCGCAACGAACATTGGGCGGTTGCTGGGGGGCAGGATGCCGGATTGCTATCTGGGCGAGATTCGCGCGTTTCCGTGGAACAGGACTCCTGCGGGCTGGCTGGCCTGCGACGGCCAGCAGTTGCCGGTCCGCGAGCATCAGGCGCTCTATTCGCTGATCGGCAACCGCTTCGGCGGCGATACGAAGAACTTCAACCTGCCCGACATGCGGGGCCGGACGCCGGTGCATGCCAATGGCAGCAGGACGAGCGAAGCGACCGGCGTGGAGACGGTGACGCTGACCATCGCGACGATGCCGGCGCACCAGCACGCATTGTACGCAGTGACCAGCACTGCCACGACGCCGGACGCCACTGCCAACATGCTGGCCGCGCCACAGGCGACCAGCGCGGGAGCACGGCCGATCTATGGCACCGGCAAGCAGGACGTGACGCTGGATTCCACCACGCTCGACCCGGCGGGTGGCAACAGTGCGCATTCGAACATGCAGCCCTTCCTCGTGCTGAACTACTGCATCGCGATTCGCGGCGATTATCCGCCGCGCAGTTCGGACTGACGCAGGCGGGATTCAGGCGGCGCGATCGAAGGGGGGACAGGAAGAATGGGCTATCTCGGCGAAATCCGCATGTTTAGCGGCGATTTTGCGCCCGAAGGCTGGGCCTTGTGCGATGGCGCCTTGATGCCGATCGCCACGCATGAAGCGCTCTATTCGCTGATCGGTACCGCCTATGGTGGCGACGGCGTGAGCGATTTCAAATTGCCGGACATGCGCGGACGCGTGCCGATCTCGATGGGAACCGGCCCTGGATTGACCCCGCGTCCGATCGGTCAGGAGGGCGGTTCCGAAACGGTCTCGATCGATTTGGGCCAACTGCCGTCCCATACGCATGCGGTGAATGCGACGAGCGTGACGGCGACGACCGACAAGCCCGGCCCCACCGTGAACCTTGCCGCTTCGATCTTGCCGGTCTCGCTCTATGCTGCGGCGACTGCGGGGGTGGCCACCGCCCGCGCGCTCGGTCCCGCGGCGGTGGGCATGTGCGGCGGCCAGTCCGGCGGCGCGGCTGCGGGGCATGCGAACATGATGCCCAGCTTCACGGTCAATTTCATCATCTCGATGTCCGGCGAATATCCGGACTTCTCGTAAGCGCCCACCGATCAGGAGACTCCGCGATGGCCGACTTCTTCATCGGAGAAATTCGTGTCTTTCCATATGAATATGCCCCCGAGGGCTGGGCGCTCTGCAATGGGCAGGAGCTTTCGGTATCGCAGTTTCAGGCGCTCTTCGCGGTCATCGGCACCCGCTATGGCGGCGATGGCAGGAGCACGTTCAAGCTGCCGAACCTGATGGTCGACGCGGCGACCGGCCGGGGCGCCGCGCCTGTCGGCGCAGGCACCGGTCCCGGGCTGACTCCGCGGGCGCTTGGCCCGAACAGCTATGGCGCGGTCACGGCCACGCTGTCGCTCGCCGAGATCCCGGCGCACGCCCATAATTTCGAGGTCGTGTATCTGACCGATCCGAACAACACGCTGGCAAACCCTGCGAATGCCCGTCTCGCCCGGGGCACGGTCAATAACCCGACGCCGACCCCCGATCAGCCGTTGGCCCTGTTCGCGCCGCCGAACGCGGCCGCGAAGGTCGCGTTCCGCGAACCGGCGACCTCCGTGGTGGGCGGCGGACAGGTGCACGAGAACCGGCAGCCTGCGCTGTCGATGAACTTCTACATCGCGCTGGATGGAGATTTCCCCGTCAGGCCGTGAGCCTGTTCGCAACGGGCCGGAGAAAATGAAGGGGATCCGCGGTGGCGCGGGTCCCCTTTTTGCTGCGCCGGTGACGGGGTTGACGACCCGCCTTCCGAATGTGTATTATATAAATAACACAGGGAGGGTTTATATGGTCATGACCGGACCAGAACAGATGGAAACGATTGCCGGGACCTGATCCCGGCTACGTCTTCACGGAAATCTCACCGAAATTTCACCGGACGCCCACGCTGCCCGCGCCATGCGGGTGGTAGGCGGCCTCGTGCACCCGACGAACCTCAATTCACAGGCAATGATCCCATGACCCGTCGCCAGATCCGCTTCTACCTTACCGCCGCCGCCCTTGCCGGACTGCCTGCCGCCCCGGCGCTGGCGCAGAACGCCCCGCCCGCGAGCGCGCCGCAGACGCCGCCCGCAAAGCAGGAAGCCGGCAAGCCCGGCGAAATCGTGGTCAGCGGCGTGCGGGCAGAGGTCTCCGCGACGCCGGACCGGACCAGCTACAACATCACCAACGACCTTCAGGCGCAGAGCGGCACGCTGGCCGACGCGCTGCGCAACGTGCCGGGCGTGGACGTCGATCTGCAAGGCAATGTCAGCCTGCGCGGCGATCCGGGCGTGACGATCCTGATCGACGGCCGCCCCGCCGCAGTGATGCGCAGCGAGGCGCGCGGCGACTATCTGCTCGCCACGCCCGCGGCGAATATCGAGCGGGTCGAGGTGATTACCAATCCGGGCGCCGCGTTCAGCCCGGAAGGATCGGGCGGCGTCATCAATCTGGTGACCAAACAGGCGAAGAAGGACACGCGCTTCGCCACGCTGCGCGGCACGATCGGCAATGAAGGGCGCGCCATGGCGGGCGTGAGCGGCGGTCTGTCCAAGATCGGCCTCAACCTGACCGGCGATTTCAACTGGCGCCGGGCCGATGGCGACGGGACGCTGGAGCAGACCCGTTCGCGCTATGACAGCGGCAGCGGCACGTTCCTCAACAGCCGTCAGGATTCGACGCAGGAAGCGGACATGGTGTCCTACACCGCGCGCGCCGGCGTGGATTACGACGTGAATAAGCAGAACCGACTGAGCCTCGAGGGCAATTACCGCAACAATGCGATCCAGGCCCGGCGCGACGATCACTTCACCGGACCGGGCGGGGTCGGCTCCTATGACCGCATCTCCGACACCGACGGGACCAACAAGGGCGGCGGCGTCCGCGCTTCGTGGCGGCGCACCTTTTCGGGTACCGGCCATGAGCTCGCTGCCGATTTCACCTTCGACACCGGCATGCAGCACCGCATCCTCGATGGCGTGACCACCCCGGTCGGGGCGCCTGCCATCTACGAGCGGATCGACAACCAGTTCGACCGCAGCGATTATGGCGTGAAGCTGGATTACAAGCGGCCGACCGGCGAGGGGCGTTCGCTCAACCTCGGCTATCAGTATGACCTGATCACCAACAATTTCGATTTTACCGGCGTGCGCGGATCGAGCGCGGGCGCGATGCTGCCGGTCGCATCGCTCACCAACCGCTTCGATTTCCGCCAGGCGGTGCATGCGGTGTACGGCACCTGGTCGCTCGATTTCGGCAAGATCGAGCTTCAGCCTGGGCTGCGGCTGGAGCAGGCGGATCTCGATATCAACCAGATCACCGACGGCATCCGCGTGAAGAATGGCTATTTCCGCGCCTATCCGACGCTGCATCTCGGCTATGAACTCACGGCCAAGCAGAAGCTGCGCGCGAGCTATAGCCGCCGCATCCAGCGGCCGGGCCCGAGCGACCTCAATCCCTATACGCTCTACATCGATCCGCTTAACCTGCGCCGCGGCAATCCCGCGCTGCGCCCCGAAACGACCGATTCATTCGAGCTTTCGTGGCAAATGCGCAGCGGCGGCAGCTTCTATTCGCTGACCGGCTTCTATCGCCGTTCGCGCGGCGGGGTGACCGATGTGGTGCAGGATCTGGGCACCGGCGTGTTCCTGACGACGCGCGCCAATCTGGCGACGGCGGAACGCACCGGCGTCGAACTGGTCGCCAACGGCAAGTTCAGCAAGACGCTGGGCTACAGCGCGTCGGGCACGTTCCTGTGGAACCGGATCGATCCGCGGCTGGGCGGCGTCTCCACCCCGCGTTCGGGCACCACCGGCACCGTCCGTGCCAACCTGACCTGGCAGCCGACACCCAAGGACTTCTTCCAGCTCAACGGCTTCTATTCGGGCGATCAGCTTGTGGCGCAGGGCTATCGCCAGTCCGGCGGCATCCTGAACTTCGGCTATCGCCGCAAGGTCAACGACCGCTTCAGCGCGGTGCTGACCGCGCAGAACCTGCTCGACAGCGCGGAGCAGCGCTTCGTGATCGATACGCCGCTGATCCGCGATCGCATTGCCCAGCGGGGCATGGGTCGCGTGTTCATGCTGACCCTGACCTATAATCTGGGCAATCAGGGCAACCGCCGCCGTCCGGATGCGGGGATCGACTTCGAACCTGCGGGCGGCGGCGTGCAGTAAGATGCTGGCCCGGCAAGGGATTTACCTCTGCCGGGCGGCATTTTTTTGCATACATCCCCAATCGGGGGGAGCGCCGATGTCCGGTTTGTCCTATCAGCGCCGATAACCAGGGATTAAAAGCCGCTGGTGACCCGTTTTCGTTGATGAAACGGGTAGAGGAATGCTGGTCTGGCCATGGGTGGGGAAGGCAATAACTGGCTCGAGCGCCTGCCGCTCGCGGCGTCGCGGCCATGGTTGGCGGCGGGCGCGACGCTGGCGATGGTGGCCGTTGCGGCGGTGGGCCGCTGGCTGCTGCTCGGCGCGATGCCGGTCGGCTCGCCCTTCGTCACCTTCTTCCCGACCGTGCTGCTGGTCTGCTTCCTGTTCGGCGTCCGCTATGGCGTGATCGCGGCGGGGATCAGCGCCTTGCTCGGCTGGGCATTCTTCGTGCGCGATCCGATGCAGCCGAGCTTCGTGCTGCAGAGCTTTCCCGCGATCGTGCCCTTCCTGATCCTGATCACGCTCAATCTCGGCATCTTCGCCTGGATGCAGCGGATCAACGCCAGACTGCGTATCGAGCGCGAGCGGTCGGCGGCGCTGGCGGACACCCGCGAACTGCTGTTCCGCGAGCTTCAGCACCGCGTGTCGAACAATCTCCAGGTCGCGGCGGGCCTGCTGGCGTTGCAGAAGAAGCGGGTCTCCGATCCGGAAGCGCGCACCGCGCTCGACGAAGCGGCGCGCCGGCTGGGCGTGATCGGACGGATCAGCCGCCAGCTCTACGAAGCCGAAGGCACGACGCGCAGCCTGCGCGCATTCCTTGAGCCGCTCTGCGCCGATGTGGTCGATGCCGGCGGCAAGCCGGGCGTCGCGCTGACCATCACCGGCGGTGAAGACATGACCCTGCCCTCCGACGCAGCGATCCCGGTCGCGCTGATCGTTGCCGAGGCGGTGGCCAATGCGATCGAGCACGGCTTTGCCGATCGCGATGGCGGCGCGATCGAAGTCGAACTGGTGCGCGATGGCGGCCATATCCGCATCGAGGTGCGCGACGACGGCAAAGGCTTGCCCGACGGGTTCGACATGGCCGCGAAGGGCAGCCTGGGCCTGGGCATCGCGACGATGCTGGCAGGGCAGCTCAAGGGACGGTTCGAGCTGGAGAATGGCCGGGGCGCAACGGCACGGCTGAACGTACCCGCCTAACGCTGCATGAAGCAGAGCGTGTTGCCGCTGGGATCGTCGATATAGAATTCGCGGGTGCCCCAGCTCTGGTCGACCGGACCTGTATGGACTGGGGATTCGGGGCGGTCGGGCGGAACGAAGCCGCGGGCGCGGAACGCGGCGAATTGCGCATCGGCATCGTCGATCAGGACGACCACCGTCTGCCGGTGACCAGCTCTGCCGCTATACGACGACAGATGCAACTCATGGCCGTTGCGGAACAGCGAGGCATAGGCCGGATCGCCTTCCGGCGGATTGGTCCAGCCGGGTTCGAAATCGAGAATGCCGGTATAGAAGGCCACTGCCTCCGCCATGTCGTGCACGTTCATGGTGGGGATCAGGGTCATCCACACATCCTGTTCGAAGGATGAAGTGGGAGGCTTCTGTTGCCCGGTGCCTCCCGTACCGCTGGATTCCCCTTCTGTTGCCCGGTGGGGTCCAACCGCGCATTTTAGAATAACCTTAGGCCGTTAAGCCTTGGGGTTACGCCGCAATAGCGAGTGCTTCGTTATCGTTGGCACTTGTGTAACGGACCGTCACAGTGGCCCATGCTGAGAGATAGTCGGCGCTTTTCAACACACGTCGATCCTAGTTCGGCCCCGTCAGAAACCCCGCCGGAGCGAGGGTTTTGGTGGAGCCGGTGGGTACTGCCCCCACGTCCGCTGCGTCTATTGCACGCCGTCGTTTATCCCCATAGCCGAGCGAACCCGGCACTCCCGATATAGGCACGCCTTGTTTGGATTGAAAGGGTGCCGCCGAGGGACAGCGAAAAGAGGGGGCGGGCCTTCACATCGCCGCAAAGAAAGGGCATGGCGTCGCACAAGATGTTGACCCAGCGGTCCCGTTACGCGCTCCGCGCGATGCTTTACCTGGCGACGCAACCTGCGGACGGCAAACCGATTCCGATGAACCGCATCGCCGCCGAGGCGAATGTGCCGCGGAAGTTCCTCGAACTGATCCTGGCGGACCTGCGCGAAGCGGGCTTCCTCCACAGCCATCGCGGCAAGATGGGCGGCTATCTGCTGTCGCGTGCGACGCACCTGATTTCGCTGGGCGAGATCATCCGGGTGATCGAAGGGCCGCTCGCGCTGGTCCCCTGCGTCAGCCGCACCCAGTACCGCCCCTGCAACGATTGCAAGGACGAAGCCGCCTGTGCGATCCGCGCGGCGATGGCGCGGGTGCGCGACGAGACCGCCCGGATTCTGGACGGCACCAGCCTGGCCGATGCCGTGGCCGAGGATCTGGCCGCAGCCTGATCAGACCGGCAATAGGGTGAAGCGCTGTTCGGGGCGCCCCTGGCACGGATAATAGGATAGCCGGTATACGAGAGTGGGGATGGTGAAGCAGTGGCCCTGCTTCCGGATCTGATGCCCGCTGCCCGTGATCGGCAGTTCGAACCAATAGCTTTCATCCGATCCGCAATGGGTGACGGTGGTAGGGACGGCGGTGCCGATTCCGGCCGCGCGCAGGCACAGGCCGGAGCCTTCCACTTCGAGGCTGAATCGGTCCTTCCCTTCCGCGGTCTTGCCCTGATGACGGATGCGGAACTGCGTGCCCGTGGGGCAATCTGGCGTGAGATAGGCAGGCGCGGTGCCGCGTTCGGGGTCCATCAGCCCGGTCGCGATGCACGAGCCGTTCGACGCCTGGAGGCGATACAGACCAGGCGCGGGGCGGATCGCGGCAGGCGGCGGCACGATGATCAGGGGCTGGATCGGCGGCAGGGTACGCGATCCCGGCAGCGGATCGTTGCGCGCGGGCTGGACGTACATCGGCCCACTCGGCCGGAGCCCGAAGCGCGCGATACCGCGCGGGTCCGAGCACCGGATGAACGCGGTCGTGAGAGGCGGCGTGCCGCCGGTGGTGGCGAGGCAGCGCTCGACACCTTCCACGAACGAAACGATCTGATAGCGGCCCAGCGTGGAATCGAAGCGCAGCGTAAAGGTCTGGGTGGCCGGATAACCGCTCGTGCAGGTGTAGAAAAACGCGGCCGGCCCATTGTTCGAAAAGGCGAGCGCCAGGCAGAGGCGGCCACCCTCGATCGTCATCCGGAGGCGGTCTCCGGCGCGCTCGAACCGCACTGCATTTTCGGCGGTGCAGGGACCCCAGCCTGCGTATTGGCGATCATATTGCGGCCCCTGGCCGATGCAATTACCCGCGGCATTCTCGATCAAATACGATCCCGGAATGGGGCCGGGTTCGGGATTGACCGGACGCGCATAGACCGGCTGCGCAGCCGCCGGTGTCGCGAAAGCCAACAGTCCGGCGAGCGCGAGGAGGAAGGTCCGCATCGGCTTGTCTCCTTACAGGTCGCGCTGGTCGATCATCAGCCGCAGTTCGTAACGCTGCTCGTCGGCGCCGGTGCGGCAGGGTTCGGGGAACAGGGCGCTGTTGTTCGCCGCCGCGCTCGCATTGCCGCGCAGGGTGAGGCACAGGCCGGCCGCGGTGCGGATCGTGTAGGCGCCGCCATCTCCGCGGGCGATCTGGAAGCGCTGGTCGGCGGCAGGGGTTTCGCAAGCCTCGAACTCGGCCCAGGGGCGCCCGGCGCGGGGGCCGGCAAGGCATTTGCCACTGATCGACGGCACATAGATCACGAACGCGCCTTCCTGATATTCTAGCTGGAGATTCTCCCACTCGCTCGCATCGTTGCAGGCACCGGCGCGCAGCAACCAGGCGTCGGTGCCGCGGCGAACCGGATTGAGGCAGGCATAGCCGGCGAGCGACGCGACCTGATTGATCCCCGGCAGCGGGGCGAGATCGGGCAGCCCTGCGGGACGTTCGCGGGGTGCAGGGGTGGGTTCGGGTGTCGGCTCGGTCGCTGGTGCAGGATCGGCGGGGACCTCGACCGGTCGCGCGACGCCGAGCGGCTCGTGTATAGGCTCGGCATAGCGCGGCGTGTCGCCCGCGGGGACCACGCGGCCATCGGCGATCGTCACGGCGGTGGAGCGCTGGCTCAGCCGGAAACGCTGATTGGGCGAACGGTCGCAAGGCAGCTCGCGCACGCCGGTATCCGCCCAGTGCCAGCAATTGCCGTCGATCGTGCGGATCGAGACCATGCCGCCTTCGGCATGATCGATGCGGAAGCGCAGCTCGAGTCCCTCACCACAGGGCGCGGTGCCGACGCCCTTGCCCCAGGTGCGGTACATCAGGCCGCTGCCGTCATAGTCGAGCTGGCGGATCGCGACGCAAGTGCCGCTGCCGTCGAGTTCGAGCCGGGCGCGCTGATTGCCGTAGAAGCGGGCGTTGAGCAGCACGCCGTCGATGCAGGGGCCGGGGCGGAGCAAATAGACCTTGCCGTCGCGCATCTGGGGGACGAGGCATTTTCCGTCGGCGGTCAGGATGCGATAATCGGCCGTGCCGCTCTCCGGAACCGGCGCCTGTATCGCGTCGGCGCTGCGTGCGACCACGCCGTTCGCCGGGCGCTCGCCCGATCCAGCAGGCGCGACATAGACAGGCTGGGCCAGTGCCGGTGCTGTGGACAGAAGCGCGGCGAGGCCGCCCAGGATCGCGAACAGTTTCACCGGCATTCTCCCCATCGAATGTCTGGGGGCGAGCCTATCAGAGCTTCACGTTCGTGCAACGATTCGAGCGCCTCTTTCACGGCGCGGTGTCCGCACCATATAAGACACTCGTAACAGGGTTCCGGAGGGTTCCATGAAGCTACGTGCCGCCATCGTCCTGATCTCCGCGCTGCTGCTGTCGGCATGCGGGCTGAACAGCGTTCCCACCGCCGAGGAAGCAGCCAAGGCGCGCTGGGCCGACGTGCAGAATGGCTATCAGCGCCGCGCCGACCTGATTCCCAACATCGCAGCGACGGTGAAGGCCGCGGCGGGTTCGGAAGGGCGCATCCTGACCGACGTGACCAATGCCCGGGCCAAGGCGACATCGATCCAGCTGGCGCCAGGCGACCTGACCGATCCGGCGAAGATGCAAGCCTTCGGCGCGGCGCAGGATCAGCTGAGCGGAGCCATCAGCCGGCTGCTGGTGAGCGTGGAAGCCTATCCCCAGCTCAAGAGTCAGGAAGGTTGGACGATGCTGATCCGCGAACTCGCGGGCAGCGAGAACCGCATCTCGGTCGCGATCCACGATTACAACCTGGCGGTGGAAGCCTATAATGTGAAGGTCCGCACCTTCCCCGACGCGATCGGCGCGCGCATCTTCTATGGCGCGAAGCCGATGGTGGCGTATCAGGCGCGGGCGGGGGCGGAGATACCGCCGAACCTCGACGTCATGCTCGGGAACGCAAACTGATCCGCCACCTTGCTCCGATGGCCGGACTTGCCCTGCTCGCCGCGTGCGGCGGGGCGGGTCCGCAGGTCAATGAGACCGTCGCCAATGTTGCGGTGACCGCGACGCCCGAGCCGGTGGCGACGCGCCATGTGATCGACGATGCCGGACTGATCTCGCCGCAGGGCGAAGCGTCGATCCAGGCGCGGCTGGCGGCGCTGGAGAAGAACTCGAACCGCCGCGTGCTGGTGATGACCGTCCCCAGCCTGAACGGGCAGAGCATCGATGCCGCATCCGAGCGGATCGGCATGGAGAAGGGATTGAGCGACGGCGTGCTGCTGCTGATCTCGTCGGGCGACCGGCAGATGCGGCTCTCGGTTGGCGCGGGCGCGATGAAGCTGCTGACCGATCGCGAGGCGAGCCATATCGTGGAGCAGGTGATGCGGCCCGATCTGCGCGCCAGCCGCTATGAGGCGGGCATCGAGAAGGGCGTTGACCGGATCGCGTCCGAGCTTTCGGCGGCGTTCACATGAAGCTGATGCGGTTCCTGCTCGCGCTGCTGCTGGTCACGCTGCCCGCTAGCGCCTTTGCGCAGAATTTTCCCAAGCTGACCGGGCGCGTGGTCGATGCCGCCAATCTGCTCGATCCGGCGCAAGAAGCCGAGCTGACCAAACTCTCCGAGGATATCCAGAAGGCGTCGAGTCGTCAGTTCGTGGTGGCGACTATCCCCGATCTACAGGGCTATCCGATCGAGGATTATGGCTATCGCCTGCTGCGGCATTGGGGGATCGGACAGAAGGATGCGAACAACGGCATCATCCTGATCGTGGCGCCAAAGGAAAGGCTGGTACGGATCGAGGTCGGCTATGGCCTCGAGCCGATCATGACCGACGGCTTTTCGGGCCTGATCATCGACCGGGCGATCGTGCCCAAATTCCGCGCGGGCGACATGGGCGGCGGGATCATGGCCGGCGCGGCCGAGATTGCCGAGCAGATGAAGCTGCCGCTCGAAGCCGGTGAAGTGCGAGCCAAGGCGAAGCTGGATGCCGAGCGCAAGACGACGGTGCAGCAGGGCGATTCGCGGCCACGGCGGAGCAGCAGCAGCTTCGATCTGGGCGGCTTCGGCTTCCTGTTCATCATCGCGGCGATGGTAGTCATCTTCGTATCGTTGCGTGGATCGGCGCGGCGCGGGCGGCGCTACCGTGGCGACGGCGACGGGATTGCACGCGACATCGGCAACATCCTGCTATGGACCGCGATCGATGCGGCGATGCGCAGCGGCGGACGTCGCTCGGGCGGCGGCTGGTCGGGGGGATCCGGTTGGGGCGGCGGCAGCAGCGGTGGCGGGTCGTCTTGGGGCGGCGGCGGGGGCTTCTCCGGCGGTGGCGGTTCGGGCGGCGGCGGCGGTGCGACGGGGAGCTGGTGATGGGCCAAATGGGGTTCAGCAATACGGATCATCAGCGGATCAGCGCGGCGGTCATGGCTGCCGAACAGGCGACCGCAGGCGAGATCGTGACGATCGTCGCTGATCGTTCCGACGCCTATCACGATGTAGGTCTGCATTATGCCGTCGCGGCGATGCTGGTTCTGGTGGCCGCGGTGGCGGTGTGGCCGGGGCCGCTCGAGCATTGGCTGGGCTGGACCAGCGGGCCGGAAGTAGCGCGGACCGCCTTCTGGCTGGCGATTGTGCAGACCGTCCTGTTCCTCGCTGTCCGTTATGCGCTGGCATGGATGCCCGCGCGGATGGCGCTGACCCCGGGCGCGACGAAGACGCGGCGGGTGCGGCGTCGCGCGGTCGAGCTGTTCCGCGCCAGCGCCGAGAAGCGCACGCGCGGCCGCGTCGGCATATTGTTGTATCTCAGCATGGCCGAGCATCGCGCCGAGATCGTCGCCGACGAAGCAATCCATTCGAAGGTGCCGCAGGAGCGCTGGGGCGAAGCGATGGCGGCCTTGGTCGTGAAGCTGAAGGCAGGCGATGCGGCCGGCGGGATGGTCGACGCCATTGCGAAGATCGCTGCGATCCTGGAAGAAGCGCTTCCGCGCGGCGAACACGATATCAACGAACTCCCGGACAGGCTGATCGAACTGTGAGCGAACCCGAACCGGTAGAGACCGCCTGGCAGGGCAAGTGGATAGCGGTGAAGACGCAGGGCAAGTGGGAATATGTCTCGCGCACCCGCGGCAGCCGCGCAGTGGTGATCGTCGCCATCGACGATGACGATCATATCCTGTTGGTCGATCAGTATCGCGTGCCGCTGGGGCGGCGCTGCCTGGAACTCCCCGCGGGCCTTGTGGGCGACGATCATGCCGACGACACGCCCGAACAGGCGGCGGTGCGCGAGCTGGAGGAAGAGACCGGCTATACCGCCAGCGACCTGCAGAATCTGGGCGAGTATCAATCCTCGCCGGGACTGGTGACCGAAGGATTCACGCTGGTGCGGCTGCGCGGCCTGACCAGGATCGGCGAAGGCGGCGGCGTGGATGGCGAGGACATCATCGTCCACCGCGTGCCGCTGGGCACATTGCCAGATTTCGTCGCGACGAAGCGCACCGAAGGGCTGGCGGTCGACGTGAAGCTGTTGCTGCTGCTGTCGCCGACGCTGCTGGCTTAAAGTCCGGTGCGGCTTACGAAATTGTCGGCATAGGCCTGCAGCTTCAGCTTGCGCTCCGGCGCGGCGATCACGTGATAGGCGATGCCTGCGCGCTCGGCATAGGCGGTTGCCGCCTCGAGCGTGGGGAAACCCATGCGTAGCTGGTTCGACGTGTCGCCCGAACCGGCCCAGCCGGTCAGCGGATCGGGGCGCTGCTGCTCGCCCGGCTCGAATTCGAGGATCCACGCATCGGTCCGCGCACGGCCGGACTGCATGGCGTTCTTGGGGCGCTGATAGATGCGGGCGGTCTTCATGGGAGGTTCCTTAGCGCTTGCCTGCGGCCCTTGCATCAGCATTTTTGGTGCGCAGCGTCGCATTGGCCGAGGCGGGATCGTCGGGCCAGGGATGGCGGGGGTAACGTCCGCGCATTTCCTTGGCGACCGCGGCCCAGCTGCCCGCCCAGAAGCCGGGCAGGTCGCGGGTGGTCTGGATCGGGCGCCCGGCGGGCGAAGTGAGGCTGAGCACGAGCGGCGTGGTGCCGATCATCGGATGCGTGGCGAGGCCGAACAAAGCCTGCGGACGAAGCTCGACCGTGGGTCCGGCCTCGGCGGCATAGTCGATCTCATGGCTCGATCCCGCCGGGCTTTCGAAACGCGCGGGCGCGATCCGCTCCAGCGCCTGCTGGCCGTCCCAGCCGAGCCGGTTGTTGAGCGCAGTGGTGAGCGCGCCCGATTCCACCGCATCGAACCGGCGCTTGCCCGCAAGCGCGGGCGGCAGCCAGTCGTCGAGATCGGCGATCAGCGCTTCGTCGGACAGCGCTTCGATGCCGGCATAGCCCGCGCGGGTGCGAAGCGCGGCGGCGGTGCCGGACCATGGCAGCAAAGCGAGGCCGTGCTGGCGGACGGCTTCCAGCAAAGCGGCCTCGATCTCCTGCGGATCGGCGTTCGAATCGGGGCCGGAGGACAGGCGGATGCTGCCAAGCCTACGCTCGCGCAGCGTCTCGATCCGTGCGGTGGCAGGATCGAAGCGGACGGTGCGGCGGGTCTCGATCCGGTCGGCGAACAGGGTCTCGACGGTGGCCGGGTCGATCTGTGCCGCGGACAGGATGCGCGCGCCCGCGGCCATGCCCTGTGTCTCGGCGACGGCGAGCCACTCGGCGCGGGCCAGCGGCGAGGTGGGGTCGAGCTTGAACCCGCGCCCGCCTGCCGACGCCCAGGTCTCGCCCGATGCATCGCGACGCTTGGCGATCCGGTCGGGGAAGGCGAGGGCGATGGCGGTAGCGACCCCGTCCGTTTCGTTCGCGGACGGCTTCTCCTGTACCAAGCGGCTCCACCGTTCCGCCAGCCGCCACGCATTCTCGGCCCGCGGCCCGCGTTCGGTCTTCCACCGGCGCAGGCGCAGTTCGAGGTCGGCATCCTGCCCGCCAAGCCCGCGCTCGCCGAGCAGCACGGCGACC
>NZ_JARNTV010000076.1 GCF_029433115.1 Sphingomonas sp. AOB5 | reverse complement strand
ACCGCCGCCACGGAAGCCGCCACCACCACCGCCGCCGCCGAAGCGGTCACCGCCGCCAAAGCCGCCGCCACCGCCGAAGCGATCACCGCCACCGTAGCTGCTGCCGCCACCGAAGTCGTCGCCGCCAAAACCGTCGCGCTTGTCTCTGCCGCGCCCGCCGCGATCCCCACGGCGCCCTTTATCGAAACTCATGCCCTGTTCGTCTTCCCGGTTCGTCCGAAAGTAACCCATCGAAAACCAAGCGCCGGACGAGCACGCAGGCCTTCAGGTACCCGAAACGGGGCACCTCTAGAATCGGTCATAGCCCAAAAGCGGACAGGGCGCGAACGAAATTCGTCTTGATTACGGCAGAAGTTCGTTTCGCTTCTTGCCGATACGCTGGAGTCGCGGCAGATGATCGCACATGGACAGCATCATGGACCTCCTCGCCAGCCCCGCCGCATGGGCTGCGCTCGTCACCCTGATCGTGATGGAGGTGGTGCTCGGTATCGACAATCTGATCTTCATTTCGATCCTGTCGAACAAGTTGCCACCCGAACAGCGCCAGAAGGCGCGCCGCATCGGCATCAGCCTGGCGCTGATCATGCGCCTCGCGCTGCTGACCATGATCGCGTGGATCGTCGGCCTCACCGCGCCGGTATTCGATCTGGGCATTACCGGGCCGGTGGGCGAGCATGGCGAGGTCGCGTTCGAGACCGCATTCTCGTGGCGAGACCTGATCCTGATCGCGGGCGGCCTGTTCCTGGTGTGGAAGGCGACCAAGGAGATCCATCACTCGGTCGACACACACGAAAGCGACGATCTGCTCGACAAGAAGCAGGTGGTCGGCATGAACTTCACCGCGGCGATCGTGCAGATCCTGCTGCTCGACATCGTCTTCTCGGTCGATTCGATCCTCACCGCAGTCGGCATGACCGAGCATGTCGAGGTGATGTACGTCGCCGTCATCGTCGCGGTGCTGGTGATGCTGCTGGCCGCTGATCCGCTGGCGAACTTCATCAACGGCAATCCCACGGTGGTGATGCTGGCGCTGGGCTTCCTGCTGATGATCGGCATGGTGCTGATCGCCGAGGGCTTCGGCGCGCATATCCCCAAAGGCTATATCTACACCGCCATGGCCTTCTCGGCCGGTGTCGAGTGCCTCAACATCTGGTCCCGCCGGTCCAAGGCGAAGAACGAAGCCAAGGCAAAGGACGGTGCAGGCCATTGAGCCTGAAGGCGAACGGGACTAGGCGCAGCCAATGACCGTACATTTCTACGAAGAAGATATCCCCGAGGGCCTGTTCGCTCCGGGCGCCTCCATCGCCGTCGATACCGAGACGATGGGCCTGATCACCATGCGCGACCGGCTGTGCGTCGTGCAGCTGTCGGACGGGTCGGGCGACGAGCATCTCGTCCGCTTCGGCCCGCATTCCGCCTATGACGCGCCGAACCTGCGCGCGCTGCTCGCCGATCCCGAGCGGGTGAAGCTCTATCACTTCGCGCGCTTCGATCTGGCGGCGATCCGCTTCTATCTCGGCGTCACTGCGGGGCCGGTCTATTGCACCAAGATCGCGTCGCGGCTGGTGCGCACCTATACCGACCGGCACGGCCTGAAGGATCTGGTGCGCGAGCTGACCGGCAACGAAATTTCGAAGCAGCAGCAGTCGTCGGATTGGGGCGGCCCCGAACTTTCCGACGCCCAGCGTGAATACGCAGCGTCCGACGTGCGTTACCTGCATGCGATGAAGGTTGAACTCGACAAAAGACTTGAGCGCGAAGGGCGCACCGAACTGGCTCAGGCCTGTTTCGATTTCCTGCCGTTCCGCGCCGAACTCGATCTGGCCGGCTGGCCGGAGGTGGACCTCTTTGCGCATATCTGACGCCCTGAGATTCCGGCACCGCTCTTCCGGCGAGAACTTGCATGTCTGAAGTCGCGGAGCGCCTCCAGTCGCAGCGGCGTAGCTGGGCCCACCCCGGCAGCCGTCACGACACGATGGTGCGCACCGCACTTTACGTCCTGCCCGCGATCATCGGCGTGCTTGCGGCATTTCTCGTCCTCTCCCCGCTGTTCGCCGGCGGCGATGTCAGCTTCGTGCTCGACAAGAACAAGGTCGATGTCGCCAGCGAACGGCTGCGCATCCAGGCCGCCGAATATCGCGGCCAGGACGCCAAGGGCCAGCCGTTCAAGCTCAACGCGGGCAGCGCGGTCCAGAAGGATTCGAGCGAGCCGATCGTCCAGCTCAACGACCTCTCGGCCGAAATCGTCTTCCCCGAGGGTCCTGCCAATCTGCGCGCCGACAAGGGCCGCTACGACATGCAGCGCGATCAGGTCGCGGTCGACGGACCGATCTCGTTCCGCACCAGCGACGGCTATACGCTCGATACGCATGACGCGACCGTCGACATGAAGACCCGGCGGATGCAGAGCGGCGGCGCGGTTTCGGGCCGCACGCCGATGGGCGTGTTCAGCGGCAACAAGTTGACTGCCGATCTGGAGCAGCGAACCGTCCGGATCGACGGAAATGCCCGCTTGCGGATATATCCCAACCGCGCGAAGAGGCAGAAATGATGCGCATCCCCGCTCTGCTCCCGTTCGGCCTTGCGATTTTCCTGTCCGCTGCTCCCGCGGCGGCGCAGACGCGCCACGATTCGAACGCGCCGATCGACTTCGCTTCGGACCATTTCGAGCTGCAGGATCGCCAGAACCGCGTGCTGCTGACCGGCAATGTCCGGATCACCCAGGCCCAGATGACGCTGACTGCCGCGCGCACCACCGTCACCTATACCGGCGAGATCACCAACGGATCGCCGTCGGTCTCGCGCCTCGATGCGTCGGGCGGCGTCACCGTGACCCGGCCGGACCAGAGCGCGCGCGGGCAATATGCGGTCTATGACCTCAATCGCCGCGTCATCACCATGCTGGGCGGCGTCACGCTGCGTCAGGGTCCGAACGTGATCAATGGTGCTCGCCTGTCGATCAATCTCGACACCGGCCGCGCGACGATCGACGGATCGGGCGTGGGTGGCACCGCGACTCCGGGCGGCGTGCAGAGCCAGGGCGGACGGGTGACCGGCCGCTTCTCGGTCCCCAAGCGTGCCAACAGCACCCCCGCCCCCGCGACGACGCCCGCACCGCAGCAATAATCGCGGTTTTTCCTCGGACGGGCGCACTTCCGCTTCCCTTGGCGGCGATCTTCATGCAGGAATCCTGCCAACCGGCCTTTTGCTAAGGTTTCGGTAACCAGGTAAGTCCATCAGAGGGCCTGTATGACCGACGTCGCCAGCCTTGAAACGCCGATCGCAGACGTAGTGCCGCCACCCGAACGGGGGCTGGCGGTGGTTTCCATCGCCAAGGCCTATGACAAGCGCGTCGTGCTCACCGACGTTTCGATGTCGGTCGCGCGCGGCGAAGTTGTCGGCCTGCTCGGGCCGAACGGTGCGGGCAAGACCACCAGCTTCTATTCGGTGATGGGTCTGGTGAAGCCCGATTCGGGCCGCATCATGCTGGATGGCGAGGATATCACCGCGCTGCCCATGTACCGCCGTTCGATCCTGGGCCTGGGCTATCTGCCGCAGGAAACCTCGATCTTCCGCGGCCTTTCGGTCGAGAACAACATCCTCGCGGTGCTCGAGCTTGCCGAGCCGGACAAGGCGGCGCGCCAGCGCCGGCTGGACCAGCTGCTCGAGGAATTCGGCCTCACCCGGCTGCGCAGTGCGCCTGCCATGGCGCTGTCGGGCGGCGAGCGCCGCCGCGCCGAGATCGCGCGCGCGCTGGCCGCCGATCCCACGATCATGCTGCTCGACGAGCCGTTCGCCGGCATCGATCCGCTGTCGATCGCCGACATTCGCGACCTCATCAAGCAGCTCAAGCAGCGCGACATCGGCGTGCTGATCACCGATCATAATGTCCGCGAAACGCTCGACATCGTCGATCGCGGCTACATCATCTATGACGGCCGCGTGCTGTTCGCCGGTTCGCCCGACGATCTGGTCAAGGACGAGAATGTCCGCCGCCTGTATCTGGGCGAGAGCTTCGAACTCTAGTCCATGAGCCTCGCGCCACGCCTCGATCTGCGCCAGTCGCAATCGCTGGTGATGACGCCGCAGCTCCAGCAGGCGATCAAGCTGCTGGCGCTGTCGAACCTCGAGATCGAGACCTTCATCGCGGAGGAGATCGAGAAGAACCCCCTGCTCGAATCGCAGGGCGGCGATGACGACGGCCCGCGCGATTCGGGCGGCGACGTCGCGGCCGAGCTGGCCGCCGAACGCGAGGCAGATTTCGGTGACGATTTCGGGGGCGACTTCGAGGGTGGCGGCGATCCCCTTCCGGACGCCAGCCAGCTGCTCGCCAGCGGCGGCGACGCCAATGGCGAGGCCGCGCTCGACGTCGATTTCACCGCCGAGACCTTCCACCACGACAGCGCCGCGGATTCGATAGGTGGCCTCGATGGCGGCCTCGGCATGGCCGGCACCGGTGGCGGCGGTTCGGAGGACGGGCCGGACTTCGACAATTTCACCGACACCAGCCTGACCCTTGCCGATCACCTGCTGATCCAGGCCGGTCAGTGTGTTTCGGGCGTGGATCAGTTCATCGCCGCCCACCTGATCGATCAGATCGACGAGACCGGCTATCTTACCGTGCCGCTGCTCGAGATCGCCAACCGGCTGAACGTGCCGTTGGCGCGAGTCGAGGCGGTGCTGGCCACCATTCAGACCTTCGATCCCACCGGCGTCGGCGCGCGCAGCCTCGCCGAATGCATCGCGCTGCAGGCCAAGGAGGCCGATCGCTACGATCCGTGCATGGCGCGGCTGATCGACAATCTCGATCTGGTCGCGCGCGGCGAGATCGCGCGGCTCAAGCGCATCTGCGACGTCGACGACGAAGACATGGCGGACATGATCCGCGAGCTGCGCAACTACGATCCCAAGCCCGGTCTGCGCTACGGCGGCGAGCCGACCCTGGCGGTCACCCCCGATATCTTCGTGGCGAAGCGCGCGGGCGGCTGGGCGGTCGAGATCAACGCCGCCACCCTGCCCCGCGTGCTGGTTAACCGCGCTTATTATGCCGAGGTCTCCAGCGGCCCGCAGGACAAGGCGAGCAAGGCGTGGATGTCGGACATGCTCGCCAGCGCCAACTGGCTGGTAAAGGCGCTCGACCAGCGCCAGCGCACGATCATCAAGGTCGCCAGCGAGATCGTGAAGCAGCAGGAAGCCTTCTTCCTCCACGGTGTCGCGCATCTCAAGCCGATGACGTTGCGTCAGGTCGCCGACGTGATCGAGATGCACGAATCGACTGTTAGCCGCGTCACCAGCAACAAATATCTCAGCTGCGCGCGCGGCCTGTTCGAGCTCAAATATTTCTTCACCAGCGCGATCCAGTCGTCCGATGGCGGCGATGCGGTTTCGGCCAATGCGGTGAAGGACGCGATCAAATCGCTGATCCAGGCCGAGGATCCCAAGAAGATCCTGTCCGACGATACGCTCGTCGAACTGCTTAACGCGAAGGGCTTCGATATCGCGCGGCGCACCGTTGCCAAATATCGTGAGGCGCTGGGCATCGGCAGCTCGGTCCAGCGGCGCCGGCAAAAGGCGCTGGAGGGCGTTGGCTGATCCCATCGGAAACGGACCAAACTCCGGCCAATGCTGTGATTCTGCGTAGAAAAACTTTCAGCATTTGGTAGCCGCGTGGGCCTAGCCGGGAGTCATGGACGCCGCCTATTCCTTCCGGGTCGATCCCAATCGGAACCTCATTCATCTGACGATGAGCGGCTTCTTCCTGGCGGAGGCGCTTCCCGCCTTCCTTGAGGCAAGGCATGCCGCGCACGGGCAACTGACCTGCCCGCCCAATGCCCATCTGACCCTGGTCGATGCCCGCGAGATGAAGATCCAGGCGCAGGAAATGGTCGAGGGCTTTCGCCATGTCCTCGCCGATCCGGCCTATCATGCGCGGCGGCTGGCCTTCGTGGTCAATCCCGGCCTGTTGCGCACCCAGGTGATGCGGATCGTGGCCGAACGTTCCGACGTCCGTTGTTTCGAAGCGAAGCGCATGGCCGAAGCATGGCTGTTCTGCGAAGCGGCAAGAATGCCGATTCAGGAATTGGTAGTGCAGGAGCGGCTTCTTCACTCGCGACGATATCGCGGCCTTCCTTGCCGCTCGCGAGAAGGCGCATGCGCAGCTTACCTGCGGCCCGAACCGGCATGTCACGCTCAACGATGTGCGCGGCATGAAAATTCAGTCGAGCGATGCGGTCGAGGCATTCCGCGCCATGCTCGCCCAGCCGACTCACGCCTCGCGCCGGCTGGCCTTCGTCGCCAGCCCGACCCTGGCGCGCTCGCAGCTCACCCGCGCGCTCGACGCGCGCCATGCGCAGCTGTTCGAGGATATCGCCTCGGCCGAGGCATGGCTGTTCGCCGAAACGAGCAGCCGCGCCGCCTGATCAGCCGGGCGGTTTCCCCGCCTGCGCCACCACGGCATCGAACGCGGCCTTGGTCATCCCGACCAGCAGCCCCTTGTTGTTGATCCCGAACGCTTCGAGCGGAACCTCCACCTTGCCGCCGGGACTGGCGACCACCGCTGCGGCCATGCTGACCGATTCGACCGTGCCGATCACGACACCCTTCGAATCGCGCACTTCGGCACCTGCCACGACATCCTCGGGCTTGGCCGGACGCGCACGGCTCGACGTCGGGCGCGGACGGGTGATCGCGGCGTCGCGGGCATTGTCGAGATTCTTGGCGCGATCGTCGGGTCCGCGCAGATCGGGCGAATTCTCCGATCCGACCAGCACCGGGTTCCCCGGCCCCTGTGCATGCGCCACGCCCGCCCCGAGGGTGAGCGCAGCCGCCATTGCAAGCAGCTTCAGCATCTTCATGACACCTCTCCTTTGCCGCGAATGGTATCGCTAACAAATGACGGTGGCAATCGGTCAGTCGTCTTCGTCGTCGAAGCCCGAAAGCTCCAGCGCACGCGCCTTGATCTGCCGCTGGCGGCACCAATGGACCAGCGCCTCCTCGCGCCCATGGGTCACCCACACTTCCTTCGGCGCGACGTCCTGAATGGTGCGGGTCAGTTCGTCCCAGTCGGCATGGTCGGACAGGATGACGGGCAGCTCGACATTGCGCTGCCGCGCGCGCTGGCGCACCCGCATCCAGCCCGAGGCCATCGCGGTGATCGGATCGGGCAGCCGCCGCGACCAGCGATCGTTGAGCGCGCCCGGCGGGCACAGGATGATCCGCCCCTGAAGCTCGGCCTTGGCGACGCCCGTCGCGGGCCGCAGATCGCCCAGATCGACGCCATGCTCGACATAGAGGTCGCACAGCCGCTGCAGCGCGCCATGGATGTAGATCGGATCGTCATACCCCATCGCACGCAGCTCGCGGATCACCCGCTGCGCCTTGCCCAGCGCATAGGCGCCGACCAGCACGCAGCGTTCGGGAAAAGCCCGCAGTGCGGCCAGCAGCTTGTCCAACTCGTCATGCGTCTCGGGATGACGGAAGACAGGCAGCCCGAACGTCGCCTCGGTGATGAACACATCGCACGGCGTGACTTCGAACGGCGCACAGGTCGGGTCCGGCCGCCGCTTGTAATCGCCCGATACGATCACTCGCTCGCCGCGATGCTCCAGCACGATCTGCGCCGATCCCAGCACATGGCCCGCGGGCACGAAGCGGACATTGACGGTGCCGAGCGCGATCTGCTCGCCATAATCGACCGGCCGCCCGGTCTGCGGTCCGTAGCGCGCCTCCATGATCGCCAGCGTGCCCGGCGTCGCCCACACCTCGCCATGTCCGCCGCGCGCATGATCGGCATGGCCATGCGTCACCAGCGCCCGCGCCACCGGCTGCGATGGGTCCACCCACGCATCGGCAGCGGGGATATAGATTCCCGAAGGTTGCGGATCGATCCAGTCGCCGAGCTTCGCCATCACCGGGATATGGGAAGCCCCGGCCCGCTTTTCAGCCCGGCCTGCGCATCGCCCCGCCCAGAGCGGATGCGGCGAGCTTGGTCGTGAACGACAGGACGAGAATGAGCGGCATCGCCAGCACCGCACCCATCGCGGCGATGATCGCGAAATCGATCGCGACATAGGCCAGTCCCGCACCGATCCCCGCGCGCCATCCGCCGCTGCCCAGCCACTTCGCCAGCAGCCAGCCCGCCGCGAACAGGATCGGCACGCCCGCGATCACCGAACACCATGGCGCCGCCCGCATCGCATAGGCCTGGTAGAATGCCTCGTCCTGCCCTGGCGCGATCGTAATGGAGTAGATGAACACCCACAGGAACGACGCGGCGACATTGACCACCATCGCGCCGAACGCGACCGCAATGCTCTTCAGGACAAGTTGGACCGCCATCGCAACAAGCTGACACAGCTACGCCCGGGCTTCAATGCGTCGCGGCCATGGCTATATTGGTGCGTGGCCGCCTCCCGACTTCCCAAGCCCCTGACCGACTGGTTCGCCGCGCGCGGCTGGGAACCGCGCCGCCATCAGCTCGACATGCTCGCCGCCGCACGTGCCGGGAACCACGCCCTGCTGGTCGCCCCTACCGGCGCAGGCAAGACCCTCGCGGGCTTCCTCCCCAGCCTCGCCGAACTGATCGAAGCCCCGACCGACCGGCTCCACACCCTCTATATCTCCCCGCTCAAGGCGCTCGCGGTCGACGTCCAGCGCAACCTGCTCACGCCGATCGAGGAGATGGGCCTGCCGATCCGGGTCGAGACCCGCACCGGCGACACCCCCAGCGACCGCAAGGCCCGCCAGCGCGCCCGCCCGCCCGAGATCCTGCTGACCACGCCCGAAAGCCTCAGCCTGCTCCTGTCCTATCCCGACAGCATGACCCTGTTCGACAGTCTCAGCACCGTGGTGATCGACGAAGTTCATGCCTTCGCCACGGGCAAGCGCGGCGACCTGCTCTCGCTGTGCCTCGCCCGGCTCCAAGCCATTGCCCCCAATTTCCGCCGCGTCGCACTCTCCGCCACCGTCGCCGACCCAGACAGCTATCGCGGCTGGCTCGCCCCCTATGGCGATATCGATACGGTCACGCTGGTGCAGGGCGAACGCGGCGCCGATCCCGATATCGCAATTCTGCTGCCCGAAGGGCGCGTTCCATGGTCGGGTCATTCGGGCATGTATGCGATTCCCCAGGTGATGGCGGAGATCGAGACCCACCAGACCACCATCGTCTTCTGCAACACCCGCGGTCTGGCCGAGCTGATCTTCCAGCAACTCTGGAAGGAGAACCGCCTCGGCCTGCCCATCGGCGTCCATCATGGCAGCCTCAGCCTCGAAGCACGCCGCCGGGCCGAAGCCGCAATGGCCGAGGGCAGGCTCCGCGCGCTGGTCGCCACCGCCAGCCTCGACCTCGGCGTCGACTGGGGCAATGTCGATTGCGTGATCCAGATGGGCGCGCCCAAGGGATCGTCGCGGCTCCTGCAACGCATCGGCCGCGCCAATCACCGGCTCGACGAACCCTCAGAAGCCGTGCTCGTCCCCGGCAATCGCATGGAATATCTCGAGGCCCGCGCCGCACTCGACGCGGTGGAAGCCGGCGAGTTGGATGCCGACCAGTTCCGACCCGGCGGCCTCGACGTGCTGGCCCAGCATGTCATGGCCTGTGCCTGCGCTGCCCCGTTCGACGCCAGTGAATTGCTGCACGAGATCCGCGCAGCATTGCCCTATTCCGCGCTCACCGAAGAGACGTTCGAACGGGTGCTCAGCTTCATCGCCGATGGCGGCTATGCCCTGCGCGCCTATGACCGGTTCAAGCGGCTGACCAAGGGGCCGGACGGGCTGTGGCGCGTCAGCCATCCGCAATTCGTGGTGCAGCATCGCCTCAACGCCGGCATCATCGTCGAAGCACCGATGCTCGAGGTTCGCTTCAAGAACGGACGCCGCCTCGGCAAGGTCGAGGAGGGCTTCGCCGCCTCGCTCAGCCCCGGCGACACCTTCTTCTTCGCGGGCCTCGCGCTGGAGGTCGAACGGGTCGAACTGACCGACCTGATCGTCCGCGCGACCTCCAAGACCGCGCGCATCCCCAGCTATATGGGCGCCCGCCTCGCCATCACCTCGGGCCTCGCCCTGCGCGTCCGCGAGTTTCTGCACGACCGCACCCAATGGCGGCGCTTCCCCGACGATGTCCGCGAATGGCTGGAAGTGCAGGACCAGCGCTCGGCCCTGCCCGCGCCCGATCAGCTTCTGGTCGAGACCTTCCCGCATGAGGGGCGGCACCATATGGTCGTGTACAGTTTCGAAGGCTGGAACGCGCACCAGTCGCTCGGCATGCTGGTGACGCGGCGAATGGAGGCGCTGGGGCTGAAGCCGGTCGGCTTCGTCGCCAACGATTACGCCCTCGCTGTCTACGGGCTGGAAAAGATCGAGGATCCCGCCGCCCTCTTCTCGCCCGACATCCTCGAGCATGAGTTCGTCGACTGGGTGCAGCAATCCGCCCTGCTCAAGCGTGCCTTCCGCGAAGTCGCGATCATCGGCGGGCTGGTCGAACGGCAGATCCCGGGCAAGAAGAAGAGCGGCCGTCAGGTCACTTTCTCGACCGACCTGATCTATGATGTGCTGCGCAAGTACGAGCCGGACCATCTGCTGCTGCGCGCGGCGTGGGCCGATGCCCGCGCACGGATGACCGATGTCGGCCGCCTCGCCAACCTGCTCGACACCGCCGCCGACACGATGCTGCACATCGATCTGGAGCGCGTGTCGCCTCTCGCCGTACCGGTCCTGATCATGATCGGCCGCGAGAATGTGGCGCAGGGCCTGACCGAGGATGCGATGCTGATGGAGGCCGAGGAGATCGCGCGCGAAGCCATGCGGCTGGACTGAAACACCCCAGAAACAACCCCATTGCTGCGCAACATGTGCAGGTATATCGTTTCGCAATGTTCGGGTTGCGCCCCCTGCTCCTGCTCGCACTTCCGGTCGCCGCGGCGGCCGGGGCCAGCACGCCGCAGGATCCCGAAAAGATCGCCCCCTCGAACGAAGCCATATTGCTCCAGCTCGGCCAGCAGGATCAGCGGCTGACCGTCCCGGTCTCGATCGGAAACTCGCGGCCCTATAATTTCATCATCGATACCGGCGCCGAACGCACCGTCGTTTCCCGCCAGCTTGCCGGCGTGCTCGATCTCGCACCGTCGGCGCCGATCAAGATGACCTCGATGACCGAGCGCAGCACCGTCGACACGGTGATCGTGCCCGAGTTGTTCATTAACTCGATCGGTCAGCGTCACACGATCCGCGCGCCTTCGCTCGACGGCGTGCATCTCGGTGCCGCCGGACTGCTCGGCATCGACACGCTGCAGAGCCACCGCGTCATCATCGATTTCGAGAAGGGCGAGATGGCGGTGATGCCCTCGCGCAGGATCGATCGCGACCGCGTGCGCGATCCCGACGAGATCGTCGTCACTGCCAAGAGCAAATATGGCCAGTTGATCGTCACCGATGCCTATTATGGCGACACCCGCATCCAGGTGATCCTCGACACCGGATCGCAGGTGAGCGTCGGCAACAGCGCGTTGCGCAAGCGTATCCGCGCGCCCAAGCGCGATATCCGCACCACCCGGCTGACCAGTGTCACCGGCGGCACGGCGGACGTCGATTACATGCTGGTGCCCAGGATCAGGATCGGCACGATCCGGTTCGACTGGGTGCCGATCGCCTTCGCCGATGCCGCGCCCTTCGCGCATTTCGGCCTGACCAACCGCCCCGCCTTGCTGCTCGGCATGGATGCGCTGCGCAGCTTCCGGAAGGTCGAGATCGACTTTCCGAACCGTCAGGTGCGCTTCCGCATGCCCGTGGATGCGCATGTCGATATCGTCGGGCCGATGTCGGTGGCGCCCGTCCGCCGCTGAAACGCCGCCACGGCTCTTGACTTTGCCCCGCCCAGACGGCTGAGCGCGGGGTTATGACATCGCTTACCCGCGCCAGCCTCGCCTCGCTTCCCGACACCGTTTCGCGGCCGGGCCACAATATCGTTCAGGTCACCACCGGCATCGTCCATTTCGGCCCCGGCGCGTTCCACCGCGCGCATCAGGCGGCCTATATCGATCGGCTGCTCGATACCGATCCCAGCTGGGGCATCGCCGCGGTTTCGCTGCGCACGCCGGGTACGGTCGACGCGCTGAAGGTGCAGGAGGGCCTCTACACGCTGGCAGTGATCGATCGCGAGCGCTCGACCCGGATCATCGCCGCGCATAGCGACGCCATCGGCCCCGGCGAGGGCGCGAAGTTGCGCGCGCTGCTCGCCGATCCCGCGATCCGCATCGCGTCGAGCACCGTCACCGAAAAGGGCTATTGCCTCGCCGCGGACGGCAGCCTCGATCTGTCGCACCCGGATATCGTCCACGACCTGACCCGCCCCGCCGAGCCGCGCAGCGTGATCGGCTGGATCGTCGCAGGCCTCGCCGACCGTCGCACCGCGGGCGTGCCGCCCTTCGCGATGTTGTGCTGCGACAATATGACCGGCAACGGCGCCAAGCTCCGCGCGGCCTGCGCCACGCTCGCGCGCCAGCACGACGCCGATCTCGCCGACTTCATCGAACGCGACGTCGCCTTCCCCGATTCGATGGTCGATTCGATCACCCCGGCCAGCGACGAGGCCTTCCTTGCCGCGGTGGCGGGCGAACTCGGCGTGGCGGATCAGGCCGCGGTCCAGCGCGAAAGCTTTACCCAATGGGTGATCGAACGCTTCCCCGGCGCGCCCGATCTCGCAGCAACCGGCGCGACCTTCACCAACGATGTCCGCGCCTATGAGCTGGCCAAGCTGCGCATCCTCAACGGCACCCATAGCTCGCTCGCCTATATCGGGCTGGCACTGGGGCACGAGACGGTGTTCGAGGCGATGTCCGATCCCGCGCTGGAAGGCTTCATCACCCGCCTGGCGCATCAGGATATCCGCCCCTCCCTGCCCCCGGTCGAGGGGCTGGATACGCAAGTCTATGCCGATGCGGTGCTCGACCGTTTCCGCAATCCTGCGATCCGGCATTTGCTGTCGCAGATCGCATGGGACGGGTCGCAGAAGCTGCCCTATCGCCTGCTCGACACCACCCGCGAAGCGCTAGACGCCGGCCGCCCGGTCGACCGGCTCGCCGTGCCGGTCGCGGCATGGATCGCCTTCCTCCGCCGCAAGACCGCAACGGGCGAGAAGATCACCGATCCGCTGGCGGACGCACTGTCGGCTGCATGCGGCGATCTCGATGCAATGCTGGCGCTGCGTCAGGTCTTCCCCGCGCGGATCGCCGAGGATGCCGCCTATCGCGCCGCGGTGGCCGATGCGTTGGCGGGATTCGAAGCGGGCGATATCGAGGTGCTGCTCTCGCACTGACCGTGCTCCGGCGAAGGCCGGAGCGCTGGAAAGGGTAATCCTACGCCGCCAACGCTCCGGCCTTCGCCGGAGCACAATCGCTTGAAATGTAGAATTTCACCTGCTCAGCCGGGCGAGCAGCCGCAAGGCCGCCGCTCTTTCGACTCGTTGATCATGGCGCTCCAGTGACCGCCCGAATGACGCAATTGCCCTCGGGCAAAGGTCACGAATGACGTGAGTTACCGGACCTTTTCGGGCCCGCCACCGCCCAGCATATGGCTGCACAACTGCGCCTTCGGCGTATCGTCCGCTTCCAGCGCCGCGACCGTCACCCAGCCCTCGGCCCGCAGCGCCGCACCGGTCGCCGCATCGGTACCCAGCGGCAGGAACAGTCGCCGCCGCTCGCCGCCGCCGATCCCGGCATCGAGGATCGGATCGGCATAGAGCGAGAAGCCCACCGCCGGCTCCTCGCGCCCGTCCTCATGGACGATCACATAAGTGCCGCCGCGCCCGATCTCGCCGCGCACGCCGCGCGCGAAGATCGAGAAGCCCAGCCAGCTCTGATATTCGAAGCCATGCCGCTCGGTCGGATCGAGCGTCAGCGCGACGCCCTCGGGCAGGCTCGCCGCAACCTGCGCCAGCCCGTCCAGCCGCGAGCCCAGCGCCGCAATCCCGCGCAGCCTGGCCATCGCCGCGTCGAACGGCCCCGCCGCCTCGATCAGCGGCAGGTAGCTCGCATCGATCGCCGCGACGCCGCCGGCATCCTTGCCGTCCAGCCGCTCGCGCAGCTCAGCCAGCTTGGCGGGGGGCAAGGTGTCGCCC
>NZ_JARNTV010000075.1 GCF_029433115.1 Sphingomonas sp. AOB5 | reverse complement strand
CGCCCGATCCGCCCTGCCGCGCCATTTCGCCCACACTCGCCCGGCGCAGCCCGCGGCCCGGCGCCAGCAACGACACGGCTTCCAGCACGTTGGTCTTGCCCGCGCCATTCTCGCCGGCCAGCACGACAAAGCCCGGCCCGGGGTTGAGCACCGCATCTTCATGGTTGCGGAAATCGGTCAGGACGAGACGCGTGATGGCCATTTCATCTGCCTCTAGCGCAGCCTCTTGCCCGCGAACACCGCTTCGGAGATGCTGGCGCCCAAGGAGACTCCGGATGCGCCTGAAACTGCTGTTCACTGCCCTGCTGATGCTGTTGCCCGTCCCCGCGCTGGCCGACGTGACCGCACGCTATTCGGCGGGCGAGAAGAACGAGCTGGTGGTGATGGTCGATGACGGCGGGAATTACCGCGCCGAAGTGACCGGCGCCGTCATCCTGATCCGCCGCGATGGCGTCAGCTATATCGCAGTGAAGAACGCCAAGGGCGAGTTCGTGGTCACGCGCACCGAGGCGCTGCTCGAGATGCTCTCCGCCCAGCTCAAACCCTTTGCTGCGCAGGCCGCGGCCAAGGCCGATCCGAAGATGAAGTTCAGCTTGCTCCCGGGCAACAGCAACGAGACCGTCGCGGGCCGCACCGGCGCGCTGTGGCGCTTCGGCCCGGTCAAGCCGGACACGGCCGAGGCGGAGCGCAACAAGGACCTGCTCGAATTCGTGATGAGCGCCGATCCGCTGCTCGCCCCGGTCGGCCGCGTGTTCCACGACATGTTCGGGATCATTGCGCCGGTGGCGGAGATTTTCCTCGGCGAAGCCGATCTGACCGCCAGCGGCAAGGAATTGCTCGGCAAGGGCGCCCCGCTCCGCGTCGGCAACGGGCTCAAGCTGACGTCGGTCGACAGCGCCGACATCGCGGCCAGCCAGTTCGAACTGCCCGGCGCGGAACTGGAACCGATGGAATTCTTCGAAGCCGTCGGCCCCGATGCCGGCGCGCGGGCGATGCCCAAGCTGCACTGAGGATCACAAGCAATACATAGACCCCTCTCCCTTGATGGGAGAGGGCTATCGTTCAAATCCCCTGCAGTCCGGCCGCTTCCAGCCGCTGCTGCGCGATCTTGTACTTCGGCGCCACATCGATCCCCAGCCGCTTGCGCGCGGCGTCGAGCGGCTCGTTGAGCAGCGCCTCATAATCCTCGCCATGCAGCCACGCGGCCTTCTTGCCGCGGCGATAGCCTTCGATCACCGCTTTCAGGAACGCGGTTTCCTTGGTCACCCGCAGGCTCTTCAGCGCCGCGCCCATGCCGATAAAGCCCCAGCCCAGACCGCCGGTCTGCGCATAGGAGAAGGCGACGAGGCAGGCCTCGCCCAGATGCTCGTTCGCCTGATAGCCGGTCAGCGTGTGCCAGATATCGTGGATGTCGCGCTCGCGGCGACCCATCCACGCATAGGGATGCTCCACATCGACGCCCTGAAATGCGCCCTCAGCCATGCTGACCTCGACCAGCCCCTCGGCCGTGAAGCCGGTCGAATCGAGGAAATTGCGATAGGCCGCGCCGACGGTGCCCTCAGCAAAGCTGTCGATCCATTCGCGGTTCGCCAGCCGCTGCGCCAGCTCGATCCGCTGATAGGCCAGCTTGCCCCCGTTCGGCAGGGTCAGCAGCTTGCGATAGCTGCGCTGGGTCACGTCGCCGTTCAGCGCGCGCATGATCTTGAAGACCTGCACCGTATCGTCGCCATTGGCGAGCAGCTTGCCCAGCGCGGACAGCGCCGTGCCCCATTCCCGCTTCATCGGAATGCCGGGGTTGAAGGTCTGAACAGGTGCGGGTTGCGTCGCCATGTCGATCACCGAATCGCTATTAACATCGTTGTAAATAGCAGACGTGCGTTAAAATTCAACTGCGATCTTTCGCCCGGAACACGCCGGTGCTTTGTCAGCGATATAATGTCCAGAACTCTTGACACCCGCACGAATCACTGACAAGAATTCTTGTCATATGATCAAGACTTCTGGACAGCTCGCATGAACAACCGGCTTCGCATCCTGCGCGCCGAAACGGGGCTGAGTCAGGGGGATCTGGCCAAGCTGCTCGGCGTCTCGCGTCAGACGATCAACGCCGTCGAAACCGACAAATACGACCCCAGCCTGCCGCTCGCGTTGCGCATGGCGAAGGTCTTTGGAGTGCCTGTTGATGCCATCTTCCTCGACGACTGGACCCCGCCGGAGCACCGAAATGACTGATCGTCCCCTGCATATCCGGCTGTTCCGCATGTTCATCGGCGCGCTCGTGGGGCTCGCCTTCTGCGCGGCCGCTGCCGCCAGCGGCTTCCTCGAATGGCTGAAGGGCATGCCCGCGGAAGATATCGTATCGACCGTGCTGGCATTGCTCGTCCTGATGCTTGCCGCCTTTGCCGGGATCGTCTCGTCGAGTCAGGCAGCGTACAAGGCGATCGCCGAGAATTATCGCGAGGGCGACCCGCTCGACAACGACGTGCTGCGGATGATGCGGATGAACGGGATCATCCTGCTGATCTCCGGCGGCCTGCTGCTCGCCCCGCCCTTCGCGGTGCGGCTGGGCGCCGGCGAGACGGCATCGATCGCCGTGGCGGCCGCGATGGGCGTGCTGTTGCTGGTCACGTCCTGGCTGAGCTGGCGAGTCTCGCGCAGCAGCGACGAGCTGACACGGGCCATGGCCATGGAATCGGGCGCGGCAAGCTTTTGGGTGCTGACGATGGGGCTGTTCGGCTGGGCCTCGCTGGTCAAGCTGGGGCTGGTGCCGGAGATCAGCAGCTGGACGCTGATGACGGCCGCAATGGCGGTCAGCCTGGTGGTCCAGATGGCCGCGGCGATGCGGCGCGGCATGTTCGCCTGAGAGTCTCCTGAAACGAAAAAGGGCGGGCCGGCCGATATGCCGCGCCCGCCCTTTTTTCATTCGACCCGGTCGATCGGGATCAGACCCGCATCGGCATCAGCACATAAAGCGCCGGCGACTTGTCATTCTCGCGGATCAGCGTCGGCGCGGCGGCGTCGGCCAGATGCACCTCGACCAGATCGCCCTCGACCTGACCAAGAATATCCATCAGATAGCGGCTGTTGAAGCCGATCTCGAACGGCTGGGCGGCATATTCGCCCGGCACTTCTTCCGCCGCGGCGCCGTTTTCGGGGCTGGTGACCGAAAGGATCACCTTGTCGCGGTCCAGCGCCATCTTCACCGCGCGGGTCTTCTCGGTGGCGATGGTCGACACGCGGTCGACGCCTTCCATGAAGCTCTTCGGATCGATCTTGAGGATCTTGTCGTTGCCGGTCGGAATGACGCGGCTGTAATCCGGGAAGGTGCCGTCGATCAGCTTTGAGGTGAGGATCGCCTGACCCAGGTCGAAGCGGATCTTCGAATTGCTCATCGAAACGCCGACCGAGCCATCGACCTCGTCGAGCAGCTTGCGCAACTCGCCGACGCACTTCCGCGGGATGATAATGTCCGGCATCGCTTCGGCGCCATCGGGACGCGCGACCGTCACGCGGGCGAGGCGGTGGCCGTCGGTCGCCGCAGCCTTCAGCACCGGAGTCGCTTCGTCCGACACGTGCCAGAAGATGCCGTTCAGATAGTAGCGCGTCTCTTCGGTCGAGATCGCGAAGCGGGTCTTGTCGATGATCTGCTTGAGCGTTTCGGCGGGCAGCTCAAAGGTGGTGGGCAGCTCGCCCTCGGCGATCACCGGGAAATCGTCACGCGGCAGCGTGGAAAGCGTGAAGCGCGCACGGCCGGCATTGACGACGATGCGCCCCTCGGCCGCGGTCAGCTCGACCTGCGAACCCTCGGGCAGTTTGCGCACGATGTCGAACAAAGTGTGGGCGGAAATCGTGGTCGCACCGGCCTGATCCACCGCCGCCGCGATCGTCTCGTCGATCTGCAGGTCCAGATCGGTCGCCATCAGACGCATCGATCCGGCGGCACTGGCTTCGAGCAACACGTTGGAGAGAATCGGGATCGTGTTCCGCCGCTCCACCACAGACTGGACGTGGCTGAGCCCCTTGAGGAGCGTTGCGCGTTCGATCGTCGCTTTCATTTGTTCTCAAACCCCCGGGCCGCCGCCCTAAATTCCACCTTGATGCCGAGCGGCCGGTGGCAATTCGCCGTTCAATATCCTTAACGCGAAAAAGGGCCGGAGCAAGCGCCCCGACCCTTCTTCAACAGCTATTTTGCTGCGTGTGCGTATTAGAAGCGGATACCGACGCCGCCAACGACCTGATGGCGCTTCAGGTCGATGCCCGTGCCATTGGTGTCGTCATAGCGCGAGTAGCGATATTCGCCCTTCACGTAGAGGTTGCCGCCCAGCTTGATCTCGGCGCCGGCGCCCAGACGCCAGCCGTCGACATTGTCGCCGGTCTCAACAGTGGTCGCACCGCTGGTGTAGCGGGTCTCGATGCGCGCGTTGGTGTAGCCGCCCTTCGCATAGAGCAGCGTGTTCTCACCGACGGTGAAGCCGACGCGGCCACCGACATACAGGTCACGGCCCGCACGCACGCGCAGCTGATCGCCGACGACGAGAACATTGCTTTCCGTTTCCTTGGTGGTGGCGCCGGTGGCTTCGCCTTCGAAGCCGAGCACTGCGCCGCCGACCTGGAAGTCGTAGCCGACTGCGCCACCGAACACGACGCCATCGGTGCCGTTGGCGCCGTTGATCGTGCCGTCATCCACGCGGTCCCAACCGATCACGCCTTCGGCGCGCGGGCCGGTGAAGGGCGCATCGGCGTCCTGGGCGAAAGCGGGGGTTGCAAGGGCGGTGCCGGCAGCGAGGGCAGCGGCGATAAGAGCGATACGCATAAAAACTCCTTGGGTACCAAACAGGCCCTTCCGATCGGGGCCGAGGCTTAACTAGGGAGCCGGAAGGCTTGTTGCATGAACCTCAGATAAACGCGGAAAAGCGTTGCTTTCCGGCCACAGGGACTTGAAATGGGGTCCATGGATTCCATTCGCGCGCATCCCGGAAAATCCCCCCGCAAGGGCCGCGATTTCATCGCCCGCCATGGCGAGACGGTCTACAATCTCGCCAAGCGAATGCAGGGCGATCACCCGCATACCCCCCTCACCCGTGCCGGTTTCGCCCAGGCCGACGCGATGGGGGCCGCGCTTCGCGGGCTGCTCGGTGCGAAACCGGCGCTGACTCTATGGGTCTCCTCGGCTGGCCGCGCGCTGCAGACCTTGGCGGTGATCTGCGAGCATATCGAGCTGGACTGGCATCAGGCCCGGCGGGACGACCGGCTGGTCGAGATCGGCATGGGCGAGTGGAGCGGCCGCTATTATCACGAGCTGGGCGATGCGCTGTCCGGCTTCCTCGACACCGAGCACAAGCTGTACCGCCACCCCGCGCCCGGCGGCGAATGGTATGATTCGATCGCGGCGCGCGTCTCGTCCTGGCTGGCCGATACCGATGACGATCCGGGCGACCGGCTGGTGATCATGCACGGCATGTCCAGCCGGGTGCTGCGCGGGGTGATGACCGGCGCGCCGCTGCTGGAACAGTTCGGCTCGCCCGCCGCGCCCGATCTGCCGCAGGGATCGATCGCGATGATCGAAGGCGGGGTCGAGACGATCGTCCATTGGGGATCGGGCAAGATGGCCAACGCCGCGGTATGATCTGGGCCATGCTCCTCGCCGCTGTCGTAGCGCCACAGGCTGGCGGACAGAGTGCCGGTCGCACACCGCTCGGCACCTTCCAGAATTGGGGTGCCTTCCGCGACGCCTCGCCGCGCCGCTGCTACGCCATCGCCAAGCCGGTTGAGAAGCACAGCCAGTCCCAGCCCTTTGCCAGCATCGCCACCTGGCCGGGCCAGAATGTCCATGCCCAGCTCCATATCCGCCTCAGCCGCGCGCGGCATCCGCGGGCCCGCGTCATGCTGTCGGTCGGCGAGCGGCGGTTCGAGCTGGTCGCGGGCGAAAGCGACGCCTGGTCGCCCGATGCGCGCACCGATGCCGCGGTGGTCGCCGCGATCCGGCAAGGCCGCAGCATGAGCGTGGAAAGCATCGGCGCCAATGGCGGCGCCTTTGCCGACACCTATTCGCTGCAAGGCGCCGCCACCGCGATCGACGCGGCGGCGCTGGGCTGCGTGCGGGGCTAGAGCAAGATGAGGTGAGGTAGAACACCCCCTCCCCCGTCAAGCTAACACCATTCCGTGCTTAGTCCTCGCTCTCCACCGGCAGATCGAGCAGCAATTCCTCCTCGAGCCATTCCTCGGGCGCCGACCGCTGCAACGGGGACGCACCGATATACTGGCCCAGCCCGTCCACCAGCGCGTCGAACACCGCCCGGATCCGCGCCACGCCGCGCTGGTCCTCATGGCACACCACCCAGGTCTCAAGATCGAGGCTCAACAGTTGCGGCAGCACGCGCACCAGCTTCGGATCGCGCGCCGCCAGCGGCACCTGGCACACCCCGATCCCCAGCCCCGCGCGGATCGCGGCGATATGGGCAAGATCGCTGTCGCTGCGGAAGCTGAAATCCTCACGCCGCACGTCGAAGCCGCGATGCTGGAGCACGCGCAGCACCGGCGAATCATTCTCTACCCCGATCAGCGCATGGCCACGCACTTCGTCCAGGCTCGCCGGCGTACCGCGCGCCTTCAGATATTTGCGGTGCGCGTGCAGCCCCAGCGTGACCGCGCCCACCCGCCGCGCGACCAGCGCATCCTGTTGCGGCGGCACCATCCGCACCGCGATATCGGCTTCGCGGCGCAGCACATCCTCGTTGCGGTTGGTCGGCGACAGTTCGATCACCAGCCGCGGATGACGCGCGCATAGTTCGGCGAGGATCGGCGGCAGCACCTCGACCGCGATCACATCGCTGGCGGTGATCCGCACCGTACCGGCGACTTCATGCGTGCCCGCCGAAGCCGACCGGACGAACGCGTCGGCGGCCATCGCCATCGCCTCGGCATGCTCGCGCAGGGCATGGGCCCGTTCGGTCGGCAGCAGACCGCTGGGCGAGCGCGTGAACAGCGGCGTGCCGAGCGATTCCTCCAGTTCCTCGATCCGGCGGCGCACGGTCGGCTGCGCCACCCCGATCACCCGCGCCGCGGCCGACAGGCTGCCTTCGCGCAACACGGCGAGAAAGGCGCGCTGGCGCTCCCAGTCGTCGGAGAGGTTCATAAATTTTGTCTATTCGACTCGTCTCATATCGTCAATTTTGATTGAGGTTAGTCCGGTCCATATCGCTGCCATCGAAACTGGAGGAACGGCGATGAAGACGGCTTTGGTACTGGGCGCGAGCGGCGGCGTGGGCGGCGAGACCGCAAGAGCGCTGATCGCGCATGGCTGGACGGTGCGCGGCCTGACCCGAACGCCGCGCTCAGGCGACGGCATCGAATGGATCGCGGGCGACGCGATGGACCGCGACGATGTGCTTCGCGCGGCGCAAGGCGTGCAGGCGATCGTCCATGCCGTGAACCCGCCGGGCTATCGCAACTGGGCGAAGCTGGTCATCCCGATGATCGACAACAGCATCGCCGCCGCACAGGCCAATAACGCGCGGCTGGCCCTGCCCGGCACGATCTACAATTACGATCCGGCAGCCACCCCGCTCGCATCGCCCGACAGCCCGCAATATCCCTCGACCCGCAAGGGCGCGATCCGCCGCGACATGGAGGCGCGGATCGAAGCATCCGGCGTCCGCGCCCTGATCCTGCGTGCCGGCGATTTCTTCGGCCCGCGCCCGGGCAATAGCTGGCTGTCGCAGGGCATGGTGACGCCGGGCAGGCCGGTCACGTCGATCCTGTTGCCCGGCAAGCGCGGCACGGGTCACACCTGGGCCTATCTCCCCGATGTCGGCGAGACCTTCGCCCGCCTGCTCGACCGCGAAGCCGATCTGCCCCGCTTCGCCCGCCATCATTTCGCAGGCCATTGGGACGCGGATGGCATGGGTCTGGCCGAAGCGATCCAGCGCACCACTGGCCGCCCGGCAAAGCTCCGCCGCATGCCATGGCGCCTCCTCCCCCTGATAGCGCCGTTCAATCCGACGATGCGCGAAATGATCGAGATGCAGGCCTATTGGCGCCACCCGGTTGCGCTCGACAACGCCTCACTGGTCGCCGTGCTGGGCAAGGAACCGCACACGCCGCTGGACGAAGCGATGCGGGCGACGCTGTTGGCCCTCAAGGTGTCCTAGGCTCCACCGATCCAGCCGCTGCTGATACGCTAGTGTCATGGAGAATCTCGGCTTCCCCATTTCGCTGGCACTGATCGCCGCGGCGCATCTTCTGATAGCGATCCGGAGATCTCCCTTGCGGGAACGTCTGACGGTTTTTGCGGCGCTTATCCTGATAAACCTGGTGTGGCTCGTGAACGGCTGGCAACCGATGGCGCGAACGAGCGTATGGATTCCGATGGCTATTGTGGCTTTGGCAATCGGAATGTTCGGCGTAGCCCTCGCCATTCAGACACGGCCTGCGAAGGGCTCCGGCGCATCGGTATGACACCCCAGTAGAAAAATCGTGCGCAATGCACTATGTGCCGCCGCATGCATGCACCGTCGGCCGCCCCCATGCCCATTCCCGGGCATATCGATCCCGTACCCGTCCCCCGCGCCGCCGTGGTGCGCCCGGATGGGCGTATCGACCTGCTCGGGCTGTCGAAGATGGACATCCGCATGGCGCTCGAGACCTCGCAGCTCGAGCCCAAGCAGGCCAAGCTGCGCGCCAAGCAGATATTCCACTGGATCTATAATCGCGGCGTCACCGATTTCTCGCTGATGACCGATATCTCGAAGACGATGCAGCCCTGGCTCGCCAATCGCTTCGTGATCAGCCGCCCCGAGGTGATCGAGCAGCAGGTGTCGAACGACGGCACCCGCAAATGGCTGCTGCGTTCGCCCGACGCGCAGGATTACGAGATGGTGTTCATCCCGGACGCCGATCGCGGAACCCTGTGCGTCTCGTCGCAGGTGGGCTGTACGCTCAACTGCCGCTTCTGCCACACGGGCACGATGCGGCTGGTGCGCAACCTCACGCCCGCCGAGATCGTCGGACAGGTGATGCTCGCACGCGATTCGCTCGGCGAATGGCCGAGCCAGCCAGAAGGCCGCATGCTCACCAACATCGTGATGATGGGCATGGGCGAGCCGCTCTATAATTTCGACAATGTCCGCGACGCGCTGAAGCTGGTGATGGACGGCGACGGCCTTGCGCTCAGCAAGCGCCGCATCACCCTGTCCACTTCGGGCGTGGTTCCGATGATGGCTCGCGCGGGCGAGGAGATCGGGGTGAACCTCGCCGTCTCGCTCCATGCGGTCACCAAGGAAGTGCGCGACGAGATCGTGCCGCTCAACCGCAAATACGGCATCGAGGAACTGCTTCAGGCCTGTGCCGATTATCCCGGCGCGAACAATGCCCGCCGCATCACGTTCGAATATGTGATGCTGAAGGACAAGAACGACAGCGACGACGATGCGCGCGAGCTGGTGCGCCTCATCAAACAGTATGACCTGCCCGCCAAGGTGAACCTGATCCCGTTCAACCCATGGCCCGGCGCCCCGTACGAATGCTCCACACCAGAACGCATCCGCGCGTTCCAGGAGATCGTGTTCGGCGCCGGCATCTCGGCCCCGGCGCGCACGCCGCGCGGCCGCGACATCGACGCTGCGTGCGGCCAGCTCAAGACCGCTTCCGAGAAGAAGTCGCGCGCAGAGCTGGACCGGCTGGCCGAAGAGAAGCAGGCGGCGCTGGGTTAATCCTTCGACAAGCCCGGAGCGGAGGCTAAGGGGTTGGCGATGGACTTCTACACCCTCCTGCTCGCGCTGGGCGCCGGTATCCTCGGCGGCGCGATGAACGCGCTGGCGGGCGGCGGCACCTTCGCTACCCTGCCCGCGCTGATCGGCCTCGGCCTGCCCGCCAACCTCGCCAATTCGACGTCCAATGTCGCGCTGATGCCTGGTGCCGCGGCAAGCGCATGGGCGTTTCGCGACGAGCTCGCGCCGGTCGGCGGGATGAGCGTGCGGATGCTTTCGATCATCACCTTTGTCGCCGGTCTGATCGGCAGCGCGTTGCTGGTGCTGACGCCCAGCGACGCGTTCGACATCATCATCCCCTGGCTGCTGCTGCTCGGCTTCGTGGTGATGGCGTTCGGCCGCGCGGCGTCGGACTGGCTGCGCGCGCGCGTCAGCATCGGCACCCGCACCCTGATGACCGCGCAGGCGCTGCTTGGCGTCTATGGCGGCTATTTCGGCGGCGGCGTCGGGCTGATGACCACTGCCACCTATGGCCTGCTCGCAGGCGCCGATCCGCGCTCGCTGTTCGCCATCCGCACGTTGATGCTGGCGATCGCCAATCTGGCCGCAGCCTTCGTGTTCGTCGCGGCAGGGCTGGTGAGCTGGTGGCTGTGCCTGCCGATGCTCGCCGGCGCGATTCTGGGTGGATGGGGCGGCGCGCATATCGGGAAGAAATTGCCGCACAATCTGGTGCGGATCTGGACGCTGATCGTCACCGGAGGAACGACCCTGATCTTCTTCGCGCGCGCTTACGCCTGAACCGGCGCTTAACCCCATTGCGCATGCGCAACGCTTGCCACATGCTGCGCAGCATGTGGCTCCTCGACAAGATGCTCAGCAAGCTCATCCGCAAGGGTGAACTTACCATCATCGACCATAATGGACGGGAGTATCGCTATGGCGCGCCCGATCCGGCGGTGGCTCCGGTCACCGTCCGCTTTACCGACAGGGGCGCCGCGAACTTCATCGCGCGCGATCCGCGGCTGGGCGCGGGCGAAGCCTATATGGATGGCCGCATGGTCCTCGAGGGCGGCAGCGATATCCGCGATCTCGCCCTGCTGTTCCGCTACAACGCGCCGTTCGAACAGCCCGAGGGCATCGAGCCCGCCGGCCCCATCCGCAAGGCGATCAGCCATGTGGCGGGCCGCATCGATCAGATCAACTGGAAGACCCGCTCGCGCCGCAACGCCGAACACACCTACAACCTCACCCGCCGCCTCTACGAACTCTTCCTCGACACCGATCGTCAGTATACCTGCGGCTATCACCGCGATCTCAACGACAGCCTGGAAAAGGCCCAGCTCGACAAGAAGGCGCATCTGGCGGCCAAGCTGAACATCAAGCCCGGCATGCGCGTGCTCGATATCGGCTGCGGCTGGGGCGGCCTCGCCATGTATCTGCACCGGCAATACGACGTCGACGTGGTCGGCATCGCGCTGGCGCCCGACCAGATCGCCTTCTGCAAGGAACGCGCGAAGGCCGAAGGCGTCAGCGACCGGGTGAAGTTCGAGCTGATGGACTATCGCGATCTGACCGGCGAGTTCGACCGGATCATCAGCGTCGGCCTGGTCGAGCATCTCGGCACGCCGCATTATCCCGGCTTTTTCGAGCATATGAAGCGGCTGCTGAAGCCCGATGGCGTGATGGTCTCGCACTGCTGCGGCCGCGCTGGCGGCGGCGGGACGACCGACGCCTGGACGCGGAAATACATCTTCCCTGGCGGCTATATCCCGGCGCTGTCCGAACTGGTGATCGAGGCCGAGAAGCAGAAGCTGATCGTCACCGATGTCGAGGCGCTGCGCTATCACTACGCCCACACGCTCGAGGAATGGTATAACCGCACCAACGCCGCGCAGGCCGAAATCGTCGAAATGTATGACGAGCGCTTCTTCCGCATGTGGCAATTCTACCTCGCGGGCGCCGAAGCCGCGTTCCGCTATGGCGGGCTGGTCAACTGGCAGCTCCAGTATGTGAAGCGTCGCGACGCGATTCCGATGACCCGCGACTATATGTACGAGGAGGAAGCCCGGCTCCGCGAGACCGAGGAACCGCCCGCATGGCATCTGGCGGCGGAATAGCCGAAGCTGAACCGGAGGCGGCACCCGAGCCGGCGCCGTCTCCGCGTTTCATCGTCCGGCACCGGCCGTTCACGCGCATCTGGCACTGGATCAACGCCGTATCTGTGATCGTCATGATCGCCAGCGGCCTGATGATCTTCAACGCCCATCCCCGCCTCTATTGGGGGCATTTCGGCGCGAATTACGATCCTGCATGGCTGGAACTGCCGCGCTTTCCCGGCTGGCTGACCCTACCCTCGCAATACAGTCTGGCGATCGCACGCCACTGGCATCTGTTCTTCGCGCTGGTGCTCGCCTTCGGACTGCTGGCGTACATGATCGTCAGCCTGATCAACCGGCACTTCCAGCGCGACCTGCGCATCCGCAAGGACGAGCTGAAGCCGCGCCATTTGTGGGAAGACCTGAAGGCCCATTGGGACCTGCGCTTCCACGACCCCGCAAACCCGGGCGCGTACAATATCTTCCAGAAGGCGAGCTATGCCGGGGTGATCTTCGTGCTGCTGCCGCTGCTGATCGTCTCCGGCCTGGCGCTGTCGCCGGGCATGGATGCGATCTGGCCATGGCTGGTCGACATTTTCGGCGGACGGCAATCGGCGCGCTCGGTCCACTTCATCGCGATGGCGCTGACAACCGCGTTCATTATCGTCCACCTCACGCTGGTCATCCTCGCCGGGCCGGTCAACGAGATCCGATCGATGATCACCGGCAAATGGCAGGTGCCCGAGGAATGATCTCGCGCCGCAGCCTTCTGATCACCGGTGCCGGCGGTCTGCTCGCGGGTTGCGACGCCGCGACGCGCAGCCCGGCGGTCAAGTCGATCCTGTCGAGCGCCGACGAGACCCACAAATTCCTCCAGCGCTCGATCGGCGGCCGCACCGCGCTGGCCCGCGAGTTCCGCGCCGACCAGATGAGCCCGCGCTTCCGCGTCAACGGCACCGCGAACCCCAACACGCCCGAATATAGCGCGCACGTCGCCAACCGCTTCGCCGACTGGCGACTGCAGGTCGACGGTCTCGTCCGCCAGCCGCTGTCGATCCCGCTCTCCGACCTCCGCGCCATGCCGCAACGCGCGCAGATCACCCGCCACGATTGCGTCGAGGGCTGGAGCGCCATCGGCAAGTGGCAGGGGCCGCACCTCGCCCGCATCCTCGACCTGGCCGGGTTGCAGCCCGCCGCGCAGTTCATCGTCTTCCACTGCGCCGACGCGATTGGCGGCGCCCCCTATTATGAATCGATCGATCTGGTGGATGCCTATCACCCCCAGACGATCATGGCCTGGGCGATGAACGACAAACCGCTCTCGGTCGGCCATGGCGCACCGGTGCGGCTGCGGGTCGAGCGCCAGCTCGGCTACAAGCACGCCAAATATGTCATGCGGATCGAAGCCGTCGCCAGCCTCGCCGGCATCCACAAGGGCGGCGGCGGGCTGTGGGAGGATCGCAGCGGGTACGAATGGTATGCGGGGATTTAGCCCGGGTAACGCCGGTTCATCTCGTCCCACGCGCCGTTCGCGATCTGCTCCAGCACCGCCTCGTCCACATCGGCCAGCTTCTTGATGTAGAGGCACGACTTGCCGATCTTGTGCTTGCCCAGCTGCGCGAGCTGATCGTCGAGACCCGGCCGGTCATTGAGCACATACAGCACCAGCTCGGCCTTGCGCGGGCTGTAGCCGATCCGGCACATCGTCCCTTCGTGCCCGCTGTCATACTTATAGTGATAGCTGCCATAGCCGATGATCGACGGCCCCCACATCGCGGGTTCCAGACCCGTCACGCGGCGCATCATCGCATCGACGGTCTTCGCATCCTCGCGCCGCACCGGGTTCTCGACCGCGTCGATGAACGCGTCGACGCCGATCTCGGTCGGCTTGGTCTTGATCTCGGCCATCGGTTCTCCCTCCTCGTCAGGTGCAGCCTATCCTAGGCTTCCGTCATGCTGAACCTGTTTCACAGCCGGCGCTTGTACCGTTGCGACAGATAAGTTCGGGGTGACGGGCGTGTGGGAGCTGACTAAGCGCTCCCAATGTCCGTCCTGCCCCTCACCCGCCGGTCGATCTTCGCCCAGGCATGGCCGATCATGCTCGGCCAGACGACCGTGCCGCTGGTCGGCATCGTCGATACCGCGGTGATCGGGCGGACCGGGGACGCCGCGGCGCTGGCCGGGGTGGCGCTCGGCTCCACCATCATCAGCTTCCTCTTCTGGAGCTTCGGCTTCCTGCGCATGGGCATGACCGGCATGACCGCACAGGCGCAGGGCGCGGGCGACAAGGCCGAGGTCGATGCGATGCTGATGCGCGGCGTCATCATCGGCGCGGCGCTGGGCGCGGTGCTGCTCGCGCTGCAACTGGTGCTGATCCCGCTCGCCTTCCGCGTGCTCGACGGCGGCGCGGACGTCGATGCGCAGGCCCGGG
>NZ_JARNTV010000074.1 GCF_029433115.1 Sphingomonas sp. AOB5 | reverse complement strand
CGCAGATCGGCGATGCGGCGCTCCACCGTCGCGCGTTCGCTGCGCAGCGTGGCCAGCGCGTGCATCGTCTCGGTTGCCTTGTCGCGGACCATCAGCGCGCTGGCGCGAAGCCCGGCCAGCGTTTCGGCCGCGGCCTGTTGCACGGCGGCGGCATCGTCATGCGCCTTGGCCCGTTCGGTGACGAGCGCCTCGGCAGCCTGCGCTTCCTTCTTCGCAACGTCCGCGGCGGCGGCGGCATCGCGCCAGCGGGCGAAGATCATCCGCGCCTCGGCCACGCGGATCTTGTCGGATAGCTCGCGATAGCGTTCGGCCTGCCGTGCCTGACGGCGCAGGGCATGGGCACGGGCTTCCTGATCGGAAATGACTTCGTCGAGCCGGGTCAGGTTCGCTTCGGTTGCGCGCAGCTTCTGCTCGGCATCCTTGCGGCGGACATGCAGGCCGGCGATCCCCGCTGCCTCTTCCAGCATCGCGCGGCGCTCGGCGGGCTTGGCAGAGATGATCGCGCCGATCCGGCCCTGGCTGACCAGCGCCGGGCTGTGCGCGCCGGTGGCATTGTCGGCAAAGACCAGCCCGACATCCTTGGCGCGGACGTCGCGGCCGTTGATCCGGTATGCGGAGCCGGCGCCGCGTTCGATGCGGCGGACGACTTCCATTTCCTCACTGTCGCCGACGCCCTCGGCCAGGATCGAGACTTCGGCGAAATCGCGCTGAGGCCGCGTCGCGGTGCCCGCGAAGATCACGTCCTCCATGCCCGCGCCGCGCATGGACTTCGCGCTGTTCTCGCCCATCGCCCAGCGCAGCGCTTCGAGCAGGTTGGATTTGCCGCAGCCATTGGGGCCGACGATTCCCGTCAGCCCGGGTTCGATCCGCAGATCGGCGGGATCGACGAAGCTCTTGAACCCCGTAAGCCGGAGCCGCTTGATCTGCATCGGCGCTACGCCACTTCGCGGAGGCGGTGCCAGCCCGCTCCCCCGCCCGGCCGCCCATAGAACAAGCTTCCGTTGGGTGGCCGGGCGGGGGAGCGGGCTGGCACCGTGAAGGACTTAGCGTGCGCCGGCAGCGCGCAGTTCGCGCTCCATATCGTCCCAGCCGCCCTGGAACATCTTGTCGTTGATGTAGAAGGTCGGGGTGCTGTTCACGCCCTTTTCGACACCGGCCTTCTGGCGAGCCGCGACCTGATCGATCGCGGCCTGGTCGCCCAGGCACTTGTCGAGCTGCGCCTGCGGCACGCCGCGCTGCTTCATGAAGTCGATATAGCCCATGATTTCCATCAGGCGCTTCGCCTGCGGACCTGCGCCGAGGCCTTCCGTCGAGGTCAGGATTTCCTGGGTCAGGCGCTCGTTGAACACCTGCTGCTCGACATACATCTGGTCGAGGATCGGGAAAAAGGCTTCGGGCGACACGCACTGGCCGATCAGGATCAGGCCGAGATCCTGCGGGTGGAGCGCGAAATCGCGGAACTCGTAGCTGACCTGACCGGTCGAGATGTACTTGGCGCGGAGCGGCTCGACACCGGTCATCGCGAAGCCCTGGCAGGCCGGGCAGCTGCGCGAACCATATTCGACCAGCTTCACCGGCGCATCCGGATTGCCCTGGATCATACCGCCCTCAGGCGACTTGGTAACCACATCGACCCACTGCTTGCCGGCAGGCGGGGCGAGCTTCGAGGCCGCGGGCGCTTCGGGGGTCGTGCCATTCTCGGTCGTTGCGCCGTCGCCGCCACCACAGGCAGCAAGGGCCAGCGAAGCGATCAGGGCAAAAGCAATACGCATTTCAGGTCTCCGTCGATATTTCGGTCGTGCCGGCTTTAGTTGCCGGGCTTCAGAAGGGGTTCGATCTGGCTCCACATCACGCCGTCGAGGCGCTTGCCGTTGAGGAAGAAGGTCGGGGTGCCCTGCACGCCCAGCTTCCCCGCACCTTCGGCAATGCGGACCAGATCGTTATAGACGAGCTGGTTGGACAGGCACGCGGTGATCGCCGCCTCGGTCATGCCGTTGCGCTTCATGAAGGCGGTATAGCCCAGTTCGTCGGCATAGGCGCGCGACTGGGCGGGGATCTCCATGGTGCGGATCGCCTCGGCGCGCTCGGGCGAAATCTGCGTCACGCGCGAATTGAACTCGGCCTGTCCGGCGAACATGCCCTCCAGCACCTTGAAATAGGACCCGGTCGGCACGCAGCGGCCAAGCATCGAGATCGCAATATCCTGGGCATGGACCGGATAGTCGCGAAACTCCCAGCTCACCCGGCCGCTGGCGACATAGGTGGTGACCAAGGCACCTGAATCGGCAGCGAAGCGGCCGCAGGTCGGGCAGGAGCGCGAGCCATATTCGACCAGCTTCAGCCGCGCCGCGGGATTGCCGATGCGATATCCGCCCTGCGGCGTCTTCACGATCACCCGGGTCCAGTTGGTCGGCGCGGCGGGACGCGCAGGACCCTTTTTCGCAGCCGGGGCCGCCTTCTTCTTCACTGCCTGCGCCGCCGCGGGGGGCGTCGCGACCAGCGTCACGCCGGAAAGGGCGAGCAAGGCAAGCATGAGGAAACGCATCAGTCGATCCTGCCGATCTTGGGAAAGTTCGCCGCGGCCACGCCGGAGGCAAGCGATTCGAGCACGGCCTTGAGTTCGGGATCCACGATCCCGCGCAGGCTTTCGCCCATTTCCTCGGTCAGCGGCTTCAGCTCGGGCGGCGGCGCGGCGGGCTTGGGCCGCTTCACGTCGCCATGCCGGATCTGGAGCCGCGCGACCGCGGTATAGCCGAAGAAACGGTTCACCCGCTCGACGATCTCGGGCGCGATATGCTGCATCATCGGGGCATGCGCGCCGCCGACAAGCAGGTGGAGCACGCCCTCCGCCCGCTTGCCCTGCGGAAAGCGGATCGATTCGGGCGAGGAGACACGGGCATAACGCTCGCCCACGATCTCGCTCCAGCGGCTGACGATGGCATGCTGGACGAACCCGAACTTGCGGAATGCGGCGCGGCCGACATCGGGCAACAGCTCGGAAACCGCGCGCGCACGGTTGCTGCGCTTCGGTTCGGGCTTGGGCTGCCGGATCGTTGTACGCGGAGACTTCGTCATTCGCGATCACCCATGCCATAGGGCCATGTGCCCGACAACATCGCTGAGACCCTGCTCCACTGGTACGATCGCAACGCCCGCGATCTGCCCTGGCGCGCGCTGCCCGGTGCCAATGCCACCGAACCCTATCGCGTGTGGCTTTCCGAAGTGATGCTGCAACAGACGCAGGTCGCGACGGTGAAGCCCTATTTCGAGAAATTCACCACGCGCTGGCCGAGCTTTGAGGCGCTGGCGGCCGAGGATGATGCGGAGGTGATGAGCGCCTGGGCGGGGCTGGGCTATTATGCCCGGGCCCGCAACATGCTGGCCTGTGCCCGTGCCGTCGCGGCGGACGGCCTGCCCGATACCGAGGAGGGGCTGCTCAAGCTGCCCGGCGTAGGCGGCTACACCGCGGCGGCGGTGGCGGCGATCGCATTCGGGCGGCGCGCGGTGGTGGTCGATGGCAATGTCGAGCGGGTCGTGTCGCGGCTGTTTGCGGTGCGCGAGGCGCTGCCGGGTGCGAAGCCGCGGATTCGCGAACTGACCGATTCGATCACGCCCGATGCGCGCGCAGGCGATTTCGCACAGGCGATGATGGATCTGGGCGCGACGGTCTGCACCGCGCGGTCCCCGCGCTGCATGCTCTGCCCGCTGCGTCAGGACTGCGCGGCGTTCGCGGCGGGCGAGCCGGAGACGTTTCCGGTCAAGACGAAGAAGGCCGAGCGGCCGCAGCGTTATGGCACGATGTTCTGGGCGGAGCGCGACGGCCGGGTGCTGCTGGTGCGGCGGCCGGACAGCGGATTGCTGGGCGGCATGCGCGCGCTACCGACCGGGCCATGGACCGATTCGCCGCCGGGGTTGGCGGACGCGCCGTTCGATGCGGACTGGCAGATGCTCGGCGAGACGGTCGATCATGGCTTCACCCATTTTCGTCTCGAAAGTGCGCTTGCCGTTGCCACAATCGAGGCGCAGGAAGCGGCCACCGGCGAATGGTGGCCGGTGGCGGAGATCGAGTCGGCGGGTATGCCGACCGTGTTCGCCAAGGCGGCGAAAGCGATACGGAGAGCGCGATGACGGTGACGGGCAAGTGGATCAGGCTGGCGCTGGGCAGCGCGTTGATCGCGACCATGGCGGCGGGCGCGAACGCCGCGCTGCATCCGGTCGCCGCGGTCAAGACGAGCTATCCCGCGACGCAGGCGCTTGCCGATCGCTATGTCGCCGAAAACAAGGTGCCGGGCATCGTCATGTCGGTCGGCTATCGCGAATCGCCGACCCAGTTCCTGTCCGCCGGCCGGATCGCAGCCGAACCGGGCGCGCCGATGGCGGGGCCGGACAGCCTGTGGCGCATCTATTCGATGACCAAACCGATCACCGGCATCGCCGCGATGATCCTGATCGACGAAGGCAAGCTGAAGCTCGACCAGCCGATCAGCGACTTCATTCCGGCGTTCAAGAACATGAAGGTGCTCGACGATCCGAACGGCACCACGCTGGCCAGCCATCCGGCCAAGGGTCCGATCACGGTCCGCCACCTGCTGACCCACACCGCGGGCCTCGGCTACAGCATCGTCACCAAGGGGCCGCTGCTCGACGAATATAACAAGCTGGGCATCAATCCCGCGGCGGTCGGCCCGGCAATGGAGCCGCAGATGCGCGCGGTGCGTGCGCCGACGCTTGAGGAGTTCGCCAACCGGCTCGCCACGCTGCCGCTGATCGCCGAACCGGGCACGAAGTGGAGCTATTCGATCAGCCTCGATCTGCTCGGCCGGGTGATCGAAGTCGCCTCGGGCCAGAAGTTCGACGATTTCCTCCAGTCGCGCCTGTTCAAGCCGCTGAAGATGGATTCGACCGGCTTCACCGTCGCGCCGGGCAATGCCGCGCGCTTCGCGACCAATTATTATTATGTCGGCGACACCCGCCTGCCGATCGATGGCGGCCCCAGCTCGATCTGGCTGAGCCCGCCGAGCTTCCCCTATGGCGGTGCGGGCCTCGTCTCATCGGCGCGCGACTATGACCGGTTCCTGCACATGCTCCAGAATGGCGGCGTGCTCGACGGCGTCCGTATCCTGAAGCCCGAGACGGCGGAACTCGCCATGTCCAACCTGCTGCCGGCGGGAACCGACACGTCGGGGCTGGGTACGCTCAGCGGTCTGGCGGGCAAGCTGGGCTTCGGCGCAGGCGGATCGGTCTATCTCGAAGACGTGCCGGGTGCGGCAGGCAAGGGTACTTATGGCTGGGCCGGTGCCGCCGGAACGCTGGGCTGGGTCGATCGCGGCCGCGGCATTCGCGGCGTGGTGATGGTCAATTATTTCGGCGACAAATGGCCGCTGCGCGACGATGTGAACAAGGCGATCCACGCCGATTTCCAGCGCTGAGGCGGCGATGGTGACCGCGCCGGGTTTTACCGGCGGCACGTTCGATCGTGCCGACGCGCTGCGCAGCGACCTGGACCGGCTGGCGGCCGCCACCGCCGATCCGCGCGCGCGACTGCTGCGGCTCCATGCGCTCGATCCCGAGCTGACGCCCGAGGGGCATCTGAGCTGGGGATCGCTGGCCGAGGCGGGCGAGGAGGATGATCTGATCTTCCTCGGCTTCCTCGACGGGGTGCCGCATTTCGCCTCGGCCGATCCGCATGCGACGCCGGTGACGGGCCGTTCGCCCGCCATCTTCCGCGCGCTCGATATCCTGCCCGCCGCCGAAGCCGCCAACTATGCCGCGGCGCGCAGCGTGGTCGATTGGCACATGCGGCACCGTTTCTGCGCGGTGTGCGGCACGGCCAGTACGGCGTTCCGCGCCGGCTGGGGCCGCAAATGCCCGGTGTGCAATGCGGAGCATTTCCCGCGCACCGATCCGGTCGTGATCATGATCGCCGAACATGAAGGCCGCGCGCTGCTGGGCCGCCAGTCGCCCTGGCCGCGGGGCCGCTATTCGGCGCTGGCGGGCTTTCTCGAGCCCGGCGAATCGATCGAGGAAGCGGTGGCGCGCGAAACGCTGGAGGAAACCGGCGTGCGGGTGCGCGGCATCCGCTATGTCGCCAGCCAGCCCTGGCCCTTCCCCTCATCGCTGATGATCGCCTGCATCGGCACGGCGGAAAACGACACGATCGAAATCGACCGCAACGAGCTGGAGGACGCCCGCTGGTTCACCCGCGACGAGGTCCTCGCCTCGCTTGCCGGGGATCCCGAGGCCAGCTTCGTCGCCCCGCCACCCTATGCCATCGCCCACACGCTGCTGACGGCCTGGGCGGAGAGCTAAAGCGCTAAGCGCCGCCAAGGCGCGGCCTATTACGTCGCGCCCAAGTAGCTGTGCTCCGGCGAAGGCCGGAGCTCTGGCGGTGAAGGGACAGCGACATGTCCAACGCTCCGGCCTTCGCCGGAGCACAGGCTGCTCCTCTCGAACGTGGTTCAAGGGGCAGCGTGCCTTGCAATGATGGATTTCGCGCGCTTTATCCTGTCGGATGACGCGCCTAGGCTTCCCGCACGGACGATCCGGCATGGCGCTTCGCCGCGCGGCGAAATGGCGCATTTCTCCTCGGGCAAAGGTCATAAACGGCGTGACTTGCCGGACCTTTTCCGGCGCGGATTTAGCCCCGCTCGCGTGCCTGACGGTAGGTGCCCAGCACGCGCGCCCATTTGGTGTGGAAGGTCAGTTCCTCCAGCGCGCGGTCGAGATGGGCTTCGCCGGGGCGGCCGGTGACGTCGGCATAGAATTCCGTCGCGGCGAAGGTGCCGCCGCGCTGATAGCTTTCCAGCTTGGTCATGTTGACCCCGTTGGTCGCAAAGCCACCCAGCGCCTTGTAGAGCGCGGCGGGGACGTTCTTCACTTCGAAGATGAAGGTGGTCATCCACGGGCCCTCACCGGAAAGCGGCGGGGCCTCGCGCGCCAGCACGACGAAGCGGGTCATATTGTGGTCGGCGTCGGCGATGCTCTCGGCCAGCAGGTTCAGACCATAGAGCTGGCCCGCACCCGGCGGCACCAGCGCGGCGATGCTGGGGTCGTTCAGCTCGGCGACGACAGCACCAGCACCCGCCGTGTCGGGATAGGCGACCGGCGTGATATTGTGCTGCTTCAGCCAGTGGCGGCACTGGCCCAGCGCCTGGGTGTGGCTCATCGCTTCCTTCACGTCGGCGATGGTACCGGTGCCGGCCAGATCGTAGCGGATCGGCAGGAAATGCTCGCCGGTGATCACCAGCCCCGATTCGGGCAGCAGGAAATGAATGTCCGCCACGCGGCCATGGAGCGAATTTTCGATGGGAATGATCGCGCAATCGGCCGATCCTTCCTTCACCGCGTCGATCGCGTCCTCGAAGCTGAAGCAGGGCAGGGGCAGGCCGTCGGGAAAGGCCTGAAGCGCCGCAATATGCGAATTGGCGCCGGGCGCGCCCTGATAGGCGACGGCCCGGCTCGGCTCGGCGGCGGCGGCCTCGACCATGCGCGCAACGATGGGACGGGCGGGTGCAGCGAAATTCTCCATAGTGGAGCGCGCGCTAGCCGGGTCGTTGCCGGGCGGCAAGTGTGCGTGTGGCCGCGCCGTGGGACTGCAAGGCGCATAACCGCCACGCGCGCGCTTGCGGTGTGCAAAGTGCCGCACTAGAGGGGTCTCGAAATTTACCCAGGGGCGTCACAGATGGACGATCGGACGAATACGATTGCAGGTTGGGTTCTGACGGGCGGCATCGCCGCGTTGGGCCTGTCGATCGTCAGCGGCATGGTGTTTTCGTCGCATGCGCCCGAAAAGCCTGGTTATGCCGTTGAAGGCGCCAGCACTGGCCCTGAGGAAGTAACGAAGGACCAGCCGATCGCGGCGCTGCTCGCCACCGCCGATCCGGTGAAGGGCGCGGACGTCTTCAAGAAGTGCGCTGCGTGCCACACGATCAATCAGGGCGGCGCCAACGGCATCGGCCCGAATCTGTGGAATGCGGTCGGCAAGCCGCACGGCCATGTCGCAGGCTTCGCCTATTCGGATGCGCTGAAGGGGGTTCCGGGCAACTGGGACTTCGACGCGCTCGATCACTGGCTGAAGAATCCGCGCAAATATGCGCCGGGCACCAAGATGACCTTTGCCGGCCTGCCCAACCAGCAGGATCGCGCCAACCTGATCGTCTATCTCAACCAGCAGGGTTCGAACCTGCCGCTCCCCGCCGCTCCGGCCCCGGGTGCAGCACCCGCCGCCGAAGGCAACGCGACCGAGGCCGCTCCGGCCGCCGGCAACGAAGCCGCTCCGGCTGCGGAGGCGAAGGGCCACTAAGGCTTTTCCCGACGGGATAGAAAAAGGGCGCCGCGTGATCCACGCGGCGCCCTTTTCGTTTCGGCTTTGGTCGAGTCCCTATGACTGGTGCCCGGTGATTCGGCTCCGCGGGCGGTCGATCTTGGTGTGATCCTTGTCGCGCCAGAAATCCTTGACGATTTCCCAGCCCTCTTCGGCGGTCTCGACGAAGTGGAACAGGTTCAGGTCGCGGGGGCTGATCACGCCTTCCTCGCACAGCGCCTCGAAATTGACGACGCGGTTCCAGAAGTCCTTGCCGTAGAACAGCACCGGGATCGGGGCGATCTTGCCGGTCTGGATCAGGGTCAGCAGCTCGAACGATTCGTCGAACGTGCCGAAGCCGCCCGGGAACACCGCTACCGCGCGCGCGTGGAGCAGGAAGTGCATCTTGCGCAGCGCGAAATAGTGGAACTGCATCGACAGGCCGGGGGTGACATAGGGGTTCGGCGCCTGTTCGTGCGGCAGCACGATGTTGAGGCCGACCGTATCGGCGCCCACGTCACGCGCGCCGCGATTGGCGGCTTCCATGATCGAAGGGCCACCGCCCGAGGTCACGACGAAATGCTGCTTGCCGGCTTCGTCGCGCGGGAAGTTGCTCGCCAGGCGCGCCAGCTCGCGGGCGACGTCGTAATATCTCGACTTCTCGATCAGCCGCTCGGCGACCTTCTTCGCCATCGGCGTGTCGGCCGTTTCGCGCAGTGCCAGTGCCTTGCTCGGCTCCGGGATGCGCGCCGAGCCATAGACGACGAAGGTCGATGCAATGTTCGCCTCGTCGAGTACGACCTGCGGCTTGAGCAGCTCGAGCTGGAAGCGGATCGGCCGCAGATCGTCGCGCAACAGGAAATCCATGTCCTGAAAGGCGAGCCGGTATGCGGGATGCTCGGTCTGGGGGGTGATGCCATGGTCTTTCGCGACCTCGGCTTCCTGCTTCGCGGGCCGGAATACCCGCGACGGTACTTTTGTGTCTGTCATTTGAACCTGAGTAGCGGAAACCCTCAGCGGCAGAAAGGCCCCTTGCCCATATCGAAGTGCAGGTGATTGTAATGCGCCGCGTTGTAATCGGGGCTGAGCACCGTCTGGAAGCGGCGGCAGGCCGATTTGTGGATCGTCTCCATGAACCGGCGAACGTCGGGGTCGCTGGATCGCCAGCCATGTTCGATGGTGATGCGGCGGCCGTCCTTCAGCACGAAGGCCGAGATATCGACGGCGTTAGCCAGACCATGCTCCGACATCTTGCGTGCGCCTTCCGCCCCGCGTCCGACCACGCCGCGACAGGCATAGGTGCCATAGGTCTCGACCTTGGCCAGCTCGCTGCCGAGGATCTGCGCGGAGGCGGGCGCGACCGCGTACCGGACCCAGCCGGTGAAAGTGCGTGCCAGCGGGCATTTGATCGCCTTCAAATTGGTTACCGGTACGCCGATGTCGAGCAACTGGACCGATCCGGTGACGATGCAGCCGCCGCCATAATCGCGGTCCGGCAACGGGCTGTACTGCACATCGTCGCGGGTGAGTGCGGTGAAGCATTGCTGCGTATCGCGCGGGGTCGGGTCGTTCAGGGTGATCGGGCCGCTCGGGCGCTCGCGAATCGGAGCGCTGGGCTGGGCAGGGCGCGGCGCATAATCGTCCTCGCCGAACATGCAGCCCGCAAGCAGCAGGGGCAGCAGGATCAGGCCGGGCCAACGGATACGCATGAGCGCGGGCGTACCCGCATCATGGTTAACGAGAGACTAAAGAGTGCGTCCTATTCGAACACGGCCTCGTGTGCCTCGACGTCGCGGACATTGTGCTGGACCCGCGACAGGCGGGTCACCAGCAGGAAAAGCGTGATGCCGGAGATCAGGTCGAAGGGCAGGCACCACAGCTCGATCCAGCTGACCGCGACATAATCGTCCAGCGTCTCGGCGCGCATGCCGAGGCGGAAGGCGATGTTGCTCAGGATGTTGCTGATGATCCAGCTGACCCACCACACCGGCACCCATGCGGGCACGTCTGCATCCTCGGCATTATAGGGAGAGAAGCTGGCCCGCCACGTCTGGAGGATGCCCTGGAACGGCTTCCACAGGTTGAGGATCGGGATGAAGAAGAAGCCGACATTCCAGCCCGGCGTCATCTCCATCGAATCCGACAGCGCATGGGCGTTCTTGTTGACCCGCCATATCCAGCGGGCGACCAGAACGATGGCAATCAGGTTGACGGCGATGACCGGGATGCTGATCGCCTGAGAGATCGCATCGAGGCGTTCCAGATCTTCCTGGCCGGCGGTCCCCGCCTGAAATGCGCCGACGGTGACGATCGTATAGCCGGACATGACGGCATAGACCGTCATTGCGATCAGCCAGACCCCCAGCGCGATGCGAACCACCCTTGCGAGCGGCAGCGGGTCCCGGAATTCATGGTCCATGAAAATGTCTCCCCCGCAGCGATGGGTAGCGTGGCGTGAGGCAAACTGTCCATCGCATCCGTCAAACACATGATTGACTTTGCGGCCGCCGGCTTTAGGGCCGTCGACGGGCCACGCGGTCCCAACGCCGCGCGTGCTCTCTGCAAGGAGAGACTGACATGACTGATACGACCGTTACCGACGCCACCATTGCGTCCACTGCCAAGCCCGCTACGAAGCCGGCTCGCCCCCATTTTTCCTCCGGTCCCTGCGCCAAGCCTCCGGGCTGGGATGCGTCGAAGCTCGCGGTCGAGGTCCTTGGACGCTCGCACCGTTCGAAGCTCGGCAAGGCGCGGCTGCAATATGCCATCGATCTGATGCGCGAGTTGCTGAACCTGCCCGACACCCATCGCATCGGCATCGTTCCGGGATCGGATACGGGCGCGTTCGAGATGGCGATGTGGACCATGCTCGGCGCGCGCGGCGTGACGACGCTTGCGTGGGAAAGCTTCGGTGAAGGTTGGGTCACCGATGCCGCCAAGCAGCTCAAGCTCGAGCCGAAGATCCACCGCGCCGATTATGGCCAGCTTCCCGATCTCTCCAAGGTCGACTGGGACGATGACGTCCTCTTCACCTGGAACGGCACCACTTCGGGCGTGCGCGTGCCGAATGGCGACTGGATTCCCGACGACCGTCGCGGCCTGAGCTTTGCCGACGCGACCAGCGCGGTGTTCGCGTACGACCTGCCGTGGGACAAGATTGATGTCGCGACCTTCAGCTGGCAGAAGGTGCTGGGCGGCGAGGGCGGCCATGGCGTCCTGATCCTCGGCCCGCGCGCCGTGGAGCGGCTGACCGAATATACGCCTGCGTGGCCGCTGCCCAAGGTGTTCCGCCTGGTCTCCAAGGGCGCGCTGGCCGAGGGCGTGTTCAAGGGCGAGACGATCAATACCCCGTCGATGCTGGCGGTCGAGGATGCGATCTTCGCGCTGGAATGGGCCAAGTCGATTGGCGGCGCCCAAGGGCTGATCGCCCGCAGCAACGCCAATGCGACCGCGCTCGACAAGATCGTCGCGCATCGCGACTGGCTGGGCCATCTGGCGCCGGACAAGGGCTATCGCTCGACCACCAGCGTGTGCCTGACGGTCGAGGGTGCGGACGAGGCGTTCATCAAGAAGTTCGCCGCGCTGCTCGAGAAGGAGGACGCCGCCTATGACGTCGCCGGATATCGCGATGCCCCTGCGGGCCTGCGCATCTGGTGCGGCGCGACGGTGGATACCGCCGATATCGAAGCGCTCGGGCCGTGGCTCGACTGGGCCTACGCGACCGCCAAGGCCGGCTGACGCTGCCGTGCTCCGGCGCAGGCCGGAGCGCTGGCGATCAACGCATTCCCTTTCCAGTGCTCCGGCCGTCGCCGGAGCGCCCCAAATTCAGGACATGAATCATGCCCAAGGTACTCATCAGCGACAAAATGGATCCCAAGGCCGCCGAGATCTTCCGCCAGCGCGGAGTCGAGGTGGACGAGATCACCGGCAAGACGCCGGAAGAACTGGCCGCGATCATCGACCAGTATGACGGCCTCGCGATCCGCAGCTCGACCAAGGCGACCAAGGCGATCCTCGACGCCGCGACCAAGTTGAAGGTGATCGGCCGCGCCGGCATCGGCGTCGACAATGTCGACATCCCCTATGCCTCGTCCAAGGGCGTGGTCGTCATGAACACCCCGTTCGGCAACTCGATCACCACCGCCGAGCATGCCATCGCCCTGATGTTCGCACTCGCCCGCCAGCTGCCCGAGGCCGATGCCTCGACCCAGGCCGGCAAGTGGGAAAAGAACCGCTTCATGGGCGTCGAGCTGACCAGCAAGACGCTGGGCCTGATCGGCGCGGGTAATATCGGTTCGATCGTCGCCGACCGTGCCCTCGGCCTGCGGATGAAGGTGATCGCATACGATCCCTTCCTGACGCCCGAGCGCGCGATCGAGATGGGCGTGGAGAAGGTCGAGCTGGAAGGGCTGCTCGCCCGTGCCGACTTCATCACGCTGCACACCCCGCTGACCGACCAGACCCGCAACATCCTGAGCCGCGAGAACCTGGCCAGGACCAAGAAGGGCGTGCGGATCATCAACTGCGCGCGCGGTGGCCTGATCGACGAAGCGGCGCTGAAGGACGGGCTCGATTCGGGGCATATCGGCGGCGCTGCGCTCGACGTGTTCGTGACCGAGCCGGCCAAGGAATCGCCGCTGTTCGGCACCGCCAACTTCATCTCGACCCCGCATCTGGGTGCGTCGACCAGCGAGGCGCAGGTCAATGTCGCGATCCAGGTCGCCGAGCAGATGGCCGACTTCCTCGTCTCGGGCGGCGTCACCAATGCGCTGAACATGCCGTCGCTCTCCGCCGAGGAAGCCCCGCGGTTGAGGCCGTACATGGCGCTGGCCGAGAAGCTGGGCTCGCTGGTCGGCCAGCTTGCGCATGGCGCGCTCAACGGCATCTCGATCGAGGTCGAGGGCGCGGCGGCCGAGCTGAACCAGAAGCCGATCACCGGCGCGGTGCTGGCCGGGCTGATGCGGGTCCATTCCGACACGGTGAACATGGTCAACGCGCCGTTCCTCGCCAAGGAGCGCGGGCTGGACGTGCGCGAAGTCCGTCACGACCGCGAAGGCGATTACCACACGCTGGTGCGCGTGACCGTCTCGACCCAGGCGGGCGATCGTTCGGTGGCCGGCACGCTGTTCGGCGACGCCGCGCCGCGTCTGGTCGAGCTGTTCGGCATCAAGGTCGAGGCCGATCTGGTCGGCCATATGCTCTACATCGTCAACGAGGACGCGCCCGGTTTCATCGGCCGTCTGGGCACCACGCTGGGTGAGGCGGGCGTCAATATCGGCACCTTCCATCTCGGCCGCCGTTCGGCCGGTGGCGAAGCGGTGCTGCTGCTGTCGCTCGACGAAGCGGTGGCGCCCGAGCTGCTGGCGACGGTCAAGGCGCTTCCGGGCGTGAAGACCGCGATGGCGCTGTCGTTCTGACGGCGCTATCGGACCTCGCATGACCGGCCTGCTTCCCGAGGGGTTTCACGATCGCCTTCCTCCGTCCGCCGATGCGGCGGCGCGGGTGGAGGGGCGTGTGCTCGGCGTGGCGCGTGGCTATGGCTATGAGCAGGTCGATCCGCCGCTGGCCGAGTTTGCCGAGGCGCTGGCCTCGCGGCTGAAGGCGGGCGGCATGCGCGATGCGGTGCGCTTCGTCGATCCGGTGTCGCAGGCGACGCTGGCGATCCGGCCGGACATCACCGCGCAGGTGGGTCGGATCGCGGCGACGCGGATGGCGCATCATCCGCGGCCGGTGCGGCTTTCCTATGCAGGCCCGGTGCTCAAGCTGCGCGCGTCGCAGCTGCGGCCTGAGCGGGCGATGCGGCAGATCGGGTGCGAGCTGATCGGCCTCGATTCGGTGGCTGCCGCCAGCGAGATCGTGCGGGTCGCGGTCGAGGCGCTGCGGGCGGCGGGCGTCGAGGGACTCGCCGTCGATTTCACCCTGCCCGATCTGGTCGATACGCTGGCGGGCGACAC
>NZ_JARNTV010000073.1 GCF_029433115.1 Sphingomonas sp. AOB5 | reverse complement strand
CGCGCCCTCGCGGGTCACGCTCAGCGTCCGCGCCGCGCCGCCATAGGCAGCCAGCGCCGCAGCGAACCAGCCATAGCGCAGGAAGCGGTGCGTCGGCGCAGCACCCTCGGCCACCGCGTCGATCCCGCCCGCCAGACCGTCGACACACTCCACCGCCAGCGCAGGCGGCAGGCGCGTGAATTCGTCGAGCGGCATCGGTTTCATGGAAAGCGTCCTAGCGCAGACCCGTTACCAAGCCGTTTTGCGCGGGCGCTACTTCTGCTTCAGCGTCACCCAGATCGAAACCGGCGTCACCACCTTGCCCGGCGCGGGCTTGCCCACCTCGATCCGCTCCGCCGCCACCAGCTCGCCGCTGGTCAGGTTGAAGGAGGTCCACGGCTTGGGCATGCGCCCAAAGCTCATCTTCTGGATCGGCTGGCCGGTGGCCGTGTTCATGATCGTCGCTACAATACCCATGGCGGGCGGTTAGCGGCGGGCCGGACTCCGTGTCCAGCAAAGCCGGTCGCTATCCACAGCTTTCAACGAGACCCCTTCCCCAGCGAAGGCTGGGGCCCAGTTGCAAAGGTGGTCGTAACGGAGTGCAACGCCCGCCAATTCGCGCCCTGCACCTGGACCCCAGCCTTCGCTGGGGAAGGAAAGAAGGGGCTAGCCGCGAACCCAAACCCGCGCGGCCTCGATCTCCGCCAGCGGAAACAGCTTCAGCTCCCCCGGATAGAAGGGCGCCGCCACTTTCGAAGCCATTTCCAGCCACGAAACATCGGTCACCAGCGCCACCCGCCCGATTTTCGCCAGATGCCCCACGCCCCAACTGATATCCTTCCACCACGCGCCCATCTCCATGCCGGAGAAACTGCGCACCACCGCCACGCCGTTCAGCCTGCCATGCGCGGCGATCGCCGCCTCCATCGCCGGGATCGCCGCGTCATATTCGGCACGCGTCACAGCGCCATCGACAGTGAACTCCATCACGCCGGTTTCGGCATCGGTTTCGAACGTCATCATCGGTCGACTTCCTTCCGCACTCTCCGCATATAGGCGATCAATGCTCGAAGGACCCTATCTCTCCACGGTATCCGCCACCATCCAGGCGGCGATCGCGCCGGTGTTCCTGCTGGCGGGCATCGGGGCGTTCCTCAACGTCATGGTCGGCCGCCTTGCCCGCATCGTCGATCGCGCGCGCCAGATCGAGCAGCTCCATCCGCGCTCGACCGGCCCGGAGCATGACCGCCATGTCTGGGAGCTGCGCATCATCGACCGGCGCATCTCGGTCATCAACAACGCGATCTTCCTGTGCGTCGCCAGCGGCCTCGCCATCTGCATCGTCGTCGCCGCGCTGTTCGTGTCGCGGCTCGCCAACTGGCATCTTGGCGCCGTGATCGCGCTGTTCTTCGTCCTCTCGATGCTGCTGCTGATGTCCGGCCTCGTCTATTTCCTGGTCGAGGTGCAGATGTCGCTCAAGGCGATCCACGTCCGCGAAGAACTGCTCGAGCTCGACAAGAAGAAGAAATGAGGCGCTTGAGGTGACGGGAGCGACCGAGCGCCGCCTGCTCCAGATCGTCGCCAGCCTCGCCGCGCTGATCCCGATCGCCGCGGCATCCACCGGCATCCTGCGCGGCGCAAGCTGGCTTACCCACGCGCCGGTCCCGCCCGATCTCGACAGCCACTTCCGCTATCTCTCGGGTATCTTCCTTGGCGTAGGCATCGCCTTCGCCACCTGCATCCCGGACATCGAACATAAGGGCAGCCGCTTCCGCCTGCTCGGCGCGCTGGTGATCACCGGCGGCCTCGCCCGCGCCCTGTCACTCGCAACCATCGGCCCGCCCAGCACCGGCCATCTCGCAGGACTCTGCGTCGAGTTGTTGGTGATGCCGCTATTGCTCTTCTGGCAATCTCGCGTGGAAAGAACGGCTCACGCCACCAAACCCCGTTCGCCCTGAGCTTGTCGAAGGGCAGTCCTTCTTCCGAAGAAAGGACGGTGCTTCGACAAGCTCAGCACGAACGGAGGTAAGGATTCAGCGCACGCCCAGATCCGCCTCGACGCTCGGCAGATACCGCGGCGCCACCCGCGCCTTCGATTGCTGTTCATAGGCATAGCCCGCCCGCAACAGCAGCCCGTCGCTATACGGCGCGCCGATAAAGCTCAGCCCCACCGGCAGCCCGCCCGCCAGCCCCATCGGCACGGTCAGATGCGGATAGCCCGACACCGCCGGCAGCCGGCTGGCGGAAGGTCCCGAGGAACCATCCCCATGCACCGGATCGCTCAGCCAGGCCGGGCCATAGCTCGGCATGACCAGCATCTGCACGTCCGCGCTCTTCAGCATCGCGGCGATCCCGTCCTCCCCGGCCAGCTTCAGCGATTTCGCCCGCGCTTCCCGGTACGCCGGATCGTCCAGCCCCTTGGTCTTCGCCGCCATCCCGAAGATATCCTGGGTGAAGAACGGCATTTCGCGGTCGCGATGGGCGATGTTGAATGCGATCAGCTGGTCCAGCGTCCGCACGGTCACGGCAGGTGGCGTGGTCCCCAGATAGGCGTCCAGATCGACGCGGAACTCGACCTGCAGCACCAGGAACTCGGCATCGCCCAGCCCCGGCAGGCCCGGCTGCTTCACGTCCACCAGCACCGCGCCCGCCGCTTCCAGATCCTTCAGCGCCTTGTCGAACCGCGCGCTCACCGCCGCCGACAGGCCCGCCGGGCGGATATAGCCGACCCTCACCCCGCGCAGCGCATCAAGAGACAAACCCGCCGCATAGTCCCGGCGATACCGGTTCGCATCCTTCGTCGCCGCGTCGCGGGAATCGCTGCCGATCATCGCCGAGAACAGCAGCGCCACATCGGTGACGCTGCGCCCCATCGGCCCCGGCGTATCCTGGCTATGGCTGATCGGCACGACATGGGTGCGGCTCACCAGCCCCACGGTCGGCTTCAGCCCCACCAGCCCGTTCATCGACGAGGGGCACACCACCGATCCGTCGGTCTCGGTGCCCAGCGCAGCCGCCGCCAGGCTCGCCGCCACCGCCGCGCCCGATCCGCTCGACGATCCGCAGGCGGTGCGATCCAGCGCATAAGGATTGCGCACCAGACCGCCGATTGCGCTCCATCCGCTCATCGAATCGGTCGAACGCATGTTCGCCCATTCGCTCATATTGGTCTTGCCCAGGATCACCGCGCCCTGCCCGCGCAGCAGCGCCACCACCGGTGCGTCGCGCTTCGTGGCATTGTCCTTCAGCGCCAGCGATCCCGCCGTGGTCGGCATCTCGCGCGTCTCGATATTGTCCTTGATCAGGATCGGAATGCCGTCGAGCGGCCCCAGCAGCTTGCCCGCGATCCGCCGCCGGTCGCTCGCCCGCGCCTGCTCGATCGCGTCGGGGGCGATGGCAATGATCGATCGCAGCGTCGGCCCGCGCCGGTCCATCGCCTCGATCCGCGCCAGATAGGCCCGCACCAGCATCTCGCTGGTGATGTCGCCATCGGCCAGCCATCGGCGCATCTGCGCAATGCTGGCTTCCTCGACCGAGGGCGTGATCCGGACGACCGGCCCGACCGGCGCCGTCTGGGCCATCGCCGGAACCGCCGCGCCGATCGCCAGCGCCAAAGCCATGAAGTTCCGCATTCGCGCCTCTTGCCGCCCCAACTTCGCCTTCCCCAGCGAAGGCTGGGGCCCAGTTGCAAGGCAGCAGTGGTGAACCCTGCGCTTCGTTACCGCAACCATGGCAACTGGGCCCCAGCCTTCGCTGAGGAAGCGGATCAGTGGGATGCGCGAGCGAATCGGCGCTTCCTTTGCCGGCGGCCCGCCGAATCCGCCGCCGGGAATGTGACAACCACAAGCAGTGGTGGGTCCGGCCCCCACATTCGCCCACAGGAAAATTAATCGTGGATTTCGGAAATTCCCCTCTTGCCTTTCGAGAACCCTAGGAAGGTCCACGCGTCGCCACCCCGGACACCCATTTCGGGTTCCATGAACCGAGTCATTTTAGCGACGAACCGAGTCCCTCGTTAACCATTTACCATCTTGTGCCCGGATTCGAGTTGGCACAATCTGTAGTGGTTGCACTGAGGGGCGAACTCTAGCACTGGTATCACCGCCACCGCGGCACTATGTCGTGGATAAGGTTGCTTGTGCCTGGTGGATAAGGCTGTGGACACTTTTTGTTCTCGCCTTACTCCATTCCGGTGATAGCATCGGAACTTCGCCCCCCGAGTCGCATCGAAGCCCCGCATCCGGGGCGAGTATGGGCAGTCAGGGGAAAGTAGCGTCATGGAATTCAGGGACACCGAGAACAGCGTGAACGATATCGTCGCCACCGATGCGCCTGCGCCGAAAACGGCCGCCAAGGCGCCCAAGGCTCCCGCCGCCAAGGCAAAGGCCAAGGCGCTGACCTCGCACGATGTCGCGCCCAAGCTGTTCTCGCTCGAAGTCGATCACAGCCGCGACGCGCTGCTCACCGATTTCGGCAAGGAGACGCTGAAGGACCGCTATCTGCTCCCGGGCGAAAGCTTCCAGGATCTGTTCGTGCGCGTCGCCTCGGCCTATTCGGACGATCAGGCGCACGCCCAGCGCATCTATGACTATATCTCGAAGCTGTGGTTCATGCCCGCCACCCCCGTTCTCTCGAACGGCGGCACCGGTCGCGGCCTGCCCATCTCCTGCTTCCTCAACTCGGTGCCCGACAGCCTGAACGGCATCGTCGACACCTGGAACGAGAATGTGTGGCTCGCCTCGCGCGGCGGCGGCATCGGCACCTATTGGGGCAATGTCCGCGGCATCGGCGAGCCGGTCGGCCTGAACGGCAAGACCAGCGGCATCATCCCGTTCGTCCGCGTGATGGACTCGCTGACGCTGGCGATCTCGCAGGGTTCGCTGCGCCGCGGCTCGGCCGCCTGCTATCTCGACATCAGCCATCCGGAGATCGAGGAGTTCCTCGAGATCCGCAAGCCGTCGGGCGACTTCAACCGCAAGGCGCTGAACCTGCACCATGGCGTGCTGATCCCCGATGCCTTCATGGAGGCCGTGCGCGACGGTAGCGAATGGGCGCTGCGCAGCCCCAAGGACCAGTCCGAGCGCGGCAAGGTCGATGCCCGCGCGCTGTTCCAGAAGCTGGTCGAGACCCGCCTCGCGACCGGCGAGCCGTACATCGTGTTCAGCGATCATGTGAACTCGACCATGCCCAAGCATCATCGCGATCTGGGCCTGAAGGTCTCGACCTCGAACCTCTGCTCGGAAATCACCCTGCCCACCGGCAAGGACCATCTCGGCAACGAGCGTACGGCGGTCTGCTGCCTCTCGTCGCTCAACCTCGAGACCTGGGATCAGTGGAAGGGCGAGAAGGGCTTCGTCGAAGACGTCATGCGCTTCCTCGACAATGTCCTTCAGGACTATATCGACCGTGCCGAGCCGGGCATGGAAAAGGCCGCCTATTCGGCGATGCGCGAGCGTTCGGTCGGCCTCGGCGTGATGGGCTTCCACTCGTTCCTGCAGGCCCGCGGCCTGCCGTTCGAGGGCGGCACCGCCAAGAGCTGGAACCTGCGCATCTTCAAGCACATCAAGGCGCAGGTCGACGAGGCCTCGATGCAGCTCGCGGTCGAGCGCGGGCCGTGCCCCGACGCCGCCGACATGGGCGTGATGGAGCGTTTCTCGTGCAAGATGGCGATCGCGCCCACCGCGTCGATCTCGATCATCTGCGGCGGCGCCTCGGCCTGTATCGAGCCGATCCCGGCCAATATCTACACCCACAAGACGCTCTCGGGCTCGTGGTCGGTCAAGAACCCGTATCTGGAAAAGCTCCTCAGCGAGAAGAGCAAGAACAGCGACGCGGTGTGGAACACGATCCTCGAGCATGGCGGCTCGGTCCAGCATCTCGACTTCCTCAGCCAGGAGGAGAAGGACTGCTACAAGACCAGCTTCGAGATCGATCAGCGCTGGATCCTCGAACTGGCGGGCGACCGCGCGCCCTATATCGATCAGGCCCAGTCGCTGAACCTGTTCATCCCGGCCGATGTCGAGAAGTGGGACCTGCTGATGCTCCACTTCCGTGCCTGGGAACTGGGCATCAAGTCGCTCTACTATCTCCGCTCCAAGTCGGTGCAGCGCGCCGGCTTCGCGGGCGGCGTGGAAGCCGACAACACGATCGACGCGCCGAAGTTCGAGGTCGAAAGCCGCGACTACGACGAATGCCTCGCGTGCCAGTGAGGTGCGCGGGCTAGGCGGATCCGAATTTCCCTCTCCCCTTGCGGGAGAGGGAAGGGGCCCGCGCGCAAAGCGCGTGGGAAGGGTGAGGGGGAATGGAACTGAAGCTATTGCTTCACCCCGCCTCCCCCTCGAACGCCAGCGCGTTCGCAGCGGTAGCGCTCAGCCGCACCTTGTCACCTTCCACTTCGGCCACCAGCCCGAGCGGGAGCGTGTGGTGATGGCCCTCGTGCGAGCCCTGTCCGCTATCGGCCTTGGTCAGCTTGATCAGGTCGCCCTCGACCCGGTCGACGGTGCCCAGATGGACGCCGTCGGCGCCGATCACTTCCATATGTTCCCTGATTGCGCTCGCATCGGTCATCGCTCGTCTCCTTGGATGATGAGCAGCCACAACGCGGCGCGGCAGGGAATCGATGCACGCGAAAGGAACGCCGCATGATCCGTTTCCGCACCGCCGCTGCGCTCGGCGCGCTCGTCCTGCTTGCCGCCTGCGCGAAGCAGGTCCCGTCCGCGGTCGCCGCGGGCGAGCCGGGCTTCCTTCAGGGCCTGTGGCACGGCTTCATCTTCCCGGTCGCATGGTTCCTCAGCCTCGTGATGCCCGATGTCGCGATCTACGCGGTGCCCAACAATGGCGGCTGGTATGATTTCGGCTATTTCCTCGGCATCTGCGTGTTCGGGGTCGGCGCGAACCGCGGGCGCAAGACCATCACCGTCTATCGCGAACGGCCCGCGCGCCGCGGCACGGTGATCGACCACGAATGAGCTGGATCGTTCTCCTGATCCTGGCAGGCGCTGTGTGCCTGGCCGCGCTGGGGCTGACGCTCCTCGCGCAGCCTGCCGCCATGCGCCCGCTGCTGGGTCTGGAGGACAGCGAAGCCGCCGCCTACGCCCTGCGCATCGCCGGCGGGATGCTGTTCGCCGCGTCGCTGTTCCTCGGCGGCTTCACCGTCGCATACCGGATGGCGACGATCCGGTGAGCACCGCCCCCGCCCCCCGCCTCGGCTTCCGCGCCGATATCAACGGCCTGCGCGCGATCGCGGTGCTGGCGGTGATCGCCTATCATTTCCAGATCCCGCCGTTCAAAAGCGGCTTCACCGGGGTCGACGTGTTCTTCGTCATCTCGGGTTACCTGATGACCGGCATCATCCTCGGCCGGCTCGATCGCGACACCTTCACCCTGGCCGGCTTCTGGCTCGATCGCGCGCGGCGGATCATCCCCGCGCTCGCGCTGCTGGTGGCGACCGTGCTGGCGCTGGGCTGGTTCATCCTGCTGCCCGACGAATATATCATCCTGTCGCGCCACGCCGCGGCGGCCGCCACCTTCCTGTCGAACATCAGCTTCTACAGCGAGGCTGGCTATTTCGATCCCGGCGCCGACCAGAAATGGCTGCTCCACACCTGGTCGCTCTCGGTCGAGTGGCAATTCTACCTGCTCTATCCGCTGCTGCTGCTCGCGCTCGATCAGTTCGCCCCGCGCCGCCTGCTCCGCCCGATCCTCGCCGGCCTCGCCGCCTTGTCGTTCGCGCTGATGGTGTGGCTGCACGATGCCGAGCCGAACGCCGCCTTCTTCATGCTGCCCCCGCGCGCATGGGAGATGCTGGCGGGCGGCATCGTGTTCCTCACGCCCTCGCTCACCGGCCGCGCCAGCCGCGCCGCACAGCTCTGGGGCTTCGCGCTGATCGCACTCTCGGCCATCGCCTTCCGGCCCGAGGACTGGCCGCACGAATGGGCGCTGCTCCCGGTGCTGGGCACTGCGCTGGTGATCCTCGCCGGACGTACGAACTCGCGCATCATGACCAACCGCCCGGTCGCGCTGATCGGCCTGGCCTCCTATTCCATCTATCTCTGGCACTGGCCGGTGGTCGCCGGGATCGCGCGCGCAGGTCATGCGGGCCAGGCGCCGTGGATCGCGGGCGGCATCGCCGTGTCGCTGCTGCTCGGCTGGCTGTCCTGGCGCTATATCGAGCGCATCGCCCAGCCGCGCACGGACAAGCCCCGCATCCATACCGGCCCGACCCGGTTCGACTGGCGCCCGCATGTCGTGTTCGTCGTGCCGATCCTCGTGCTGGCCGGGGTCAGCGGCCTGATCTGGAAGGCGCGCGGCATCCCCACCCGCTTCTCGGACGTGGTGCAGACCGCGTTCAAGGACTCCCAGCCCGCCTCGCTGCCCGAGGCGCGCTCCTGCTATTCGCACATCGCCGGCGTCCCCGAGCCATGCGTGCTCGGCAATGCCCGCGGCCCGCTGCTCGCCACCGTGCTGGGCGACAGCCATGCCGAAGTCGCGATCCGCGCGGTCCTCGCCGCGCGTCCTTCGCCGGAAAGCGGCGCGGTGGCGTTCAACGCCTATGCCTCGTGCCCGCCGGTGCTGGGGGTGAAGACCAAGTCGCAATGCGGCGCCTTCATCGCCCGCTATCTCGAGCCGATGGCCGCCAAGCCGCGCACCGAGCCGCTGATCCTCTCCGCGCGCTGGGCCTGGCATTTCCGCAGCGAAGTCTATCGCTTCCCCGACGGCAAGGGCCTGGGGCCGAACCTGATCGCCTCGATGTGCCGCCTCGCCAAGGCGGGCCCGACCTATGTCGTGATGCCCACCCCCGAATTCCCCGCCTTCTGGGTCTCGCGCGAGCTGCAGCACCGCCTCGTCGCCGATCCGGACGCGCCCGACATCGTCCAGCCGCGCGCCGAGTTCGACAGCATGAGCCGCGTCGCCGCCACCGCGCTGCGTCAGGCCGCGGCGCAATGCGGCGTCCACCTGCTCGATCCGGTCCCCTATATCTGCGACGGCAAAATCTGCCGCGGATCGACCCATCGCCGCGCGATATTCCGCGACGAAAACCATCTCAGCGCCTATGGTGTGAACCTGCTGGTGCCGATGTTCCGCCCGGTCTTCACCGACCGGTCCGCCACCCCGAATCCAGTTCAGTAAGGAGCCCGTCCATGCCTCTTCTCGAAGCCCGCAACCAGTACAAGCCCTTCGAATATCCCTGGGCCTACGACATGTGGAAGCGCCAGCAGCAGATCCACTGGATGCCCGAGGAAGTGCCGCTCGGCGAGGATTGCCGCGACTGGGCGCAGAAGCTCTCGGATCACGAGCGCAACCTGCTGACGCAGATCTTCCGCTTCTTCACCCAGGCCGATGTCGAGGTGCAGAATTGCTATCACGAGCAATATGGCCGCGTGTTCAAGCCGACCGAGATCAAGATGATGCTCGCCGCCTTCTCCAACATGGAGACGGTGCATATCGCGGCGTACAGCCACCTGCTCGACACGATCGGCATGCCCGAGAGCGAGTACGGCATGTTCCTCGAATATAGCGAGATGAAGGACAAGCACGACTATCTGCAGAATTTCGGCGTCGATACTGACGAGGATATCGCCAAGACGCTGGCGATGTTCGGCGGCTTCACCGAGGGGCTTCAGCTCTTCGCCAGCTTCGCGATGCTGATGAACTTCCCGCGCTTCAACAAGATGAAGGGCATGGGCCAGATCGTCAGCTGGTCGGTCCGCGACGAAAGCCTCCACTGCGAAGGCATCATCAAGCTGTTCCACGCCTTCACCCGTGAGCGCGACTGCCTGACCAAGTCGGTCAAGAGCGACATCATGGACATGTGCCAGACGACGGTGCGCCTCGAGGACGCGTTCATCGACCTCGCCTTCGAACAGGGCCCGGTCGAGGGCATGACGCCCAAGGAGATCAAGAAGTATATCCGCTACATCGCGGACTGGCGCCTGGGCCAGCTCAACCTCAAGCCGATCTACATGATCGACGAACACCCCCTCCCCTGGCTCGCCCCGCTGCTGAACGGCGTCGAACACGCCAACTTCTTCGAACAGCGCGCCACCGAATATTCGAAGGGCGCGACCCGCGGCGCATGGAACGAAGTGTGGGACTCGTTCGACAAGCGCCAGAAGGCAAAGGCGGAAAAGCCGGCGAACGAGGACGCCGCGGATGGCGGGGCGGATATGTTCACGAAGGCTGGGATTGCGGCGGAGTGAGGTGAAGAAAGATCATTGCAATTTCCTATTTGGAAATTTATTGATGATCTATTCATAGGGGCATTAGCTGTGAGCCGTTTCATCGATCCGTTTGAAATAATGCTGCGGCGAGGCAATCTCGCAGAGTTGCTGAATTTTTTCATGCGGGCAGAGGAGCGCCTCACGGCAGCATTTCCGCGATCGTCTCGGATTTTGGCCGAATCCAATGCCCCTAGTGCGAAGCAGGTTCGCGGCAGCATGCGTCGCCACTATTTGCATGAGGCGCTAGCCAGCGCCGCGTCCGATAGCGGCCTTCCTACTGAGACGCGTTGGACCGATCCCGCCGCGTGGAGCTATCCAGTCGTTAAGATCGGCGGCTTTTCGCTAACGATTGGTATCGTTGAAACTCGCTATCGTGGTGCAGCGCGAGCCCTCCGAACCAAGTCCCAGTATATGGAGAAGCTTTGTGAGCGGAATGCTGTTCTAGATCCGCAAACTAAGCTTTTTGACGAAGTACCGCCTTCAGATATTGTCATCGCAGACGGTTCGCTGGGCGGCCTCATAGTGGCACAGTATCGGCCTCACGCCCCTGACGTACCCGCGTTTTTGGGTTTCTGGATTCCGTCTGAACGCCTCAACTCTGCATACTATATTAGGTCATTCGACGAGGTTATCGCGATGCTCCGCGAACGACTTTCGATGTCGCGAAAGCCGGCAAAGAGAGTTGTGGAGCGTAAACCGTTGCGGAGACGCCCCCGCAAGCCTGGCGATAAGAAGGCTTAAATCTAGTGCACAAGCGATTTCCTTCGGCCGCATCCGACGGCTTCGTTCCTGCACGCCTCACTGCTGCCCGGAATGCTCGAGGCGTCCGTCAAAATGAGTTAGCGGAGGCTGTGGGTTGCACGCCTGCAACCATCTCTAAATGGGAGAACCTCGCGTACGAGCACTCTCCGGATGCGGAAGCAGTTTCAAGGCTCGCAGACTTCCTCTCTGTTAGCCCAGCATGGTTCTACAAGCCCGTCTCTAGGAGCCAAAGCGCTGCATTCTTCCGGTCTATGAAGTCGGCGCTGCATATTGCTCGCAACAAGGCATCCGGGAAGCTACGCATCGTTGACGACATTTTTGTAGCCGCCTCCGAGCGCGTAGAGTTTCCATCTATCGACATCCCTGATTTTGTCGGGGATCGAGATTATAAAATGCTTCGCGCTGAGGATATTGACGGAATCGCGCTCCGCCTTCGTAATTACTGGTGCCTAGGAGAAGATCCAATTGACGACTTAATGGTCGTCATTGAGAACGCCGGCGTGGGTGTCGTAGAAGATTTTGTAGATTCCGCGAAACTCGACGGTGTTTCGCAGTGGTTTGATGATCGCCCGATAATGCTCCTTGCCAAAGATAAGGACGGCGGTGTTCGCAGAAGGTTCGATGCGGCCCACGAACTTGGCCATTTGGTTCTGCATCGGCGACTTTCTATGCAAGACCTCGAAGAGAATCTTCCGCTAATAGAAGAGCAGGCAATGATATTTGCCGGTGCATTTCTTCTGCCGGGGTCAGCATTTATCTCTAATATCCACGATATTACCCTAGATACCCTAGCCGATGCCAAGCCTAGATGGAAGGTTTCGATTGGAGCAATGATTAAGCGCGCTGCAAATCTTAATCTTATCACTTCAGATCACGAGCGAAATTTATGGAAATACTATAGCTATCGCGGCTGGCGTGGCAATGAACCTTATGATGATCGCATTGAAGTAGAGAGGCCAACCAATATTCGAGCAGCAATCGAAATGATTGCTGAAGATGGCGCCGCCGAAACAAGGTCTTTAGTTGAGGATATCGGTGTATCCGTCGAAGATATAGCTCGACTTTCCGGATGCGATATAGGCGTCTTCATTCGAGGACAATCTCGACCGAAGCTTCAGCTTGTCAATAAAGACGCAGAACCAGCGCCTGCGGCTAATGATTAAAGCTTAAGATAGCGATGACCCGCTTGGCCGGGTCATCGATCCTTAGCCTGCGGGTACGTGTTTGCCCTTTGCCCAGAAGCCATATCGAATCCCCTGTCCTACACAAACCAATATGGTTACATGAATCGGCTCCAATAAACCAACGGAGCCAAATCATGGATAGCGAACCCAACACCGACGCCACCCCGCTGACCGACTACACCCCCGTAGCCCTGGCCGAGCGCCGCAACGGCTGGACCGCGGATCGCCAGCGCAGGTTCCTCGCCGGCCTCGCCGAAACCGGCAGCATTTCCCAGGCATGCCTCAGCGCCGGCATCACCGCGCGCTCGGCCTATCGCCTGCGGGCCGATCCGCGCGGCAAGGCGTTCGCGGCGGCATGGGATCAGGCGCTGCTCGTCGCCACCAATACTCTCACCGTGCTCGCCTATGAGCGCGCCACGCGCGGCTCGTATCGCGAATATTGGAAGGACGGCCAGCTTGTCGGCGAGACCCGCCAGCCTTCGGACAATCTGCTCAAATGGCTGCTCAGCCACCTCGCGCCGCATCGCTTCGGCAAGACCGATCCCTATGCCCATATGTCGGGCCGCGTCGCGATCGCCCAGGCACGCTTCCCCGGCATGATCGACGAACTGACCGATACCGACATGTATGCCGAGCCGCTCGGCGAAGCCGATTGCACCGCCCAGCCGCGCCCCACCGCGCACGATCCGCGCATCGCCCCGATCGACCTCGACGAAAGCGAGGACGACATGGCGTTCGACGATTGAGCGGGGCCGCCTCGTGCGCGCACGCGTAGCCAGTGTGACTCTTGTGACTCTTGGGACCCTAAACCCCGTCAGGCCCATACCCCGAGCATCACCAGATCGCCCTCGCCGACCCCGGCAACCTTCCGCACCGCGGCCTTCACCGGCAGCACATAGCCATCTTTCCCGCCGCCTTGCGGAAAGGCCGAGGTGTCGAACGTCACGCCGTTCACGCTCGCCCGCACGCGCACCGATCCGAACCCGCGCGCCCCGCCCAGCGCACGCCGTTCGAAGCCCAGCGCACGGATCGCATCGGCGGCCTCGCCGGTGATCGTCACGAAATGCCACGATCCCTTGGCCGGCGGCTCGGGCGTCCAGCGCCACAGCTCGGTCTCGAACTCGAAAGCGGGATCGTCGGGCAGCGTCACAGCTCGTGCCTGCAGCCGCTTTCGCCATCGCATACGAACGCGTCGTAATCGGTCTTCGGCCCGATCAGATGCGCCTCGATCAATTCGTGCCGCCACGCGCGGGAATTGAAGCCCCCGGCGAACACCGCACGGATCTCCGCCGCCTTGCGCTTGCGCCAGTCCGCCCAGCTCAGCGACGAAGCGATCCGCGTGCCCACCGGCCGGTAATCGCCATGCAGCAGCGCCGGCCACACCCGCCGCACCAGCGACTTGAACCGCTCCGGCTGGTCCCACCCCATCGGCAGATAGGGCACCATGTCCAGCGCCCCTTCGTAGCGGATGCAGTGGATCGCCGGATCGGCGGCAAAGGCGTCGGCGAATTCCTGGTTGCCCGCCCGCGCCGCGGCGAAGGTCACCACGTCGATCCGCGTCTCGCTCGAGGTCCGCACCGCGCGCCATGCGAACAGGTTCGCCAGCGCGCCGCCCTTGCTGTGCCCGGTCACCAGCAGCCGCCTCGGCCCGCCCTCGGCCAGCGCGGCGGTCACTGCCGCCTCCAGCCCCGGCGTGCCTTCGTCCCACAGCCGCCGCACCGAATCCGCAAAGCCGCGATGCACCCGGCCCGGCCATGGGTCCATCGGCTGGCACAGGGCAGCAGCATTGTTGGTCCAGTCGGCCAGCACTTCGGCAAGGCGATGCTCGCTCCCCACCGGGGGCAGGGTGCCGCGAAACGCCACCACCACGCCTTCCGCGATCCGCCCCACCAGCGCCAGATCGATCGGGATGCCGTTCAGCGCCACCGCCGCGCCCGCGACGCGCACCGGCTCGCCGATCCAGCCCACCGGCCGCGGATCATGAATATGCGAATAGGTCGCCCCACAGGCGAGCAGCAGGCGGCGCTTGATGCAGCTGTCCATCGCGTCACTCGATCACGCGGCGGCGCGCGGCGCAAGCCGTCAGCCGCGGCGGTTCCCGTGATGGCAATCCTCGCCGGTGCAGATCAATTGGTCATACCCGGAGTCCGGCCCGATCGCGTGTGCGCTCAGCATCTCCGGCGCCAGCGCGCCCAGCCCGATGCCGCGCCGCCCCAGCAGGTCGCGCAGCACGCTGCGCCGCCGCGATCCCGCCCAGCGGCGCT
>NZ_JARNTV010000072.1 GCF_029433115.1 Sphingomonas sp. AOB5 | reverse complement strand
GCAAGAGGCGGCGGCAGGTCGCCCCAGCCTGCCGCCGCCCCGGCGCTCAGGGTCACGCGGACTCGGCCCGCGCTTCCCGGCGCTGTCACGCGCACCCATCCCTGCCCTTCGGCGTCGATATCGATCGCATAGCCATCCACAGGCAGCGCGAACGCCGATCCTTCCGCGGGTAGCCCTTCCGCCGCGGTGATCGCCGTCACCGGCGCCACGCCCAGCATCTGCCAGGCCCGCGAAACCGGCAGCACGTCGCGCCATTCGCGCGCGATCCAGGCGGTCCCCGTAAACGCCTCGCCCAGCGCCAGCGCGCTCGCCGCCAGCTGCTCGATCAGCGCATCCTCGCCATCGCCTGCGATCCTCAGATATGCCTTGGCAGCCTCGCGCGCGTCCGCGATCGCCGCCGGCGGAAAAGCCGGTGCGTCCATCATTATTCCCCTGTTCGATTTTCCGGCTCAGCCCGCCCCGATCGCCGTCATGTACGCCGCCAGCGCACCATAGAGCGCGCCCATCTCGCCCGCGCTCAACTGCCCGCCCCAGCACGCCGCCTGCACGCGCCGGGTGGTGTGCGCACTTGCCGCAGGCCCGGCGATGCTCTGCGCCAGGATATAGAAGGGCAGCGAAAGCAACGCGTTACTCGCCTGTACGATCGACGTCGGCGTCCCACCGTTTCGAACTGCTGAATAGGCTGCGGAACCATTTCGCACCCAGCAGGTCCATCCGATCGAGGTCGCCGGACTAAGCGCCAGCTCGTCCGCCGAGCCGATATTCGCATAAATCCGAGCCGCTGCGACCGAGGCCCGTCGCGCATTGATCCCCGCACGCGCGGTGCCCAGATCGAACTGCATGCTGTTGGCCACATCGGTGCCGGTCCACACGCTCATATGCGCGTCGTTCTGCGCGAACTTTCCGCCCGCCGTCACCGGATTGAACCCGCTGTCGAGATAGGCCGCGCTTCCGTCACCGGTATAGCCCCGATCGACGGTAAACGCCGGCACACCCGACACGCTCAACCCATAGCTCGACGATATCCAGTTGAGCCGTGCCGCCTGCGCATCATGCGCCGCCAGCAGATATAGCGCATCCAGCTTCGCCCAAACGCCCGCCGTCTTCAGCGCCCGCACCAGCGTGTCGATCACGCCAACCCGCGCTCCGTCCGGCGCCACGCTCATCCGCGCGATCAGCGCCACTGCCGCCGGATCCGCTCCGCCCCGCCGCCCCGCGACTTCGGGGATCGACAGCCCCAGCATCAGTATAGCGCCAGCAGGTCGGCCGCAGTCGTGCCCGTCGCCCGCACATATTGCGCGCGGAACGGCAACAGGCTGCCGCTCGGCACATTCTTCCACAGCTGGTCCGACGCGCCGTTCACCCCGCGCATCGTGATATTGCCGCCGGTACCGACGAACAGCGCCTTGGGAATATCCGTCAGCGCATTGCCGTCATGCGGCGTGATCGCGACCGCCCGGGTCGCTGGTGCCGAAACCTGGTCGGCATGATTCGAGAACTGGTCTGCCATGTCATTCCCCCAAAGCCTCCCCGGAGTCACCCTCCGGGGAGGGTTGCGCCGTTTCAGCTCGCCGAGAACTTCAGCAGCTTGATCGCCTCGCTGTTGCTTACCATCCCGCCCACGCGCTTGGTCGCGTAGAAATGAACGTACGGCTTGTTCGAGTAAGGATCGCGCAGCACCTGCGTCTCGCCGCGCTCGGCGATCAGATAGCCCGCCCGGAAATTGCCGAACGCGATCGACAGCGAGTTCGCCGCGATGTCCGGCATATCCTCGGCCTCGATCACCGGATAGCCCAGCAACGTCGCCGGCTGCCCCGCGGCCAGAGACGGCGCCCACAGAAACTCGCCCGCGCTCGTCTTGAACTTGCGGATCTTCGCCAGCGTCGCCGAATTCATGACCCAGCTCGCCCCTTGCCGGTAGGGGCTGCGCAGCGTCTGGACCAGGTCGATGAGCTTCTCCTCGGGGTTCGCCGCGAACGCGCCCGCCGAGCCGGTCGGCACATATTGCAGCGTCCCGAACGCACGCACCGAATCCCCGGTCGAAGCCGTCGCTGCCTGCAGAAAGCCCTTGGGCTTGTTCGTCCCGTTGCCATTGACGAACGCAGCGCCCTCGGCCGCCGCGAACTCGACCGCGATCTCGTCGGCCAGCCACGCCTCGACGTCGAACGCAGCGTCATCCAGCATCGCCTGGCTCGCCGCCGGATTGGCGAACAGTTCGCCCATCGGCGGCGCGACTTCGTGGAACACCGGCGTATCGGTCTCGGCCCGCGCGCCGGTCTCGGCCGCCCAGCCCGAAGGCGTCGCGCCGCTGCTCGTCACCAGCTTGCGATATCCGGCCGAACCGACCTGCACCACATTGGCGATGGCACGGATCGGCGAGACCGCCTTCAGCGCCCGGTCGATCATCGCATCCAGCTCACGCGGCACCGCGAGGCCACCTGCCCCGTCGCTGGCGCCGGTAAATGCCTTCATCTCCACGCCCCCGCCGCTGCGCAGGAACGTCTCGAACCCCTCGCCCGAAGGGCTGCCGCCCGCCAGCATCGGCCGCGCCGCCGGTACGCCCGCCTTCTCCACCGCCTCGAAACTCGACTCGAGACTGTCCGCCTTCACTTCGATCATGTCATTCTCCCCACACGCAAAAAGCCCTTCCCGGGCACATCCCGGGAAGGGCACCGTCCGCACGACGGTGGAGAGCGCCGCCACAAGCGGCGCCCGCATTTCAGATTGTCAGCAGCGGCAGCCCGTCATTCGATCGTCAGATCGACCAACTCGAACCGCCCGCCCGAACAGGACAGCGCCAGCACGCCCTGCCGCATCGCCGGGGTTACCAGCGTCACCGTGTCGTAATCCCTGGTGCCGCGCTCACGGATGCTCAGCACCGTCTTCCCGTCAGTGCCGCTGGCCAGCTCGAACTCGAATTCGCTGCCGCTCGCCAGGCCTGTCCCGGATTCACCCGTCAGCTTGCCCTCGCGAAATTCGCGAATGCGCGTGAAGAACAGCACCGAAGTCGTGATCTGCCCGCCGATCGGCGGCGACCCGTTGTTGAGCGCGAAGACGATCTCCCGGCCCTTGCCGTCGGACAGCAGGAAACCAACCTTCGGCTGTCCCTCGACGATGCCGGTGTAGCGCAGCACGCCACGCATCTGCCGGAACGGTCCCTCGCGCACCGCGACCCTGCCAAAGGCATCATTGCTGGCGGACTCGCAAACAAGCGGCCCCACTTGCGCCGCCGCACTGCCCGCGCCGGCAAGGAGTACTGCCACCGCCGCTCCCAGAATCCCGCGCATTCCGATTCCCCCTTCGGTACCAACCTGCCCGCGCCGCCAACCTAGGCAAGAACAAAACTGTTGAGCGCCGCCTTCCGACCCGCCAGACTTCGCAAAACGCGGGGGGCACGCAATCTCTCAGTTCGAATTCTTCATGGCCTTTTACGGCGTGCTGCTGGGCCTCGGCGTTGCCGAGCTGCTCAATGGCTTCGCCAATCTGCTGCGGGAGAAGAACCCGCCGAAACTCGGCTGGGTCATCCCGCTGCTCGGCCTGCTGATCCTGACCGAGATGATCGCCAATTTCGCCGATGCCTGGTCCAATTTCCGTACGCTGGAGGTCGGTCTGGTCGAATTCGTCCCGCCCGCGCTGATCGGCATCCTTTATTATGTCGCCGCAGTCACCTTGATGCCGCGTGAGCTGAACGACTGGACCTCGCTCACCGACTATTTCTACCGCCGCCGCCGCTGGATCGTCGGCAGCCTGATCTGCGCCAATCTCCTCGTCATCGCGGTCAGCGCGCCGCGCCTCCTTCCCTATGTGATCGCGGCGGGCACGCGAGGCATCACCGTCTATATCGTCGCGCAATTCTGGCTGCTGGGGGGCTATCTGGTCCTGCTGTTCGCCAACCGGCCGCGCGTGTCGCTTCCGGCGATCGCGCTGCTGTTGCTCTATTACCTCGTCAACTACGGCCCCTACACCCTGGCCAACCTGCTGAAATGAGCCAGTTCGAATTCTTCATGGTCTTTTACGGCCTGCTGATCGGCCTCGGCGTGGCCGAGCTGTTGCTCGGCTTCATGAACCTGCTGCGCCACCGGACCCGGCCGAAATTGGGCCTCTACACGCCGTTGCTCGGTCTGCTGGTCTTCCTCCAGCTGATGGCGCTGTTCATCGATGCCTGGCTCAATCTGCGCGACGTTCAGATTTCGATGACCGGGCTGGCGGTACCGACGCTGATCGGCGTGTTCGTGTTCGCCGCCGCGGTGCTGGTCGTCCCGCGGGATACCGAGGAATGGCAAAACCTCGACGATTATTTCCTGCTCAACCGACGCTGGACGATCGGGCTGCTGATCGCGGCCAACCTGCTGATCATGGTGCATGAGATCGTCCGGCTCCCCGCCGCGAATCTGCCAACCTATACGATCGTCAACCTGTTCGGCTTCACCCTTTTGGGCATCGCAATGCTGGCACGCAACCGGATCACGATTGCGCTGAGCCTGGGAGCGATGATCCTGCTCTATCTCAGCCTGTATAGCGGAAAGAACCTGACGCTTTTCCGCCTGGTGAATTGGCTGCTCGCATGAGCCAGTTCGAATTCTTCATGATCTTCTTCGGCCTGCTGCTCGGCATGGCCGTGGCCGAGCTGTTCGTCGGCTTCGCGCAACTGCTCCGTGCAAAGGTCCGCCCGCGCTGGGGCCTGCTCACCCCGCTGGGCAGCGCCATCCTGCTGATCTTCGTGATGATGACGTTCCTCGATTCGTGGAACAAGTTCCAGACGGTCCCGCTCACCCTCGGCTCGATCACCCTCTTCTGCATGGTCGGCATCGTCTATTTCGTCGCCGCAGTGGTCGCATTCCCGCGCGATGCTGCCGACTGGCCCGATCTCGACGTTTATTTCCTCGCGCACCGCCGCTGGATCGCCGGCGCGCCGATCGCCGCCGGGCTGATCCTGATGGTCTTCGAGATCCCCGCCGTGCTGGGCGGCGCCACCGCCGCACGGATCGCGATCTATATCTTCCAGAATGTCGTGATCTTCGGCCTGCTGACCGGCGTGGTCCTTTCGAACCGCCGTCGGCTCAGCGCCGCGATGATGGCCGTGCTGATCCTGTTCCTTTACGGAATCGCGGGCACCTTCCCGCTACCCTGGATCAGCTGAAAGCCTATTCCCCCGCGGTGATGTTCGATGCCTGCTTGCCCTTCGGCCCGGTGGTCACTTCGAACGCCACGCGCTGTCCTTCGCGCAACGTCTTGAAGCCCTCCATGCTGATCGCCGAGAAATGCGCGAACAGATCCTCGCCGCCATCGTCCGGCGTGATGAATCCGAAGCCCTTCGAATCGTTGAACCACTTCACCACGCCCGTCGCCATCGTCCCCGCCTTTTTTGTTTCGACATCGTAACTAACTGTTTTCCGGACCGGACGCCATCCCGCCCGCATCCACCGCGTGGACCCGCGCCAGCGGCTGCATCGGCGATGCGACCAGGCTGACTTCCATCAGCTCGACCGCCAGCAATTCGCGATGCCGCCCGCGCCGCACCCGCTGCACCCGGTATCCGAACGACAGCCCGTTGATTGCGCCCGCCGCCACCAGCCTCGCCAGCTTCGGCTCGGTCACCGCACCAGTCACGCGCAGCCCGCGCGCATCCTCCTCGATCCGCTCGATCGCGCCGACCGGCGAACCTCCATGCTGCCAAAGCAGCGGCACACCCCGCGCGCCCAGGAACGCCCCGCGCCGCACCACATCGCCGCCGCGATCGGGCACGTCGAACACCGAGGCATAGCCCGCGAACCGCACCCGGCTCACTTGACCCATCCCCAAAACCCCAGCTTCACCGCCAGCCCCACCAGCAGGGTCGCCAGCATCAGCCGCACGCCCCAGGCCAACACTTCCTTCACCACCGATCGCTTGGCGTCGCGCCACGCCGCCAGCAATTCGCGCAGCTCGGCCATGTCCTTGCCCGCGCCGACATCGGCCAGCCCCAGCCTTGCCAGCGCCCGCCCCGCGCCCAGCTCGCCCGCTTCCTCGGCGATCGCGCGCAGCGTGGCGATCTCCGCGCCTTCGCTCGCCGCCTGCCCGATCAGCTGGGCCAGCACCGCCTCGTCGCTCATGACACCCTCGCTTGCGAAAGGCCCACCATCGCGCGCTTCTCCGCGTCGCTCAGGAAATCCGCCGCGCTCACCTGCCGCCACAGCCGCTCGCGGTCCTCGGCCAACGCCGTCACCCGGTCGAGATCGACCCGCAGCCACGCCTCGGAAAACCAGCCCGCCAGCCCCTGCGCGAGTCCCGTCAGGATCGTCTCCGCCAGCGGCAGGATCGCCAGCCGCCACAGCGCGCGATTGGCCTCGCGATAATTGGCGTAACTATTATCCCCGGGCAGCCCGATCAGCATCGCCGGCACGCCGAACGCCAGCGCAATCTCGCGCGCCGCCGCGGCCTTCAGCCCCACGAAATCCATGTCCGCCGGGGTCAGGCTCATCGCCTGCCATTTCAGGCCGCCTTCCAGCAGCATCGGCCGCCCGGCATTGGCCGCGCCTGCGAACCCGGCTTCCATCTCGCTCTTCACCCGCGCGAACTGGTCGGGCGACAGCGCCGATCCGTCGCCCGAATCGAACACCAGCGCCCCGCTCGGCCGCGCCGCATTGTCGAGCAGCGCCTTGTTCCATCGCGTCGCGCTGTTGTGGATCGCCACTGCCCCTGCGGCAGCGCCCAGGCACCCCAGCCCATAATGGTCGTCGACCGGGTTGAACGCCTTGAGATGCACCACCGCCGGACGCCCACCGGCATCTTCCGCCGCCAGCCGCGTCACGTGCTCGCCGACCCGGTATCGATACGCCACCGGCCATCCGTTCGCGTCCGGCTCCACGCTCACCCGCTCGGGCCGCAGCGCATAGAGCTCGGTCACCGCGCCCTCGCTGTCGCACAGCAGCTGCACATAGGCATTGCCGTGCAGCAGCAGCTGCGCCGCCACCGTCTCGATCAGCCCCTGCCCGCCGCTCCGCGCCGTCACCAGCGCCAGCAGCGCCGGATCGGACGCGCTCAGCGGTGCGCCGCCGGCACCTTCGCTCAACAGCTTCACCGCGCGCTGCGCCACCGGGTTCGCCAGATAGGCATCGCGCAGCTGCGCCTCATAACTGCGCGGCCATTCGCCGAACGCCATCCCCGAACCCGCACGCGACAAGGCCGGACGCGATCCCTCGCGCCCGGCCTTCCGACCGAACCATTTCATCTGCCCGCCTCCAACCGCTCGCGACCTATTGCGCCGCAGCAAAAATCATGTTGTTCCAGTGCCTCCGGGAAGGGAGTTCACACATGCGTCTCATCACCGCCGCGCTCGCGGCCGTTCTGCTCACGCCAGCGACGGCCCATGCCCAGGATGAATATGCAGCGCTCCAGTCGCGCATCAAATCGATCCTCGAGGACGTACGCGTACCGCAATGGGCAGACGGCAGCGCGCGGATCGACATCACCAACACCTACAGCGTCACCGGCCGCGGCTGCTTCACCACGATCGAGACCGCGTATCCCGCGCGCACTATCCGCGGCCGGAAGGAGCCAGGCTATTTCACCACCACCGAAATCGCTTGGGGCAAGATCCAGAATCTGGGCGGCAACGCCGCGAACGACATCATCCTCTACACCGCGCCGAACGAGACGCCCCGCTCCTTCTACGCCGGCTCGCGCTACGACGAGCTGCGCGCCGCAATGCACCGACTCGGACGGCTCTGCGGCGGCCTCAATGCGATGCCACCCGCGCCCGCGCCCGCGCCGCGCCCCACGCCGACGCCAGCGCCAGCGCCCGTGCCACGCCCCAACGCGGTAGCCACCTCACAGGCGATACTCGCAAACGTCTTCGGCCGCACCGTCACCGGCGCCACGCTCGCGGGCCGCTATATCCCCGATCTCACCACCTATTCGACCCGCAGCCAAGGCTGCTTCACCCAGATCTTCCGCAGCCAGCGCCGCGTCCAGCTTCGCGACAGCTATTTCGCCGCCGCCAGCGACAGCAACACGGTCACCTGGTCCGAGGTCGCCTCGGTCGATCGCGGCCCGATGGCCGGCAACAGCCGCCAGCCCGATGCCGTCGCGATCCGTTGGCGCAGCGGCCGCGTCGTCAGCTATAATTTCAACAATGCGCAGGATCGCGATCAGGTCTACGACGCGATGAACGCGCTCGTCGTCGCCTGCCGTTAGCGCCTTACGCCAAACCAGATCACATGGCGCGGCCCCTTGCCGTTCTGCCGCGCCCGCACGCCCACTTCGTCCACCGCGAAGTCCGCCTCCCGCATCCGCCGCGCAAAGCGGGGATCGGGCGCGGCGGACCATACCGCCAGGATACCGCCCGGCTTCAGCGCCATCCGCGCCGCTTCCAGCCCGCGCATGCCGTACAGCCCGTCATTGCCGGCCCGGGTCAGCCCGTCCGGCCCATTGTCCACGTCCAGCAGGATCGCATCGTACGTCGCCCGTCCGCGCCGGATCACCGCGCCGACATCGTCGATCTCCACCGCCACGCGCGGATCGTCGAGGCACCCCGCGGTCAGATCGACCATCGGCCCCTTCGCCCAGTCGATGATCTTGGGCACCAGCTCGGCCACCGTCACCGCCGCATCCTTGCCCAGCACGCCCAGCGCCGCGCGCAAGGTGAAGCCCATCCCATAGCCGCCGATCAGCAGATGCGGCGCCTTCGCCCCGCCCAGCCGCTCGACCGTCATCACGGCAAGTGCTTCTTCCGACCCGCTCATCCGGCTGTTCATCAGCTCGTTGCGCTCGAGCACGATCATATGATCGCTCCCACGGCGAAACAGCCGGAGCGGCTCGCCGCCGGGGACGTCTGCAGTATCGATCAGTTCGCGCGGGGTCATGCCGACGCTCCTACGCGCACCGCACCGCCCGTGCTAGCCTCACATCCATGAAGCTCTTCGTCCTGCTCCTGCCGCTCCTCGCCCAGTCCACGCCGCGGCCCGCTTGGGAGATCGCCGATCGCTGGGAATGCAACGCCACCCAGCTCCGCATCTGCAAGGGCCCGGGCGATGCCTGCGAGCTGAGCGACAACGAAGCCCGCTTCCGCATCGATTTCACCAAGAACAAACTCCTGATCGCCGACGACCCCGATGGCGAGCGGATCACCACCCGCTATTTCTGGCCCGGCGGCTATTCCCGCGGCTTCACCAAGATCGGCCTCGAAACCGGCGACACCCTCGCGCTCGGAACCGGCCCGGTCGAGGGCAAGCCCGACACCTACGCCATGGTCATGACCCGCGCCGATCCCGGCTCGCAATACAGCTTCTTCGGCGCCTGCCGCCCGGTGAAATAGCCCTTACAGCGGCGAGCAATTCCGGAGCGGCTTTTCGCTCGCCCGCCGCGCGTCATAGCTCTCGGGATAGACTTGCCCGGTCAGCTTGGCCTGCGTCTCCGCCACGAACGCAGCCGGGTCCACCCGCGTCGCGTCGAGCATATATTCCACGATCGTGCGGCCGCGATGATTCAGGTGGATGCGCAGCCCCTTGTGCAGGCTCCCCGCAGGATAGCTCGCATTCCAGCTCAACTCGAAATCATACAGCGTCTTGCCATAGTCGCGCCGCACCTGGGGCGCGAACGCACTCTCCACCAGCACGACCCGCGGCTGCCCCGCATAGACAATCGCCTGGAACGGCGCGGCAAGGGCCGGCGCTGTGCAGCGCGGATCCATCGGCGAACTGCCATTACTGTAACAGCTCACCCCATCCATGTCCGGCCGGAACTGCCCCGAGAATGAGAAGCGCTCGAGCGTCGCCGGCCCGCCGTCGCGCGACCCGCGCGAAAAGGTCAGCGTCGCGTCGCTCGACTTGTATCCGGGCATCAGGATCGTACCGCGCTGCGACCGCGACACGCTGCCATAGGGCGACCCTACAGGCTGCAATTTCCCGGCGACGATATTGTAGCGCTGCTCGTAGAAGTAGGTCTTCTCGCCGAACACCTGGTGCCAGCATTTGACCTGCTTCGGCGCAGCGCCGCCCGCTGGTGTGGCCAGTACCGTCCCGATCCCTGCCACGATCAGCGCACGACGTCCGAACCTGCTCCGCCGGCGATCCATCATGTTCCCTTTTCCGATGCTTGCGCGTCATTCCTATCGCAAACGCCATCTGCGTAAAACCGAAGCCTTCCGCCTCACACCACCCGAACCCGCGCCTCGCGCTTCTTCCCCAGCATCAGCGCGGTCACTGCCCATACCAGCGCATCGGCCCGGTCCGGCGAGCGGCCCGGCCCGTCATAGCCGCCACCGATCACCAGCCCGCACAGTTCGTCCTCCAGCCCGGGCCAGGCGCCCGCATGCCGTACCTTGCCCGCCTCGTAGAGCAGCGACACCGGCTCGGCCCGCGCGCTCTTGCCGCGGCTCGCGCTCACCAACGTCACCGGCAGGCCCGCATCGGCTGCCTTAAGGGTCGAGGCCACCATGTCGCCACCCTGATTTTTCTCCGCGATCACCCGGTCCGCGCCATGCCGCGCCGCGCACGCCGCCACGGCCTGCGCCCAACGCTCGGGCGTGGCGCCCTGAACGCTCGCATCCTCGATCACATAACCGGTCCCGTCCCGGCCCAGCCCGACCGCCACGATCCCGCACGCGTCGCCGCCCACGCTCACCGGCGGATCGACCCCGATCACCACCCGCACCAGCCCGGGTGCTTCGTCGACCCGGCACCGCTCGATCGTCTCGCGGGTCCACAGCGCGCCCTCGACATCCTCGATCAGCTCGCCGTCCAGCTCCTGCCGCCCCAGCCGCGTGCCGGCATATTCGTCGGTCATCGCTTCGACGAAGCTGCGCGGCAGATGCGGGTTCTCCGCCGTTCGCCCCTGCGTCTCGATAAGCCCGCGCATCCGAATCACCTTGCGCATCAGCGGCACCGGCTTGGGCGTGGTCGTCACCACGATCCGCGCATCCTCGCGTCCGCGCAGCGTCATCATCAGATTGTCCCACGCCTCCTCGCCGCGCCATTTGGCCAGCTCGTCGCACCAGGCGGCATCATGCTCCGGCCCGCGCAGCTTCTCCGCTGCTGCCGCCGAGTAGACGAACGCGCGCGCGCCGCTCGGAAACTCGATCTCGCCCGAACTCGCATGCCACATCGGCGCCTCGTCCGCGCGCGCCACCGCCAGCAGCCCGCTCGCACCCTTCACCATCACCCGCCGTACATCCTCCAGCGTCGCGCCGACCAGCGCGATCCGCGCGCCGGGCTGATCGCGCGCATATTGGCTGACCCATTCGGCGCCCGCCCGCGTCTTGCCGAAGCCGCGGCCCGCCCGGATCATCCACACGCGCCAGTCGCCCGCCGGCGCGATCTGCCCGGCATGCGCCCATAGCCACCAGCGCTCGACCAGCTCGCGCTTGTGCGGGGCGCCCAGCCCCCGGATCACCCGCGCACGCTCTTCCGGCGTGCAGGCGATCAACCGCTCGATCAGCCGGTCCCGCGCTACCGCGGTCAACCGGCCGCCTCGCGCCGCTGCCGCTCGATCGCGTCCAGCCGCGCCAGCAGCACCTTGTCGGTCTCTTCGCTGGTCACCCGCTTCAGCGGCGTGCCGCCCTTATGCGGCTTGCCCAGCATCGCGTTGCGATGTGCGGTCAGCAGCTTCAGCGCCACGTCCACTGCGACCGGACCCGCGCCATCCTCGATCGTATCGCCCGCGCCGCCGCGCAGCGCATGGCCGACCAGTTCGGTCTCCAGCAGGTCATAGCCCGCACGCAGTGCTTCCAGCCATTCGCCCGCGAACCGCGCATCGCGCCGCCGCAGCGCATAGACGCTGGTGGGATCGATCCCCGCCGCGCGGGCCGAAGCCCGCACGTTGCAGGTGCCCGCCAGCTGATCCAGAAACACGCCCTGCACCGCGCGCGTCAGGCGCCTCTGCTTCTCCTCCGCCATGCCGCCCTCCCCCGAGGTCAGAAATCAAAAAGGGCCGGCGGTCTCGCGACCTCCAGCCCGTCCATGAGACCCTCAAGCCCCCGACTCGCAATTCTTCAGCGTTCCCGATATGTGCCAGATCAGCGTGACGATGTCAAGCAAAAATCACCCATCTGGTTAAATTACCAGATTCCGGTGCCGGTCAGCCCTTCACGATATTCCGCGATCCGCCGCCCGGTCGCGGGCGACAGCGGCTCGGGCAGCGCGTCCAGATCGAACCAGCCGACCTCGGCGATCTCCATTGCGTCCGCCTTCGCCAGCGCGGCTTCCGTGCCCGCTGGCAGCCGCACCACGAAGATCACGACATGATCGTCCTTATATTCGCGCCGGCTGTGATAGACCCCGAGCACCCGCTCGATCGCAAAGTCCGCGATCGCCACTTCCTCGTGCAGCTCGCGCGCCAGCGCCTCGTCGAACCGCTCGCCCTTCTTCACCCCGCCGCCCGGAAACGCCCATCCCGCCGCAAACGTATGCCGCACCAGCGCCACCCGGCCCTGCGAATCCAGCACCATGGCGCGCACGCCCAGCGTCCGCGACCGGGTGAAAAACCACCAGACCCGAGCGGCCTTGCCGACCATCCGATGCGCCAATGCCATGCGACCCTCCTGTATCGGGTCAGGCTAGCATCCGGCCGTTGCTGGTCACAGCGCCTTGAACGTGAAATTCCGGAACCGCGCCTTGCCCGCCCCCGCCGAATACAGCCCCGGGCGAAGCATCAGGAACCCGCCCCGCACATTGTGGTGATACCCCGAAACCTCCATCCCGCGATCAAACCGCCGCCACGTCGCCCCGCCATCGCTCGACGTGTCATAAGTCACGATATGCCGGTCGTTGGTCACCCGCATCCGCATCGACCGCCCATGCGGATTGGCCGGCCGGCCGCGCTCGATGCCGTACTGGTGCGTCACGAAGCGCTTTTCGTCGAACCCCAGCCCGCAATAGAGCTGCTTGTCATAGAACAGTACCAGCCCCGCGACGCCGCCTTCCTCGATCTCGATATCGCATTCGAACCGATACGCCTGATCGCCCGCGATCAGCAGCAACGGCGAGGAATCGACCGGCGCCTTGCCACTCGCTTCCAAAATCAGCGTGTTGCCGGAAACCGAAGCCCGCCTGGCTTCGTCCGGCCGCGGCTGGAAAAAATTCCATTTCCGCCCCAGATCCAGCGTCGCGAAATCGTCCGACAGCTTCATCCCGTGTGTCACCGCCGTCCCGCCCTTGGGCTTGGCGATCGGCTGCGACAGGTCGCCGCCCTTCATCCGGAACCAGCCGTCCTTCGTCCACTCGACCGGATCGAGCAAAGCCTGCCGCCCCAGCGTCCAGTACCCATTCTCGAAGCCGTGATAGACCGACCACCAACTCCCGTCCGGCCCCTCCACCAAAGTGGCATGCCCGCGCGACCACCATTTCTCGCGAATGTCCGTGGTCCGCACGATCGGATTGGCCGGGCAATCCTCCCAAGGCCCATGGATCGACTTCGATCGCGCCGCGATCACCATGTGCCCGGTCGGCGGACCCGCCGTGCCGCCCACTGCGGTGATCAGGTAGAAATAGCCGCCATGGCGCAGGATCTTGGGCCCCTCGGGGCTGAACCCCTCGACGATCCAGTCGCTCGGATAGCGCCACGGATCATAGACATGCTCGACCTCGCCGACGGTCTTCAGCCCATCGTCGCTCAGCCGGATCCGGTCGCCGCCGGAAAGGAACAGCCAGCGCGACCCATCCTCACCCACCGCATGGCCCGGATCGATATGGTTGGGCAGCACCAGATCGATCGGCTCGCTCCACGGACCCTCGATCTTGTCCGCCCACAACACGTAACTGGTGTTCGGAGACGCCTTGACCGGCACGTACAGATAATAGCGCGACCCCACCTTGCAGAGCTCGGGCGCCCACACCGACCCGATATTCTTCTGCAGCGCCGCGGTCACCGGCTGCCAGTTCACCAGGTCGCGCGAATGCCAGATCACCAGACCCGGGTACGAATCGAAGGTCGAGAAGGTCATGTAATAATCCGCCCCATCCTTCAGGATGGTCGGATCGGGATGGTCGCCGGCCATCAACGGATTGAGGAACTTGCCATTGCCCAGATCGGCGATGCGCTGATTGTCGAAACCGCGCTTCCAGTCGGGCACTTTGGCCGGCGCCGCTTCCGCAGTGCCGATCGCAGGAATCGTCAGGGCCGGCGCCGCCAGTCCCGCCACCAGTGCTTCGCGCCGCGTAAACTCGCTCACATGCCTCTCCCGTACTTCGGATTGTTAGCGCTACCGCCAAGCTCCGGATATGACACCGGTTACTCTATTGTCAAAAGCCGATGCGGAACGATGCAGCATACGCTATGATCGCGCCAACCGCGTGACTGGCGACTATGATGGAGCACCATCGGGAAGCGCGGGGCTGAACGCCGCATCGCCTGGGCATCTCTTGAACAAGGAGGACCCGCATGGCCGAACCCCAACTCCACATCGCCTTCCTGCTTTTCCCCAACGTCACCCAGCTCGACCTGACCGGCCCGGCCCAGGTCCTCTCCCGCCTCGGCAATGCGAAGATCGATCTGGTCGCCAAAACCCGTGATCCGGTCGATACCGACGCCCAGTTCCAGCTCCTCCCCACCGCAACCTTCGCCGATGTGCCGCGCACCGACATCCTCTGCGTCCCCGGCGGATTCGGTGTCGTGCCCGCGATGGAGGACCCCGAGACCCTCGCGTGGCTCCGTCAGGTCGCAGCCGAAGCGCAATGGGTCACCAGCGTCTGCACCGGCTCGCTCCTCCTCGCCGCCGCGGGATTGCTCAAGGGCTACAAGTCCGCCTGCCACTGGGCTTCGCGCGAGCAGCTCGCATTCTTCGGCGCCGAGCCGGTCGCCGAGCGCGTCGTATTCGATCGCAACCGCGTGTCGGGCGGCGGCGTCACCGCGGGCATCGATTTCGCGCTGGCCCTCACCGCCGCCATCCGTGGCGAGGATCATGCCAAGTTCGTCCAGCTCAGCCTGGAATATGACCCGGCCCCGCCCTTCGACAGCGGCTCCCCCGAACGCGCCGACGCGGCAACGCTCGCCCGGTACAAAGCAATGGTCGAACGCTTCGCCCCCGGCCGCGTCGAACAAGTCCGCGCGATTGCGGAGCGCCTGAAGGACTAGTTCGCCGGCATCCCGTCGATCCACTCACGCAGCAATGCAGCCCCTTCGGCATGCACCGTCGCCCGGCCCAGTTCGGGCATGGCGATCCCCGGATCGGTGCTTTCCAGCCGGTAGATCAGGATCGACCGGTCGGCATGCCCGGGCGCGATCGCGAACTCGCCGCCGCCGCTGCCGCGCCCGGCCGCCACCGGCC
>NZ_JARNTV010000071.1 GCF_029433115.1 Sphingomonas sp. AOB5 | reverse complement strand
CGGTCTCGCGGGCGAGCATCAGCCGGTCGCCAAGGCTCGACACCGCGGGCGTCTCGATCAGATAATCGTCGCTGGCGGGGGCAGGCTCGGGAGTGTCGAAGCCAGCGCTGGGGCCATCGGCCCAGGTCGCGGCGGTGACCGGCGGGTTCGGGGCAGCGCGGCGCGCCTCCTCGATCTCGGCGTTCAGCTTGGCCTGGGTCTCGGCGTCGACCAGTTCCTTCCAGTTGATCACGCCATAGATGAAGTCGATCGTGTCCTCGTCGGACGAGAAGGGCATCAGGATGCCGCGATACAGCGTGTTGTGACCGCGCGTGCCGACGAACTCGGCCTCGAAGCCGATCGGCGCGCGATTGGCGATGATCTGGAGATAGTGATCGGTCAGCCGCGACAGCAGCGAACGGCTCGGCACCTGGCCGACATGGGTGATCGACGCGTCCAGCCCGGTTTCGTCGCGCAGCGCGCGGCCGAGATAGCGGATATGCGGATTCTCGACGCCTTCGGAGAAATCGAGCAGCACCGAATGCGGACCGAAATCGGCGATATTCTCCGGATCGAGATCCTCGATCGACGGATAGGCGCGGCCGCGCAGCAGCGACACCCAATGATTATAGGCGCGCACATGCATGCGGCGCTCGTCGGTGCCGATCTCGACCGGACGGTCCTCGACCGCTTCGTGCTCGATCGCCGACTCCAGCGGATCATTGATTCCGCGAGACATGTCCATTGCGTGTGCTCCACTCGGGCATGTGCCCGGTTACCCTTGGGGACACTTGTGCAACGGGCGTGGTAAACGACGCGTAAATTCGTGGCGGGACTAGGTAGTTTGCCTGCGCCGGCGCCGCGGCTGGGGACAAGGATTTCGCAACGCTTGTCAGCTAGGGATCATGCTGGTAAGCGCCCCGCTCCCGGCAGGCACTTGCCTGTGGATTGGCCGCCTTAGCTCAGCTGGTAGAGCATCGCATTCGTAATGCGGGGGTCACAGGTTCGAGTCCTGTAGGCGGCACCATTTCCCGATATTCGCATTTCGCATCGCTGGCCGGCGCCGGGGGCGATCGGTGCCGGCCAGCGATGGCGACTCAGGCGGCCTTCGCCTTGGCGCGCAGCGACAGGCAATAGCCCGCGGTGATCGCGATTCCGGCAATCACTGCCGCGCAGCCGCCGATCACGGCGATCTGGATCGGGGCGAAGGCCCAGAGTGCGGCGTAGATCAGGCCGCTCAGCACCATCGACCAGCCGCCGACGCGGGCGGCCTTGCGGGCGCCGGCGCTGGGGACGAAGGCCTTGGGCATGCGATTGCCGTACCAGGCGATCAGCAGACCATTGGTGCCCACGACGATGCGGGTCACCGTGTCGGCATCGATATAGCCCCATTGCCGGGCGAAGGTCGCGCCCAGCGCCAGGACGATGATGCCGCCGGCCCAGGTGATGGCCGAACCCAGTTCCTTGTTCATTGTGCACTCTCCTTGCCGGGCTCGGGCGCCTTTGCGCCGAGGCCGAATGAATCGACGAAACCCAGCAGCGCTTCTTCGAGCACCGAGAGCTTCAGATGGTAGATCACGGATTTGCCGGCCTTTTCGGCATGGACCAGATCGGCTTCCTTCAGCACCGCGAAGTGCGCCGACATCGTCGGCTTGGACACGTCGAACTGGTCGCTGATCTCGCCTGCACTCAGCGGCCCCTTGCGCAGCAACTGCAGCACGCGGCGGCGGGTGGGGTCGGACAATGCTTTGAAGACCTGGCTCATAATTCGATAATTAGCCAATTATCGAATTGAGTCAAGCGATACTCTTTTACCGCCTTCCGGCCTGGCGGGTGCCGAACCGGGTTTGCGCTCGCGTCGCGTCGCGCGCCGCGTCGAGCGTGCGGAACTTGCCCGGGGGGTCGTTGGCCGATTCGAGGCGATGGTCGCGGCCGAGCCTGTCCAGCAGCGCCGGGGACAAGACGGTTGCGGTGAGTTCAGGGTCATCCGGATGCCATGCGGCGACGGGATCGATGCCATTGGCCAAGCGCCTCACCCGGTCGCTGCTTGCGATCAGCACCGGCTGCAGGCCATGCAGGCAAGGCGATGCGAGCTGCGTCAGCCTTGCCGGATAGAGTGTACCGGCATTGGCGAGGAAGGTCTGGTGCGGGCTGATCTGTAGGATCGTGCGGTCGCCCTTCGCCATGGTCTGGCCGATCGCGTCGCACTCGGGGGACTGCGGGACGGCACGATATCCGTGTTCGAGCAGGCGCAGGTGCAGATAGCGATCCTCGTTCCAATAGTCGGTGACGACAGCGAAAGTGGCGCCGGGCGGCGCGGAGGCGATGACGCGATCGATCAGCGCGAAGTTGCCGCGGACACCGGCTTGCCATTGCTGCCAGAGCGGGATGGCGGCGATCCGCCCGATCATCGCGCGGGGACCGTCAGAGACATAGACGATGGCAGGTGGCGCGATCAGGACGGCGGCGATCAGGGCACTGACCGCGCCGGGCATGAAGCGCCGGCCGCTGCGCCATTCGGAGAGAAGCTGCATCGCGCCCAGCACGCAGACGCTGGCGAGGAACGGCGTCAGCGGCAGGAGCTGGCGGACCTCCCAGATCCTTCCGGCGAGCGCGAGGTTCATCAACAGCGGCATGCCGAGCAGCAATGCGGCCCGATGCCTGCCGCCAGCCAGTGCCGGGCGGATGCCGAGCAGGCAGAGGAGCAGCGCGGGCGGGCCGAGGAACAGCAGCATCGCCAGCGATTGACGCCAGAGATCGCCCGGTCGTTCCCATAAGGTCACGGCGCGCGCGCCGGTTCGGATCGCGTCGAGCGGGGACGCGCCGACCAGTGCGAATGCGAGCCAGAGCGTTGTGAGGCTGGCGATGGCAGCGATGGCGGTGGCCGCGGCTGCGCGGGGCAGGGGCTGGCGTTGCCAGGCGATGAGCAGGATGGCGGGGGTGACGAGGACCAGATCGGTCCGGACGGTGATCGCCAGCCCGGTCAGCAGCCCGGTGGCGAGTGCTGTCGCCACGCCCTGCCGCGCCGCGAAGATCGCGAGCCCGGCGACCAGCAGGCCCGCGCCCAGCATATTGTCGGCGAAGAAGAAGCTGCTCTCGGCGATGCCCGGGATCAGCAGCAGCACCGCGCAGATCAGCAGCCATGGCGCGCCGGTCCATTGGCGGATCAGCCGCGCGCTGCCGCCCGCGAGCAGGATGAGGCCGAGCAGGGTGAGCAGCCGCATCGCGGCCTCCCCCGAAAGACCGAGCTTCACCAGCCCCGCGACGCCGAGGACGGCGCCCAGCTTGGTCAGCCCGAAATATTCGGTGTTGATCGGTTGCGACGGAAAGAAGTCGGCCAGCGTGCCTTCGGACAGATGGATGCCGAGCGACACGATGGAGGCGCTGAAGCCCTCGACATGGACTGGATACAGCGCGGGCGAGAGCAGCCATGCGGCGAGCACGGCAAGCGCGATCCAGGCGGCGCGGAGCTTCACAGCGTGACCCGGACGACCGAAATGCGCGCGCGATGGGCACTTTCGGCGCCGATATCGCTATCCTCGAAGGCGAGGCACTGTTCGGGCGATACGCCCAGGCGGGCCATTGCCAGCAGATAGGGATCGGGCGCGGGCTTGGGATTGGTTGCATCATCGCCGGTGACGACCGTGTCGAACAGCGTATCGAGACCATGCGCGGCGAGCACCGCTTCGACGCTGGGCGGCGAGGCGTTAGTGACCAGCGCCAGCCGCAACCGGCCGGACACGGCGCGGGCGAGGCCGACGAGCTGCGTATTGACCTGCGTCTCGCCGAGCATCGCGGGATAGAGGATCTGCTTGCGCGCGGCGATGGCGGCATGGTCCGCGCCGGGCAGCAGGACCGGGAGGAACTGGCTCCAGTGACGGCCCGCCGCGACCGCTTCGAACGCGTCGCGTTCCACCGCGCATCCGGCCTCGGCCAGCGCAGCGGCATAGGCGCGGTAATTGGCGCCGGCGGTGTCGACCAGCGTGCCGTCCAGATCGAAGAGCAGGGCGGCGAGATCAGCCATCCGCGCCCTCGTCGAAACGGCGCAGCAGCAGCGAGGCACAGGCGAAGAACGACAGCGCGCGGCCGGGCTGGTTGCGGATCTTGTAGGGGATCAGGCGGAGATAGTTGACGATCTCGTGCAGCTGGATCTCACGCAGGGTCGCGGCCTCGAACCGCTGGGCGAGCAGCGCGCGATACCGGGCGAGCAGCTCGGCATAGACGTTCGACTGGGAGAGCATCAGCGTGATCTCGTCACCCTGAAGCCGCGCGGGTGCGCCACGGTTGATTGTCTCGTACCCCAGATGGAGCGACTGCATCAGCTTGGCCCAGTCGATCAGCGGGCTGTTGAACCGGTTCTCGGGGTTCGGATCGATCAGATACCAGCCGGGCGCGCGGTCCGGGCAGATGATGATGTTTTCGAAGGTCAGGTCACCATGGATCGCGGCGGTCTCTCGCGCGGCGAAGCGGGCGATCAGCGCATCGCGGTTCAGCAGGGGTGCCCATTCGGCCAGCGAGAAACTCTCTCCATTGATGCGATAGGTTTCGGGCAGTTGCAGCCGGGCAAAGTCGAGCGCCTGCCGGGCATTGGCGACGATCTTCTCATCGACATAGCGGACGAGATCCTCGGGCGCGCAGCTGCCGGTGCTGCTGGCGGCGTGATGGGTGGCGACGCCTTCCACGACGGTTTCGAGCAAGGCGAGGCAGGTGGCGGGCGGGGCGGTGTGCGCCACCTCGTACAGGTCTCGCGCCGAGGCATGATAGGGCATGTCGTAGCGGAAACGGGTGCCGTCGCCGCTACGGGCGGCCACTTCGGCGAGCGGCAGGCGGGCGGCGTGGCGGTCCAGCCATTCGGCCTGCTCGACCAGCTTGGCCGCGGCGGCGCCATTGGCGAACTTGCGGATGCCGAAGCGCTGCTCGACCTCGACCACGGCGGTGATCGCGTCCGATCCGCCGGGCAGGATGCGGTGGACGATGGCGTCGCCCAGACCGTGCATGCCGAAGGTGGCGACCACCGGATCGCTGTCGGTGAAGTGCGCGCGCAGCATCGCGCCATAGTCGCCGCGATTGACGAAGGCGTTGCGCAGCGCCGGATCGGCCGAAGCAACCAGTGGCAGGCCGATGCGGCGGACGCGGGCGACCGAACGCTCGACCCCGCGCCAGTCGGCGGCGAGGCCCAGCACGAGGATCAGCAGCGCGGCGAGGCTAGTGAAGACGATGATCGCGCTGCCCATCTCGCGCGAACGGTCGAGCAGCGAACGCAATGGACTGTCGACCATCGTCGCGATCACCTCGTCCAGCGGATAGCCGGTCGCGCGGGCGAAGGTGGCATAGGCGGCGAGATAGGCGGCCCACATCGCGGCGGTGAGCGCGAGGTAGCGCGGGCGGATCAGTCTCGTGCTGGCGACGAGGCGCACGGTCGACCAGGCGAGATCGGCGATGGCGATGCGGATGCGATCGTTGAATAGGGATGCGACCAGCCACAGCAAGCGCCGGGCGGCCTTGGACATGCGGATGGCCCAGCTGCCTGCGACGATGGCGACGATGCCGCCGCCGAGAATGGCGATCACCGAAAGGTCGGCAATGCCCGAGATGATGAGCAGCGCGGCGAACACCGCGACCAGATCTGACAGGCGTTCGGCAAGGATCGTCGCGAGAACCCGGCCGACGCCAAGGTTCGCTCGCATCGCGACATAGAGGCCGCGCGCTGCCTCGCCGAGGCGGAAGGGCAGGACGGCGTTGATGACATAGGCGATGCTGAGACCGACCATCAGGTGGATCGTGCGCGGGCGCTCGTCCGCGGCGAACAGGTTGGCCTGCCGCGCGGCGCGGATGAAATGCGCGACCAGCAGCAGGGCGAGGGCAAGCGCCAGCATCATGGCGCGATCAGCCCCGGCAGGGCGGCGGGATCGACCGCTGCGAGTTCTTCCGGTGTACCGAACGAGAGGTGTGCGGTCAGCGGCTGAAAGGCGATGCGCTCGCCTGCATCGCAGAGTTGGTTGAACAGCCCACTGACGAACAGCTCGTCATAAGGGCAATCGCGGCGATAGGCGGCGAGGGCTTCGGCGAAGACCTGCTTGCTCGCGAAGAAGTAGCAGCCGGCGATGGCGTAGGGGCTGACGACCTGCTTCTCGACCGTGCCGATGACGTGGCCGTCGGTGCCGAGGCGCACATAGGAATAGGCCGGACTGTCCGAGCGGAAGCCGACCAGCGCGCCTGCGTTGGCGGTCAGGTCCGGGATCGTGTCGAGGCGGAAACCGTGGTCGCAATCGTTGATCGCGAAGGGGCCGTCCTCGCTCAGCGCTTCGACCCCGAGCGCACCGGTTTCGGCGGCGCCTGCGGTGGGTTCGTCGATGACAACGATGCGGGCTTCGGGATAGTGAGCGAGGATCGCCGCGTCGATCGCATGGGCGGCGATATGCTCGCGCAGCACCACGAACAGCAGCTCGCGCAACGACGTGCGGCGGCGGACGCTTTCGACCGCCCACCAGAAGAAGGGTTTCCCGGCGAGGTCGATCAGCGGCTTCGGGATCGCGACACCGTTACGAGCGAAGCGCGATCCGCGGCCGGCCATAGGCATGACAAGCGCGAGGTCAGCCATGGCTCGCCTCGTTCCGCGCGATCACGTCGAAGGCATAGGCCTCGACCGGGCGGTCGCGGTGATCGGCCTCGTGGAAACGCTTGCGATGAAAGGCATAGGTCCAGGCGATGTCGAGCGTGCGCCACGCCTGCGAGACCAGCCGGACATTGGAAAGCTGATCGGTCTCACGCCAGCTGATCGGGAAGAAATGCAGGTCGCGGCCGGCGTCGATCATCTGGAGGAGGAGATAGACGTTGAAGCGCAGATCGTCCGAGGCGCGGATGACGGCGGGATCCTCGAATACGCTGCGCGCGAAGACGTTCAGGCCCGAACCGAGATCGGTCACGCGGCGGCCCGAGACGATGGAGAAGATCAGGTTGAACACACGGTTGCCGAAGGTGCGGAAGGCCGAATAGCCCTGAAGGCTGGAGCCCTTGGCAAAGCGCGCGCCGAGCAGTGCGTCGTGGCGGCGATGCTCGCCCGTTTCGAGCAGCGGGACCAGATCGGAGATGCGGCCCTGATCGTCGCCGTGCAGCACTGCGACATGGGCGAAGCCTTCGCGCGAGGCGTGAGCGAAGGCCGATTTGTGCGATCCGCCGAGATGGTGGTTGGCGCGGTTGCGGGCGATGGTGACGGGCATCGGCAGTGATGCCGCAGCAGCCGTGGCGCGCTCGACCGTGCCGTCGCTGCTGCCATTGTCGAGGACGAGGACATCGAACAGCGCCGGGTCGACCGCGTGAAGCTGGCCCAGCGTCCGCTCGATCTGCGGTGCGCAATTATAGCAAGGGATGAAGAGGAGGATGCGCTCAGCCATTGCGCCGGCCGAGTGTTGCCCGGGCGAGGGTGCGCGAGACGAGGAAATTGCACAGCAGCTGCGGGGGGGTGACGATGCATTTGGCGGCGAAGGTTGCTGCGGTCCCGGCGCCGAGCAGGGGCAGGATTGCACCGATGGCGAGCGAGGCGGCGAGGATCAGCGCGGCGGTGTAGATCAGGTAGATGCCGAGGCGGATTTCGGTGCGGTGGCGCTGCCCGTCATGGATGCGGTGGTGCGAGACCAGATAGACGAGCGACGCGGCAGTGGCGGCGCTGAACAGATTGGCGACGCTCGCGGGGATCTGGAACAGCGCGACCAGAGCAAGCAGCAGCGCGGTATCGAGCAGCCAGCCGCCGCCCGAAAGCGCCGCGAACCGCGCGAAATCCCTATGGGGTGCGTCCTTGTACCCGAGCATGTGCCATCCATCCGCGCCCGCGCGACGCTGAGGCCGGACTCAAGCGATTTATGGTGAAGATCGGGTTAAGTTCGGAGCGTTCAGCTGCGTTCCTTCACCGTCTCCATCGCCACGAAGGTGGACGTGCTGGCAACATGCGGCAGGCTGGAGATCTTCTCGCCCAGCACCTCGCGATAGCGGCGGATGTCCGAGGTGCGGACCTTGAGCAGATAGTCGAAGCTGCTCGCGATCATGTGGCATTCCTCCACCTCGGGGATGCGGCGGACGGCAGTGTTGAATTCGCGCAGGGCGGCCTCGCGCGTGTCGGACAGCTTCACCTCGGCAAAGGCGACATGGTCCATGCCCAGCTTTGCGGAATCGAGGATCGCGGAGAAGCCGCGGATCACCCCGCTGTCGAGCAGCTTGCGCAGGCGGACCTGGCAGGGGGTCTTGGACAGGCCGACCTTCACCGCGAGATCGGTGACGGTCATCCGCCCGTCCTGCACGAGCGCGGCGATGATCTTGCGGTCGAACTCATCCAGATCGACCGGAATCGGCTTGGTTTCCATATAATCTGCCTATCAAAGCGCGAATATAAGGCAAGATGTGCCGAATATCGGCTCTGAAAAGTCGGATCGACCTGCAAGGCTGCGATATTATCCGGCCATGACGATGCCCGCCCCGTTCGCCGCTTTCGCCCCCGCCATCCGCGAGCAGTCGCCGCTGCGCAAGGCGATCACCGCTGCCTATCGCCGCGACGAGGCCGAATGCCTTGCACCGCTGATCGAGGCGGCCAGCCTGTCTGACGCGGAGCGCGCCGCGGTGCGCGAGACGGCGACGGCGCTGGTCACTGCGTTGCGCGCCAACCACAAGGGCACCGGTGTCGAAGGGCTGGTGCAGGAATATTCGCTGTCCAGCCAGGAAGGCGTGGCGCTGATGTGCCTGGCCGAAGCGCTGCTGCGCATCCCGGACAATGACACGCGCGACGCGCTGATCCGCGACAAGATCGCCGATGGCGACTGGGGCTCGCATCTGGGCGGCGGCAAGTCGCTGTTCGTCAATGCCGCGACCTGGGGGCTGGTGGTGACCGGCAAGCTGGTCGGCAGTGTGGACGATCGCCGGATCGGCGCGGCGCTGGCGCGGCTGGTGGCGCGCGCGGGCGAGCCGGTGATCCGCCGCGGCGTCGATCTGGCGATGCGGATGATGGGCGAGCAGTTCGTCACCGGCGAGACGATCGAGGAAGCGCTGAAGCGCGCCAAGGCGATGGAGAGCAAGGGCTTCGGCTACAGCTACGACATGCTGGGCGAAGCGGCGACCACCGCCGCCGACGCCAGCCGCTATCACGCCGATTACACCGCCGCGATCCACGCCATCGGCAAGGCTTCGGCCGGGCGTGGCGTCTATGGCGGGCCGGGCATCTCGATCAAGCTCTCCGCCCTGCATCCGCGCTACGCCCGCAGTCAGGCCGACCGGGTGATGAACGAGCTGCTGCCCCGCGTGCGCGAGCTGGCCTTGCTGTCCAAGGGCTATGACATCGGCTTCAACATCGATGCCGAGGAAGCCGACCGGCTGGAGCTGTCGCTCGACCTGCTGGAAAGCCTCGCGACCGATCCCGAACTGGCCGGATGGAACGGCCTGGGCTTCGTGGTGCAGGGCTATGGCAAGCGCTGCCCGTTCGTGATCGACTGGATCGTCGATCTGGCGCGGCGCAGTGGGCGGCGGATCATGGTGCGGCTGGTCAAGGGAGCCTATTGGGACGCCGAGATCAAGCGCGCGCAGGTGGACGGGCTGGCCGATTTCCCGGTCTATACCCGCAAGCTGCACACCGACGTCGCCTATGTCGCCTGCGCGAAGAAGCTGCTCGCCGCGCCCGACGCGGTGTTCCCGCAATTCGCCACGCACAATGCGCAGACGCTGGCGACGATCTACCGCCTCGCCGGGCCGGACTTCGCCATCGGCAAGTATGAGTTCCAGTGCCTGCACGGCATGGGCGAGCCGCTGTACGAACAGGTCGTCGGCAGCGACAAGCTCGACCGACCGTGCCGCATCTACGCCCCAGTCGGCACGCACGAAACGCTGCTGGCCTATCTGGTCCGCCGCCTGCTGGAGAATGGGGCGAACTCGTCCTTCGTGAACCGCATCGCCGATCCGGCGGTGTCGATCGCGGAGATGGTCGCCGATCCGGTCGAGATCGTGAAAGCGATGCCGCATCCGGGCGCGCGGCACGATCTGATCGCGGCGCCCGCGGGCTTGTATCCGGACCGCCGCAATTCGGCCGGACTGGACCTGACCGATGAAGGCGCGCTCGCGGCGCTGGCCGAGGCGCTGAAGGAAAGTGCGGGGATCGCTTGGAACGCCGAGGGAGGCGATACGCCGCAGCCGGTGCTGAACCCCGCGGACCAGCGCGATGTGGTGGGCATGGTCGCCGAAATGTCGGTCGCGCAGGCCGAAGCAGCCGTGGCCCGCGCCGCCGCGAGCCGCTGGACCGAAGTGCCGGTGGGCGACCGCGCGGCGATGCTGGAGCGCGCTGCCGATGCGATGGAAGCGCGCATGCCGATCCTGCTGGGCCTCATCATGCGCGAGGCAGGCAAATCGACTGCCAACGCCATTGCCGAAGTGCGCGAAGCGGTGGACTTCCTGCGCTATTATGCGGCGCAGGCGCGGACGACGTTCACCCCGGCGCAGGTTCCGCTGGGGCCGGTGGTGTGCATCAGCCCGTGGAACTTCCCGCTGGCGATCTTCACCGGACAGGTTGCCGCGGCTTTGGTCGCGGGCAATCCGGTGCTGGCCAAGCCTGCCGAGGAAACCCCGCTGATCGCTGCCGAAGCGGTGCGGCTGCTGCACGAAGCGGGTGTGCCGGGCGATGCGTTGCAGTTCGTCCCCGGCGCGGGTGAGGTCGGCGCGGCGCTGGTGGGTGCGGCAGATACGGCGGGCGTGGTCTTCACCGGATCGACCGAAGTCGCCCGGCTGATCCAGCGGCAACTGGCCGCCACCGGAAAGCCGGTCCCGCTGATTGCCGAAACCGGCGGACAGAATGCGATGATCGTCGACAGCTCGGCGCTGGCCGAACAGGTTGTGGCCGACGTGATCGCTTCAGCCTTCGACAGCGCGGGTCAGCGTTGCTCGGCGCTGCGCATCCTGTGCCTTCAGGACGATGTGGCGGATCGCACGCTGACGATGCTGAAGGGCGCGCTGAAGGAGCTGCGCATCGGCCGGACCGACCGGCTGGCAGTGGATACCGGCCCGGTCATCACCGCCGAGGCGCAGGGCAACATCACCGCCCATATCGATGCGATGCGCGCGAAAGGCCGGAACGTCGAGCAGCAGGCGCTGCCGCCCGAGAGCGACGAGGGGACCTTCGTGCCCCCGACGATCATCGAGCTGGAGAGCATCGCCGATCTGGAGCGCGAAGTGTTCGGCCCGGTGTTGCATGTGGTGCGGTTCCGGCGCGACGATCTGGGCGCGCTGATCGAAGCGATCAATGCGACCGGCTATGGCCTGACCTTCGGCCTGCACACCCGGCTGGACGAGACGGTGGATTATGTCACCTCGCGGGTGAAGGCCGGCAATCTCTATGTGAACCGCAACGTGATCGGCGCGATCGTGGGCGTGCAGCCGTTCGGCGGGCGCGGGCTTTCGGGCACCGGGCCGAAGGCAGGCGGGCCGCTGTATCTCGGCCGGTTCGTGCAGGTGCCGCCCGCGTTCGAGGGACGCGGCGAGGTGGATAACAGGCCGCTGAACGCCTTTGCCGATTGGCTGGACGCGCAGGACGAGCGTGAAGCGGCGGCGCTGGCGCGTGCCTATGGCGCGGCATCGGCGCTGGGGTTTGAGACGCTGCTGCCGGGGCCGGTGGGCGAGCGCAACGTCTATGCGCTGCATCCGCGCGGCCGCGTGCTGATCCAGCCCGAGACGAAGGCGGGCCTGTACGAACAGATGGCCGCCGTGCTGGCCACGGGTAATCGCGGACGGATCGAAGGGATGGCGCTTCCGGCGGGCCTTCCGGTCGAGGTGGTGGCTGCCTTTGCCGACAGCGCCGAACCGGCATCGGTCGCGCTGGTGGAGGGCGATGCGGCGCGGGTTGCGGCGGCAGTGAAGGCCGCGGCGGCGCTGCCCGGCCCGATCGTGTCGGTGCATGTGGCCGAGACGGGCCGCCCGCTCGCCTATCATTGCGACTGGCTGCTCGAGGAAGTGTCGATCTCGACCAACACCACCGCGGCAGGCGGCAATGCCAGCCTGATGATGATCGGCTAGACCCCGGCGGACGGTCATCGCATGGTGCGGGCAACCACAAGGGGTTCCCGCAATGCGCTATGTCCGGATGCCGATCGAAGTCGAATCGCCCGAGGAATATGGCTATGGCAATATCCGCCATAACCTCTCGGAAAGTTCGGTCGCGGACCGGACCATCGGCGGGCTGGGGCTGGCGGTTCCCGACCTGACCCTGCTCTATGGCGAGCATCGCGGCAGCGAGCGGCTGCGTGCGCTGATCGCCGAGGATGCGCCGGGGCTGAGCGCGGACGATGTGCTGGTGACCGGCGGCGCGGCGACCGCCTTGTTCATCATCTCGACCTCGCTGCTTGGAGCCGGGGACCATCTGGTCGTGATCCGCCCCAATTACGCGACCAATATCGAAACGCCGCGCGCGATCGGGTGCGACATCAGCTTCATCGATCTCGCGTTCGAGAACGGCTTCCGCATCGATCTGGCCGCGCTGGAAGCCGCGATCACGCCGAGGACGCGCTTCATCAGCGTTACCTGTCCGCACAATCCCACCGGCGTTTCGATGCCCGAGGTGGATTTGCGCAGCCTGGTCGGAATCGCGGCGAAGCATGGCTGCTATCTGCTGGTCGACGAGACCTATCGTGACCTTTGCTACGATGTGCCGCTGCCGCTGGCGGCATCGCTGGGCAGCCATGTGATCAGCGTGTCCTCGCTGTCCAAGGCCTACGGTATCCCCGGCATCCGTATCGGCTGGCTGATCACCAGCGACCCGAAGCTGCAGGAGCTGTTCCTTGCCGCCAAGGAGCAGATCAGCATCTGCGGCAGCGTGGTCGACGAGTGGATCGCCGAGCAGGTGATGGAGCGGCGCCATGCGATCCTGAAGCCGACCCTGATCGAGATGAAGCAGCGGCTGGCGCGGATCACCGAATGGATGGCGGGCGAGGAATTGCTCGAATGGGTGCCGCCGCAGGGTGGCGTGGTCTGCTTCCCGCGGATGCGCGCCGATCCGCCGGGCGGGACCGAGGGCTTCTACCGGCGACTGCTGGAACAGCACGGCACCTATGTCGGCCCCGGTCACTGGTTCGAGATGCCCGACAGCTATTTCCGGCTCGGCTATGGCTGGCCCGAACGCGACAGCCTAGAGGCCGGGCTGGAGGGCATTTCGCGCGCATTGCGGGATTAGTTATGCCTTCTCTCTATGGGGGACGGCCGCAACGCGCATTGCCGGTGCCGGGGGCAGACCCTAGGTCGGATGCTCAGTCAGTCAGGATGATGCGCGCATGGTCTATTATCTCGGCGTCGATGCGGGCGGCAGCCATTGCCGCAGCCGGCTGATCGACCAGAGCGGAAAGATCCTGGGCACCGGTGAGACCGGGCCGGCCAATGCGCGGATCGGGATGGAGCTGCTCCACGCGACGCTGTGGGATGCGTGCAGCCAGGCGATCGAGATGGCCGGGCTGGATGCCGAGGCTGCCTCGACCATCCATGCCGGCATGGGCATTGCGGGTATTTCGCGGCCGGGCGTGCGCGACAAGCTGGCCGAGCTGGAGTTTCCGTTCGCCAGCGTCGCGTTCGAAACCGATGCGGTGATCGCCAATATCGGTGCGCATGGCGGCGCGGACGGGGCGACCCTGGTCATCGGCACCGGAAGCATCGCGCTGGTGCGGGTGGGCGGCACCGATTTCTCGATCGGCGGCTATGGCTTCCCGATCTCCGACGAAGGCAGCGGCGCGGCGCTGGGGCTGAGCGCGATGCGGCACGCACTGCGCGCGCTGGACGGGCGCAGCGAGCGGACGCCGCTGTCGATCGCGGTGGCGGCGCGGTTCGGGCACGAGACCGCGCGGGCGGTTGCATGGATGGATGAGGCGACCCCCAAGGATTATGCCGAGCTGGCGCCGCTGGTGATGGACTATGCCGAGAATGACGACGCCATCGCGCGATCGATCGTCGAGGATGCGGCACTGCATATCGAGCGCTTCATCCACACCGTGTTCGCGCAGGGTGCGCCTGCCTGTGCGCTGGCAGGGGGCCTCTCGAAGCGGATGCGGCCCTGGCTGCGCGAGCGGACCGCGGCGCGGCTGGTCGAGGCGCAGGGCGATCCGTTGAGCGGGGCGCTGCTGCTGGCGGGGTATCGGAACGACTGAAACCGTCCCATCGTCACCCCGGCCTTGTGCCGGGGTCCACCCGGATGATGGGTGAGTAGCAAGAGGTTCAGAGATCAGCCGGTGAGGCTGAGTGGACCCCGGCACAAGGCCGGGGTGACGGACAGGAGGCTTAAACCTCCCCCTCGTCCGACCGTTGCCCAGCAATCCACGTTGCCGTCACGCGCCGATCCTCATCCAGATGGACCAGATCCGCGGCAAGGCCCGGCGCGATGGCGCCGGTCTTCTCGGTCAGGCGGAGGAATGTTGCGGGATTGGCGCTGGCCATGCGCGAGGCTTCGGGAAGCGTGTGCCCGAGCATATCCATCGCGTTGCGCACCGCCCCCGCCATGGTCAGCGCGGAACCGGCCAGCGTGCCGTCCGGGCCGGTGACGATGCCGTCGGCCATATGGATCCTCGTGCCCATGAGGGTGAAGTCCGGATCGGCACCACCCACAGGAGGCATGGCGTCGGTCACCAGCATCGCGCCGTCGATCCCGCGCGCGGCGATGGCGATGCGCAGTGCGGCAGGATGGACATGGTGCCCATCGACGATCAGCCCGAAATGGCTCGCGCGATCCTCGATGGCCGCACCGACCATGCCCGGTTCGCGGCTGCCGAGCTGGGTCATCGCGTTGAACAAATGGGTGAAGCCGTGCAGCCCCTCGGCCAGCGCGGCGCGGGTCTGGTCGTAATCGGCGAGGCTATGGCCCGCCGCAATGATCACCCCTGCCTCGGCCAGCGCGCGGACGGTGCCCGGATGCGCCAGTTCGGGGGCCAGCGTGACGAGGCGGGCGCCCGGGCCGGGCCGGGTCAGCAGGTCGAACGCATCGTCGTCCAGCGCGCGGAACTTGGAGGCGTCGTGGATGCCCTTCTTGCCTGCGTTGAGGAACGGCCCCTCGACATGGATGCCGAGCACGCCCGGCTCGCCTGCCGCGATGGCGGCATCCACCGCATCGATTGCGGCGGCGACCACCGACAGATCGTCACTGATCAGCGTCGGTAACAGGCCCGTCGTGCCGAAGCGGCGATGCGCGGCGGCGATGGCGCGGATGCCTTCCACCGTCGGCGCATCGTTGAACAGGACGTCGCTGCCGCCATTCACCTGCGTGTCGATAAAGCCGGGCATCAGCCAGCCGCCGCCCAGCCGGACGCGCTCGGCGTCCGCCGGGATGGCGTCGACCGGCACGATCCGGCCGATCCGCGTGCCTTCGACCAGCACGGCATGGCCGGCCAGTACGCCTTCGGGCGTGACGATGGCGGCGCCGGTGAGTGCGATGGTCATAGCGTCCTCGTCACCTTTGCGAGGAAGGGCGGGCGATCCGGATCGCGGCCGCGCGCCAGTGAAAGCGCATTGGCGAAGCGGTAAAAGCTCTGGATCATCGCGATGGCGTCGGTCACCGGATGCGCATCCGTCAGGCTCGGCAGGCGGATCGTCGCCGCGGCGAGATCGTCGGGATGACCCGCCGCGATCACCGTCGCCCCGCGCGCGGCAAAGCTGGCGATGCGATCGGCAAGACCGGTACGTGCTTCGTCCGCGGGGCCGAACACGAACACCGGGTCATGCGCCTCGACCAAAGTCATCGGGCCATGCGCGACTTCGGCGCTGCTGAACGCTTCGGCATGCAGGCCGGAGGTTTCCTTGAACTTGAGCGCCGCTTCGCCCGCGATGGGGAAGGTGAGGCCGCGGCCGAGCACCAGCAGGCTCTGCGCGTCGATCAGCGGGGCGATTGCCGCGCTCCAGTCGAGATCCCATGCCGCAGCCAGCGTGTCTTCGATCCGGTCGAGCGCGGCGAGCAGTGCCGCGTCGCCGCTCCATTCGGCGGTCAGATGGGCGAGGGCGGTCAGCGTCGCGATGAAGCTCTTGGTCGCCGCCACGCTGGTCTCGGGACCGGCATGGAGCGGGATCGATATGTCGGCCATCGCGGCCAGCGGCGATTCGGCGTCATTGACCAGCACCACCAGCACCGCGCCCGCAGCCTTTGCGCCATCGGCCGCGGCGAGCAGATCGGGGCTGCGGCCCGATTGCGAGATGGCGATCAGCGGCACGCCAGCGAATTTGGGCGAAGTCGCCGCATAGAGCGCGCCGATCGACGGGGCATGGCTGAGCGTGGGCAGGCGCAGGCGCGTCTCGAACAACACCTTGGCGAAGCTTGCCGCCTGATCCGAGCTGCCCCGTGCCAGTGTCGCCGCGAAGGGCGCATCGAGCGCGCGCAGCCGTTCCGCCGCTGCCTTCACCGCATCGCGATTCAGCGCGATCTGGCGGGCGCATACCGAAGCGGCTTCGGCGGCTTCGCGGAACATCAGGCTCTCGCTGGTCATGGCCCTTCCAATAGCGATGGCGCGGCCCGCGCCAATGCGTATTAGTTGGCCACGCTATAGCCTGAGCGCCTTGCCGTTTCACGAGAGAGTGCATGTCCACCGAAACCATCGACCCGCAATATGCCGATCTCGACCTGTGGCCGACCGAGAGGGCGGTGGAGGCGATGCTGGACGGACAGATCGCGGCGGTGATGGCGCTGAAGGGCCAGTCCGGCGCGATCGCGGCGGCGGCGGATGCGGCGTCCGAACGGCTGCGGCGCAGCGGGCGGCTGGTCTATGTCGGCGCAGGGACCTCGGGCCGGGTCG
>NZ_JARNTV010000070.1 GCF_029433115.1 Sphingomonas sp. AOB5 | reverse complement strand
GCCGAGCGCTGGCTGGCAGGGGCAGGCGGTGTGAGCGATGCCGGGACACGGGCGGAACTGGCCCGCGCCGCGCTGGCGGTGACCGAGGACACGCGCTTCGCCGATCTGTTCGGTCCCGATGCGCTGGCCGAGGCGCCGATCGCGGCAGTGGTGGATACGGTGGTGGTCGCGGGCACGGTGGACCGGCTGGTCGTGACGCCCGAACGCATCCGCATCGTCGACTTCAAGACCGGTCGCCGCGCGCCCGCGACGCTGGCCGATGTGCCACTCTATCACCTGCGCCAGATGGCCGCCTATGCCGCCGCGCTGCGTGTGATCTTCCCCGACCGCGCGGTCGAGGCTGCACTGCTCTACACTGCGGGTCCGGTGCTGCACGATCTGCCCGCCGAATTGCTCGCCGAGCACAAGCCGCGCTTCGTTGCCACGGAGCAAAGCTTGGCTTCGCGCGCTTGAGCCGGAACGCCCGGCTCCATAAATACCGGTCAACGAAAAGGAGATTCCCATGGGAACCATTATGACCAGCGAGGCCGCGTTCGAGGCCGATGTGCTGAAGTCCGACAAGCCGGTCGTGGTCGATTTCTTCACCACCTGGTGCGGGCCGTGCAAGATGATCGCACCGGCGCTCGAGGAACTGGCCGACGAGATGGCGGATCGCGTGACGATCGTGAAGATCGACGCCGACGAGCATCTGGACGTCGCCACCAAATATGGCGTGCGCGGCTTCCCGACCATGATCCTGTTCAAGAACGGCCAGGTCGCCCAGACCCAGCCGGGCGCGATGCCCAAGAGCCAGATCAAGGCCTGGATCGAGCGCGGTCTCTAATCGTCCCGGGTCCGGTGGCGTGATGCGCCGCCGGACCGGATGCGAAATGTCTGATTTGGAGCGAAATCGGACTTGCGAGTTTATGGAACTCGCTTAGCCTTCCCCCGTCCCGTCCGGGACATATCTTTGGGGAGGGGAACCCGAATGAATATCTATCTGCGTCTCGGCGCAGCGCTTGCCGCTGTGTCGTCGCTTTCCGCGTGCGCAACCATCACGCGGGGCACTCAACAGAAGTTCGAAATCAAGACCGTGCCGCCCGGCGCGGACGTGACGCTGTCGACCGGCATGACCTGCAAGACGCCCTGCCGGCTGAAGCTGCGCCGCAAGGAAGAGTTCAACGTGCATATCGAAATGGCGGGTTATCAGCCGGTCGACGTGCAGGTGGAAAGCAAGATGCACGCGGGCGGCGGGGCTGCGCTGGCGGGCAATGTGCTGATCGGCGGACTGGTCGGCGGCGTGCTGGACGGCACTAACGGATCGCTGCGCGACCTGAAGCCGAACCCGGTGGAAGTCACGTTGGTCCCGATCGGTGCGGAACCGGCAGCTGTGGCGCCTGCCGAAGCCGCGGCTCCGGCGACGACCGAAGCACCCGCGGCGCCTGCGGCCACGCCGCAGGACTGACGCTCAGCTGCGATAGTCGGCGTTGATCGCGATATAGCCATGGGTCAGGTCGCACGTCCAAACGGTCGCGCGGCCTGATCCAAGGCCCAGATCGACGCCGATATCGACGTCGCTGCCCTTCAGATGCGCCGCAACCGGCGCTTCGTCATAGCCTTCGACCGCGAGGCCGTTCACCGCGACCTGCGTCTCGCCGAAGCGGATCGACAAGCGGTCGCGTTCGGCCGGTTCGCCGGCCTTGCCCACCGCCATCACCACGCGGCCCCAATTGGCGTCCTCGCCCGCGATTGCCGTCTTCACCAGCGGCGAATTGGCGATCGACAGGGCGATGCGGTGCGCGCTCTCGTCGCTTTCCGCGCCTTCGACATCGATGGTGATGAACTTGCTGGCGCCTTCACCGTCGCGCACCACCAGATGGGCGAGGCGGGTGCACAGATCGGCGAGCGCGGAGCGGAAGGCGTCGGCCCCCGGGCTGTTGCCGTCCACGATCGGCGCGTTGCCGGCCTGGCCGGTGGCGAAGGCGAGGATCGTGTCGCTGGTCGAGGTGTCTCCGTCCACGGTGATGCACGAGAAGCTGCGGACATTGGCGTCGCTCAGCGCCGCCTGAAGGAACGCCGGATCGACCGCGGCGTCGGTGAAGATGAAGCCGAGCATCGTCGCCATGTCCGGCGCGATCATGCCCGAACCCTTGATGATGCCGACCAGGCTGATGATCTTCCCGCCGACCACGACATTGGCGACGGCGGCCTTTTCGAACGTGTCGGTGGTCATGATCGTGGCGGCAGCGTCCTGCCAGCTGCATTCGGGCGCGGCGAAGGCGGCGTCGAGACCGGCTTCGGCCTTGTCGATCGGCAGCGGCACGCCGATCACGCCGGTGGACGAGACGAACACGTCCGAGGGCTGGCAATCGAGATGCCCAGCGACGCGTGCGGCGATGGCTTCCACCGCGGCACGGCCGCGATTGCCGGTAAAGGCATTGGAATTGCCCGCATTGACCACCAGCGCGCGCGCAGTGCCCAGTGGCAGTGCGTCGCGGCACCATTCCACCTCGGGCGAGGGGCAGCGGCTCTTCGTAAGCACACCCGCCACCGCTGTGCCCGGCGCCAGCTCGACAAAGGTCAGGTCGCACCGGTCCCAGGTCTTGTAGCGCGCGCGCGCCACGCGCGGCGTGACGCCCGCAATTGCCGGGAGATCGGGAAAGCCTTCGGGGGCGAGGGGGGAGCGGGCGATGGACACGGTTTCTGCCTTCCGGTTAGGTTCGGCAGCGCATCGGGCAGCGCGGGGGAAAGATCAATGCTGTTGACGGCGCTCATGCTGGCATTGCCGCCCGGACCCGACCTGCCGATGTGCCATATGCGTGGGGTGAAGCGGACGCATGCCGGCTATGGCCAGCAATGGGTGAGCGATGACGATTACCCGCCATCGGCGCTGCGGGCCGAGCAGCAGGGCTGGGTGGGGTTCACGCTGGACGTGGATGCCGAGGGCTGTCCGACGGCGTGCCGGGTGACCTATTCCTCGGGCCATCAGGTCCTGGACGACACGACCTGTTCGCTGATGATGAATCGCGCGCGTTTCAAACCCGCCGAGGATGGTGCGGGCAAGCCGATCGCAGCTGTCTGGCACAGCCGCTTTCAATGGTATTTGAACTAGGCAGTCGCAGCCGAGATCGAGCAGGCGATCTCGTAGTCCGAGCCGAAGCGCGCGACCGAGGACTGGCCGACGCGGATTTCGTGCACGCCGGTGACGGCGCCAGACGAGATCCACTGGCCGGGCCGCAGATCGAGTTCCTGGGTGGCGGCGAGTGCGAACAGGAAGGCGGCGGCGCCGAACGGGCCGTCGAGCATGTCCGCGGCCTTGGCATTGCCGGCCTCGACGCCGTCGATCGACAGGCTGATCGGCCATTGCAGGAATGACTGGTCACGCCATCCGGCGACTTCGGGGCCGACGACGAGGCCGAAATTATTGCCGAAATCAGAGACGGTTACGGTCGGTCCGCCGGTGTTGATCCCCGGATAGGGCGAGCTGGCGATTTCGAACCCGACATGCACCGCGTCGATCAGCGCGGCGGCTTCATCGAGCGTGTAATGGGTCTTGGCCGGATCGGGCGCGGTGCCGACGCGCAGCAGGAATTCGGCTTCGGCCGCGGCGAAGCCTTCGGCGAAGACCGGCATGACCGGCGCGGGCGATGCATCGACGATCGCGCTCGGGAAGATCGGACCGGCGAGGCGGTTCGCGCCCAGGATGGTGTCGAGCGGCGCATTGATGCGGCCGACCTTCCAGCCCGCGACCGGCTCACCCCACAAGGCGATGGCGTTGCGCTGGATTGCATAGGCCTGAGCGAGCGTTTCGGGAGCCGTACCGGGATAGTCGGGCAGCCCGCGCGCTTCCCGCCGTGCCGCCACGAAAGCCTGCGCGATGCGCAGTGCCTCTCCCATCCCCGGTTCTTCTTTCCCCATATGGCGGCTGTGTATGGAATACCGGTGTCAATGACAAGAGAGGACGATCGGCGTGACGCGAATGTGCGCCGGAAAGATACGTGGATGTCACTCAATAAGCTGATTTTAAACAATAAATATTCAAACGATTGAGGGCGCCCATCGCGCTTCCACCCATTTTCTGGCCTTCGCAGGCCGAAACGATACGCTTCCGAAATTGTCCCGTTTCATGACTGATCGGCCGCAATGCGGAGGGCGGGAGACATATCCCGTCGCGCAGGTGTCTACGAACTCCGGCTTGACAGGAGCGCTCGAAGCTCTCAGTTTTATATGACACCGGTATCCAACACGGGGCACCGGAATCCCGCCGACCGCGAAAATACGTGGCGGCTGTTTCGCACGGCTACGGCCGCACACAGGGGAGGTTTTCCGATGCGTATCTCGACTCGTTCACGCTTGCGCGCTGGCCTGGCGCTGGCTGCCGCTTCCACCCTCGCTATGGCGACCGCCGCGCAGGCACAGGATGCGCCCGCCGAGGAAGAAGGCGAGGAAATCGTCGTCACCGGCTTCCGCGCCTCGCTCGACGCCGCCCTGAACGTGAAGCGCGACTCGGTCTCGTCGGTCGATGCGATCGTCGCCGAGGATATCGCCAAGTTCCCGGACCAGAACCTCGCCGAGTCGCTGCAGCGCATCCCCGGCATCTCGATCCAGCGCGACGGCGGCGAAGGCCGCGCGATCACCGTTCGCGGCCTGGGCGCGCAGTTCACCCGCGTCCGCGTCAACGGCATGGAGACGGTCGCCACCTCGACCGACGGCGCTGCCGCCAACCGCGACCGCGCGTTCGACTTCAACGTGTTCGCGTCCGAGCTGTTCAGCTCGATCGTGGTCCACAAGACCGCCGAGCCGTCGCTCGACGAAGGTTCGCTCGGCGCGGTGGTCGATCTGAACACCGGCAATCCGCTGGGCGGCAAGACCGGCTTCACTTTCGCACTCAGCGGGCAGGGTTCGTATAACGACCTCAGCGAGAATGTCGGCCCGCGCGTTGCCGGCCTGATTTCGTGGAAGTCGCCGAGCGGCACGTTCGGTGCTTCGGTCTCGGCTGCCTATTCGAAGGGCGATACGCTCGAACTGGGCAACAACAGCGTGCGCTGGGCGCAGGCGCGCTTCGATCAGGTCAATGGCGTAAACTGCTTCACCACCGCCAATTCGGGTGGCACCTATATCCCCAGCGCGGGCTGCGATGCCGCTTCGCTCGCTTTCCACCCGCGTATTCCGCGTTACGGTCAGATCGAGCATCGCCGCGAGCGTCTGGGCGTGACCGGCAGCGTGCAGTGGTCGCCGACCGAAGCGACCAAGGTGTCGATCGACGGCCTCTATTCGCGCTTCAAGGAAGATCGCGAAGAACAGTGGGGCGAAGTGCTGCTCCGCTCGAACGAGCGTTCGATCAACCTGAGCAACTATACGATCGATTCGACCAACACGATGGTGGCCGGCACGCTGAACGACGCGTGGGTCCGTACCGAGCATTATCTGCGCAAGTCGCAGACGGAATTCTATCAGCTCGGCGGCACATGGGATCAGGACGTCGGCGAGAATTTCCGCTTCACCCTGATGGGCGGCTTCTCGAAGTCGGACGCGGACATCCCGGTCGAAACGACCTTCGTCTATGACGATCGCGACGCGCAGAATTACCGCTTCGACTATACCAATTCGCGCCACCCGATCCTGACCTTCGGCACCAGCGTGACCGATCCGGCAAACTTCCAGCTTGCCGAAATCCGCGATCGCCCGTCGAACGTCACGAACAAGTTCCAGACCGCGCAGCTGCGCACCGAATGGGATGTCGCTGAAGGCTTCACGGTCAAGGCCGGTGGTGTCTATCGCCGCTTCGAGTTCGACTCGGTCGCTTACACCCGCGACACGGTGGTGTGCGGCAATGGCGGCGTGGATCGCATCCTCGGCACCGTCACCTGCTCGCCGACCAGCGCGTTCGGTCCGGCGGCGATTTATGGTCTCCCGGTGACGGCAGGCCGTTCGGATCTGTTCACGCTGGGCAATGCCGGTCAGCCTTCGGGCACGACCACCCAGTGGCTGGTCCCGAACATCGACGCGACTGCGGCCTATACCAACCTGTACAGCCGTGTGCCGACGCTGGACGCGGGCAATAACCGCGCCGTGAGCGAGACGGTGAAGGGCGGCTATCTGCAGTTCGACGCCAAGGGCAGCCTGTTCGGGCTGGATTACGCCTTCAACGGCGGCGTCCGCTATGCCCGCACCGAGCAGACCTCGAGCGGCCTCAGCAGCGGCGCGCCGGTCACGGTCGATCGCACCTATGAGGATTGGTTGCCGTCATTCAACCTGGCGCTGTTCCCGCACAAGGACATCGTGATCCGTGCGGCAATGGCCAACGTGCTGACGCGTCCGACGCTGGGCAATCTGACCCCGGGCGGCTCGGTCGACGGGTTCAATTATCGCGTCACTTTCGGCAATCCGTTCCTCGATCCGTTCCGCGCCACTGCCTATGATCTCGGCATCGAATGGTATTTCGCGCCACAGTCGATCGCATCGGTCGCGGTGTTCAAGAAGGACATTCAGAGCTTCCCGGTCGCGGTGGTCCGCAACGGCACCTTCGCATCGACCGGTCTGCCGACCTCGATCATCCCGGCAAGCTCGCCTGCGGCGATCAACCCCGAGGGTCAGGTCTGGACGATCACGTCGATCGGCAACGGCACTGGCGCCGAGCTGAAGGGCATCGAGCTTTCGGTGCAGGCGCCTTTCAAGTTCCTGCCCGGCTTCCTGAGCAACTTCGGGGCGATCGCCAACGCGACCTTCGTCGACTCCACCGCTGTCTACACTGTGGCGGGTCCGTCGGTGGTCTCGGGCGGCGGCAATATCAGCACCACGCGCGAGGGCACGCTGTTTGGTCTTTCGAAAAAGGCGTTCAACGGCACGCTCTATTACGAAGACAAGAAGTTCAGCGCCCGCGTGTCGGTCAGCTATCGCGGACCATATGTCGATCAGAACTCGGGCACCGGCAACGTGTTCGAGGGCTATAATGCATCGACCAATATCGATGCTTCGATCCGCTATCGCCTGACCGAGAATATCGAATTGTCGGTGGAAGGCGTGAACCTGACCGACGATTATCGCGATCGCTACACCGATCTCGATGCGAACCGGAACTATGAGTACAACCATTTCGGCCGCACGATCCTGTTCGGTGCGCGCTTCAAGATGTAGTGCCCTCTGAAGGACTGGCCTGAATAACAGGGTCGCAAAATGATCGCCGCGTCCGGGAGTGCCCCCGGGCGCGGCGATTGCGTTTGGGGGCGGGCTTTGCGAGACCCGTTGCGCCGCAGGATTCGGGGGAGAGTGGCGTGTCTATTCTGGCGGTGACGCTTTCGCTGGCGATGCAGGATGCGCGGGGCGTGACGGCCAAGACGGGCGAGGCTGCCACGCAGCCTGCTGCGCCGACGCCGACGCCGACGCCGACACCGACGCCGTCGCGGCCGCTCTACGAACTGGTGGAACGCGAGACCGGGCAGACGGCGGTGCCGCCGGTCCAGATCCCGCCGCCCCGGCCTGTCCGATATCCTCCGGCACCACCGGCTCCGCCCGCACCGCCGGCACCTCCGCCGTCACCGCCGCCGCGGCCATCGGGTCCGTGGGTGCCGAAGGGAAAGGAATTGCCGCGCGCCTCGTGGACCAATGCCTTCCGTTTCACGATCTCAACTGAAGGCAAACTCGCCGACTGCCGGGCTGAGACCGGAGGCGGGCTGCGGGACCGCATTGCGACGATCTGTGCGGATCTTGCCAAGCGGGACCTGGTGGGAATGCGCGGTACCGTAACTGGCCCGCTGACGGTGCTGGTGCGGTTCGATCATGTGCTGGAGGGGGTATCGGCACCCGCACTGGTGCCCGATCCCAAGGGATTCAGCGCGATCCTGTCGCAGCGGGCCAGCTATCTCGTGTCTCCGGCGGGCCGCCCGGAATCGTGCATGACGAGCCAGGTGAGGGACGGGCGCTTCGAGGAGCGGTCTTGCGAGGTGGAGTTCCACTATCGCCCCGATCCGGCGACCCAGCGGATGCTCACCCGGTACGCGATTCTGTCCGATGGCGATGTCCGGATCATCGGGGTGGAAGCATTCCTGATGAGTTCGGTCCGATAGGCGGACAGGCCATGGCCGATTTTTGTTTGGCGAAACCGCCACGAAACACTATGTCGCCTGCTCCGCTGCTCTTGTGCGGCGGCTAGCCAGAGATTTGCGTTTGGAACTGCTGCTTCTCCTTACTGCGCTGTTCGCGAGCCTGACCGGGACTTCCGGCGAGCAGCCTGGCGCGGTGCGTCAGGGCGTGGCGGTGGTGCGTTCGGCGCAGGGCGTGCAGGCGGCGGTTCAGCCCGCGCGGCGCGCGATCCCCGCATCGGTGATGCCCGCGATCCTGGCGCGGCCCGAACGCTCGGCGCCGCTGCGCCTTGCCGCGGCCCCGCTGCGCAGCATCGCCCTGGTCTTCGAGCGCAGGCTCGAATGAGGCTCCGGCCCGCCAACTGAGCGGGCCGTTTCCATTTTCCGTGCCGTTCCGCGGCACTTCATGCGTGCGTGAGCCGTTGGACGGCGCGCATGCCCAAATCCATTTCAAGATACGACAGGAATTCCCATGCTCGGCGGCCTGGCCAAGACCCTCTTCGGCTCCTCGAACGAACGCTATGTGAAGTCGCTTCACAGCATCGTCGCGAAGATCAACGCATTCGAACCCACTCTCTCGGCGATGAGCGACGAGGAACTTGCCGGCCAGACCGTCAAGTTCCGCGAGCGCCTCGCGAACGACGAGAAGCTCGACAACATCCTGCCCGAGGCGTTCGCAACCGTGCGCGAAGCGGCCCGGCGTACGCTCGGCCAGCGCCACTATGACGTGCAGATGATCGGCGGCATCGTGCTCCATCGCGGCGAGATCGCCGAAATGCGCACGGGTGAGGGCAAGACGCTGGTGGCGACGCTCGCCACCTATCTCAACGCGCTGCCGGGAACTGGCGTGCACGTCGTCACGGTGAACGACTATCTCGCCCGCCGCGACGCGGAATGGATGGGCCAGGTCTATCGCTTCCTCGGCCTGACCGTGGGCGTGATCGTGCCGAATCTGAGCGATCATGAGCGTCGCGAGGCCTATGGCTCGGACATCACCTACGGCACGAACAACGAGTTCGGCTTCGACTATCTGCGCGACAATATGAAGTATGACCGCGCGTCGATGACGCAGCGGCCGTTCAACTTCGCGATCGTCGACGAAGTCGATTCGATCCTGATCGACGAAGCCCGTACCCCGCTGATCATCTCGGGCCCGACCGACGACCGGTCGGAGCTGTACATGCGCGTCGATGCGATCGTGAAGCAGTTCGTCCCCGAGGATTACGAGAAGGACGAGAAGCAGCGCTCGATCATCCTGACCGAAAGCGGCACCGAGCGTGCCGAGCGCATGCTCGAGGATGCCGGCGTGCTGGTCGGCGCGAACCTGTACGACTTCGAGAATACCCAGGTGGTGCACCACCTGAACCAGTCGCTGCGCGCCAACATGATGTTCAAGCGGGACACCGATTACATCGTCAAGGACGACAAGGTCATCATCATCGACGAGTTCACCGGCCGCATGATGGACGGCCGGCGCTGGTCGGACGGCCTGCACCAGGCGGTGGAAGCCAAGGAAGGCGTCGATATCGAGCCGGAGAACCAGACGCTCGCCTCGATCACCTTCCAGAACTATTTCCGCATGTACCCCAAGCTCGGCGGCATGACCGGTACGGCATCGACCGAAGCGCCGGAATTCTACGACATCTACAAGATGAACGTGGTGACCATCCCGACCAACCTGTCGGTGAAGCGCATCGACGAGGAAGACGAATTCTACAAGGACACGCCGGACAAGTTCCGCGCGATCGCCAAGAAGATCCGCGAGCATCATGCCAAGGGGCAGCCGGTGCTGGTCGGTACCGTGTCGATTGAGAAGTCCGAGCTGCTTTCCGAGTTCCTCAACCAGGAAAATGTGAAGCACGAAGTGCTCAACGCGCGCTTCCATGAGAGCGAAGCACATATCGTGGCGCAGGCCGGCCGTCTGGGCGCGGTGACGGTTTCGACCAACATGGCGGGCCGCGGCACCGACATTCAGCTGGGCGGCAACTGGGAGTTCCGCGTCGAGGACGAGCTGAAGGACATGCCCGAAGGTCCGGAGCGCGAAGCCGCGATCGCCGCGATCAAGGCCGATGTCGCAGCCGAGAAGGAAAAGGTGAAGGAAGCCGGTGGCCTGTTCGTGCTGGGCACCGAGCGCCATGAGAGCCGCCGTATCGACAACCAGCTGCGCGGCCGTTCGGGCCGTCAGGGCGATCCGGGCCTCAGCCGTTTCTATCTGTCGCTGGACGACGATCTGCTGCGCATCTTCGGATCGAACACGCTGTTCGCGCGCATGATGCGTTCGAACATCGAGGACGGCGAGGCGATCGGCAGCAAGTGGCTGACCAAGGCGATCGAGACCGCGCAGAAGAAGGTCGAGGCGCGCAACTACGACATCCGCAAGCAGGTCGTCGAATATGACGACGTGATGAACGATCAGCGCAAGGTGATCTACGAGCAGCGCAGCGACATCATGGATGCCGACACGGTCGGCGATGTCGTGGTCGACATGCGTGCGGAGACGGTGAACGCGATCGTCGCCGACGCCTGCCCGCCGGACAGCTATCCCGAGCAGTGGGACGTCGAGGCGCTGAAGCTGCGCGTGCTCGAGACGCTGAACGTCGAGGCGCCGGTGGACGAGTGGATCAAGGTCGAAGAAGCGATCGAGCCGGAAACGGTCGAGGAGCGTATCTCCGAGGCTGCGGACAAGGTGGTCACCGACAAGGCGGCCGAACTCGAGCCGGAGACCTGGACCAATATCGAGAAGTCGATCCTGCTCCAGAATCTCGACCATCACTGGAAGGAGCATCTGGCGATGCTCGATGCGCTGCGTCAGGTCATCCATCTGCGCGCCTATGCGCAGAAGACGCCGCTCAACGAGTATAAGCAGGAAGCGTTCGCGCTGTTCGAGCGCATGCTCAGCAGCATCCGCGAGGACGTGACCCGCACGCTGGCCTTCGCCCAGTTCCGTTACGAAGCACCGCCGGCGCTGCCCGACCTGCCCGACTTCCTGACCACGCACATCGATCCGCTGACCGGCGAGGACAATACGATGGACTGGGATGGCGGCTCGGCCGGTCTGGTGACTACGCGCATCCCGCAATTCGGTCTGGCCCAGCCCGATGGCGAGACGTTCGGCGTCGATCCGGCGGAATGGGAAGGCCGCGTCAGCCGCAACGAGCCGTGCCCGTGCGGCTCGGGCCGCAAATACAAGCACTGCCACGGCGCGCTGACCGGCGCGTAAGGCGGGGCGACAACCCAAGAAAAAGGGGAGGGTGCGAACCCTCCCCTTTTTTGTTGGTCATGCCTGCCGGAGCGTCAGCGTGCCTTGGGCAGTTCGATCGAGGGGCCGAGGCGGTCGATCACCTCGCGGGCGTCGAATGCGCGGACATTGCTGCCGGGCTTCGGGCCGCGGCCCACGACGATCTCGGCAGTCGCCTGATACTGGTTGATCGTGCGCACGTCGAAATCGCGCATGAAGGGATCGTCATAGAAGGGATCCCAGCTGCGCCAGCCATAGCGCGGACGGTACCAGCGCCAGGACGGGCGCCAATAGCCCCATGGGCCGGGATTGCCCCAACTGCGGTCGACCGTGGTGGTGGTGCGCGTTTCGGTGTCGCGGCTGACCAGAATGAAGTGATCGAAGCCCTTTTGCAGCGTCAGTTCGGCCGAACGGTACAGCAGGTAACGCTCGACGGTTTCGCGCGAGGTCAGGCTGTTGCCCGCGAAATTGACCTGGAAGCGGTCATTCTCGATCTGCTGATCCGAATAGCCGTTGCGGTCGCTGGCGGTGCCGGCAGGCTGGTACGGCGTGGGATAGGCGCAGGATGCGACCGCGATGCCCGCGGCCAGCGCTGCTGCGAGCGCTCTAACGCGCGGACGTTTCAGGATTTTCCCGGACATATTTTCTCTCCGTACTCTGGCGAACCGAACGCGCCGCAAGGGCATTGTTTCCACCGGCGGCAACGGCGAGCCGTTGCACATCCACGATTGACCGGGGCTGAACGGATGTTCAGGCGAGCCGCTCGGGCACTTCCATCGCTTCCGCCGCCAGCACCGAATCCGGCGCCATCGCTTCCCAGGGGAAGATGAACCAGTCTTTCGTCACGGCACGATCGATGTCCCGGAAGCGATAGTCGATCCCCTGAGACGAACGGGTATTGTTGAGCAGCACGGCGAAGCGGATCTGGCTCATGTCCGCGCCTTCGCCGGCCAGTGCGGTGCGGATCTCGCCGATGGTCTTGCCGCTGTCGTTTATGTCCTCGACGAACAGCAGGTGATCGCCGTCGCGCGTGCGCTGCGCCAGCACCGACACCAGCTCCTGCCCGAACGGCGCGATCTTCGCGCTGTGATCGATCGAGACGAGCTGAAGCCCCATGCGGTGCGAGAGATAGACCGCCGGGGTCAGCCCGCCACGTCCGACGCCGACCAGCAGCGAGGGGCGCCAGCCTTCGGCATCCATCGCAGCGGCGACCGCCTGGATACCCTCGACCATCTCGGCATGAGTGAAGGGGGTGAAGGTGATTTCCATGTCAGTTCGCCGCTGCATAGGCGTCGAGCCGGGCGAGGTGTGCCGCCACGGCATCGTCGGGAAGGAAGGAACCGAGGAAGCTGTTGCGCGCCAGCGTGACCAGATCGTCGCGGCTCAGGCCCCGTCCCGCGGCGACCGCGCGGTAATTGTCGCCGACATAGCCGCCGAAATAGGAGGGATCGTCCGAATTGATCGTGGCGCGCAGGCCCAGCTTCAGCATGCGGTCGATCGGATGGGTGTCGATCGATTCGACGTTGCACAGCTTCACGTTGGACAGCGGGCAGACGGTGAGCGTCATCGCCTCGCGGGCGAGCCGGGCGACGAGCGCGGGGTCCTCCAGCGAACGATTGCCATGGTCGAGCCGGTCGATGCGGAGCAGGTCCAGCGCCTCATGGACATATTCCGGCGGGCCTTCCTCCCCGGCATGGGCGACACGCTTCAGCCCCATCGCGGCGGCGGCGGCGAAGACGCGCTCGAACTTGGATGGCGGATGACCGACTTCGGACGAATCGAGCCCGACGCCTTCGATCTGGTCGATCCAGGGCTGGGCCTGCTCCAGCGTGCGGAACGCATCGGCTTCGTCGAGATGGCGCAGGAAGCAGAGGATCAGCTTGGACGTAAGCCCATGCTTCGCTTCGGCATCCGCCATGCCCGCCAGCAGGCCGTTGGCGACCACGCCGAAGGGAATACCGCGCGCGGTGTGGGTCTGCGGATCGAAGAAGATCTCGGCATGGACGACGCCGTCCGCCGCCGCGCGATCGAAATAGGCCATCGCGAGGTCGCGGAAATCCTCCTCGGTGCGCAGCACATTGGCGCCGGCATAATAGATGTCGAGAAAGTCCTGCAGGTTCGAGAATTCATACGCCGCGCGCACTTCCTCGACCGATGCGAACGGAATTTCCACCGCGTTGCGCCGGGCGAATTCGAACATCTGCTCGGGTTCGAGGCTCCCCTCGATATGGAGGTGAAGCTCGGCCTTGGGCAGGCCGGTGATAAAGGCGTCGAGATCGCTCATGCCCGCGAACATCGCAGGGGCGGGGCGGACTCGCAATATCCTACGCTGCTATGCGACCGATCGCCTTGCCAGCCACTGGGTATGCTCGCGCGAGAATGCCTCCTCGGCGTCGTCGATGAACTGCGACAGCCCGGTACTGCCCACCGCAGCCTGCGCGCCGGCGATCAGGACCCCGATCTCGACTGCGGTCAGCTTATAGGATGCCGCCAGCTCATTATAGCGTTTGATCTGGATCCATCCCAGCAACGACGCGGCCAGCAGGATCAGCGGATCGGGATGGGCATAGATCCAGTCCGGATGAAAGACGCGCACCATGAAGACAAGGAAGGTGGCCAGATAGACCGCCCCCAGCCCGATCGACATCCAAAAGCCCCATGCTCCGTTCGTTTCCGCCTTCTTGGCGTACCAGTTGCGCTGGTCGTCGATGCGCTGGTCCATATAGGCTTTCAGGCGATCGTTTTCGGGCAACTTGCGGATGTCCTCCATCCCGGCCGTCACCTGGGTGCCGGTAACCGATGGGCCCGTGAATTGACGGCCCAGTTCCGCGTTGGCGTCCAGCAAGTCCCTCAGCATCTTGCGAAGGTGAACGAGCGCGTCGCTGTTCTGGAATGGGGTCGCAGCCATCGCGTACTTCCAGGCAACGGTCTTCACCGACTCCGCCAGCGCGCGGGCCTGATACCATTGCCGCTCGGGCTTGGTGATCGAGCGGAAGATCAATATCCCCAGCGCGATCGCCAGCAACGCGCCATAGACGATGATGTAGCAGACGTCCGGCACCATGTTCACGCTCATGACCGATACGGCAATGAGCGCCAGATATTCGGACCGTACGAGCCATAGATAGCGCGATTGCTGGCGCCCGGCTGCGGCGTCGGCCAGATCGTACAGCGCCGGCAAAGTCATCATCGTCAAGGCTGTCCCCCTCAGCTATGCGAATGCCCCGGAAACCATAGGTCGGTCACAGGCCGCCCGACCATATCGGGCGCGACTTCGCAGCCAAGAGGCTTCGAATCCGAATCAGTGTGAATTTGCGGGTGCCCGGCCCGGCCATATGCGCCGTGCCGGCTGGCTCCCTGAGTAGGATTCGAACCTACGGCCGCTCGATTAACAGTCGAGAGCTCTACCGCTGAGCTATCAGGGAATAGCCGTGAGGGGGCGTCTATAGGCCCGGATTTTCAGGATGCAAGCGCCTAAGTGACAAAGCGTGTTCAGGCGGCGAATTGTTCCCCCTTCGCCGCCAGGCGACATGCCGTTCGTCCTCGCCGTCAGGCGACGAACTGCTCCATGGTGATGCGGTCGTCCAGCGCGTGTTCGGGGTCGAACAACAGGGTCAGGTCGCGCATCGGATCGATCGCGATCTCGACGGTGGAGACCTCGCGCACCTCGCGCTGATCGCCCACTGCGCTGACCGGGCGCTTGTCGGCTTCCAGCACGCGGATGCCGATCCGCGCCTTTTCGGGCAGGATCGCGCCGCTCCAGCGCCGAGGGCGGAACGGGCTGATCGGAGTCATCGCCAGCATGCCCGAACCCAGCGGCAGGATCGGACCTTGGACCGAGAGGTTGTACGCCGTCGATCCGGCGGGCGTGGCGACCAACAGGCCATCGCACACCAGCTCGGGCAGGACGATGCGATCGTTGACGGTGACTTCCAGCTTGGCGGTCTGGCGCGTCTCGCGGAGGAACGACACTTCGTTGATCGCGGGCAGCTCGATCTGCTCGCCATGGATCGTCACCGCATGCATGCGCAGCGGCGAGACCTTGAACGGCTTGGCGCGGGCCAGCCGGTCGGCCAATCCCTCAAGCCGCCATTCGTTCATCAGGAAGCCGACCGTGCCCAGATTCATTCCGAACACGGGCACGATCCGCCGCGCCTCCAGCATGTGGTGCAGCGTCTGCAGCATGAAGCCGTCGCCGCCCAGCGCGACCACGACATCGGCCTGTTCGAACGGCACCCAGTCATAGGCCTGGCGCAGTTCGTCCTCCGCGGCCTGGGCCGGCGGGGTGGGTGATGCGACAATTCCGATGGCGAGGCTCATCCGCCGGTCACGCTCATATGACGGGCGACCGCGGGTGCGGCGCCGGGCGAGACGTCGAAATCATGGCGCGCGGGTTTACGGACCAAGGCTTCGGCGATGCGGGCATCGACTTCGGCGAGGCCGCCGGAGCGGATCGCCGCCTTGAGATCGACCGAATCCTCATGGCCAAGGCACATGTGGAGCTTGCCGTCGGTCGAGAGGCGGACGCGGTTGCACGTCGCGCAGAAATTGTTGGTGAGCGGCGAGATCAGGCCCAGCCGGGTGCCGGTGCCACCGACGCGCCAATAGCGTGCCGGGCCGCCGCTGGTGTGGCTGTCGAACGACAGGTCGAACCGGCCTTTCAGCGCGCTCATCACCTGCGTCAGCGGCAGGAAGCGATCGGCGCGATCCTCGTCGATCAGGCCGAGCGGCATGGTCTCGATCAGGGTCAGGTCATGGCCCTGATCCACGCACCAATCGAGCATCGGCGCGATCTCGTCCTCGTTCAGCCCCTTCAGCGCGACCATGTTGATCTTGACCGCAAGGCCCACGGCCTTCGCGGCGGCGATGCCGTCCAGCACCTGCGCCACATCGCCATGGCGGGTGATGTAGCGGAACGTGCCGGAATCGCGGCTGTCCATGCTGACATTGACCCGGCGAACACCCGCATCGTGCAGCGCCTCGGCATGCTTGGCGAGTTGCGTGCCGTTGGTGGTCAGCGTCAGTTCGTCGAGACCGGTTCCGACCTGACGGCCAAGGCGGCGGACGAGATCGATCATGTCGCGGCGGACCAGCGGCTCGCCCCCGGTCAGGCGGATCTTGCGCACGCCGCTGGCGATGAAGCGCTCGGCGATCAGTGCGATTTCCTCGAGGCTCAGCACCGCCTCGCGCGGCAGGAAGGTCATCGCCTCGGACATGCAATAGCGGCAGCGCAGGTCGCACCGGTCGGTGACCGAGATGCGCAGATAGCGGATCGCGCGGCCTTGCCCATCCACCAGGCCGGGCGCTTTCAAGGAGGGCTCGCAGGCCATGAGGGTGGCGTAAGCGCTAACATCGGGGCAAACAAGCCTCGACAAGCCGGCGCAGAGCGGGGAAGCGTAACAGAGTGACCGAAACCGAACCTGCGACTCCCGCCGATGCGCCCGTCTTCGTGCTGTCCTTCCGGCAGCGCGACGAACTTGCCTCGGCTGCGGCGGGTGCAGGCTGGCGCGTGGTCGCGGCGCGGCGCGGAGAGGGCGTCGAGCGGCGCTTCCTGACCAGCG